>NZ_JABXKF010000155.1 GCF_017115165.1 Nostoc sp. LPT | reverse complement strand
TGCTAGATGCAAGTTTTCAGCTTACCTGCTTTGTATACCAATTAGATAGCTAGGGGTGCGGGTCATTCCCCAAGCACTTTGTGAACTATCTTTATTGCGTGGGTTTGAGGATATTGAGGTACTCAACGTCTTGGCGAACCGCTTTGTGCAACAAGAATTTGCTCCAGGTGAGGTCATTGTAGGGGAAGGTCAACCAGCCGACCAAGTGTTATTAATTGCTCATGGTAAAGTTAATAAGCTGAAGGCAGGAAAATATGAGGCGGAAGCTTTACGGGATATCTTAGCTGAAGGCGATTGTTTTGGTGGCGAAGCTATAGTTCTATCTCAGGACACTTGGGAGGTTAGCCTCAGAGCTGTTACACGTTGCATAGTTTTGTCTTTGCCAATACAGGCGTTTCGGGAGTTAATGAACCAATCTGAAGCGTTGCAGATTCAGGTCGATCGCTTTAGAGCTATGTTGAGCAAACCCCAAGATAGGCATAATCAAGCGGAGATTATCATGTCTGCCGGTCATAGTCCAGAAACTGAGTTACCCAGGACATTTGTTGATTATGACTTGAAGCCACGGGAGTATGAGTTAAGCGTCGCTGAAACCATTTTACGGGTGAATACGCGAGTTGCTGACATCTACAACGAACCCATGAACCAGACGGAGCAACAATTACGGCTGACTATCGAAGGGTTGCGGGAACGGCAAGAATACGAAATGCTGAATAATCCTGATTTCGGGTTGTTGCATAATGCTGATCTTAAGCAACGCATCTTTACCCGCACCGGGCCACCGACTCCAGATGATTTTGATGAATTGCTCTCTCGGCGGCGCAAATCCCATTTTTTCCTCGCTCATCCTCGCGCGATCGCTGCTTTTGGCCGGGAGTGTAACCGTCGTGGCATCTATTCCCCAAGCAGGGAGGTCAATGGAAAGATTGTACCTGCATGGCGCAACTATCCGATTTTTCCTTGTAACAAAATTCCGATCACCAAGCAGGGTACTAGCTCTATTTTGGTACTCCGTGTCGGAGAAGAAAACCAAGGGGTGATAGGTTTACATAAAACGGGTATCCCTGATGAATACCAGCCCAGCTTGTCTGTCAAATTCATGGGTATCAACGAAAAAGCTGTCATTTCTTATCTTGTCAGCGCCTACTACTGTGCAGCCATTCTCATCCCCGATGCACTCGGCATCCTTGAAGACGTGGAAATTGGGCGCTGAGGGAAGGGTAATACCGTTTCACTTTAAGGTTGATACAAATAGGAGGCAGGGGAGCAGGGGGAAAAAGGCTTTTCCTATTTTTGCATAGATTACGGTAATTATAAGTAATCAAACAAACATGATATTAATTCCTAAAACAGCGTTGTTTAATAGTTCCTCTCAGCCAGATTTTGTCGATTAGGTGTAGTACTGTAATTTTGAAGATAAATATTTATGGTGAATACTCAAATCTTTGAATGGTCATCTGTTAAAGAAACTACTTTTGACCTTAAAGCCTATTTATCAGAACGGCGATCGCAAGTTGAAGCAGCGCTTGAACAGTCAATTACTGTAGTCTATCCAGAAATACTCTACGAATCTATGCGCTATTCCCTGCTGGCTGGAGGAAAGCGCCTACGCCCGATTCTATGTCTTGCCGGTTGTGAACTTGCTGGAGGCACTATCGAGATGGCGATGCCTACTGCTTGTACGCTGGAAATGATTCACACCTTTTCTCTAATCCATGACGACTTACCTGGAATGGATAATGATGACTATCGACGCGGAAAGTTAACTAACCATAAAATTTATGGCGAAAACATTGCCATTCTAGCTGGTGATGCACTTTTAGCCTATGCCTTTGAGTTTCTTGTGGTTCAAACCAAAAGAGTTGCTGCCCAGCATTTGTTGCAGGTTGTTGCTAAGTTGGCTCATGCAGTAGCAGCAACAGGTCTAGTTGGCGGTCAAGTTGTTGATTTACAATCTGAGGGATTGCAGAATATTGACATCGAAACCCTCAACTTTATTCATGCCCACAAAACTGGTGCTTTATTGGAAACGTCTGTTTTATCAGGAGCACTATTGGCGGGAGTGGACAATAAAATTCTGCTGCCGCTTTCTCACTATGCTCGCAATATTGGTCTAGCTTTCCAAATTATTGATGATGTGCTTGATATGACTGGTACTCAGGAGGAACTCGGTAAAACTCCGGGCAAAGATCAAAAGGCGGGGAAAGTGACTTATCCCAGTTTGTGGGGTATTGAGGAATCAAAACTCAAAGCGCAAAAATTGGTTGACTCAGCAAAAGCAGAATTAGTTTGCTTTGGCGAAAAGGCCCAACCTCTAATGGCGATCGCAGACTATATCACAGCTAGAACACATTAGTTAGCGCTCACTCTGCCAAGTTTTTTAACTTTCTATGGTTCGTAACTGGCTATTTTTTGGGTAAAAGCATATATATGGTACAGGAGCATTGGTGAGAGGTTGAGATAAAAAGCATTTTGTCAATCGGTTAAAATACTCAAAATAGTCTTAATCAGAATGATCATCGTGTGCGGGGAAAGGGGGAGGAGGCGAGCGACGCTCGCCTCCTCCCCCTCAATTTGATTATCATTATCTTTAAGGTTTTTCACAACTTAAAATAGGGTATGAAACAGTATTGTAACGAGAGAATAACTTTGTCAAAAGAGGGTTAGTGTCGCAAATGAGAAAGGCAAAGCGGATGACCCGATTAAGTACTTCGCTTCCCCAGAGAATCAAGACTTAGGCGTAGTTAAATATCTCCGAAACCAGTCTCCAGGCTGAATTTATCCGCTTTTCCTGCACCCTCTTGACAAAAGTGCAATTACCTTAACCTTTCACAGATGCTGTGAGGGTTGGCAGCTTGCAAAAGAGACTTAACAGGAAAAGTCAGATGCATTAACAATGTGAGCCGATGCATTCGCATTGCGGGTGAAGTTTTGATATCTACTTCATGCACTGGAAACCGCTATAAAAGAATACGGCAACAGAAATTGACCTTTGAGAGTCTTGAAAAAATAGGTTTTAAAACCCTTAGTATTTAACTATATAATTCGATACACGTTGTCCATAATTATTTGAGTTGAGATCGATTATTATCGCAAATTAAAGGCTTTAAGACCGAACGTTAACACGTAGCTCAGAGTTAGAGCCACTTCGCCTTTGCTCAGTTACCCTGTGGTAAGCAAGTTACAGTCGGAGTTTAAATCCCTGTCTGAAACTTTTTTGAATTTTGAATTTGTTCATCTACTGGTAGGTATGTCTAACTGTCCCTTGAACGTTGCAAGATCAACATTATTTTGGCGGCGCTTATGCGCTGTTGTTTTTACTAGTAGTTTGTTGCTCCCAAACTTGGGAAGCGAACCAGCAAGGGCGCAAGTAACTGAGTATTGTCAGTTATCATCAGCGGCGGCGCAACAAAAAGAAAACTTGCGTTTGTTAGCGCTCAAAGGCAAACAAGATGCTCAAACGCGCTACCAAAGCATAATACAAGAACAAGCACAGAAATTAAAGGAATGTCGCTCTCGGACTTGGCCGCAAACCCAAGCCATTTGGTTACGCTTGTATCCCTGCGACATTCAGCCAGGAATAATCGATCAGATTATGGATCGGATTGTTAATCGTGGCTATAACCAAGTTTATATAGAAGTATTTTACGATGGGCAGGTACTATTACCAGCAAGAGCTAACCCGACGGTTTGGCCTGCTGTGATTCGCACTCCAGGGGCAGAAAATATCGATATACTCGCTACGGCAATTAAAAAAGGTCGGCAACGTGGTTTGAAGGTCTATGCCTGGATGTTTACCACAAATTTCGGCTATACTTACGCCCAGCGCCCAGATAGAGAAAGTGCGATCGCTCGTAATGGCAAAGGTCAAACCAGCCTATATGTGGTAGATAATGGCTCTCAACTATTTATCGATCCCTACAACCTGCAAGCAAAACGCGATTATTACCAATTAGTACAACAAGTTTTGCGCCGTCGCCCAGATGGCTTGCTATTGGATTACGTGCGCTATCCGCGACAAGCAGGAAGTGATTCTATCGCCACCAAAGTTTCAGATTTATGGCTATTTAGTCCCGCAACCCAAGAAGCTTTATTTAAACGGGCACAGAATTACAAAGGGCTGGACTTGATTCGCCGCTTTTTGAGTAGGGGATTCGTCAGCGTCGGAGATGTAGCGGAAGTTGATAAACTTTATCCCCAGGAAGGGGAACCACTGTGGCAAGGACGTACTCTCCCACTAGCGCAAAAGTCAATCCTGTCTGCAACCGATAGACAACCAGTTTTACAATGGGAGTTGTGGCAGCTTGCCGTTGCCCACGCCATGCAAGGAATTCTAGATTTTGTCACCATCGCTAGTTACCCAGCAAAGGAGCAAGGTATTTCTACGGGAGTGGTGTTTTTTCCTGATGGCAACCAAACTGTCGGACAAGGGTATGATTCCCGTTTGCAACCTTGGGATCGGTTCCCCAGTACATTCGAGTGGCATCCTATGGCTTATGGGAATTGCGGTAATGTTAGTTGTATCGTGTCGCAAGTGCAACGGGTTTTGAGTATGGCAAAACCGGGTACGCAGATAATCCCGGCTTTAGCTGGTCAGTGGGGAAAATCTGTCACTAATCGTCCATCCTTAGAAGTGCAAATGCAGGCACTTCGACAATTTGCCCCCCAACTTAAGGGAGTTAGCCACTTTGCCTATTCTTGGCAATATCCTCAGAGTGATAGCGATCGCAAATTCTGTCGAGTTAAGTAAACTTTTTGGAGAATTAGTGAAAAGGGATTGAATTTCCCTTTCAACTTTCAACTTATAGAATCACCCACTTTACAAATTCATACCAAATATAGTGAACACATTCATAACTACAGCTTAAGTATAGTGTGCAGCGAGTCGTTGGAATGCCGACGGTGTTGGACTATCTGCGAGGTGCTGGCGTATCATCTCGGCACACGCACCTGGGCTTAATAAAGAGGTATCAACTTCAAGGTCATAGATACCAGGGATGTGAACTTCACGTTGCCATAACTGAACTGGATGTGGTATAGGAGAGTCGGCTGTACTTCCCACGTTCCACCCCGTGTTTTGTCGTCGTTCCATAACAATCTCGATGGGGCAGTGAACGCCTACAAACAAGACTGGTAATCCTTTCAAACGTCGGGCACTATCAGCCAGAATGCCCCGCTTCATTGCGTAGGCGTCATGGTGTCCGACATCAACCACTACATTTAGACCCAAGCGGCTGTGGGCAGCGATAGACTCATACATGGCGCTGTAAAGAATGGGAACAAGAGGTTCGATGTCCTGCCGTTCTCCCCCTGGCCGCAGACCGATCCCAGGCAAGTATCGTGCGGGAGTCATTTGCATAAACCTATCAACACCCAAATTCATCCATAGACCATCAAATGTCTCCTGAATCACTGCGACAATGCTCGACTTCCCCGATCGCGGAACACCATTCAGGATGATAATCTGTCCTAGCTCCTGTGTCTGCCCCATGATTGCTCCTCACATCCTTAATATCTGTACTTTAGACTAAGAAGCACAAAATGACTCAGGGAAGCTGAGTTGAGAAGAACCAATGCAAAAAATGTAAAAGATGAGAAATCAAGCAGATTTCTGCGCTGATTTATGTGAAGTGGAAGTATGCTTTTTAACAAAAGGATAGCAAATTCTACACATTTAAACAAAAAACGCTCTCCGTAAAAGGAGAGCGTTTTTTGATTTAGCTAAACTTCAGAATTAACCGTTGATAGCAGGAGCAGTTAGAGCTACAGGAGCAAGATCACCAGCAGC
>NZ_JABXKF010000074.1 GCF_017115165.1 Nostoc sp. LPT | reverse complement strand
CATTGCAGAGGGACGCATTAACATTGTATTGGGATGCATTGGCATTGCAGAGGGATGCATTAACATTGTATTGGGATGCATTGGCATTGCAGAGGGACGCATTAACGTTGATATTGGGATGCATTGGCATTGCAAGGTATTGCCAAATTTAATTCGCTACAAATTAATGAAATGCTGTACTTAGGCTGATGTTTTAACTTAAGTATTCGTATCTGCACCACTAAGATTCAAGAGTCAAAATGAATTTTGTGCAACTGGTATATAGCGCAACAGTAGGACTCCTGCACAGAAGCAAGCTACGCGCATCGTCTGTCTGCGACACGCTGCGCGAACGTAGAGAGCGTCTGAATCACCGGATTTAAAACCTCTATTCAAAGATTACTGAATTCTGAATTCTGGCTTCTGAATTATTCTTTAGAAGTTAGTATCTTGTAAAAATTTAAGAATCGTTTTATTCAACACCTCAGAAGCCCCACTTGAGGCATCATGACAGCAGTTAGATAAAATCTGTAATTTGGAATTGGGGATATGTTGATGTAATTTCTTACCATGACTAGCAGGAAACCAACTATCTTGCTCACCCCACAAAACTAGTGTAGGACACTTAATTGCACTCAGGTTATTTTGAATTTTAGTGAGCATATTGGGCTTATTTGCTTGCCAATTCTCAATTTCTCGCGCAGCTATTTGTAACTCTTCAGCGACTTTTGCGATCGTACCAGGCAATTCAGTAAACGGGTAAGTTATCCAATAGATATCTTCCTGTGTCAAAATTGAGGGATCAAATAATACCCTACGTCTTTCTATTGCCATAACTTCTCTAAATAGAGGTGCAAACAGATATGTCAGACGTAAAGAGTCAATTGTTTGCATTACTTCTAGAGGCGTTTGGGCAAGTAACCACATAGACCAATGGGGTAGCTGTTCGGCAAAAACAGGTACATTTACTACTACAAGCCGTCCGATTAACTGCGGATTTTCTTGAGCAAGAGCAAGGGCAACTAATCCCCCTAGAGATTCGGCTACAATCACTGCGGGTTCATCACATAATGCCTGAATAATTCTTTGAAACTCAATAACTTGATGACCGTTGTGTTCTTTACGAGACAATGGTTTTTCCGAAAAACCAAAACCTTTGGCATCAAAACAAATTACTCGGTAATATTTAGATAATGGTGCTACGCTGTGGCGCCAATTGTAGCTCCAACTCCCCATACCATGTAATAAAATTAGCGGTTTACCTCTACCTCTTTCGCCATAAGCAATTTGTATAGGATAGCCTTTAGCATCAGTAATAACTAGACTTTGCCGCCCTTTAGGAAAAGTAGCTTGCCACCAATCTTTCATTCTTTTATCAATAAACAATTTAACCGCCTGTAAAGGCGCTCCACAGGATTCTAATTAGAATCACGGGCAATGCTACTAAGATAATGGAGATTAGCAATAATCCAGCTAAAACAGCAAAGATAAACCACCTGTCTGCACTCTTTTGCTCGCTGGGAAACTTTAAGTATTCTTCCAAGAGCTTGATATTATTAGTATTAGCTCTCCAGGCAAAATCAAAAAAGTCTCCCAAAACTGGGACAGCGCCTACCAAGCCATCAATGATTACGTTCAAAACCATTTTACCTAGAGTGGCTCTAGATACGCCTAGCCGTGCTGCTTCTAGAATGATGTAGCTAGAAAACATTATTCCCAAAAAATCACCACCAATCGGTATGAGTCCTAAAATTGGATCTATACCAAAACCAATCTTTGTGCCAGGAATGGTAATAACATTATCCAACAGCCGACTTAACTGACGCAGGCGCTTCAAAGTGGGTGCTTTGGCATCAGGTTCAATTATCGAAATTCGAGGAGGAGAATCAGACATAGAGGCGATCGCTAATTTTGTATTGAATCGTTAGATATTTTACTCCCCTACTGAGCTTTTGCAATCATTTTCTCAAGGATTTACGAATTAATATTTTTCTTGCGATTGCGGCCGGGCTTTTAAGCGCATATCTTCGCCGATAGTCACGTTCAACTGATCGCCGATTAACAGAACAGCAGCGCTCATTGACAGCCAGAGCATTAAAACTATCACAGCTCCTACAGCACCATATACTTTATTATAATTGCCAAAATTCGCCACATACAGCCGAAATAGGGCAGACAACATTGCCCAAAAAACAGCTGCTAAAATTGCTCCAGGCATCATTGGCGTGCCTGAGTTCCACTGGCTTGGGCCATAGCGATAAACAAAGCCAAAGGCGACAGCAACAATACTTAAAGTTAAAGGCCAGCGTAACAGCAGCCAAAGATGCAACAAAAAGATTAAAGAACTATTTTCGCGCGCTACTATTCCCAATAGCCAATCGCTGGTAAACACTGAGAAAGAAGCCAATATTAAAAGCAACATAGTACCAACTGTTAATCCCAGAGAGACAAGCTTGGCTTTCCAAAAGGGGCGGATGTTTTCTGAGGGAATTTGATGGATTTGATCGAGGGCTGTCATAGCGGTACTCACCGCCCCAGAAGCAGTCCAAATTGCTAATACAAAGCTTAGAGAAAATAAACCACTGTTTTTGGAGTTAGTAATTTCTGTGGTAGCAAAATCACGAATCAGATTCAGGGCTTCTTCAGGTAGAACTTGACTTAGTTGCACCGCCAGTTGTCTAAAGGTATTTTGTAAAGATTCTGCCAATAAGCCAATAGCTGTAATCAGAGCAAGAATTGCTGGAAACAGCGATAGCATGGCATTAAAGGCGATTTCTGAGGCGAGTCCGAAAAGTCGCCTTTCCATAGTCCTGGAAAAAGTTTTTTTGAGCGTGCGCCAATTGAGGTGGCGAAAGAAGCGAAAAAAACGAGGCTTTGGCATAATTTAGAGTTAAAACTGGTTGCGTTCATTAACTACTGTGCTAAATTTTGCGTAGCGATCGCATCTATCTTTTTACCACAAGAATACCGAGTGGAGAGCAGGGGAGCCAGGGGACAAGGAGAATAACCATGCCTCATGCCCAATGACTATTATTTATGAATCAAGTTGAATTACTTAGAGGATACACAAAAACTCCCCTCTGGTGTGAAGGGAGTCAGGAATTTAGGTATGAGGAATTGGATTTTACTGACTCAGCAAACCGATAGCCATTTCAAGATACATTTTCGCTTTGTGCAAGGCTAATAGCTTCTCTTGGGTGTACCTGTCTGGGTAATTCATGATTCTCCCTTCCATCGTGATTTTGATAAGTGCTGCTTGCTCATCGGTTGGTGCATTCATCTCATCTATAGCGTTACTCAGTGCTTGCATGAAAGCAAAGGTAGGAAGTTTTAATCCCTTACCGTTCTCAAACTGGGATAACGCCATACAAGGGAACACCATTAAAGATGTAATCCATGAAGTTTTGTACCCTTTATTCCCAGTTGGCTTAATGCCGTAGCGTAAGTATAGATCACGAAGTTCTTTGATGGTTTTGATTTCCAGTTCCGAACGTGTAAACATAGAGTAGCCATTCCTTAAAAGTGGTATCGGTGGGTAACAAGTTTCTCAGGCTTCTGTACCCATCGAATAAACACTTTAATGTTTCGCTTCCTCAAGATTCAAGCTATATTTACATCTCTCAATAATGCCTAATCCTAAAGGAACTCCTGAAAATTTAAAGCCAATTAAGTCAGAACGAGAGGAGCCGCTTACCGAGAAGATGAACTTACGCATGACAAAATCCATGAAAGAGGAAGTACAGCAACAAGACAATCCTCCTGAATTTTGTAGAGAAGCTATTCAAAAAGCGCTGGATGAAAAGAAAGGAAGGCAACAGTAAATAGTATTCAGATGGATTTTAGTACTTTCTTAGTACGCATGAGGATAAAAATGGCTGAAAATAGTAGTTATACGACCGCTTTAACACAACAGTGGTTGACAGAAATCCAGACACTCAAAGAGCAGATGGCGGAACTTCAAAGCGATCGCGATACGGCTTGGGAAAGTGCCCAAAAATGGCGTCAGCTTTACAACACAGAAGCAGAACAACGCCGCACAGATACCCAACTTTCCCAACAGACCATCGCCTCTCTCAAGGCAGAACTGCATAAACTCCAAGGTTTTGAAGTAGACACACTGGCTGCTGGGACACCAGTAGCTATCCAACAAGAAATAGAACAGCTAAAATCTGTAGAAGATTTGCAAGCTAAACTCATCGCCGCGATCAAAGAACGCGATCGCCTCTTGCAAGCTTTGAAAACTGAGCAGGACAATCACGCCCAAAGCCGCAATAGCCTGACTACTGCCTTGGGTGATGCTATTGATAGCTTGACACGCGAACGAGCAGGGAGATGAGGGAGATGAGGGAGAATTTTTGACTAATGCCCAATGCCCTAAAATCCCATTGCCTTGGCTACTGCGCCCAGTTCCGCCCCGATACCCTGTTGAAATTGACTGTGATTGTGTTTAATGGCTGTATCTGGGTCTTTTAGACCATTGCCTGTGAGGACACAAACGACTGTCGCCCCTGTAGGAATTTGGTCTTTCACCTGTAACAACCCAGCGACAGAAGCAGCGCTAGCAGGTTCGCAGAAGATACCTTCTGATGCTGCCAAAAGTCGATAAGCGTCGAGGATTTCGGCATCGGTAACGGCGTGGAAATTTCCCTGGCTGGCGGTTTGTGCCGCGATCGCTAATTCCCAACTAGCAGGGTTGCCAATGCGAATTGCTGTCGCTAGGGTTTCGGGATGCGCCACTGGCTGACCGTGGACTAAGGGGGCTGCTCCTGCTGCTTGGAATCCCATCATCCGGGGTAAGCGATCGCACTTTCTGGCTTGATGATATTGACAAAAGCCCATCCAATATGCTGTGATATTTCCGGCATTTCCCACGGGAATACACAGCCAGTCTGGTGCATCACCCAATGCATCGACAATTTCAAAGGCTCCTGTTTTCTGTCCTTCTAGTCTGTAGGGATTGACCGAATTCACCAAAGTGATCGGATAGCTTTCGGCCATCTCGCGGACAATTTCTAGAGCTTGGTCAAAATTACCTTTAATTGCCAATACTTCTGCGCCATACAGTAATGCTTGAGCTAACTTGCCCAGCGCTACATAACCGTCGGGAATCAGTACAAAGGCATTCATGCCTCCCCGTCTGGCATAAGCGGCGGCGGCGGCTGAGGTATTGCCCGTGCTGGCACAAATTACTGCTTTTGCCCCTGCTTCCTTGGCTTTGGAAATTGCCATAGTCATCCCTCGGTCTTTGAAGCTGCCCGTGGGATTCAAACCGTCATATTTTACAAAAACCCGTACTTGTCTGCCAATGCGTTCTGCGATCGCTGGCACTGGTATTAGAGGTGTATTGCCCTCCAACAGAGTGACAATCGGTGTTTTTTCGCTGACAGGCAAGTATTCACGATAGGCTTCTATCAATCCAGGCCAGGGTTGGCGATGAGATGTAGCAACAGACAGGCTCAAAGTCACGGGATTTAAAATTTCTGAATGTAAGGATTGGATATTTAGAAAAAGTGGGATAGGGAAGCGCAAAATGGGAAAGAGGAAGAAAGTAGATTTTTCGTTACCAGTTGCCTGTTGAGAGTTCCCTAATCCCAAAGGATCTTATTAAGAATATTATTTTTTGTAATGCAGGCGTTTCACTTGCTATTTTCATTTAGAAGGTTAATTTATCATAAACCGCCACGGCGACCTTCGGTTCAACAAATTAGCTTAGAGGATACTGACGAGGTGAAAAATCAATCATCTGCAAATCTATAGGACTCCTATTTGATTTTGAGGCGTTGCATAAATGCGGGATGAATCACTCAAATACAGGTATTTTGCTATACTTC
>NZ_JABXKF010000035.1 GCF_017115165.1 Nostoc sp. LPT | reverse complement strand
GGCGTACTCATTTGTTATTTCGGCGTACTCATTTGTTATTTCGGCGTACTCATTTGTTACTTCGGCGTATTTTAGCCAATAGGCGCTACTTCTGCATATTCCGCTTCATTTGTTCTAATTCATCCTGAGTTTCCCAGCTACGGAACTTCTCTTCTAAGTCATCAAAACCACTCGAATAATTGCTAGTCTGATTCGACCAGCCACTGGTTTCAAAACGCTGCTGGGTTTGGGCTTTAGCACGGACTGTCTGTGCTTCGGCTGCTTTAGCTTGCACCTCCTGTCGCCGTTGCTGAATTTTTTGCAGTAGTTGCTGAGATTGGTTAATCCGTTCTTTCAGCCCTTGCATGTGTCCCCAACGCTGATTTCCTTCGCGCAACAGGGCTGCTTCTCGCTCACCCGCCGCCGCCGCCAAATCCTCTCTATTGGCGTTTTTGGCTTTTTGAATACGGATATGCCAACGCTGAATTTCTTGCGCGGTGGAGAGAATTTCTTCTTGCGATCGCTTCTCTTGTAATTTTAAATCTGCGATCAGCTTTAATGTGTCTTCTTCTTGCTCACGCAGCTGTTCTAGCAGCGCCTCTAACTCCAAATGTGGATTGTTACGCAAGAATTCTTCTAAACGGTTTTCTAAAAACCGACTCAAATCATCAAATAATCCCACTGCTAGAACTCCAGAGATCGGGTGCGTGACTACTTTATTGTAGTGGGCGGAATGTAAATTTTAACAGTTACCAGTTACCAGTTATCAGTTACCAGTTAAATCAATTGGGTTTAAGTCCCCCACCATACGCTTGGTCACTGGTCACTGATCACTGTTCACTGTTTTAATAGTTCCCATCGGGTGAACTTCTGGGTGTTAGTTAGATTTCAAAATTGGGAAGAATGTATTTGGTGAAATTACGCAAGTAACACTGACTAACAATATGAGGCTTTAATCAGTATGAGTTCTGATTTTCAACCACCACCTAAGAGCTTGTCCATACTAGCTTCTGTAGGAGGAATCGTTACCGCTGCGATCGCGATCACAATTTTAAATGTTTGGTCTAAGCAACTTTCCCAGACTTCTATAAAAAAACCTGAAATATCGTCAACATCCCCAACTGCTTCCCAACCACAGAAAACCCAACCCCCTGTCTCTGATGCGAAAGAAGCTGAAATAGTTGCTAGTCTTGATGCTAAATCCGTAGTTTTGCCAGGTCAACCGATTCCTAAGAACCAATTAACAGTAGCCATAATTCCCTATACTGCTCCTGGAGTTGGAAAACTGACCCCAGAAGAAATGACAACGGCCCGTCAGGCTTGGTCATACTTCCAGCGCAACTGGAACGATGAAACTGGCTTGATTAATTCTGTTGATGGCTTTGCCTCTATAAGTATGTGGGATCAGACAGCAGCGATCGCCGCCTTAGTCAGTGCTAGAGAACTCAATATCGTGCCTGCGGCTGAATTTGCAGCCAAAATGAGCAAAATGTTGAATACACTGGCGTCAATGCCCTTATATAAAGGAGAACTACCGAACAAAGTTTACAATGCGAAAACTCTCGTACCTGTTAATTATGGTCAACTAGAAAAACGGGAAGAAATTGGATGGTCAGCCATTGATTTAGGAAGAATGGCAATCTGGTTAAAGATTGTCGAGGCAAAGTATCCCGAAATGCGATCGCAAACAGCAGCAGTTTGGAAACACTGGCAAGTCAAACGTCTGACCACAAATGGTCAAATGTACGGTACTACCGTTATCAAAGGCAAAGAACAGTACAATCAAGAAGGTCGCTTGGGCTATGAGAATTATGCTGCTTATGGTCTGAAGCTTTGGGGCTTAAATGTTAATAAAGCTTTAGATTATCAGTCCCATACTGCCTTTGTCGATCTTTATGGACAGGGAATTCCTTACGACAAACGTGACTATAAAAACTCTGGAGCCAATAACTACGTTCTTAGCGAACCCTATATCTTAGATGGCATCGAAACTGGGTTTCAAGCTTTGCCTAAAGCCTATGCCGATCGGATTTTAGCTGCTCAAGCAGCGCGTTATGAAGCCACAAAACAATTAACCGCCGTCACCGAAGACAACTTAGATCGCCCGCCATACTTTGTTTACAGTAGCCTATTTGTCAACGGAGAACCTTGGGCAACTATTGCAGATACCAGAGAACAGCACAACAATTTGCGATTCCTCAGTGCCAAAGCTGCGATCGGCTGGCATGTACTTTATAACACTGCTTATACTCGCCAGTTATTTGATTTCGTTCAAGCCAACCTTAAGTCTAAAGAAGGCTGGTACAACGGCTTTTATGAGTCTCTGCATCAGCCGAATAAAACTCTTACCGCCAACAATAATGGTGTAATTCTGGAGAGCTTACTGTATAAGCAAGTTGGGCAGCCACTTACTGTTTGGGCAGGAGTCAGGAGTCATAAGTCAACTCTGAGGACTATAAAAACACCGTAAGTTATATCATGTCCGTATAATTAGTTATGATTCCCACAGTCATTACACCCCACACTCCAGATGCTCGACTTGGAAAGACCCCCCTTAATCCCCGATGTATTGGGGGGAAACTTGAAATCTTGCCCCCTCCCCAACACATCGGGGAGGGTTGGGGTGGGGTGACGCGGATAGTGATGGTAAGCGAGTTGACCTAATATCACGTGATTATAGGGCTTTCACGTTAAGATAAAATGCGTTCAGTCAGTGAATACCCTAAAAAATTTGGTATTTGACTCATGCTCAGATGCTTACGCAGCCGTAAAATTTCCTCAGTAGCTATGCTTGTACTTGTTATATGCTTTACTCTGGTAGGTGTGCGTTCATTTGGGCAAATAATTATGACATCAGCACCCCAACTACTCACCGATCCATTTTTGCAATTGCCAACTGAAACATCAGTACGAGTAGTTTGGTTTACTGAATTTGCTGGTGTTAATCACACAGTAAGCTACGGCGAAAATCTCAAACAAACTGCTAAGGCAAATACTACCAAACTCAGTCGCACACGTGAAGACCAACACTCAAGAGTTGCAAACCAAACCGAAGACGGACAAGTTTATCAAAAACCCATCCAGCGAGACATTTGGCGACATGAGGCTGAGGTAACTGGCTTAACTCCTGATGTGCGGGTAAACTATCGTGTCACAAGTGTGCGAAAAGATGGCGAGAGTGTTGACAGTGATGTTTTTACCCTCGCAGCTACTCCCAAATTAGATACAGCACTGAAAATTCTACTTACCTCAGATCATCAATTAAAGCCGATGACAGCAGCAAATCTGCAAAAGGTGGTAGAAACAGTTGGACGAGTTGATGGCGTATGGTTTGCCGGTGATTTGGTCAATGTTAGCGATCGCGCCTCAGAATGGTTTGATGATAATATTGGTGGTGCGTTGTTTCCCGGTTTACAAGGTCGTGCTAAATATGAAATGACGCACGATGGTGTTAAGACAACATACACTGGTGGACAAATAATTCAACATGCACCGATGTTTACTTGCATTGGCAATCATGAGGTGATGGGGCGCTTTGCCAGGACGGGAAGTTTAAATGATGAATTTGATGATACAATTCCCCGTGTGGTTGCTCAAAAAATCTACCCAGATAAATCTTTAATCGATAATTCTTTTAATACTAATACCTATGAAGAAATTTTCTCTTTACCAAAAAGTAAAGAGGGTGGAAAAAGGTATTATGCAGTCAGTTTTGGTGATGTACGTTTGGTGGTACTGTACATTACGAGTATGTGGCGGACTCCCAGTTTAACTAGAAAGCATAAGGGTAGATATCTAGAAGCAGAAAAGGATTTAAATAACCCTGAAAATTGGGGTTATGGACAGGTGATTTATGAGCCAATTGCTAAAGGCAGCAAGCAATATAATTGGCTAGAGTCGGAACTTAACAGCCCTGAGTTTCAACAAGCAAAATACAAAGTTGTGATGTTTCATCATCCACCCCACACTCTGGGTGATAATATAGTTCCTGCTTATACAGAACCAGTACAAATAATTGAACGGGATAGCGGCAATATCAAAGCAGTGCGTTACGAGTATCCCAAAGACGCAGATTATATTATCGGCGATGTTATCCCAATACTTGAAGCAGCTAATGTGCAATTGGTATTCTATGGGCATTCCCATTTGTGGAATCGCTTTATTAGTTCCAGTGGAATGCACTTTCTAGAAACATCTAATGTAGGTAATACTTATGGCGCTGCTTGGGGTGATAGAAAGCGAGAAGTGCCAATTGGATATCAAGAGAATTATGTTAAGCTTGGCGATCCTAATGGGTTAGAACCGATAGTGCCTACAATTGCCCCAATGCTTGGTGAAGATGCAAAGCCGATGCCTTATATTGCGAGTAATGATATTACAGTTTTCAGTATCTTTGATACGGGAACAGGTACGATAAGTAGTTATCGCTTTGATACTCGCAAGCCTGATTCGGAAGTATTGAAATTTGATGAATTTAAATTGAAATAGTAGGTTCAAAAAATAGGGGTGTAGGGGTGTAGGGGAATCCCCATAAATAAATTAATTTGCTCTGAATTTCGACGCCATTAACCTCGTACTACGTATCTCGGTTAATATTTTTTATCTTTTCATTAATAAATTAATTTGCTCTGAAACTTTGAACTTTGGGGCTATATTATTCCCTTACACCCTTACACCCCTACACCCCTGCACCCCCGCCCTAAAGGGGCTTGGTCATCTTACCGCATTGCATATCCCCCATCTCCCCCGAAAAAAAATCGCTCTTTTATTCTTAGCTTGCTTGTGTAGTTTGATTTGATAATGTAAAATTCAAACCAGGTATTAAATCGCACAGTTAATATATAGCATTTAAACAGCAATGGTACAGCTAAGAAACAGCAACGACGTAACGCTTTCTTCGTCCTCACTGAACCCAGTCCGCCTCGAATACACAATCAACGGTAATGGCGAATCCATTATTGAAAAAAACTGTGAATTACTTGTCATAGCTTGTGACCCCAGGAACTTGTCTAAAATTTGTGATTACACGCCTGAAGAACGCACTATCTTTGACAAGTTGAGAAATTTCACATTCCATACATCGCTACTCAAAGTCGAGGTCAATAATTCATCTTCCCAGACAAAAACATATCCTGTCATATTTGGTCCGAAACTATTGGAGGAGATGAACGGAACTGTCTATGCATATCGTAACGAATCCGCCAAGCAATTTGGACCTCAGCGTGCGAGTCAAATGACACATAACTTGGTGACTGTCTATCAATTGGTAGGCGAAACTAAGACCCCATGGCCCGCCAGTGAGTTTGAGAAAAAACTTAAACAGGACTTGCACAACAGCGACTGGTGGCCATTCTCTCTCAACTACGAGGTAGTGGAAACCGTCACTACACCTTACTTTGATCACTTCTCTAATGAAGACTTGAAGGAAGGCTTCCCTTGGAAGCTTCTGAATTTGCAGGGACACAATAAGACCTTGTATGTGCATGGATTCACTTGTTTTGAATCGGTCTTGCATTGCTGGGATTACGCCGCATTGATGCTGAATTCTGTGGACAGTGCAAAAAAAGCCTTGCCAAGTGATTCAGACGCGCCGATTGTAATTCTGGGTGCTGGTGTTAGTGGTCTCTTATTTGCCGTTAGGCTAAAGAGATTGGGATACACGAATATAGAAATTCTGGAATCAACCGACCGATACTGTGGAAAAACCCATACCATTACTGAAGACGGCCCTTATCCAAGCGGCTCAGATGAGAAGACAGTCTGTGAGTTAGGCACATGTTATTTATCGCCTTCCTACTATCACATGATCGAGGAACTGAAGGAATTTTTTGTGGATAACGACCAAATTGATTTCGTTGGAAATGATCAGGATTTTAGAGGGATTCTCACCAAAGGCGAATTTCCAGATTCTTTTCATGTGGCTCCCCTTGTTACACAACCCGAATATATCGTTTTGAAAGCTAAAGCCTTACTAGGTCGCCCCCAAGATTATGATTCAAGGTTGATACAACTTAGAATTGCTTTTGACCTTGCCAGATACAATATCCTTCATTACGAGATCATGGGTTTACAAAAGCCGATGCCAGCAAAGCCACCAATGGCATTGCTGAATAAAACGTTTTATCAGTTCTTGGAAGACAACAAACTACTTAGCCTTGTGGGCATGATGGAGTATATCTATTCTGTGCAGGGGTATGGTGTGATGACAGCCATCCCCGCTTATTATGGCTTAATCTGGATCACACCTATCGTTATCCAAACGATTTTGCTCGATAATTTGGGTGTAGAAAATAAACCCGTTGTTACCGCATTGAAAAAAGGTTGGGGCGATCTTTGGGATCAAATAGTAACAAAAGAAAATCTTAATATTACCTATTTGGCGGAGACTAAATCTATTACACGTCTAGGCTAATGTCTCTAAATTAGTCTTGACAAAAATATAGGTTAGTGTATCTACTACAGAAGAGGCAGAATTTGTCATTAATGAGTGGTTGAACTCCGTAAAAGTTACCTTTTTAACGAACTGCCTTTCCTTCTCTTCTCTACCAGAGGCTGCGCGAACGGAACGCTACACGAATGCGTAGCTTCTCGTAGAGAAAAAGAGTAGATCATAGACTAGCGATCGCTTCGGCAACTAGTTTAGAAACAAAGGGCAAAATATCCCGACTCTTAGCTTGGGCTTTACCTTCAGTAAATACCACTAAGAGGTAAGGCCGCTGTTCTGGTAACTCAATATACGCAGCATCATGGCGAACTTGACTTGTCCAACCTGCCTTTGACCAAATTTGAGCATTTTCAGGCAATCCACCACCTAAAAAACCTGTTACCTGATTTTCCTCAGTGTCAGGGGACAAATCGTTGAGAGGACGTTTCAGTAAAGCCATCATGGCTTGCGATCGCGCACTTGAAACTGCCACCCCACCTACAATACTATGCAGTAATCTGGCGATCGCATTTGTGGTCAACATATTACGATTTTCTAGTAACTCTCCCACAAACGCCCGTTCCCGTCCATAAGGGCCATCACCCCAAGTTTTTTGACAGACGTTAATTGTCTCCAATTCTTCCCAACCCAAAGATTGGTAATAGCGGTTAATAATATTACGCTGATATTTCCAGGTTTCAAAGGGGCCGATTGGTAATTCTGGACCTGATGTGGTGCCACTCAAAATATCCACAACCAAGCTGGTAGCATCGTTACTAGAATCGACAATCATATCCCGTAAAGCTCGCTCCAACTCTTTGGAGGTTTGACTCATGCCTTTTTCTAGCCATTCGTTTACCGCCACCAGGTAAAATAGCTTGACTACACTGGCAGGATAAATCCGCTCAACACCGCGATAAGTGAAACCACGAACAGGGTGATCCCAAAAAGCGTTGGGAGTCAGCGCCCCACCAGTATTTACTCGCACTGGGGGATCGTAAACAACCCAAGTCAGCGCAATTTGGTTACGTGCTAAACTCCCAAATACTGCCCAAGTTGCATCTAAAATGCCTAACCCAAGATTTTCGAGTTGTTCGTCTTTATTAAAAAAAATCATTCTCTGATAATGTCCTTTAATCTAAAATCCAAAATCCAAAATCCAAAATCAGGGGAGTATCAGTGTTTAGCTGACCTGAATTTATATGATTCTCCTGAATGTACGCGTTTAGCAACTCAAGCTGCATCTGGAAGACATTTGTGGGTAACATCAAATCATCAAAATTCGGCGGTTGAGGTGTATTTATGTGAAGATGACTATCTGGGATGGGTATCTGTTTCAGATTTTGATTCATTACAATCTGCTACTGTACCTTATCAGGCTGCAACATTTTCTGAATTGGAGATTAAAAAACTTCTAGCAGAGATTATCGCCTTTACCCAAAAAGCGATGCAACAATCAAATTATTACCTTTGGGGTGGTACGGTTGGGCCAAATTATGACTGTTCTGGGTTAATGCAGGCGGCGTTTGCTTCGGTGGGTATTTGGCTACCTAGAGATGCCTATCAACAGGAAGGATTCACTCAACCAATTACGATTGCAGAATTAGCAGCCGGGGATCTGGTATTTTTTGGAACTAGCCAAAAAGCCACCCATGTCGGGCTTTATTTGGCGGATGGTTATTATATCCATAGTTCTGGGAAAGAGCAGGGACGGAATGGGATCGGAATTGATATTCTCTCGGAACAGGGAGATGCGGTTAGTCAGTCGTACTATCAGCAGCTGCGAGGTGCTGGTAGAGTTTTTAAGAGTTACGAACCACAGAAACGCTGAGGACGCTGAGGCTTATGAGGAGTGGGTTGGTTGATCGAGGGGTGAAAGGAGAAAATGGGGCGATTTCAGCAATTGTCCCAGATGTTTCAGTAGTAGTACCAATACATAACGAGGTGGAGAGTTTGCCGCTTTTACTAGAAGCGATCGCCTCTACTTTATCCTCTAGTCAGGTAAATTATGAAATCATTTGTGTAGATGATGGTTCTACAGATGGTTCTGGGGATTTTCTCAAAGAACAGGCGCAAATCCGCACTGATTTAAAAGCGGTGATTTTGCGTCGTAACTACGGACAAACTGCGGCGATGGCTGCTGGATTTTATTATGCAGTCGGTAAAGCGATCGTTACTTTAGATGCCGATCTCCAGAATGATCCAGCTGATATCCCTATGTTATTAGCAAAGCTGGATGAGGGTTACGATTTAGTGAGTGGTTGGCGGCAAAAACGCCAAGATGGGGCCGTAAATCGGTTACTTCCTTCCAAAATTGCCAATTGGCTAATTCGCCGCACCACTAGCGTGAATATTCATGACTATGGTTGTTCGCTGAAAGCTTATCGTTCAGAACTATTGGCAGATATGAATCTCTACGGGGAATTACACAGATTTTTACCTGCTTTGGCGTACATTGAAGGAGCTAGAATTACTGAAATACCTGTACGTCATCACGCCCGCCGCTTTGGTCGTAGTAAATATGGAATTTGGCGGACATTCCGGGTATTGATGGATTTGTTAACCATTTTGTTTATGAAAAGATTCCTCACCCGTCCGATGCACGTTTTTGGGCTGTTGGGCTTGATTTCAATGTTTTCGGGGACTGCGATCGGAATTTACTTGACTTTCGTCAAATTGGCTTTCCATGAGGACATTGGCAATCGCCCCTTGCTGATTTTAGCAGTTCTCTTGTTAGTAACTGGAGTGCAGTTGTTTTGCTTCGGTCTTTTGGCAGAATTGCTCATGCGTACATACCATGAATCCCAAGGAAGGCCTATCTATCGCGTGCGAGAAGTAGTAGCAAAAAATGTTAAGTAACGTAACAATGGTAGTTATTGGTCATTAGTCATTGGTCATTAGTAAATAGTTAAGAGTAAATATTGGTTGACTCTTGACAAATGACAAATGACAAATGACAAATGACAAAAAACCAATTAAATTGCATCTACCTTGAAAGCATTTAATACCTTTGACGCCCAACTGCGGCGCAACCTGCTGATTCTATTTACAGCAGGTTTATTATTCTGGTCGAGCCTGTCTTCGCTCTTACCAACCCTACCGCTTTACATCAATGATGTGGGCGCAAGCAAGCAAGAAATTGGTCTTGTCATGGGCAGTTTTGCTATTGGGTTATTGCTATCTCGCCCGATGCTGGGACGATTAGCCGATGAACGTGGTCGCAAAATTGTCTTATTGATTGGTACGATAGTAGCTGCGATCGCACCCTTTGGTTACTTGGCAACCCGATCTATTGGGCTGTTGATCCTGGTGCGGATTTTTCACGGCATTAGTGTTGCTGCTTTTGGCACTGGCTACAGTGCCTTAGTCGCAGATTTAGCACCTGCCAAGACTCGTGGGGAAATCATTGGGTACATGAGCCTCGCAACTCCTATTGGTTTAGCAATTGGCCCTGCCTTGGGTGGGTATTTAGAAGCGACAAGTGGTTACGGGATGTTATTTCTGTTATCCGCGGAATTGGGTTTTGTCGCCCTCTTGGAGATTTTACAAGTTACGAATCCGCCAGTGCAAATGCAAGAGCAAACTCAGGGAGAGGATGGCAAATTTTGGCAAATTTTGGCTAGTCCACGGGTGAGAGTTCCAACTATAGTTATGTTGCTGGTTGGTTTGTCCCTTGGTGCTGTACATACTTTTGTGGCATTGTTCCTCAAATCCACTGAGGTAGATTTCAATGGCGGACTGTTTTTTACAGCTGGGGCAATTTCTAGTTTTAGTATCAGGATATTTGCTGGTAAGGTAAGCGATCACTTCGGGCGTGGTTTGTTTATTACCTTTGGTATTTTTTGCTACGTTTTAGCGTTAATACTGCTGTGGCAAGCTAACAGCGCGATCGTTTTCTTACTGGCTGCGATCGCTGAAGGTGCTGGTGGTGGTACACTGTTCTCGATGATGATTACCATGATGGCAGACCGTTCACTGCCGCAAGAACGGGGGAAAATTTTTGCGATATGTCTAGCTGGACTCGATCTCGGAGTTGCGATCGCTGCTCCTCTTTTGGGTATTATCGCAGAACTTGTAGGCTACCGCGATATGTTTGGCTACGGTGCTGCAATCACTTCTGTAGCACTTATCCTCTTCCTCACCCGTTCGAGCAAAAACTTATCCAACTCACTGCGCTTTGCATTAGGTCTAGCTCCAGATGCCTACGCCTTGAAAAACTTAAAAGTTAGGAGTGATGAAATGTGACTCTTCACTCCTAATTTTCAACTCTTAACTTTTTAAAAACGGGCGAGGAGGGATTCGAACCCCCGACACCGTGGTCCGTAGCCACGTGCTCTAGTCCACTGAGCTACACGCCCTCACCGACAATCTATATTAACACGTTCTAATCAAATGGCACAAGATAATTTTCCAGCTAATTTTGCCAACTTAACCCATCTAGATCCCCAAGGACAGGCACAGATGGTTGATGTGTCTGATAAAGCACCCACCATTCGCCAAGCAGTAGCAGCTGCCAATGTGCGAATGCTGCCAGCCACCTTCGCTGCCATTCAAGCCGGAAATGTCCCAAAAGGGGATGTGTTAGCAACTGCAAGATTGGCTGGGATTATGGCAGCCAAGCAAACAGCCACTTTAATTCCCCTCTGTCATCCGTTACCTTTGCAAAAAATCGCAGTCGAAATCATACCCGATTCCCAACTACCGGGTTATCAAATTCAAGCCACAGTCAAAACCAAAGCTGAAACCGGTGTAGAGATGGAAGCCTTAACTGCCGTTTCTGTAGCTTCTCTGACTTTATACGATATGGCAAAAGCTTTAGAAAAGTCGATTCAAATTGAATCAATTCGTTTAATAAGTAAAAGTGGCGGGAAATCAGGAGATTATTCGCCGTCAGAGCAATAAGCTATTGGGCATATTAGGTGACAGTTCAGTAGTGCTGAGTACTGAGTGCCTCGGCTTAGAGTATAACCCCATAGTTAAAACTAGGGGATTGAAAACTTGGACGTATTTTTTCTTGCACTACGTGTCTCAAAAAAAATAAAAATATTTTTTTCATAAATAAATTTAGGGGCGCGACTACCCTATATGCTGAGTGCAATTAATTTTACTTTTTACTCTAAGCCGAGTTACTCGGCACTCAGCACTGTTTTGGTGATAGGGAATAATCTGTACCCTGTAACCTGTACCATATTTCCTTCTTCATCTCCCCAGTCACGGCAGGTTGTCAGGATCAATGCCGAGATTACGTAAGTATGCTGCCAACTGTTCGGCGCGTTGGCGTTCTTGTTCTAATAAGAACTCAGCCCGTTCTGCCCGTTGATTGAGTTCCAGGGAGTTCAAAAATCTCTGTCCATCTAAACGGTAAATTACTAACTCTCCTTGCCCAGTCTCAAATCTAATTTCCAAACGGGGACTGACCCAACCATCCATTTGCCATAGCTTATTCAAATGGTTGTTTTGCCGCAACCAGCCATCTAGTTGAAAACTTTCAGGGTCGTACAAATAATATTCTTCAACACCATAAGTATCGTAAAACTCTAACTTCCGATCCATTTCCTTGGCATCGTTACTAAGGGAGAGAATCTCGAAGACTACTTGCGGTGAAATATTGTCTTCTTGCCACTGACGATAGGAACGACGTTTGCCCTTTGGTCTACCAAAGACAACCATCACATCAGGTGCAGTCGGTGTAATCAGCTGGGAACGGACAGGATACCAAAGTAAATCGCCTACAATTAAAATATTGTTATTATTAGCAAACAGAATCTCCAAATTCTCTTTAATTAAGACAATCCAACGATACTGTTCTGTGTTTTCTGCCATTGGTTTGCCGTCACTATCGGGATAAAGCAGATCGGAGTCTATTTGCCCAAAGATAGTCATAGGATTTAACCCAGCTGTGCTTGACTTGCAATTCAATTATGACTGCTTCTAGAAGTCTAATAGCAACGACTGCACCAAAAACCTTAGAATGAGTAGGTGTATTTAAATCTGTAACAAATATTTATGCCTCCTCGTTGGCCTCGCAAACCCGATCGCAAAGACCCTGATTACCGCAAGATTGATGACCGGATGAATTTTGCCATGCATGTAGCGATCGCTGCTACAATTAATTCTGGCTTATGGTTTTTTCACATCTTGAAAAGCACTACCTGGGAGTGGCTGCCGTTGTTCACTGCAAGTTGGACAGGAATAGTATTAGTGCATCTAATTTATATTAGTGCGATCGCTAATTACAGCGAAACTCCACCTAAATCCACCTGAAGACGGATTACTGATGCTGGGGCGATTGTAACCTCTGGTAGTAGGATTAGGCTGTTAATTGAGCCATAATGTAAGAAAGTCTGAGATTTCGCACTTTTTCTTAATGTAGGGTTATTTTTATGGCAAAGACTAACACCACAGAACTACTAGAAGCCCTAGCAGCTGAAATTGGCGAAAATGTCTACATAGATATTGCCAAATGGCATCTTTATTTATCTAATGCCAAACTGCACACCCTTGTAGCTGAACAGTTATATCCTTTAATTACTTCCAACAATGTAAGTGAAGATCAAGTTTTAAAAGTCTTGAAATCAATTACAGTAAAAATTGGTGGCGGTAGAAGTGAACTTCCTTTAAGTGATTTACTGCCACTGCAATGCCAAGTAACATTAATTGATATTTTAGAAAAATATCAACGCGAAATCTAATCTCTACAACCAAGATTAGTTTGAATTAGACAATTTTCTCGATCAGTATTCCTTTATTTGAAATGCTGAATTGATGATTAATTTATTATCGCGTCAATTTTATAAAGATAAAAACCACAGAGACACATAGATGAATTTTATGTAATTTATGTGTTCATATCTGGTAAAAATTTCCTTTAACAATTAAGGAATCTCGACCTTCTAAATTGGTTGAGGCGCGAGTGAATATATTTTGAGACTCACTCCCAACTTTCATGCAAATTTATTGAGGCAATTTCTATGCTTTTACAAGTCAAAGATAGTGGCGAATTGGTAAAAATTGTTGAAATTCAGGAATTAATTGACCCGAATACTGATGCTGTTAAAGCAAAAGATCAAGAGGGTCAAGAAGAACAGCAACCAGAGACTTTTAAAAAAGAAAATCTCGTTTTTCCTTCAGGTGAAGTTCTACCGCGCTGTTGGTTAGATGCTGACTATAGACACGACAAGGCTTAATAATTTGAAAATCAGGTAATTTGTAATAGTAGGGGCGCACATCTATGCGCCCCTACTATATGCCAGATTATGACGCAGCTTTTTCTCCTACCGTCACCGTTTCATTCTGCTGAAACTTTGGAAAAAATCTCTTAGTAATCCAGTCAGTTAAAATGTGAGACAGTAATCCCAAAGGCCCAGCGAACAAAGATAAAGCCAGAGAGTGAATTGTCCAAACACCTGTTTTCTGTCCTTCCCAATAAATCCAGCGACCGACAAATAAATCCATCACTAAAAAATGAATCCAACCTGTTGCCGCAGCTGTTTCATTTGCAAAAAACCGTACAATATCAGCTAATTGAGGATTCGATAAAGCTTGAGCATTTTCTGGGGTAATGCTGTTGATAAACAAATACAAATACGCCCCAGCTAACAGCACAAAGGGTAGATATGATGACATTATCTGTCGTGTGACTTTCCAGTTCGGCAATAAAATCATCAACGCCCAAAATGGCAATACGAAAAGATTGGCAACGTTAAATAGTTGAGAAATCGTCATATTTGTATAAAGTAAGGAGTTAGTAATTTGAAGTTATTGTTCTTTTTTGTTTTGAATTAACTTCAGTAGATATATCCCCGACTTTGAAAATAAGTAGGGGATCTCGATATAATTATAAAGCTACAAGCTGTGATTCAATTTCTGAAGACTTCAAATCACTAAAACAGTGCCTCGGCTTAGAGTAACTCGGCTTAGAGTAAAAAGTAAAATTAATTGCACTCAGCATATAGGGTAGTCGCAACCCGAAATTTATTTATGAAAAAATATTTTTATTTTTTTCGAGACGCTCATGGTGAGAAAAAATATGTCCTAGGTTCAATCCCCTAGTTTTAACTATGGGGTTATACTCAGCACTACTGAATTCCGATTATCTACACCAATAACCCTATAACTATGAATAAAAGTTAGGTTTTGGCAGTTCATCATTTAACGCCCAATTTCCGATCTCCTGAATTTTGTAATCTACCGGATCATGGAGAGTGAACGTGCGAAGATTACGCCAATAGCGATCAAAACCGTATTTTGCCGTAGTAGCGCGTGCGCCCATAACTTCAAAAATGCGGTTAGTAATGTTTAAACCGACTCTGGTCGCTGCAACTTTGGCAGTAGCGACGCAAAGCGCACATTCCCCACGTTGTTCGGCGGTGAGTGACCATTCTTCTTCCCAAGCCGCTTGTAATAATTCTCCTGCTTGCTCAGTCAAGCTCTTAGCTGCTTGGAGTTCAACCCATATTTTGCCATAGTGCTGGAGGATGTAAGGATCTTGGGTTGCACTTTCTACGCCTGATGTCAGCCAAGGTTTTGTATTAGTTGCAGTATATGTTTTAGCAGCCTCAAATGCTCCTTGGGCAATTCCCAAGTAGATATTAGCAAGATTCAATTGAGTTAAGCAGGCGCGAATAGTGTTGAAGGGTTGACTGGGTTTGTCTCTACTACCAAGAATTTCGTCAGGGTACACCAACACATTCTCAAAAGTAACACTACCACTATCTGTTTGACGTTGCCCGATATTATCCCAATCATGATGAACAGTAACGCCTTGCCGTTGCGTAGGAATTACCAAAATATTCAATTCACTAGTTTTTTGATGAATGGCAGTAATCGGTAATATATCCGAGTCTTGAGAGCCAGAGCAAAAGCTTTTAATTCCGTTCAGACGAAAATAATCATTTTCCGGTGTCAGAGTCGCTCTTTTATCTAAAGGGTTGAGGGCAT
Organism: Nostoc sp. LPT; assembly: GCF_017115165.1. Lineage (GTDB taxonomy): Bacteria > Cyanobacteriota > Cyanobacteriia > Cyanobacteriales > Nostocaceae > Nostoc. The sequence continues at coordinate 52,771 of NZ_JABXKF010000035.1, read as the reverse complement.
TGCACCAAAACCAATTATTCTGAATAGTTGCTGAGTAATATCGCTGTTTTTGCTCTGCCGAACCAAAGATATGCGGAATTACTACGCCTAGATGGTGGTAAGAAAAGACGTGAGCAATGGAACTATCAACCTTAGCAAACTCGCGGGTAATTTGCAGAACGGTAATCCAGCTTTGCCCTAAACCGCCGTACTCTGTGGGTACGATTAGTTTTAGCAGGTTGCTTTGGCGCAAGCGATCGCGTTCGTGCTTTGGCGTTCCCCCTTTAGCATCCCGCTCGACAGCAGTCTGGGCAAATTCCTCTGCTAAAGACTTAGCTAGATCGAGATAATTTTGAGACTCTTTTGTTTCGATTAATTGCATACTTTGCAACTTCTCCTACTAACCTTATTGTGAGAAGCAACTATAAATTTTGCTGAAAAACTTTGAATTAAAAATAGTTTTACAAAACTACTTTACTATAAAATAAGTATTGCATATATAAACTAATAAAGCAAGCTAAAATAAAATAATTTTTGCTAACTTGTATAAGTTGTTAGTGCAACGTAAAAAACATTTTATTGATAGATAAGTAGAATAAAAAGTTGAAAATAAATTCTATCGTCTACTTGTATTTCTAGAATATATATGCAATATTATTAATTCAAAGGCAAAAATCTACTTAAACTTGATAGTTATATAGTAGCTTTTAGTTACTTGCCGATAAAATCAGATTATTCTGTAAAATGGCAATATTTTTACAGATAGATATTCTCTTGGCAAATAGATTAGCTTGTGCAAGGACTCTATTTGTGTGAAAACAACTCTTTTCTACACTGAAATATGCAGATAACAATACTAGAAATTACCTGATATATCTGGTTATATCTCAAAGTGTAGCAATCTTAGTTAAAAATTTCCAGTGTTAAATTAATTCAACCTTATCAGGACTAGTCATGATTTTTTAGCTTGAAAAGTCACTGAAATGTGTGATGGCGTTCACTAAATTTTTCAAACTAAAAATATGAGGAGTGGTAGAAATGTTCAATCGTTCATTTCATAATTTATTCATAGAATCGATGGTTTTGGGGGCTACTTTGCTAGCCAGCACATCAGCCCATGCTGAAGACAGGAATTTAGTAGCTAGGACTGAAATTCAAACAAATATACCAATTGCGATCGCGCAACCCGCCGCAAGCATCGCCACTTTTGGAAACAATTCTTCGGTAACAACCATCGCCCAAACGCCCAAAATTCCTGCAATCAATAGTGATGCAAATGTCCAACAGACAAATAGTATGTCTCAGGTAACTTCTGTATCTCAGTTTTCAGATGTACAGCCAATTGATTGGGCGTTTATTGCACTCCAGTCTTTAGTTGAGCGTTATGGATGTATTGCGGGCTATCCAAATAGTACTTATCGGGGAAATCGCGCCATCACTCGCTATAAATTTGCAGCAGGTTTAAATGCTTGTTTATCTCGGATCAACGAGCTAATTGCAACAGCTACATCTGACTTAGTTACCAAACAAGACTTAACTACCCTACAAAGACTGCAAGAAGAATTTAGTGCTGAACTAGCAACTCTACGGGGTCGCGTTGATAATTTAGAAGCTAGAACTGCGGAACTAGAAGCAAATCATTTTTCCACAACTACAAAACTTTCTACGGAAGCCATCTTTGTGATTACGAATGCCTTCCAAGGCTCAGTTAATGGTGATAACACAGTTTTTCAAGATAGAGTTCGCCTCGTATTCAAAACTAGTTTTACAGGTAAAGACTCTCTATATACTCGTCTAAGTACTGGAAACACTAATATTTTGCAGCTTCCTGGTGGTTCAGCTGAAGGTTTGCAAACCTTCAATCTTGCTCCTAGTAACAACAACCTGGCCGTAGATTGGCTCTCTTACTATTTCCCAGTTGGCAGCAAAATCGATGCTTATATAGGAGCCGTGAACGGAGTATATTTTGATTTTGTTCCGACTCTGAGTCCCTATTTGGATAGTGCCACAGGAGGCCGTCGCGCTTTGACAGAATTTGCTTCCTCTAGTCCTATCTATCGTATTGGTGGTGGTGCTGGTGGGGGATTCAATTATCGATTAAGTGACCAATTGGTATTGAGCTTGGCTTACTTAGCAGGAGACCATGCCAATCCTCAGCTCGATAGCGGTTTTTTTAATGGTCAATATAGCGCATTTGGACAAATAGCATGGAACCCCAACAGTAACTCTGGCATTGGTTTGACTTATGTAAATGCTTACCAAAATCGAGGAGGAATATTTGACCTGGGTAGTGGTTTTACGCTGGTCGGAACAGCTCAAGCTAATACTCCATTTGAGCGGACGATTACCAACTCCTACGGAGTCGAAGCTTTCTATAAATTTAATCCTCGATTTGCAGTCAATGGGTTCTTTGGCTACACTAACGCCAAGAATCTAGCAGGTAGTGGTAGTGCAGATATTTGGTACTATGCTTTAGGATTGGCATTTCCAGATTTAGGGAAACAAGGCAACCTTGGTGGCGTTCTTGTGGGTGCAGAACCTTATAGAGGTGGTAATCCTGAACCTGCAAATGATTTATCCTTACATATTGAAGGCTTTTACAAGTATCAGCTTACAGATAACATTGCTATCACCCCTGGCGTAATTTGGATTACAGCTCCTGCTCAAAACAATGACAATCAAAATGCGGTAATTGGCACTCTCAGGACAACCTTCACGTTTTAAATCATCTCAGCAACGTTACAAATGCGTTGCTGATTAAGAATGTGAATTTGCTTAACGCACAGACGCAGAGAGTAAGATTTGAGAATGTTTTCATTTATTTAGATCGCACTCATATATTCTTCTTTGCGCCTCTGCACGAGATAACAAATGCAGATATGAAAGCCAAATTACTAATTCCTAATTCGTAGTTAAGAATATAATTACGAATTACGAATTATTCTAACGTCTTTCACGATTCAAGCTTAGGGGTTGTTCTTCAACTAGTGGCAGCACATCCTGCCAAAGGCTAATTCCGTCGTATAATCCTGGAGCCATTAAGAATACTTGCACCCAAAGGATATTAAACCACCAGTAAAGCCCTTGGATAATATTTTCCTGACCTACCAGATATGCTGTCAGCAGGTACAACAAGATTGAAATTATTAAACTAGCAACAGATGCAACTATGCCTTTTGTGGGCTGTGACAACTCTGTGAAAGGCCACATATTGAATTGCCAAACAAATCCTAAACCAACAGTTGTCCAAATTGCTGCAAAGGTTGGCCCTGTCGTTGTTGTAAATAAATCCAGTCCTAGTTGTTTGAGGAATAATTCTGTAATCAGAGTGAGTAAAAAAATAATACCTGTATGAAGTAACCCCAAACGTGGCATTCCTAGTTCCAATTTGTTCAAAGGCCAACGTTCAAAGAAACTGCCGAATACTGTCGAACAAGGATACCAATACCAAGGAATGTAAAATGGTTGAAGTCCCCACATTTGCGGCAAAAAAGTGAGGGCAGGGGCAATAAAGAAGATGGCAAAAAAGATATTGAGAAAGCCGCTCACTGGATGCCAGTTGCGTACTTTTTCGGTGGTGACAATCGTATTGTCAAAGAAGAACAAACTGGCGGCGGCTACAATGATTGCTGTTTGTCCCCACAAGCCAACAGCTGTATCAGTGAGAATTGCTTTTGCAGAGATGATTTTCCAAATTTCTCCAGTTATGTAAACTAGCGCCAACAGCGCTAATAAATTCACTGTTCCTCGTCCAAATCGGGTGGAATAAAAGCGAGAACCTGGATAGCCATTGAGGGAAAAACCTAGATGCCACCACCAGACGAAGCATATCGTGATGTAAGTCAACTTTGTTCCCACATTCAGCTGAATAACTTGACCAAAGATGAGTTCAAAAATATAGCTAATGACAGCAATTACAGCAATAAAAAACAGCCCCTTAAATGGCTGACTTTTCCAAATGCTCCGCCTCTGGGTTGGGTTTGCAACGCTCATAGTATCAACTTAAATAATGTTGGATTTATCAGGAGTAAAGCATTCTGGTAAATATTAATTCTGAAAGCTTCACCCCAGAGAGAATGTTGCAATTACAACCAAGGATGGCGCGGGGGATAGACACCATTGAGGAAGTAGTTACCAACAGCGTAGTACTTCCAACGCACGGGATCGTGGAGTGTGTGAGCGCGGGCATTTCGCCAGTGGCGATTGTAGTTGAATTCCTCCAATGTGGATTTAGTACCAGCTAGTTCAAACAATTTGTTGGTAGCTAGTAATGCTGCTTCGGTAGCTAAGGCTTTGGCTTCAGCAACTGCAATTGATGCTTCAACTACCTTGGGTTCTTCTAAGCCTGACTCGTTGGCGATGTCAAGAAATTCGCCTGCACGACGCAGCAATGCTTCAGAAGCGTGAACCTGAATTTGGACATTGCCTAAGTTATAGAGTGTCAGTGGGTCTTCGTAACCTTTTTCTAAATTGCTGTCAACCCAAGGGCGGGTATGCTTGCGAACGAAGTGGATGGTGTCACGGACTGCGGCTTTAGCAATTCCCACATCTACGGCGGCTTGGATAATTTGCGCGATCGCACCCATTGGTGTAGCCCTCTCAAAGGCTAAGTAGTGCGGAATCACGTGTTCTGCCTTAACTTTCACATTTTCAATAATGGTAGTGCCGCTAGCAGTGGTACGCTGTCCGAAGCTTGTCCAATCATCAAGTAGGGTTAATCCTTCGGCATCTCTTTCGACAAATGCCACCACTGTCTTACCATCTGGATTACTGGCAATCACAGGAACCCAATGTGCCAATAGTGCCCCAGCAGAGTAGTATTTACGTCCGTTGAGTGCGAAGTCAGAGCCATCTGGTGTTAATTTTGTTTGGACATCAGTCACAGACTTAGTGCCAATTTCTGAGAAGGCGTTACCAAAGCGCTTACCTTGTAGAACCAAATCAAAGAAGAACTTCTTTTGCTCATCTGTACCATCCAACCGGACTGCTTCCACCATGTAGAGATGGTTTTGGGGAATTTGACCGAGGCTAGAATCAGCTTCGGAGATGATTTTAATTACTTCTGCCAGGGTGGCACTTGATACAAAAGCACCGCCATACTCTTTTGCGACTGTAATTCCCCACAATCCACTCTGGGAAAACTTTTCTACCTCTTGGGCAGGTAAACGCCGAGTTTGATCGCGCTCTGAGTCTCCCTTGGCAAACTCAGCTGCTAGTTCGTGAGCGATCGCGATCGCTTCTTTGTCATCCCGAATAATATGCGCCTTCTGGTCAGTATTAATTACTGATGTCATGGTGAAACTCCTTGATTGTGATTGAATGACTGATAATCGTCACTACTATGAGACAGCCTTTGGGTTTTTCTTAGTGCCGTTCGGATATAGCTGTTATCTACAACAGTTTCAATCCACAAAACCCGCTCCTACAGAGTATGTTGCTGTTAATCTTTTACACTCCAACCAACTCATCAGCTGTCCGACGATTAGCTTTAAGTTCGCGCACAATTGGTATTACTGTCTTACCAAATGCTGGTAAATCATCTGTGTAGTGTAAGAAGCCACCGAGAATTAGATCGACTCCCGCTTCATGGAACTGGCGAATCTTTTCAGCTACTTGTTCAGCCGTGCCAATCAAGCCCGATCGGAAGCCATCGTTATACTGTACCAAGTCTTCAAAATTGGAATTCGCCCACATTCCCTGACGTTCACGAGTAGAAGATCCCGCCTGTTTCACCGCTTCGCCAAATCCTTTCACCGCCTCTACATCCGCTTGGGCAATAATATCGCGCAATACTTCATGCGCTTCTGCTTCTGTATCTCGCACGATGATAAAGGAATTCAAACCAAACTTAATTGTGCGTCCTGCTTGACGAGCTAATTCAGACACCTCTGCAATCTGCTCTTTCACGCCTTCTATGGTGTTGCCATTCATGAAATACCAATCAGACACGCGACCAGCCATCCGCCGTGCTGCCTTGGAGTTACCACCTTGGAATATCTCCGGGTGGGGATTCTGATTAATTGGTTTAGGCTTCACCCAACCACCGTTGATGCGATAAAAGTCGCCTTTGAAGTGAAACTCCTCCTCAGTCCACAAACCTTTGAGAACGCGGATAAATTCTTCTGAACGACGATAGCGTTCGTCATGGTCTAACCAATGTTCACCATATATAGTGAATTCATCTTTGAACCAACCGCTAACTACATTCAGAGCAAACCGACCGTTAGAGAGAAAATCAATACTTGCACCCATTTTGGCAACTACTCCCGGATGCCACAATCCAGGGTGAACTGCTGCAATCAATTTCAATTTCTTGGTGACTGGAGCCAAGGCTGACACAGTTGTAAGTGCCTCTAGCTGATATTCAGCGCCATAGCTAGCGATAAATCTGGCTTGTGCTAGAGCATATTCAAATCCAACTTCTTCAGCCGTCTGAGCTAGTTGAGCATTATATTCGTAAGTCCAATCTGTGCGTTGGGGAATTTTACTAACAACTAACCCACCGCTAACGTTGGGAATCCAGTATGCGAACTTAATATCTACCATAATTGTGCGTTTGTAATTGAAATTGCTTGGTTATTTGTCTAAGTTTGCAAGTGAAGTAACAAAATCTAAATTTGTGATCACTAACAAATCAGCTAAAACTTGATAGGGCAAAATTTTAGTCAAAATCGAAAGCTTGAGAGTGGTTGCAAACTACTTTGAGTTTACAAGTAGACAATTCTTTGATGGCAATAATATACCATAACTCGACTGTGCTACCGTAGTTTTTAATGAATCAGACTTTATCACAACAATTTTTCTGATGTCGTGACTCGATATACTTAAATTCCATTTCCATATTCCATTTTGGAATACTGCCCAATTTTCCTGGGTATTTAATTATTTTTTATACCTGCTGGCTATTATCCTGATTCAGTCAGAGCAATCAGGAATCAGGACTCGACAAAGTATCGATACTATTCCAGATCGTGATAAATAAATGCTTCTCATCTGTCATCTGCAACTATACATAGCAGAAATAAATGTGGTAGTGTGAACTATTAAATTACGGTAAAAAGATATAGCTACCGTAGTTTACTGAATGCCTCGTAAAAAAAAGCACAGGAAAAACATTTATGCCACTTCAGTTTGGAATTTGGTCGCCGGTCTGTGGTGGATGGTTGCGGGTTGTCAACCATGAAGCTAATTTATCTACACAAGACTTGGTAAAGCTGGCAGTTCAGGCAGACGAGTTAGGTTATGACTTTTATTACATTCCCGAACATTACTTAAATGCAGTTTATGGGCCTAACTATAATGTCGCTGACGCTTGGATTACAGCAGCTTTAGCAAGTTTGAACACCAAGAATATCAAGATTGTTGCGGCTGTACAACCTGGTTTTAAACTGCCTGCGGTAGTTGCCAATTTGAGTGCAAACATTCAAAATCAGCTTAGTAACGGCAGATTTGCTCTCAGTGGTATTGCAGGTTGGTGGAAGTTAGAAGTAGAAAGCTATGGAGATATCTGGCTACCTCACAGCGATCGCTACGCACGATTAGAAGAGTACATTGATGTAATCAAGGGGCTGTGGACAGTCGAAGGGTTTAATTATGTTGGCAAATACTACACTATTAAGGGTGGTATTCTCGCAGATCGGCCGACACCAACACCACCCATTTTCATTGCTGGTGAATCAGACAGGGCAATTAACCTAGCGGCTCGTCTGGGAGATTATCTATTTATCAACGCTGATGACCCAGAAAAAACGGCAGCATTGGTGCAGAAAGTGAAAAGATTGGCTAGCGATCGCTACGGTCGTCAGATTAAAGTAGCAATGAGTGCGTTTGCGATCGTTGGCGAACATACCGCCCAAGCCCAAGCCAGATTAGAAGCGATTTATCGTTCTGCCGATTGGCAGCAAATCGAGTACTTTCAAGAGCAAATCGATCCTAACGTAGTTGCCCACAACAAACTAGATATTAGTCAAACCATTGAAGCCAATCTCGGTTTATCTGCTCAACTGGTTGGCGATCGCTATACTGTTATTAAGCGCCTGAAAGAATACGAAGCCGTTGGCGTTGACTTAATAGTACTGAAATTTGAATCTATGTTGGAAGACACTATTCGCTTCCACAAACTAGTTATTTCCGAATATAGACAGCAGAGTAGCTTAATTACCTTGTAATTAAAAATCTTGCCTTACCTAGTATGAATAAGATTAAACTCGAAGACATTACCCTAAATCACCTCAAAATCTTAAAAGCAGTAGATGACTGTGGTAGCTTCTCTAAAGCAGCACAAAAACTAGGTTATAGTCAAGCACTAATTAGTAAAAAAGTCAAACAAATAGAGGATTATTTTGGAGTAATTCTCTTAAATCGCTCACCTGGCTCTATATGTTTGACTAATAAAGGCAGGAAATTGATTTCCCAGACACTTAATGTTGTAGAAACTGTAGAAAATCTGCAAGAAGAATTTCAGGCAACATTTAGCGCTGAGGGCGAAGATTTGATATTGGGAGCTACTAGTTTAATTTTAGAAGTCTGGCTCAAACAATATTTGCAGCGATTTCAGCTTTGTTTTCCAGGTAGAAATCTTAAAGAGATTGCGGTTAAAAATAGCACATTTTTTTCCAATTCTCAACTCCTAGAAATGGATCTTTTGCTCAACAGTTGCGCTGGATACAAAGAAGAACACCACTGCACTAGATTAAAAACTCATAAAATGCTGTTGGTATCCTTTGGGACAAGTAAATATCTCAATGAGCATAGCCCAGTCAAAATAAATGATATTGATCTGACTGATATTGTACTTTTAGACGAGGTTCATCAAGAACTATCTAAAAATGAATTTTTGATGATCAAATTAACTGGTGTACAGGTGCTACACAGTTATCAAGAGATACTAAACTACGCTGACAAAAATCAAAAGCTAACCATTTTACCTGACTTTTGCCAAGCTGATATAATATCTCAATATCAAGTTTTAACTTTTCCGATTCAAGATATCAATGAATATGGAATTTATCTTCATGTTCCTCGCTTTAGTGAATTGTTAATATCCGCAGAGGGTTTGGTAAGAAGTTTTAGACTAGATCCGGATAGCTTAGAAAGTTTGCCCAACGTAAATCTATTTTTAGGTAGCTGTTATCCCAAACAAGAAAATGTTTTGAGGATAGGTATTCAAAGAGATTCTATAGGACAGTTTATTGCTGGATATGGAACTAAGTATATTTCTGATTTACAGAGAGCATCATCACTTGAACAGGCTATTTTCAAAAATATTGAAATTAATCGAGATTTAGAGTTACAAATTCTGCCGTTTGCTTCTGGGGAACAAATGAACCGACAGATGAAACGGGGAGAACTAGATATTTGTATTTTAGATGATATTTCTCTCTTGAATAATGGTAGCCAATTCTTTGATGATTTAAGTTTTGGTTCTAAATTGATTGGGATTGCTTCGTATAATCTTTTGGGTCTAGATATAAATATTGTTTTGCATAAAGATTCTTCTATAAACACTATCCAGGATCTAAAAGGTAAACGAATTTCTACCTTATTTGGTTCAAATGCCCATAGATTCATCATTACTCTTTTTGACCTCTATGATATGGATGTTAGTAAAGATTGCAGATTAGTGAATGAAGATCCTCGTAGAGCAAGTAAGAGTTTGGCAAATAAAACTATAGATGCTTACGTATGTTGTCAGACTTTTGCCTCGATATTAGAAGCTTATGCTTTTGTCAGAAAGCTGCCTCTATCTCAAACAATTAGTTTAAGAATTCCATCAATCAGAGGAATTGTTTGTCGCTCGCAGTTCATTAAAGAAAACCCTAAAATTGTAGTTGCTTATTTATATGATTTAGTGGTTGCTAACTATTGGTTTAATTCATCTCCAATCAAGGCAGCAGATTTATTAACTAAAGTGATTGATGTGAGAACAACTCAAGTAAATCAGTTTTTTAATCCTGTATTTGGGAACCGCATCGATCCGACTCTCAAACCTCAATGGTCTTGGTTGCTGAAGACTTTAAATCGCAGGTTGGAAGGAAAATATGGTATTTCACTATTTGATGTAGATTTTTGGATAGATGATTATTTTTTAAGACTTGTCTATAATTTGCTGAATCTAGATTATCACTTTCATCAAGTTTCTTTTGCAAGTGAATTTTCTAGCAGCTATTTTGTTGAAGAACAGTTTAGCCGACATATAAAAGTTTTGTAATGATTTAGGTCGGAGGTAGTTATACTAATTAAAAATTAAAAATTAAAAATTCAGAAAACTAAATTTTATCTATCTGTCACATTCTTTTTTTAGATTGGTACTAACTGCTTCAATCATAATTGAGGGGCAATCTCCCCATGCTTGCTTTCACGAATCAAAAGCAGTCACAAGGCTATTGCCCCTAAATATTTTGAGCGTTTTTCGCTCTTTCCCCAGAAACACCTATGAATTATCCTTGATCGGGCTATCTGAATTTATGACTCCACACACCATACTCCGCAATCTCAACACGGTTATTCAGCAGTGATGAGTTCAGTACTACCACGTGTACGACGCCGTGTGAGACTATTATATAGCATCACACCGATCGCCTTAATTAAATTGCCTTCCAATTCTTGGAATAGCTTCATGTTCGTGCCAAAGGCGGCGTTAGCTTCATCAACGATGCGATCGGTTGCCGCCTCGTCAAGGGGTAATTCATCCAAAATTTGCCGATATTTGGCTTTGAATGCCTTCTCATCAGTAATTTCTGGAAACTCATAAAAGGCTATTCCTTGTCCATCAGACAAATTCATCGCTGTTACAGCAATATTTTTGAGAATTTGTCCCCCGGATAAGTCACCTATGTAACGAGTGTATGAATGGGCGATTAACAATTCCGGTTCTGTAGCAGATATTTCTCGGATGCGCTGTACATAAGCTTCACCTGCCGGAGATAGTTTGATTTGCTCTCTCCAGTTTGCACCAAAGTAATAACTCAGGTCTTGCTCTAGGCTATGCTTACGGTTTAGCTGAGGAAAGTTAATTTTAGAAACTATTGGGTGCTGGCGATGCTTTTCGATTTCCTCTTCCATCGCTGAGTAGACGAAGTAAAAGTTAGCAACTAGTTTCCGGTAAGAGTTTTTTTCCACTACTCCTTTTAAAAAGCACTTGACAAAACCTACATTTTCTGCCATTGTGTGGGCTTTCTTAGTGCCTACACGTAATTTGGTTGCTAAATTGCTGCTCATGCTAAATTTCTCAACTTTAAAAAGTTAACTGCCGGAGTTTTGATTCATTAACGGCTAAAAAAGCCATTAAAACGTTACCTTAAAACTATTTGATGAGAATTTATATTAAAATTTTTTAAGCTGCAATGATTTTGTCGTTTTTTACACAGCAACGAGGCTAAGAGAACAGAACTTTAGATTTCAATATTTTGATTTTTTGTGTTCTTTGCTGAATCTTGCTTTCATTCTCAGCTTTGGTGAAAATTTTTGTGATAAAACCAGAGTAATGTTTATTACATACTTCGTGGTTGGTAGCATTGCAATGGGGGAACTAAAACAGATAAAAATCAAAAATAAAGTTGCGGCCATAAAAGGAATAATTAGCTAAGATGTGGAGATTTTACTGATAAGGTAAAAACCAATACTGACTTTATCAAAGATTTACAATCAAAGACCAAATAATTCAGTATTATTACGTAAAGATAGCTTGGTCTAGAATGAATTTCTAAAGAGAAAAAGCATGTCAAAATTGCTGAATAAAGTCTTAAGTGCTATTTTTCAGTGTGATTGTGTGGAGTGTTTAAAAATATGGTTTCATCTATAACTCGGACATCGGGCATTTCTGGGGGTTCTACTTCTGAAGTTGAGGGATTGGGCAAAGGAATTGAGAGCAGTTTTGGACTGAATTTAATCTCATTACCAGCAAATCCCTTATTTGGCACAGATGGGATTCGCGGGCGAGTCGGAGAATTACTGAGTGCGCCTCTAGCATTGCAAGTTGGTTTTTGGACGGGAATTGTTTTACGTAACCATGCGACTCAAGTAGGGCCAGTCATTCTCGGACAGGACTCTAGAAACTCCAGCGATATGCTGGCAATGGCTTTGAGTGCAGGGTTAACAGCAGCAGGGTTAGAAGTCTGGTATTTGGGATTATGCCCCACTCCTGGCGTTGCCTATCTCACCAGCGTCACTGATGCCATCGGCGGAGTGATGATTTCTGCTAGCCACAATCCCCCAGAAGACAACGGGATTAAGATTTTTGGTGGCAATGGTGGGAAGTTACCGCAAATATTGCAGGCAGAAATAGAAGCAGGACTGCGTGGCAAAATATCACCAATAACTAGAGTCAGTAATTGCGGACGGCATTACTCACGTTTCGAGTTAGTGGAAGATTATGGTTCGGCGTTGAAAAAACCCTTGAACAGTGCCCTAAATCTTCAGGGAATGAAGATTGTTTTAGACTTGGCGTGGGGAGCAGCAGTTGGATTAGCACCATCAATATTTACACAAATGGGAGCCGAGGTAATCTGCTTGCATAACGAAGCAGATGGCGATCGCATTAATGTTAACTGCGGTTCCACGCACCTAGACATTCTGGCAGCAACGGTACAAGAACACAACGCCGATATCGGCTTTGGCTTCGATGGCGATGCCGATCGCGTCTTAGCAGTAGACAATACAGGCAGGCAAGTTAACGGCGATTACATTCTTTACCTGTGGGGACGGCACTTACAACAAAACCAACAATTACCAGACAACCTGATTGTATCTACAGTCATGGCCAACTTAGGCTTTGAGAAAGCTTGGCAGCAAATTGGTGGTAACTTAATTCGTACCGCAGTTGGCGACCAATACGTGCAAGCCGAAATGCAGCGCACTGGAGCAATGTTAGGTGGCGAACAATCAGGGCATATTCTTTGCTGTCACTATGCCGTGACTGGAGATGGCTTGTTAACTGCATTACACATAGCATCTTTGGTGAGAGAGGCGGGTGTTTCCTTGAGCGAATTAGTAGATCAAAGCTTCCAAACCTATCCACAATTGTTGCGGAACGTGCGCGTTGTCGATCGCGATCGCCGTTTGGGATGGCAAGATTGCCAACCTGTACAACAAGCGATCGCTCTTGCTGAAGTTGCAATGGGCGATTCCGGCAGAATTTTGGTTCGCGCCTCTGGCACAGAACCAGTCATTAGAGTAATGGTGGAAGCCGCCAATGCCGAACTCGCCAACTACTGGACAAATGAATTAGTTTCGCAAGTTCAGCAGCATCTGATGGACTAAATTAGCTAATATCTCATCTTTGCTTAAAAAAAACGTCAAGTTTAATCACAGCTTCTACGAATTAATCCACCCTTGGTTATGTGTAGAAGCTGTGACATTTTGATTACTTGTTAAACCCAAAGAATCCCAAAGAGCCAAAGCTATGCTTCATCTCCCCTCACCGTTTGCCGAGAGAGGATTAAGAGAAGCCAGCGCAATCTTCTTTCTTGGGGTGTAGGGTGCAATGACTGTGGGAATCACAACTAAATTATCCGAACATGATATAAATTCAGTCTTAGCGTCAGTCGGAACGTGGTATTATTTACCTCGAGATTCCTAACTACTTGTTCTGATAAAATACAGTGCTTGTTTTTGTTATCCCACTCAAAAGTGCACAAGCTTCCAATTCCTGGGAGCGTGTTACACAATTATTTGAAAGATGCATTAAATCAGTTTGCAATCAAACCTCACCTAACTTTCACCTTATTGTTGTTTGTCACGAAAAGCCCAAAATAGAATTCACTCATCCTCATATTACATACATTACAGTTGATTTTTCCGCTCCAAACGAGCCTACCCCTGTAGCCAAAGGAGACACAGATAAAGGGCGTAAAATCTTAAAAGGATTGGTTTATGCTCGTCAATTTTCTCCCACTCACACTATGACAGTTGATGCTGACGATTGTGTTAGTGAAAAGTTAGCTAAATTTGTTCAACAACATCCTGATTCTAATGGATGGTTTATAAGTAAAGGTTATAAATATCAAGAAGGCAGTAATTACATATATATTAAGAGGAGCAATTTTTATAAAATGTGCGGTACTTGTAATATTATTCGATATGATTTGAATTATTTGCCAGAAACCGCAGAATATAATCGTGGCTACGGATACTATAGATATTATATAGACCACGCTAAAGTTAGAGACACTTTAAAGAGCAAAGGAAAATCAATTAAATCATTACCATTTTCAGGTGCGGTTTATATTTTAGCAACAGGAGAAAATCTTTTTGAAAATTCAAAAAGATTAAGATTTAGCATTTTTAATCGTAAATTGTTAAATCAATCATTGAGAGATGAATTCGGATTATATGATTTACAGCAATCAAAAGAAATTTATCAACTCTCGGAATTGTAAATTATTTTTGAAAAATTCTAAGTAGTCTTGTAGGGTGTATTAGCAAAGCGTAACGCACCAAAAGCTTGGAATTCTACTATAGTTTCGGCGCTAACACACCCTAAAGCAAATGTTAGTCCTATATAATAGAGTATTTTGCGAGGCTGATAGGCTACAGTGCCACTATGCCAAAATTAAAATCAAAATCTCAGCAATCTAAAAAATCGAAAAAGCAGGCTAAAAAGGAAACTTCTACCCTTAGCCTCAAAGAACAGTTAGCCCAAAAGCGCAAATCTGCCCAAGTACGTAAAGAACTCACTAGCTTACTCACCACCGCAACTTTTGGCGGTGTCTTCGTTGGCATTCTACTTTTTTTCGTAGCTGGAATTAAAGCAGCAGTCCCTGGCGTGTTAGGGATAATAGTCATGTCCCTTTCCTACAAATATCCGCGCCAAGCTTTATATGCCTTCATCATTTACATACCTGTGGGAGGTACTGTCACCTACTACTTGGGCAATAGTCCCATACTCCAATTAGCTAAAGATGCCTTTTACGTTCCAGCGCTAATTGGACTTTGGCAGACTTGCCGTAGACAGGGGCTACCCTTAATTATTCCCAAAGGCATTAAAATCCCACTTTATATTGTTTTGGCTTGCAGTCTGCTAACACTGTTGTTTGTCAATGGTGCACAGCAATTTAACCCACCTAGTGCGGGACTATTAGAAAAAGCACGCCAAGAAATACCATTAGGCATGGGAATTCTGGGGCTAAAAGTATTTTTAGGCTATGTCCCCCTGATTGGTTGTGCCTACTATCTAATTCGCGATAAGCGGGATTTTCTATTTTTATTGCGCCTCCAGATTGTCCTCACACTGATTTGCTGCGCGCTGGGATTTATTCAATATTTTTTACTACTAACTGGTGTATGTCAAGGCACTAGAGGTCTTGAAGGAGATGCCTTATTTAGAGCAACACTCGAAGCTCGGTGTTATTTTGGTGGAGCGCTAGTATATAGTCCCGAAGAAGGGATTATTCGCCTACCAGGGACATTTGTAGCTCCTTGGCAGTGGGCATGGTTCTTAATTTCTAGCACCTTTTTTACCTTTGCCACCGGCTTCAACGATCCCTCCCCAATATGGCGGATAATCGGTTTAGCTTCTTTAGTGGGAGTTTTTATCGATGCTGTAATCTCTGGACAGAGAATCGCCTTAGCTTTAGTACCAATCTGCTTCGGGATTTTGCTATTACTCACTGGACAACTTGGCAACCTGAAACGATTTATCCCCATAGGCGTGGGACTTGTCTTCATTCTGGGAATTGCGATGGTGACTAACCCTGCTGTCGTACAAGAGAGAACCGAGAGTTTTGCCAGTCGTTGGAACGCTTCACCACCTCAAGATTTTATCATCCAGCAATTTGAAGAAAACTGGAAAAACGTAGACGGGCCATTGGGAAGCGGCTTAGGACGAGCAACAAACTCTGCCCGTGTGATGGGTGAAACTAAGCTTGTAGAAACCTACTACCCCAAAGTACTTTATGAAGTGGGAATTTTTGGATTATTAGCGTTTCTGGGTTTGGTAACAAGTTTAACAATTCTTGGCTTTAAAACCTATCGCTCCATAAAGAACCGTAATTTCCGCAGTTCCGGAGCAGCTTTGTGGGTGTTTATATTGTTTATTAGTTACAACACTTACTACTATCCTCTGGATGTCGATCCTGTTGCTGCCTATTATTGGTTTTTTGCAGGAGTTCTTTTTAAATTGCCAGAATTGGAGAAACAAGATAAAGAAGATGCCAACCCTCAGCAAAAAAACAAGAAAAAACGTCTAAAAACAATTTAAATGAAATAAAAATGGGCAAAGAATATCATTGGAGGTCAAAAATACCTCAGCATTCCAAATCTACCTCGAAATTATCGCCATATACTTATTTTTCGATGATACTTATTGATGGGTAAGCAATTTCGTAGTCAGAGAGAGGAATGAAAGCGAGGTTTTTCAGAAACCATGAAAATACAGTGTGTAAATTAAAGCAATAGCCACTTACTGAATTTCATGAAAATTAATTTTTACAAGGCTATTATAGAAGTAGTAAAATTACTTAATGATAATTATGAATAATTGGCCATTAGTTACTGTAGTTATCGCAACCTACGGACGAGAACAAGCGCTACGCGATAGCATTGTGGATGTCTTAAAACAGGACTATCCAAATTTTGAAGTTTTAATTGTAGACCAAACTCCAAAACACCAACCAGAAATTCAAGTCTACCTAGAAGAGATGGCAAAGGCAGGTAAAATTAAATGGTTGCGCTTAGATTGGGCAAGTTTGCCAGGGGCGCGGAATTATGCCGTCCGGCGGTCATCTGGTGAAATAATATTGTTTATTGATGATGATGTTCAGTTAACCCCTGGATTGTTAGCAGCTCATGCGAAAAATTATATGCAAAATCCAGAGGTGGGGGCTGTCGCCGGTCGGGTTTTTGACAAAATGAAATTAGGTGATTCTGGAGGAGATTTACAGATTGAATATCTGCCTCCCGAAGCTATGGACCCAGGAATTGCTTGGTATCATATTGATTTAGTACATACCATCAAACCCCAACAAGTACTGACAGCGAGGGGTTGTAATATGTCATTTCGCCGCGAAATTTTTACTAAGTATGGATTGAGGTTTGATGAGAGATTTGGTGGGAGTGCAGTACGCGAAGAGTCAGATTTTTGTTTGCGGTTGCGACAAACGGGGTATAAAATTTGGTACGACCCAGAGGCCCATTTGGTACATTTAGGCGAAGAAACAGGGGGTTGTCATGATATTAGTATGCGATCGCTAAAATATCAACTCACCTTCTACCACAACCATTTTTTACTGGGGCTGAAAAACCTAACTGCGACTCAAGCTTTGCGCTTATATGGTCGTTTATTTGACTGTCACGTTCTCGGACGCCCACCTTGTCACAAAAGCGGTTCCCCCATCAAAATTGCCACTCGCGCTATTTTCTACACTTTGGGTTTTTTCAAAGCCTTGGGTACTGTCATCCAATCACTATGGAACGATGGTCAAATTTACAGTCGATTGGATGAACAAGTTTAGGTATTAGTCATTTGTCATTGGTTATTAGTCATTAGTGAATAACAAAGAATAAATGAAAAATGAGAATTTTAGTTGCTAGTCATACTTATATCGTAGACCTCAACTGTGAGAAATTACGCGCTTTATCTCAACTAGAACCGGGGGTTGAAGTGACGGTTGTAGTACCAAAGCGCTGGAAACCAGGCGGTGTACAAAACAGAATTATTGAAACTGAATACCGTGATGAAGGCAGATTTAGAATAGTTCCAGTTTCTAATTTTAGTCAAAATCATCAGGGACTCCTTACCTTTGGCGCTGATTTGATATCTTTATTCAAACAATTTTGCCCGCAAATCATCCAAGTTGAACAAGGGTCTAGAGCCTTGGCTTATACTCAAATGATTGCCTTAAATCAGCTATTAAGACTCAAGGCAAAAAATGTATTTTTTACCTGGTGGAATCTTCCTTATGAACTGAAACTACCAATTTCTTTATTAGAAAAATATAACCTCAACCATAGCCACGGCATTATTTCTGGCAATCAAGATGGAGCAGAAGTTTTGCGACAACGGGGATATACAGGAGCAATTAAAGTCATGCCGCAATTGGGAGTAGATGAAAGTTTATTTACTCCCAAATCCCAACCAGAGTTAGCAGCAAAATTAGGTATTGATAAAGGAGATTTTGTAGTAGGGTTTGTTGGGCGATTTGTGCAAGAAAAGGGATTATTAACACTTTTACAAGCTTTAATATATTTGAAAAACAAACCTTGGAAGTTCCTGCTGCTGGGACGGGGAGAATTGCAAATTGAATTACTCAAAATAGCAGCAGAAAACAATATAAAAGAACGGTTAATTTTGGTAGAAAGTGTTCCTCATGATGAAGTTAAAAATTATATCAATTTAATGAGTACTTTGGTATTGCCTTCAGAAACAACTTACAAGTTTCAAACCTTAACTTCTGTTGGTTGGAAAGAACAATTTGGTCATGTGCTAATTGAAGCGATGGCTTGCCAAGTTCCTGTGATTGGTTCTGATTCTGGGGAAATTCCCTATGTAATTGGTGATGCTGGCTTAGTATTTCCTGAAGGTGATGTTCAAGCTCTTGCTAATTGCTTAATTCAATTAATAGATAAACTAGATTTTGCTCATACTCTTGGTGAAATGGGTTATCAAAAAGCAATGATTCAATATACAAATAAAGCTTTGGCTAAACAGCAATTAGAATTTTATAAAGAGTTGGTCATTAGTGAATAATAAAGGACAAAGGACAAATGACGAAAGATAAATGACAAATGACAAAAAAATGAAAATATTACAAATTGTTCCCTCAATTTCTCTAATTTATGGTGGCCCTAGTCAAATGGTACTAGGATTAGCTCCAGCGTTAGTAAAAGAGGGAGTAGAAGTTACAATTCTCACAACTAATAGTAATGGCGATAATGGTCAAATACCTCTGAATGTCCCTTTAAATCGCCCTATTAAACAAGATGGCTATGAAATAATTTACTTTCGTTGTGCCCCATTTCGTCGTTACAAATTTTCCCTAGATTTATTAAACTGGCTAAAACGTCACGCTCACGAGTTTGACATAGCACATATTCATGCTTTATTCTCACCAATAATTAGTGCTGCTGCTCTTGTGTGTCGTCAGCAAAAGCTACCTTATATTTTCCGCCCTTTGGGTACTCTCGACCCGGCTGATTTACAGAAGAAAAAGCAATTAAAACAGCTTTATGTTGCAATTATAGAACGTCAAAATTTAGCTAGTGCCGCAGCAATTCATTTTACTAGCGACCAAGAGGCTAAAATATCAGAACGTTTTGGAGTATCTACGCCAGATTTGGTGATTCCCTTGGGTGTGATTCCTTGTCAATCTTCTCTTAAAAATGTATGTAGTCAGTTAGAAATACCAAAGGATGTACCTTTAGTGCTATTTATGTCACGAATTGACCCGAAAAAAGGGTTGAATTTGTTGATTCCGGCGCTAGAGAAGCTGTTAGCAGTTGGTTATAAGTTTCATTTTGTCTTAGCTGGGACAAATCCTCAAGATCCAGATTACGAACAAAAGATAATATCCCAAATTCAAAATTCACCATTGCGATCGCACGCTACAATTACTGGCTTTGTTAGTGGTGAATTAAAAGTTAGTTTACTACAAGCTGCTGATTTATTTGTCTTGCCTTCCTACTACGAAAACTTTGGGATTGCTGTAGCTGAAGCTATGGTTGCAGGTGTACCCGTAGTCATTTCTGACCAAGTGCATATTTGTCGACAGATACGTGATAGTGAGTCGGGTTGGGTAGGCGCAACAGATGTTCAAGCACTGGTAGAGTTACTGCAAGAAGCTTTGCAAAATCCCGCAGAACGCCAACGACGGGGATTAAACGCCCAAAAGTATGCCTTGGAAAATTTTAGCTGGGATGCGATCGCAAAGCAAACAATCCAAGCTTACCAAAAAATTCTGGCAAACAAACTCTAAGTGTCATGGGAGCAATGTGATAGGTTGAAATAGCAAACTGTAAGATCAATCATCTCTTGTGGCTGCTAAAGATCGCTTTCATCAAGTTGTTAAGACATCTCTCACCAAGGATGGGTGGAATGTTACTCACGATCCATTACAAATAAAGGTGGACGGTGTTGATTGGAAAATCTAACAGATCAATTAATGAACTATCAGCAAACTGTCCAGCAATTATTGATGGGCTATGCTCAAAATAAGCCTGCTTATGGTGATATTGAAGTTGAAACTATTTTTGATACGGAGCGAAATCACTATCAAATCATGCATTTGGGTTGGCAACATAAGCGCTGGATTCATCAATGTGTAATGCATCTTGATATTCGGAATGAAAAAATCTGGATTTTCTACAATTCAACTGAACATGATATCGCGGCCGATCTAGTCAGGCTGGGTGTACCAAAACAAGATATTGTGCTGGGGTTCTATCCTCCTTTTATGCGTGAAATGAGTGATTATGGGGTGGGATGAAAGAGTTAGAGAACGTTTATCACCAAAACAGTGCCTCGGCAAGCAGCCCCTAAATTTATTTATGAAAAAAATAAAAATATTTTTTAAGGGGACTCGACATGCTGTGAAAAAGCGAAAAACGCGGTCTTGGGCAAAGCCCCAAGTGGAGCGATTTTTCAAGACAATATGTCCAAGTTTTCAATCTCCTAGTTTTAACTATGGGGTTATACTCTAAGCCGAGGCACTCAGCAGTCAGCACTACTGAACGCTCGTCCTTTATCCGAAAGTGCTGACAACCTAAAATTTTGTTTCAAACCGCTAAAGTCCGATTGGGAAATAGGGGTTTTATGTCATGATGGCATACTAGAATATATATGCTTTTCTAACTACAGGGAATCTCTCATGGCTCTCCGTCTAGGTGATACAGTACCCAACTTTACGCAAGCCTCAACACACGGCGACATCGATTTTTACCAATGGGCAGGTGACAGCTGGGTTGTGCTGTTCTCTCACCCTGCTGATTTTACACCTGTTTGTACAACAGAACTCGGCACAGTTGCCAAGCTAAAACCAGAATTTGACAAGCGCAATGTCAAAGCGATCGCACTCAGCGTTGATGACGTAGAATCCCATAAAGGCTGGGTGGGAGACATTGAAGAAACTCAAAGTACCACCCTTAACTACCCAATTTTGGCGGATGCAGATCGCAAGGTTGCTGATCTGTACGACATGATCCACCCTAATGCTAATGCGGCTGTGACAGTGCGATCGGTCTTCGTGATTGACCCCAATAAGAAACTCCGTCTCTCTTTTACCTATCCTCCCAGCACGGGACGCAACTTTGATGAACTTTTGCGGGTAATTGATTCTCTGCAATTGACTGATAACTACAGCGTGGCGACACCAGCTGACTGGAAAGATGGAGAGGATGTTGTAATTGTCCCCTCACTGAAAGATCCAGAAGTACTAAAACAGAAATTCCCCAAAGGTTACGAGGAAGTTAAACCCTATCTGCGGCTAACTCCTCAGCCTAACAAGTAAATCTGAAAATGATTTCTGATGAAAAGCAAAGACGCAAAGATATAACTTTGCGTCTTTGTTTTTTGCGTGAGAATATAGTTAGTGGGCTAGGCATCATACCTGGAGGAAATCCCGATGTTTTCATCTCCTTTGGTTTTGCAAATTCCGTCATCAATGCAAATGACAGACGAACAATTTTTTGAATTCTGTCAGGTGAATCGTGATTTACGCATTGAGCGAAATAAATTTGGAGAATTGCTAATTATGCCTCCTACTGATTCAGAGACAGGAAACCGAGCAGGTAATATCTCAGGACAGTTATGGGTATGGTCGGAACAAGATGGTACAGGTATAACTTTTAGCTCTAGTACCGGATTTAAGTTATCAACAGGTGCAGAACGCTCTCCAGATGCTTCCTGGATTAAACTAGAACGGTGGAATACTCTATCTCCAGAACAACAGCGAAAGTTTGCTCCCATTTGTCCAGATTTTTTAGTCGAACTCAAATCTCCTAGCGACAACCTCCAAACTTTGAAGGAAAAAATGGAGGAATATATGAATGAGCCAGGAATACAGTTAGGCTGGTTGATTGACCGTAAGCAGCGTCAAGTTTATATTTATCGTCCTGGATTTTCAGAGGAATGTTTGGATAATCTTGCTAATGTAAGTGGCGAATTGGTATTGCCTGGGTTTATTTTGAATATGAGTAAAGTTTGGTAAGAAAATTTTATTTAAATTTAGGCTGGCGACGATACAGCAATTTAAATTGGTAAATTGGCGTGACATCAAAGGGTAATTGAATGGTAAAAGTGCTACCTTTGCCTAATTGACTCTGCACATTGAAACTACCTTGGTGTGACTGAATAATTGCCTGAGCGATCGCTAATCCTAATCCAGAACCACCACTCTTACGAGAGCGATCGCTATTCACCCGATAAAAGCGATCAAAAATCCGAGTTAGTTCCTGGTGGGAAATGCCAATACCTGTATCTTGAACCTGAATCACAGCATAATCTTCATCGCGATCTAAGACAACAGTCACCTTTCCGAATTGTGGCGTGTATTGAATTGCATTGATAAGTAAATTAGAAACCAGACGATAAAGCTGGTCAGAATCACCTACGATATTTAGAGGTTGCTCGACTCGGATTACAGATGTTAGTGTCACTTTAGCAGAAAAGGCGATCGCTGCAAATTCCTCTATTAAGTCACTGACGATATCATTTAAGCAACAGAGTTCATGTCGTAATGGGATATGTTGCCGATCTAGGCGAGCTAATAGGAGCAAATCAACAACTAAAGTAGTGAGTCGCTGATTCTGACGCTGTATAGTTTGTAGAATGTCCCGTGCTTCGATTTCATCTAGTTTCGGCATCAACAAGGCTGATTCCACCGTTGCTTGTGTTGCAGCTAAAGGGGTTCGTAATTCATGTGCGACATCTGCTGTAAATTGTTGGATTTGTCTATAAGATTGATAGATAGGTTGCATCGCTAATCCTGCTAACCACCAACTAGCAACACTAACTACAGCCATCGTTGTAGGCAATCCCACTGCTAAAATTAATTTCACAGCATGCAGATAACTATTGAAATCTTCCAGACTTCGCCCCACTTGGATGTATCCCCAATCACGATTGTCTTGAGTGTGCAGTACAAAGGAAATTTGGTGGTATGGCTTGCCTTTGCTGTCTTTGAGAGTTTGCCAAAGTTCCTTGTTAAAGACTAAAGAAAGTCCCTCTGGATGAGAACCTGCGATCGCAATCAAGCGTCCTGAATTATCAAAAAAACGTACATAGTAGTAGCCTTGATGGATGGCGCTGAGAGTATGTTTTTTAGAACTTGACTGCTGTTGAATACATCTTTCCCCAAGTACACAAATATTTGGTAAAAGCTGCTGGACAACTAGTTCAATGTGTCCGGGTTGCTTTAGTCTCAGTTCGATACTATCGTGTATAGTTCCGGCGACAGATTCCAGTTCTCGATCTAATGTTACCCAATGAGCATGGGATACGGCTTTGTATACGCCGAATCCACACAGGCTTAAAATTACAGTCATAACGAGTGCATACCACAGAGCCAAACGTACCCGCGTTAGGTTAAAGAGTTTATTTTGATTCATAACAAAACATCATTGGCAGCCGCTTGAATCTGTACAAGAAAACGTTTAGGTAGGATTATCCTGTCAGTATCCTACTGCGATCGCCTAGCACATAATAATTCTTCAAATTTAGTTCGCTAATAGCGAACTAAATTCTAATAGATGTGCTACACTGTGTTCAGTCAGGTTAAAGGAGACAGTTGCCACTTACTGGATCATTCTGTGATCCGAGGGAGATGCTTTATGATCTTCTACCGTGTTTCCTGGGAAAAAACAGTGAAAATACCTTAGAAAACATACGAGAACACGAGTAATTGTAAGTATCTATGTGAGTCTGTCTACATTATGTGACAACTAAAGAATTACCACTGCTATAACCCAGGACACAAGCGCAGTCTAAGCAATTTAGCTGTGGCAAGTATAGGGGAGGATTAAAACTGCCGTTCTCCGGGTTTGTTTGTGGCAACACTTATTCACGTCACTGTGAGTAAGTGCAAACACCCTATTATAAGGAGATGTCTCCGATGGAGAATCCAGAATCTGACAAACGGCAGAAGCAGTCTAAAAAGCGTAAATATCAGCAGTGCCTGAAATGGCTCCGCAAACCTCAAACGCTCCGTCTGCTATTTCAACTCGGTCTAGTCATCTACAAGTTATTGAAATGGCTGATTGAGCTTTTGCAGAACTAGACTGCTAAATCTTCTATAGAACCCTTCTTAAAAAACCTCTAACCAAGGGAGGTTAGACATGCTAAGTGAAGCTCTAAGATTGATAAGAGTATTCTATGACCTAACACAGAAAGAGCTTGCAGAGAAACTAGGCATATCCAAGTCATATCTCTCGGAAATTGAGTCAGGTAAAAAGACTCCAACACTTGATTTGCTGAACCGATACTCAGAGTTTTTTGATATACCAGCATCCTCAATCATGTTTTTTTCAGAAAGCTTAAACAAGGATATAAAAACAGAGAAGTTAAGGATATTTGTATCCTCTAAGATTCTTGCCATCCTTAACTTCATTGCTGAAAGGTCTGGTCATTCTTATGCGGAAGAGTAAATATGCAAGATACGAATTAGACCAGTCGCCTTTTTACTGTTTGAAATCTAAGGCAAAACTTGCAAAGCTCTTGCGTGTTAGTCAAATTAAGCTTAAACTGCTGACTAACACAGAGCATTTGTATGTAGAGTCAGACATATTCGATCCAGAGAGAGGAAAAAGCCGTCGTTTTGAAAAGCCAAGACAAGACCTTAAATGTGTCCAAACACGGATTGAAGAGCTTCTAAAGCGAATTAAGGTTCCAAACTACATACATGCTCCTGCAAAAGGGCGTTCCTACATCAGTAATGCTAAAGCTCATGTCAATTCCACAGAAGTAAGGAGCCTTGACATTGAAAAATACTTTCCTTCTACACCAGCCAGGCGTATTGATTGGTTCTTCCGTAAACAGATGAAATGCTCTTCAGATGTCGCTAACATCTTAGCCAAGCTATCAACTTTCAAAGATCATCTGCCAACTGGAAGCCCATCGAGTCCTATACTTTCCTACTTTGCACATATAGATATGTGGAAAGCAATCAACGAAATTGTTGATTTGGCAAATTGCACTTTGACTGTTTATATAGATGATGTCACAATCTCAGGCGATCGTGTTCCAGGTGAGTTGATTTGGCAAGTCAAAAAGCAGTTTAATCGTTACGGATTACGTAGTAACAAGAAAAAGGAAAAGCATTATATTGGCAAAAAATCATACGAAGTTACTGGAATTATTGCTACAAAGGAAGGTGAGTTAAAAATTCCTAACCGACAGCATTTAAAGATGTATCGATGTCGTAAGTTGCTTAAATTAGGTATTAGATATGAAAAAGGGAAAGATATGTTGAAAAGATTAAGAGGTTTAAAAGCACAAATGCAACAAATCAGAAAAGTAAACAACAGTAGCATAGAAACATGATTAAATATTTTTAATCAGAAGGAAATTGTTGCCATAAGCCACACTATTTAACTATTCACAAGCAGCGAGGTTAAAAATATTGACTAGTGTTGAAGGAACATATCGTAATGCTCGAGTGGAACTCACTGAACAACCCATTGATATAGATGAAGGAACGCGAGTAATTGTGATTTTTATGAGGTCGAATGAGATTGACCTAGCTTCTCAGGGAGTTAATAAAGCGCAGGCTGAGATTTTGCGATCGCATCTAGCAACCTTTGTAGATGATTGGGAGAGCCAGGAAATGAGTATTTATGACAACTATGTACCATAACAAAGATATTGCAGTAGGCTGAATGCTCCTAATAACAAACAAGCTATACTTTTCTCTTGAGCCATAGATTAAAAACGGGGACTTTCATTGGTGAGATTGAGACGATATCCCACACTATGCATAGTTTCAATGGGGTTCTTGCAGCCACTATTAGCTAATCTGCGGCGCAGCAAACGTATTTGAGCCGCCACCACATTACTAACTGGTTCTGCACTCAGCTCCCAAAGCTGATTACGAATCTGTTCAGTTGTGACAATTTGGTGAGGGTGCTTCATAAAATACTCTAGTAGCTGGAATTCTTTATTAGTTAAAGGAATTACCTGTTTATCCCCTTGATGGTTCTGACTGACAACCATACTGTTACCGTAATCGAGAGTTAGGTTGCCAACAGTTAACTCCTTGGATTGAAATTGGGGCGATCGCCTCTGCAAAGCACGCAACCGTGCCAACAATTCCGCCATACCAAAGGGCTTCACTAGATAATCATCAGCACCTGCATCTAATCCAGCAACTTTATCTTCCATCCTATCTTTAGCTGTCAACATCAAAACAGGCAGAGGATTACGCCGTGTTCGTAGGCGACTACACAGTTCTAATCCAGACAATCCTGGCAACATCCAATCAATAATAGCTAGGGTGTACTGCGTCCACTGGTTTTCTAGATAATCCCATGCCTCATTACCATCTAAAACCCAGTCAACTACATACTTTTCCAGATTCAAGGTACGCTTAATTGCTGAACCCAAATCTGGCTCATCTTCGACTAGCAGGATTCTCATATAATTTATCCGCCAACAATTAAGGTGATTTCTCAAAATAATTTTACCGATTAAGAGGGCGAACAGCCGTTCTCCCTAACGCTGGAATTGTGTTGCATGGTAATTTTTATTCTGGAAATCACCTAATTTGTATTAGAACTTACGCAAAATATTTCTCAAACCTCATTTCCACCGAAGTTCAGATCGGCGGAAGCCGCCGCTCCGACTTCTCTCCGTGTCGCGCCAGTTGCTACAAGTCGGGGAACCCGCCCAACACACTGTCTTCTCTGTTACTTGCCAAACCATATTACGAATTACAAATTATTTGTTGTACCAAGTTTTTCGCCACTGTTGCATTTCTTTTATTTCTATCTCTTGGGCTTTAACAATTTCTTGGGCTAATTTCTTGATTTCAGGGCGCTTAGACTTACTTAAGGCATCTTGCCCCATTGTTACAGCCCCTTCATGGTGAGGAATCATCGCATTGATAAAGCGTAAATCAAATTCAGTATCGGCTGCACCTAAGTCTTGACTCATCATCATAGTTTGCATTTGGTCAGACGACATTTCCATCGTATGACCCATTTGGCTGTTGTAAGCCATTGGTTTATCTCCCGCCTTAGCATACCAAGCTTGTCGCCACTGCTTCATCTGAGTGATTTCTTGGTTTTGCGATTTGATAATATTGTCTGCTAGTTTTTTGATTTCAGGACGTTTTGATTTCACCTGCGCTTCTTTAGCCATTTCCACAGCCCCTTGATGGTGCGGTATCATCGCGTCGATAAATCGTAAATCAAAATTAGCATCGGCTGGGCCTAAATCCATTCCCATGCTGTGATTCATCATGCCACCACCATGATTCATCATCTGCTTGTCATTTGCATTGGTGGTAGTTGCCTCTGGCGCTTGGCTTTGGTTCTGGGAAGCAGTATTGGTACAACCTGTAATTAACCCACCGCCTGAAGCGATCGCAGTAAAAGTTAACGCCAAAAAGCCATTCCTTAAAAATAGCAGTTGCATAAATCTTACCTAACAGTTTTCTAATTCTAACGATCTAATAATCTAATGAAATTAAGATGAAATTTGAAGCTCCCTAACAACTTTTACGAAGTAGGGGATCTTGTTTCTCATTTCTATGTTGTCAGCAATACTTACATTGGTATCACCTACCAACACAATACCCAAGGATTCACGGCAGTGATCGTAGCAATTCATGCAGAACTTCCAGGATGAGATTTGCACAGCCTTATCACCCGATCGTTGTTCAACTCATGCGGTAGGACAAATGCCTTTGCATATTCAATTAGTTGAGGGAGATGAGAGTGTTGTTAATGAACTTTGGCGAGAGTAATTTATTTAAAATTATGAATTTTCACTTAAAAATAACACAGCCAGAAAAGTTATCTCATAACATTTAACATTCATTTTTCTGTAATTTGCATTCCAAAACGCGAATATACCAAAGGTGATAATGCCTAATAGTACAATAACAGAAGCATGAAAGCGTGAATAAAAAACTCCTCATTTCTCCTCAAGAAGTCACGTTACTGTTAGCAGAAAACTCATCAAAAACTGTCATTATCGATACGCGAAGTCAAGAAGATTATGCTATTTCTCATATTTCTGAATCCATAAACATTAGAGATTTTTTCACCTATCTTTTAGAGAATTCCTCCCCAGCAGGATTAAAGGAATTGCAAGAGTATTTTGCAGAAATAATGAGCAGGGTAGGAATATCTGGTGTAGAACAATTAATTGTTTATGAAGATACTTTAAATAAAGGTTACGGTCAATCTTGTCGAGCAGCTTTTTTACTGAAATATTTGGGTTGCACTCAGGTATCTATTTTGCACGGAGGATATAGAGCATGGCTCAAGGCGGGATTACCTACTACCGATAAAGTACCGCAGCGTGAAAGCAGCATATTTAGATTGCATCCCAACGCTGATATGATGGTGACTACCACCGAGATGTTGCAAGCAATTGACAATCCAACAATTATTAAATTAGATGTGCGCGATCGCAACGAATGGCTTGGGTTGAGTTCTTCTCCTTACCATCCTGATTTTTGTCCTCGCAAAGGTAGAATCCCTAATGCAGTATGGTTAGAATGGCATCATCTAATGAATTCTGAATCGGAAATTTCCACATTCCGATCGCCAGATGAAATCCGAGAAATTTGTAAATCAGTAGGTATTACTTTTGAGTCCATTGTGTATATTTATTGCTTTAAGGGTTCAAGAGCTGCGAATACATTAATAGCCCTTGAAGAGGCGGGAATTTCTGCTAGAAATTATTTTGGCTCTTGGAATGAATGGTCTCGTGATTTTGCACTACCAATTGATAGCACACTCATGCAATGAGCGTATAAAGCAATACGCTTGGGTTAAGAAGAATAGTAGATTCAAACATCAACATTTATCTGTTCTATCTGTCTAGCAGCTTTATCCCAAAGCTTTGCTGAAGTCTCATCTTGCCAATGAGTTCTTAGATTTTCCGCTTTTTTGTGACATATTCGCTCTAACATTTCTAATATTGCGGATAATGTCAATTGATTAATTAATGATTCTAAAATTTCCATATATTCTTTTTGCATGATAGTTACCTCCTTAACGTCATCTGATATATGTGTGCAGACATCACCCAGAAAGTTATGGATGAATTTGCTGTGATGACTGGGCGACAATATCAATTATTTGAATACCACGGCGATCCAGCAGCCAAACTGCAAATTTTCACATTACTCCAACGCTCGCGTATTAGCTAATTTCTGTAGGCAGAGGTGGAGAGGGGAAGACTTACTGCAACTTCTTCCCTGCTCCCCTCATCTCCCTATTTACTCGAATGCGACTTTTCTGGCATGACTATATTAGTGTGGCTTGCCTTGCCATTTTTGCCGTTAGTATGTCCGTTACCATTGCGGGGATGAATAACACCATAACCGCCGTGATTACGTTCATAAATTACATTAATCTCTCCAGTTTCAGAATTGTGGAACATATAAAAGTCGTGTCCCACGAGTTGCAGTTGTTCTAGGGCTTCTGCAACGGTCATCGGCGGCATGGAAAAATATTTGGTGCGGACGACCTCATTGGGCAATTCAGCGGTGCGATCGCCAATTAAATCTGTTACTATCGACTCTGGAATAACTACTTCTGTTGGTTGAGTATGAGTTTTGTGGTCTTGACGCCGTTCTTTATATTTTCGCAATTGACGGGCAATTTTATCTGCAACTAAGTCAATGCTGGCATATAGACTTTCGCTGCTTTCCTCGGCCCGAATAACGCTACCATTAGCATAAATAGTTACTTCAGCCGCTTGTCTTGGATTAATTCGAGGATTCCGGGCGACGCTCAGATGCACATCCACTTCATTGGTAATGCTTTGAAAGTGACTAACTGCTTTTTCAATTTTTTGATGTACATATTCACGAATCGCATCGGTGATTTCAATATTTTTGCCGTGGATGACAAGCTTCATGTAATACTCTCCCGCTGAATATTTTAGATGTGTGAATTTGCTTTGTATGAAAAGAAATTGCGGTAAGGTTTATTACTCCCGCCAAAACAAATTGTGAACTATATTGTATCTACTGCTGTTAAGCTGTCTCTCAGCTTACTGCATCTGAGGAATTGTCAACTATACCCTTAATTTACCTCCTCATCTCTGCGCTGATGTCTAATTGTATATCCAATTAGCACTCAAGAGTTGAGGAAATCTAATTGTAGCTCCTATGACTACCTTTTCCTTTAAAGGAATGCTTACAGAACTGTTGATATTTGCTCCTTCTGTGTTCGATTGGGTTTGCTTGCTGTTGTTCAAGAATACAAGGCTTTGTGGAAGTTTGATTCTGTTTGCAATGCAAACAATAGTATTAAAGTCATCAGCCAGTACATTCGTCCTTATTGTCTTGGCATGATGCTTATTGCAGAGAATTCCTCCTAAAACCTATTGAGGTTAATATTCAAGCTAGCACTTTGTTTTTTCTAATGCATCTTCCCTTGACTTTCCTTTAAAATCCTTTGCAAAGCTTGACAATTGTTGATTTTAATCTTGTAACTTGAAATATATTTAGTTCTTTATACAGTTGAATTTTGGCATGATCCATAGTATCGAACCACACAAAAATATTTGTTTGCTGTATAACCAAGGATTAATGCCTTACTTGGAAGCTCATGGATGGCAGCGATCGCTCCTCACTGAGCGCATCCACGACCCCAGTCTAGATGACGTATTAATTTTGCTAGAACATCCACCTGTCTACACTCTGGGACAAGGAAGCAACTCAGATTTTATCAAATTTGACATTGACAAAGGTCAATACGATGTGCATCGAGTTGAACGAGGCGGTGAAGTTACTTACCATTGTCCCGGTCAACTGGTGGGCTATCCAATTTTAAATCTGCAACGTTATCGTAAAGACCTCCATTGGTACTTACGGCAAATCGAAGAAGTCATAATTCGCGTATTGGCAATTTATGGATTGCAAGGAGAAAGAATTCCGGCTTTTACTGGCGTTTGGTTGCAAGGGCGAAAAGTTGCGGCTATTGGTATTAAAGTCAGCCGTTGGATTACTATGCACGGCTTTGCGTTAAATGTTTGTCCAGACATGACAGGCTTTGAGCGCATTGTACCCTGTGGTATTTCTGATAAACCTGTAGGCAGTTTAGCCGAATGGATTCCAGGTATCACCTGCCAAGAAGTGCGTTTTCACATAGCACAATCTTTTGCGGAAGTCTTTGACGTGGAATTAGTAGAATCTCAGCCTCAAGGATTTTTCCTGTCTGAGTAAATTCAGCTTGTAATATGTAATAAATACTATAGCAGTCCTATTTAAATTGTGAGACACTTATGAGAGTGGTCCATATTTAATAGTATCAAAATAACTATTTAATACCCATTTGAAAAAAGAATGTAATAGATACAAACCTGAAAAGCCAGATTAAATCAGACTTTTTGAATTTTGAATTGGTATAACTGCGGTTGTCAAAGCTAGAATTTGATTATTTTTAAATTTCTATACTAACTTTTTACGGCTGTCAAGCACAACTTTGCGCGTGAATTACTCAAATAATCTCCAGGTATATGCCCCATCGATAACATCTCTCAAAGAACGTGATTGGACAGCTTTGATAGAACTATTTGATAGAGACGACGGTGATGAAATTGAAGCTGATATCAGCGGTAGTTTATTTTGGCTAATACCTGAACCTTGTTGGGAAGACGATCCTTTTGATTTTTTGCGCGAGTACCTTTAAAGAGTGCTGAGTGCTGAGTGATGTTAGTGGTAGCGGGGCGTTTAACCCGTGATGAGTAGTGAGTGGGAAGTTTAAAGGAAGTCTTTAATTACGAATTACGTTAGCGAGTCATCGAGCGTCATTACGAATTATTTGAAGGCGACTTAGGAAAATACGTAGGCGATCGCTTTGGGGATTGGTCAGCACATCATAGGCTGGGCCTTGTTCTGTCACAATACCTTTATCTAAAAATATCACCTGATGGGCTACTTCTTTTGCAAATTGCATTTCATGGGTGACAACTACCATTGTCATCCCTTCTGTGGCTAATTGTTGCATCACTTGCAGAACTTCACCGACGAGTTCGGGATCTAGGGCGCTGGTAGGTTCGTCAAATAGCATGATTTGGGGATTCATACATAAACTACGAGCGATCGCTACTCGTTGCTTTTGTCCGCCAGAAAGTTGTTCGGGATAAGCAGAGGCTTTGTCAGATAAACCAACTTTTTCTAAATATAATCTCGCTAGTTGGGCGCTTTCTTTTGGTGTTTGACCCAAGACTTTACGCGGTGCGAGTGTCATATTTTCTAAGACGCTGAGATGGGGAAACAGGTTGAACTGTTGAAAAACCATGCCTACTTGTGTTCGTAGTTGCCGCAGTTGGCTATAGTTGACAGTGGGTCGGGATAAGTTAATTCCGTTGATGATTAAACGCCCTCTGTCAATGGTTTCTAGGCGGTTGAAGCAGCGTAGTAGGGTACTTTTACCACAGCCCGATGAACCGATAACTGCAACAACTTCTCCCCGATTGATTTCGCCAGTGATTCCTTTGAGAACTTTCAGGGAACCAAAGTTTTTTTCGATACTGTCAAAAATAATCGCGGGGATGGTATTGTTCATTACTTATGTCAAGCTGCTCTAAAGTTGATTGTAATATTTTAAGAAACCGCAAAGGCACAGAAGGAGAGAAAATAATATGGCTAAATTTGGTTTTATGCGTTGGCTGTATTTATGTGTCTTCGTGGGTTTTAGCTGTTTATTACTGATTAGCTGTGCTGTAAACTCTAGCGCGAGGAAAACTTTGCGGGTTGCTACGGAACCGGCGTTTCCACCTTTTGAGTTTCAAGGAAAAGGTGGCGAGTTGCAGGGGTTTTCCATTGATTTGATGAATGCGTTGGCGAAGCCCGCCGCAGGCATCGCTTCTTCTGCTAACTTTAAAGTGAATTTTCAAAGTCTGCCTTTTGATGGCATTATCCCCGCTTTGCAAGCTAAAACGGTAGATGCGGCCATTAGTTCGATTACGATTACTGAGGAGAGGGCAAAAACAATTTCTTTTTCCCGTCCTTATTTTAAGGCTGGGTTAGCGATCGCAATTCGCACAGACAATCAAGAAATTACTGGTTTTGATAGTCTCAAAAATAAAAAAATTGCAGTCCAAATTGGCACAACAGGGGCTGCAAAGGCTAAGAGTATTCCTGGGGTACAAATTCGCAGTTTTGATTCTGCACCCATAGCCCTGCAAGAATTGCTTAACAGTAATGTAGATGCGGTAATTAATGATGCACCTGTGACTTTATATGCAATTAATACAGGCAATCTTCAGGGAATTAAAGTAGTACAGAAATTGCTGACGGAGGAGTTTTATGGAATTGCTACAGCTAAAAACTCGCCGAATTTGACATTGATAAATGATGGCTTGGATAGGGTGCTGAAAAATGGCACTTATACCCAAATTTACCAAAAATGGTTTAAAGTTGAGCCACCATCACTACCAGCTAAGTCACCATTTGAGAATCAAACTAACGCTGGCGCACCTAAAATATTAACTTCAATTAGCGTGGTTTTGCAGGCTTTTCCAAGTCTATTGCAGGGTGCATTGATAACGTTGCAATTGACGATACTTTCTGTAGTATTTGGTTTAATTGGCGGTTCCTTAATTGGTATTGTTCGCCTGTCTCATATTGCACCTGTGCGTTGGTTGGCGAGGGCGTATGTAGATTTTTTTCGGGGAACGCCTTTGTTGGTGCAAATTTTTATGATTTACTTTGGTTTCCCAGCAATTTTACAAGAACTTGGTTTGACATTTTCTTTTGATCGTCTTACTGCTGGGGTAATTGCCTTAAGTTTGAATAGCGCTGCATACATTGCCGAAGTTGTTCGTGCTGGAATTCAATCAATTGAACCAGGACAAGCAGAAGCAGCAAAATCATTAGGTTTGAGTTCTGTGCAAACTATGAGTTATATAATTTTTCCCCAAGCTTTCCGGCGGATGATTCCACCTTTGGGTAATGAGTTTATCAGTTTATTGAAAGATACTAGCTTAGTTTCTGTAATTGGGTTTGAAGAATTAGTACGTAAAGGACAGTTAATTGTTGCTGATAACTATCGCGCCTTTGAGATTTATGCAGGTGTAGCGGTGGTTTATTTATGTTTGACGTTACTTTCTTCACAAGCGTTTAGTCGCTTAGAAGCTTGGATGAATCCCATCAAGCGCTAAGAGACTTTCAAAAATAATTTCTCAAAATCAAGAGAATGATAATCAAATCGCTTCGGGACTTCCGCCATCTCGCGGCATAGTTACAGAAGACGACCTAACCGCCTATACACGGCATTGAAAATTTAATTTCTATTCCCAACACGATTTACAAAGCCTTCTTCCCTATTGATGGTAGCGTTCATCACGTTGCAGCACTCATAGGTGTAATAACTATTATCAGTCTTCTGCTGTGGAAAAAATTTAAACCCAATAGTTTAAAGTTGATACTTGGTGGGCTTGTCGGCGTTGTCATTGCCACCGTCATAGCTACAGTGTATCGATGTAATCAGCTAGGGGTTAAGATAGGTTTTATATAGGGAATTTGGATTGAGTTGCGCCTAAATAAGGAAAATTCCATAATGGAAACAGATACTTTCGTTAAAGTGACAGCAGAAGGTAAATTGGAACTACCAGCAGAAATCCAAGCAAAACTTAGTCCTGGTGATGAATATGTAATATCAATTACGGAAGACGAAATTGTACTGAAAAAAATTCGCAACCCTCTAACTTGGTGTGAATTATCGCAAAGATTAGAGGAATCTGAACCAGATTTACAGCAACCGTCATTGTCAGAAATTAGTAAACTTGTTAAGGAAATGCGCCGGGAAAAACGGTCTAAAGCATGAGGATTGTATTAGATGTCAATGTTTGGATTTCGGGTTTGCTATGGGTAGGAATTCCTGGTCGGATTTTTGATTTAGCAGAAGAACAAAAAATTACTATTTTTGTCTCTGAACCGATACAGGAAGATATACAAGAAATTTTAGGGCGTAAAAAGCTTCAGGCGAAAATAGAGTCTTTAGGTGTAACTATAGAAGATTTGCTAGTTGTAGTAAGACAGTTATCAGAATTATGTCCAACGGTTACAGTAGATTTTCCCCAGCTACGCGATCCAGATGATGCTGTAATTTTGGCAACTGCCTTAGCAGCTAATGCCGAAGTTATTGTTACTGGTGATTTAGATTTACTAGTGTTGATGGAATTTAACGTAATTCCCATTTTGACCCCGCAAGATTTTCTCAATCGGTATTTTCCTGATATGCTCTAATTTAGATACAGTTCAATACCTGTGGTTTCTAATTCTTTTTATTGGCGAAATTATGCTAAGTATTTCTCGAATTGAGATATACCACTCACAATTATTGTAGATAGATTATTCGTATAAAATATCAATGACTATTTCTGGTCTATGAGGAATGTTTATTTACCGAAATATTTATATTATCTGTTAATCTTCACAATTTTCTATAAGCCTTAATCAAGCAAAAATATATGACAATTCTTAACGCTCGTAATTTATCCTTAGAAGAAGTTCAGCGTCTGTTTGGCTTTCAAGAACAGTACAGTGACTCATTTTCTAACTATTTATCTCTCGAACCCCTTGCAGAAGCAGAACAGCAGGAACTTCTGCAAATTAGAAATGACTTTCGACGCTACCTTACAGCTGGTAAAGTTTCTGAGGGTCAGGTAAAGTTTCTTGCAGTTGCGCCTTTATTAAGATTAGCTGGTTTTTATCGCTATCCTATCGAGATTGTTTTGGAGGAAAATATTGCTGATATTGAGGTTGAGGATGAAGATATCAAAATTAAAGGTAGATTTGATATTTTAGCTATTAGCAAAGCTAAACATACAAAGCCTCAAACATATTTTTGGGTATTGTTAATTGAATCTAAAAATAGTCAGATTGATATTTCAACAGGTTTACCTCAGTTACTAACTTATGCTTATAAAAATTTAGATAATCAAAAATCAGTTTGGGGATTAACGACTAATGGTAGAAGTTATCAGTTTGTCTATATCGAACAAGGAAATCCCCCTATTTATTATCTGTTACCAGAATTAAATTTAATGGAAAGAGAGCGTTCAAATCAGTTGCTACAAGTTTTAAAAGCAATTTGTCAGCTTTAAAAGCATTGATACTAGAGTTCGGTAAATTATCCAAGTATTTAGGCAACGTGTAAACCAAGGTAACAATTTATGAGTCAAGCCATACCTAAACTAGTAACATTCGATGAATTTGCTGCGTGGCGACCCGAAAGCGGAAGATACGAATTACACGATGGCGCGATCGCTGAAATGGCACAACCAGTTGGAGACCATGAAGATATTGTGGGTTTTTTGGCACTAGAAATATCGGCTGATATCAAACGTCTAAATTTACCTTATTACATTCCAAAAACTGTATTAGTCAAAGTACTTGAAGGTGAATCAGCTTATTCACCAGATATATTAATAATCAATCGACCAAATTTAGTGAATGAACCTTTGTGGAAAAAAGAATCGACTGTAAGTCAAGCTGCATCAATTCCATTAGTTATTGAGGTTGTTAGTACTGATTGGCGGGATGATTACTACAAAAAATTAGCTGATTATGAAGCTATAGGTATTCCTGAATATTGGATTATAGATTACGCTGCTATAGGTGCTAGAAAGTTTATTGGCAACCCCAAACAGCCTACTATGTCTATTTATCAATTAATCGATGGTGAATACCAAGTTACTCAATTTAGAGGTACGGTTCGCATTGTCTCGCCTACTTTCCCAGAATTGAATTTAACCGCCGAACAGATTTTTCAAGCTGGAGGTTTCCCAAGTAGTTAAGATTACTGAGAGAGCTTTTTACAACTTGTCTAATTAAGAATTACGTTAGCGTAGCGTTAGCGAGTCTTCGAGCGTCATTACGAATTACGAATTAATATGAGACTACCTTGGGATGAATGGGAAGCAAGTAACCAAGAAATAGAAAAAGTAGCGAGCAAATTTATCTTTGCTAATTGCTATGACAGCCAAAAAGCTTGCATTGTACTACAAGCACAACAAGAAGACTTTTTTTATGCACAGTACCAGGTAACGGAAACGTAGAAACTGCAATACTTCGTGCGAAATGACTTGTTTGTGAATTTTCACAATTTCCTGTAAACCTTATATGTTAAAGTTTACAAGTCTCGACGCGAGAAAAGAACATTATCTTTGATCTCACAAACATCCTATGATCGTCCAATAATCGCCTCCATGTGATTTCATCAGATTGGCGAATACCGTCATCGCGTCCTAGCGCAGGCAAATGTCCTTGCGGAGAATTTTTAGTGAAGGTCAGGTCTGAGTAAGATCGCCACGAAAGTCTAAACATTCCTTTTCGCCATCCGACGAGATCGCTAAACTTTTCGTAGTCTTTTCCAACGTTTTCCCAAATCCGCTTTTGCACATTAAACCCAAAGTGCCCATTGCTGTATTTTACCCACAGTTGGTCAATAGTGCGTAAGTCAGTGCAAGGAAAGTTATTAATAGATTCAACATCAAGCCAGCCTTGTTGTTCTTTGCCAGTCGCTTTGAGTATAACAACCAGAGTTTCTCGATCTGCTTCTTCCCAATTCCCTGCTTTAAGTAAATCCCGCAACTGCGTATAGTCTACACCTTTCTCAGAAAGGAGATCGTTACCAGTAGATTGCTGTTGTAATTGCAGCTTATCGGCTTTTTCTTGTTCTCGTTGTCTTTGTAACCTATCTGCCTCTTCTTGTTCTTGGTGTCTTCGTAGTCTTTCTGCTTCCTGTCTTTGTAGCCTATCTGCTTCTTGTTGTTCCTGTAGCCGCAGCCTTTCTTGTTCCTGTTGTAACTTTCTATTTTCCTCTTCTTGTTCCCGTAGTCGCAGCCTTTCTGCTTCCTGTTTTTGCTGTTCCTCTTTTTCCTTCTTTAACTTCTCAGCAGCCGCCCGAATTCCTTTAGCTACATCTGTGAAGGCTTCATCTTGATTGTGCCAATTTCTTGACACTACAGGTTCAGCATTCTTAGGCAAAGCTTGAAGTTTTGCAAATGGTGCGCCACTCCAATCAACGCTTCGCAGAATAACCGGGATAACACAAGCCTCTCCAGCATGGTGACGTTCTATCGCCTTCTTAACTTCGACATCCCAACAATATTTAGAAAAAAGAAAATCTGAACTGATCAGCAACAGAATGATGTCGGCGGTGTTTAGATTATCATTAATTTGGTAATCCCACTCCTCTCCAGGTAGTATCTTGCGATCGTGCCAGCTTGAAATCACGCCCTGCCATTCTAATATGGTCAGGTGTTTAGCTAGTTCATCCCGTAGAGCTTCGTCTTTGTGAGAATAAGAAAAGAAAAGCTGTAACGATACCTCTGGCATTTTTGGTCTAAGGAGTAGGATAAATGACGCTTTGAGCAAATTATAGTGTTTTTAGCTGATTTGCTTGAGAACTAATGCCCTAAGCCCGATCGCAATACACTTGACCAAAACTATGATCGGGATTAATCTCAATCACTAAATCAACCGCTGTCGCATCTCTTACTAACGGCGTGATAAATAATTCCGGGTGAAGCGATCGCCAAAAATAATTGACAAATTGCTCTATCTCTGCATGACTCATTCCCGATTTCCCCGCAGCAATCATCTGCTGTTCCGCTTGTTTACGCCACTCCAAA
Organism: Nostoc sp. LPT; assembly: GCF_017115165.1. Taxonomy (GTDB): domain Bacteria; phylum Cyanobacteriota; class Cyanobacteriia; order Cyanobacteriales; family Nostocaceae; genus Nostoc. The sequence goes on along the minus strand of NZ_JABXKF010000035.1, from coordinate 14,040 downwards.
GAACAGCGGTAATCGATGGGATACAGCACAATTAAACTGTCCAATCGATCCCACAGTGGTAAATAATCGTGGAGGCGAAGATTCATATCACGGGCAAATGCTCTATCCTCATCTGTGAGAATTGGCGGCGGTGCAGTATTAAATACATCTGGATCGATTGGTCGCACACCCACAAACCAACCTTCAAATAGTACAATATCTACATCCGCCACCATTTCGGAAGTAGTGCGATCGCCAGCGCCTTCAAAAGCTGATTTATCAAAGCGGGGAAGCATCACTGGACTTTGCGACTGGCGAATTTGATCTAGTACATTTAAACCTAAGTCTATATCGTGGGTTCCTGGTGGGCCGCGCCAAATTAAGCGGGGATATTGCTGTGTTAAAAGCAAGCGATCGCTGTAAGTTTTATATAAGTCATCCAAAGACAAACTCACAGTCCTGTATCCCAAATGATCGAGAATCAAAATCAGAACCTTTGACATTGTGGTTTTACCAGTACCTTGTCCTCCCAAAATTCCTTGAATCAGAGGATGTCCCAACTGTTGGCGCTGCGATGCTAGTTTGATCCCCAAAGGCAGCCACAAATCCCACAATACCTGTAACATTTCCTGGGGTTGTACTTGGAGAGTAGTTTGACAGAATTCGCTAAAAGCTGGGAAGACAGATTTTAGCAAATGCGATCGCCTTTCGATCATTTCATCAACATTTTCCGGCGCGATCCCAAAAGCCTTTGCCTTTAACCTATCTGCCAGCGCTGCTTCTCTTGCTTCCTGCTTCCAAGTTTCCTCCATCCCATTGGTTGCCAAAACACTCAGCCACAAATTCATAAATTCTCCATCTGACTACGATCCCAGCTTAAAAGCTTCGAGAAACAGGCTGTAGATGAAACCAACTTTCAGGAGATTTAGTGAGTCTACCAAGAGTGATCGCCTATCCAAAAAGCTGCGACTATAAAATATTCTGCTGGTAATTTCCGTCAACAGTACTAAAAAACCAGCTGCCACAATGTCTAACTCTGCCCGTTGTCCAGCTGTAGTGGAAACTGCGTTTCCCAGAAAAAAACCAAACAAAAAACTAATTATCAGCAACGATAGTCGTCGCCAAGGATTTAAAAACCATTGCCCAAAGCGTGTAGCAATGGCATCGAACAAGTTATTGAGACGAGTGTTTTGCATCAAAGGGACTTCTGGGAAAAGTCAAGATATCTTGAAATATATCTATATTAAGGTAAGGAGGATATTGGTTTTAGCATCAGCTGGTTTGTTAATATTATAGATATCTACTGGAATTCCAGTATTTATTCAAATTTGACTATTCTATCATCTTCTTCAGAAGTACAGTTTCTTAGAGGGTGTTTGGAAACAATAATATTTAGTTTGATCCCCACGTTCCAGCCTTAAAAAATGGGAAAATGATTCAAAATTCCCCTTTTTAAAGGAAGTTAGTCCGTTATACGGATTTGCTGACTTGTATTCATCTATGGAAGTAAGCTACTCGTAGCGTCTCCCAACAGGAGAAGATAAAATACACTACTTAGATTTATCTGACGTTTAGCAAAAAGACGCCTTGTTGAGGCTGCTAGCGGTTTCAGGGAACTTTTGTTTTTTTATACAAATGAAATGGCGGAATAGGTATCAAAGTTATCTTGTTTTTATCCATACTTACGGTCAAAATCCAAAGTAATGGGTGTCTGTACCTCTCGTGTTTCAAACATCAAAGAGATTATATCCTGCAAATGTTTTCTAATCAAAATGATATTTATCATACATTTGTGTTTCTAATTTTAAGAAAGTCTATATTTGGCTATTTTGTGTGATTGCTTTTTGGGATAATAGGCTACTATTTGGTCAAGCCTAGACAAAATATTTATTTCTAATAACTATCAATATGAAATCTTCAGTGTATCGTAACGTCGGTATTACAGCTTTGTGCTTGGGACTGCTTGTTGCTCTGGTGGGATGCTTTGGAGTGAGTGTATCTTTTGAGTCCACAAACCCAGATACATCTTCAGAACTGCCAACAGAAACTCAAGAGTGGCAGACAACTTCGGTTGTACCTGAAAAAGGTATTTCTGCTAGTCTATCTACACCAGCGCCTACCCCAACCAATCAAGTAGAACATAGCAGTAAAGAGAATACTTATCCTGTCTTGGCAGAGCGTGATAAATCAGCAAGCATTGCCAAGGATCAAGGGACTTTGCGAATGAGCAATCAAACAAATCAGCCTGTGCGGCTGGTTTTACTGGCACGACAGTCGGTAGCAAAAGGATCTAGTAAAAAACAGACTCACTATGATGTACCGGCACATTGGGATTTTGCTCCCCAAGAAGGTAGTGAGAAGGGACTGGTTCTATCCCTACCTCAGAATAATTTAAAGCTGGAGAAGGGAGATGTTTTAGTTGCTTTTGCACAAGATGGTTCCCGTCGTTACTGGGGCCCTTATATTATTGGCGAAACTCAATTACCTAAGTGGAATTCCCAAAACAGAGAATGGCAACTTGTGCTGAGTCAATAAATATTGCTAACTGGTAAATATTGAGTACGGAAGCAATTTTTAGAGAGTGGGCATTGTTTACCGTTTACTCAAACCTTTATTTTTACATCCTTACCAAGCCCCGTGGGGGTGTAGGGGTGTAGGGGTGTAGGGGTTGCATGGTGGTAGGGGGGGGAAGAACTAGCCCCAACCACCCGCATGAGTCTTTAGCCCTGCCTAAGAAGGGCAACCGTGAAGTCCTTTGGTTTCAATCCCCGTCCAACACCTTACACCCTTAAACCCTTACACCCCTAATGAACCTACAGTTGGTAAAGTGTTAAGTAATGGATAGAGGAAAATTGTTGAATTAAAAACTCCCAAGAACAAAAGATCGATAACCAACGACTATTGATTAGTGATTGTTGACTATTGACTAAATGAGAATGAAATTGAGTGTTAAGCACACTGTTGATCGGTGGTTCAACAAAATAGCAAAAAATCCAGCCCTGAGTGTAACTGTATCGATTTTGTGGTTGATGGTAGTTGGCTGGGTGGCTTTTGGGTGGAATTTGGGCAACACTGGCTTGATTGATGAGACAGAGCCGCTCTTTGCCGAAGCTTCCCGCCAGATGTTCGTTACAGGTGATTGGATTACCCCATTTTTCAATGGTGACACTCGTTTCGATAAACCTGCTTTAATTTACTGGTGTCAGGCGATCGCATATCACATATTTGGCGTGAATGAATGGGCAGTACGCCTTCCTTCCGCGATCGCAGCATTCGGCTTAGTTTGTTTAGCTTTTTACACCATCCAGTGGTATCTGGCTAAACAAGACGAATTAGAACAAGTTTCACGTCCAACTCGTCGCTACTTAACATCTTTTATAGCAGCAGCACTCATGGCACTCAATCCCGAAACTATTATTTGGGCGAGAACGGGTGTCTCTGATATGCTACTCACCGGATGTATGGCATCGGCTTTGTTATGTTTCTTTCTAGGGTATGCAGGGAAGGAAGGGAGTAGGGAGCAGGGAGCAGGGAGCAGAGGAGCAGAATTAATCACCAATGTCCAATCCCCAATGTCCCATGCCCCATTTCTTAATAAGTGGTACTTAGCTTTTTATGTGCTGATTGCTGGTGCAATTTTGACCAAAGGCCCGGTGGGAATTGTTTTGCCGGGGCTAATTGTTGCTGCTTTTTTGCTTTACGTGGGTAAAGTACGAGAGGTGTTGCGGGAAATGCACCTTCTCGTAGGTATACTGATAATTCTCGCTTTGTCAGTGCCCTGGTATGCTTTAGTAATTTGGCGCAATGGCTGGAATTACATTAACTCCTTTTTTGGTTATCACAACCTGGAACGCTTTACAGAAGTAGTTAATGGTCACTCAGCACCTTGGTATTTTTACTTATTAGTCGTGCTATTGGGTTTTGCACCATACTCAGTGTATTTACCAGCTTCTATAATCAGACTAAAGTTTTGGCAGCGATCGCATTGGCGATCCCTTGAACGTTTTCAGCAATTTGGTTTATTTGCCTGGTTCTGGTTTGCTAGCATCTTTGCCTTTTTTAGCATTGCCGTTACTAAACTCCCTAGCTACGTATTGCCTTTAATGCCAGCAGCAGCAATCCTGGTAGCCTTGTTGTGGAGCGACTTTTTTTTAGATACAAAGACACGGCAAACAATTCCTGTTTCCCCCTCTCCCACTCCGTCCATCTCCGCGTCTTTGCTGCGAATGAGTGGTTGGGTGAATGTAGTATTTTTATCAGTTCTGGCAACAGCACTGCTGAACATAACCCACATATTAGGTACCGATCCAGCCATCAGTAACTTCCACGAACTAATTCAAAAATCTGGTTTACCAGTAATCGCGGGTCTAATTTGGCTAGTTTGTGCTGTTTTGGTTGCGGGTTTATTATTGAGTCGCCGCTGGAACTACATTATCAGTATTAATTTAATCGGGTTTGTGGCGTTTATAATTTTTGTCTTAACGCCTGCTTCATTCTTTATCGATCGAGAACGTCAATTACCCTTAAGGGAATTGTCTGCGGTCATTCTAGAAGCAAAACAACCAAACGAAGAATTGATTATGCTTGGCTTCAAAAAGCCTAGTGTGGTATTTTACAGCCACATCCACGTAAATTATTTAAAATTTCCTAAAGAGGCTGTGGAGCATATTAAAAACCAGGCTGCTAAAGGACTAAAACCTTCCTCAGTGCTGCTGTTGACCGAACAAAAAAAGTTTTTACAAATGGACTTACAGCCAGATGATTACAAGAATTTATCGACCAAGGGTGCTTATAACTTGGTTCGAGTTCCTTTTAAGAAAATGAAAAATGAAAAAATAGACATATCATAAAAGGTCATTAGTCATTGGTTATTCACAAAGGACAAAGGACAAAGGACAAATGATTAATGACCAGATTAACATTTGTCATTTTGACCGTTAACAGCTAAAGCTTGATTGATTTGGTTTAATAGGTCTTCCATTGATATTGATCGCGGTAATATTTGGGTAGCGATCGCACCAACAACAGTTTCTATCGATTCCAAACCATTCTTCTTCTGCTTGTTAATTTCCTGATAAGTTACTCCATCCGGGAAACTGGTTTCTGAACGATTAAATCGCTGATTTAATACCAAAATTGGTGGCAACTTTAAAGGCGAATCTCCTAATGTTTTCAGTGCTTTGAGTACATCTTTGTGGATAGAGGTTTCTCCTAAACAAATTAGCAGTAAGTCAACGCTTTCGTGGCGAATTTGTTGCAACACTTCTGCCCAACAAGGACTCATCGCCGCTTTGAAGCCTGCTGTTTGGAGGTATTGAATTAAGGCTTGGAACCATTCAGATCCGCGTTCAGCAGTTTCACTACTAATTGAGCAATTTTTTTCTGTCCGATAACCCTTGGCTGGCTTACGCCTTACCTGGGGGAAATCCCGCAGCATTGTTAAATCCACTACTAAGATGTTGGCAGGGCAGCAAATACCAGAAGCAATTTCCAGTACTGATAGTAAGGCATCTGTTTTTTCGGTGCGACTGCTGTTGTCTTTCGCAAATGGTGTTAAGTAAGGAAATACAGATAGCCCTGGTATTTTAGAAGCTATTAGGGTAGTTGCAACATCACAAGTAACCAGTGGTATAGCTGCTAAACGCGGATGTCCAATTAGTTGTTGCAAATAAATTTGGGCGGTGGTACTTTCTACATCTAGCAAAATGACATCAAACTGCCATACCCGCGCCAAAAGTTCTGCCTGCTCTAGGTCATCTACTTCAATCACCCGATGTTCTCGAAGTGAGGGGTGGGGATTGACAGATTCCAACTGGGGATTTACCAACCTGAGAATTCGCAGTGGGGTTTTAGTTGGGGTAATTGTACTATTGTTTAACCCTTGCTGCAAAATTGCTTGTGCAGTACATAATTTTTCTAGAACTGGTGCTAAGACCTGATGCTCTACTGGCAAACTCAAAAAACCATCGGCTCGGTTAGCAAATGCTTGCTCCTTTTCGGCTCCTGTCGCTGTCACAATTACAGATATATGACGGGTTGCGGTGTCAGATTTTAGTAAAGTCAGTACATCCCAACCTGATAGCAGGGGTAACAACGGATTTAAAAATATTGCTATTGGTTGCAAGCGCCGCGCTTTTTCGACTGCTTCTGTCCCTGATCGCGCAATCACTACCCGATATCCTAAACCTTTGAGTTGTTCGGTCAAGTCTTCAATATATCGAGCTACAGCCTCGACTACCAAAACCAATCGTTGCGAACTCGCAGGATGATGCTGTGTGGGCGTACTAGGATGTTGACGAGCGGCGGCGAGATTTTCCCGTGTCGGTTGGTATCGTGTCTCCTCATCTTCTCTGATTTCCATATCTGGTTCCGAAAAGCCTGTTTTCGGAGGGCTGGGTGGCAGAAGTAGTGTAAACTGGCTGCCTTTACCTTCACGCGATAAGAAGCTGACATCTCCTCCGTGGAGACGAGCCAAGGCGCGAGTTAATACTAGCCCCAAACCAGTGCCTTCAAATTGGCGAGTGAGAGGATTTTCTAGTTGTTGGAATTTTTGAAAGATTAAGTGTTGCTGGTGTTCAGGAATACCAATACCTGTATCCCAAACTGTAAAGGCAATCCATCCTTCCCAACGACTCACTCGCAGCCCAATTTCGCCAGATATTTCGGTGAATTTAAAGGCGTTGGAAAGTAGGTGTACTAGCATCTGGCGTAAGCGCAATTCGTCTGCCACCATCTGATCTAAACCTAGTTCAATGGAAAGACTGAATTGGGGAGCAGATGAACGGGCATTTGCAGGTGGCGGGGCAGATGTTGCTTTGGTGGTTTGAGTGTGGATAGCTTTGGCTTCCGATAGGGCGCGATCGCACACAGCCCGAATTTTCACCGGAGTCAGCGTCAAATCCATTTGTCCCGTTTCCATCCGGGTCAAATCTAAAATGTCATTCACCACACTCATCAGGTGGCGTCCGCTTTGATGAATCAGTCCCGCATAACGGGCTTGACGCTCGTTAAGTTCTCCCAACTGCTGATCCACTAGCAAGCGCGATAATCCCAAAACGGCAGTTAGGGGAGTTTTGAGTTCATGACTAATACAAGCTAAAAACTCGTCTTTTAACCGATTTAGTTGAATTAAATCCGCATTCTTCGCTGCTAGTTCTTTACAAAGTTGCTGCTGTTGAGTGACATCAGTAGCTAAAACCAACCACAAATCAGTGCTGAGTGCAATCTCCTCTTCGGCACTCATAACTTTAAACTCAGGACTATCTAAGGGAATTTTGGCAAACTGCCAGATTTGCTCTTGACCATTTTGCACTTCGACAACGCAGGTACAAGTACCCACCTGACTATCCAAATAGCATCGGCTGTATGCAGCATCACTTAATGTTTCTTGCTGAATCAGTTCTTCTTCACTATTATGCTCATTCTCCCTACCATTGGCATGAACTTTGATTGCTGGTTGGGTGACATATTCTGCTATTTCGGAGCGTTTAGGGACAAGTATTGCCTCCACCTGTTGCCTAACCCCTTCTGGATCTTTCAAGGTTCCTAATTGCTGCCACCAGGCGGGATTTCGCGCTACCACCTCGCCAGTACCCGTTTGCAACATCAAAGGCCAAGGCAGTCTTTCTAGCAAGTGTACCAGTGGCTGGTGTTTTAACGAATTGGATTCATTTGGTTCACCATCATACTCATGGCGATGCTCGCTAGACCTTTGTAAGCCAGCCATACGTTCTTGAGCCAGCGATCGCAACAGGCGTGAACTATCTAGCAGCCCCAAATACCGACCCTCAGAGTCAATCAGCGCCCAATCTAAGTTTTGGGGTTTTTCGACTTGTGAATCGCACCAGCGTAAGGTTAATCGCTCTACACGCTCCGAAGCTGATATTGTATGTATTGGCTCAATTAGACCTTGACCCCAGGTAGAGAGCGATTGTTGTAAATTTAGATTTTTATCGTCACTTTGTGCTAATAATTTTGGGATTAAACGGGCAGAATACAGCAATCCGATGGGGCATTGCTGTTGATTCACTACTACCAAGCGATCGCACTGCTCTTGCTCAAAAATCTCCAACACCACTGCCAGAGAACTTGTTTGGGGGCAGCTAGGTACGGTTGCCTGAAAGTCATAAAGCGGGTAATCTAGCATTAACATAGGGATTTGGGGGTCATTCTTCCTGTGGAACCCTCCGGCATTTCCATCTGCCAGTTGATGGTCTTTTCGCCTGAAGTCATATCTTTTAAGAAGACTCATATAAGCAACTCTGGTTATTTCAACGCCATTAAAACAACGGGATTTACCCTAACGGACACGGGAATTGCGAACGAGTACATTTTTCCAAGAGGCGACGTTTCTAATTTTTAGCAACTAGCCAGCCTCCCCAGTGTCTTACTGGTATTTAAACTCCTCATCGATAGCGACGGCTAAAACAATTATGGCCCCAAAGATTCGCTTTAGAACCTTGAGGAATTATAATGATTTGGAATGCGACAATCCTTTAAGTTCGTTTAAGTATCTTATCAAGGAGCAAAATAAAAAAATCTATCTATTTATATACATAGATATGTAAATCATGAGTTAATTATTGTGTCTTGCTATGCCGACGGATACCTCACCATCAAAGACCTACTAAGTTCTACCAGTTAGTTGCTCCACTAGATTGTTAAGTGTGTAGCACTATCTGTTCGCATAAAGCGTTATTTTGGGGTTAAATTACCAGTTGACTGCACACCCAGTATCCCCTATAAGCGTTAGCCAAACTTATCAGCCCGCGTTTCTTGGTCAAGGCGATCAAGGAGATATATTCAAGAATAGATGTTATTACCGATATTGATTCTGCAATTTAATGTTAACAAATGCTTAAACAATCCAGTTGACTTAGCCAACCTAAAAGGTTTGAGTACGTGGGTGGGGAAATTGATGGATGCAATTATTGCCCAATTTTGCTACTTACCTGTTGCTGCAACCACATCTGTAAAAATCAACTATTTACCAAATTGGTCGCAACTAAATCCAAGTCAGGCATACACTAGCAAGTACGTTTATGTATTTGCCAGTCAGATGCAAAAAAGTCAACAGCATTTTCAGGAGATGACTCCAGAAGAAAGACAAGGATTATTAAGACAGCTTAAATTAGATTATAGCTTGATTCTTATAGATTATTTTACTACAGACAAAACACTCAAAGAGAAAATTGATAAATTTATCAATACTATATTTTATGCTAATATTCCGGTGCCCCAAATAATCGAAATTCACATGGAGATAATTGAAGAATTTTCTAACCAGCTAAAATTAGAAGGAAGGAGCAATGAAACGTTACTTGATTACCGCCTAACGTTGATCGATATCTTGGCTCACCTGTGCGAAGTTTATAGGAGTTCGATTTCTAAATAAATTAAGTTTATTGCTGTAGATTCAAATTGGAATAAGCTACTGGTGTTAGTTACTCCCAATGCGCGAACGCATCTTGTTATTTTTATGCTCATAACTAGCTATTAAGTATATGATTAAAGCCAGAAAAACCTACGTTCTTAAGCTTTACGTAGCCGGAAATACTCCGAATTCAGTCCGGGCATTAAAAACACTCAAAGATATTTTAGAGCAGGAGTTTGAAGGTGTTTATGCTTTAAAAGTGATCGATGTATTAAAAAGTCCGCAACTGGCGGAAGAAGATAAAATATTGGCCACACCAACATTATCTAAAATTTTGCCTCCACCCGTTCGCAAAATTATTGGGGATCTTTCAGATAGAGAAAGAGTGTTGATTGGATTGGATTTGCTCTATGAAGAACCGAGTGAAGAAGATTTTGAAGAGTAAATTTTTAATTATAAAAAATTGAGTCCAAACTTTAATCATAAGAAAACAGGTTTTAATATCCTTTTGTTATCAAGCAATGAGTGAAAACGAGCAACTAGAACCAAAGCAACCACCGAAAATTGGGGGTATAGAAAAAATTCGGACGATGATCGAAGGGTTTGACGATATTAGTCATGGTGGTTTACCAATTGGTAGAACTACCTTGATTAGTGGTACATCTGGCACAGGCAAAACCTTATTTTCTCTTCAGTTTCTCTATAACGGTATTACCTATTTTGATGAAGCAGGAGTATTTGTTACCTTTGAAGAATCACCGAGTGATATTATTAAAAATGCTCATGTTTTTGGTTGGAACTTGCCCCGCTTAATTGAAGAAGGCAAGTTGTTTATTCTTGATGCATCTCCCGATCCAGAAGGTCAAGATATCGTGGGAAATTTTGACCTTTCTGCACTCATTGAGCGCTTGCAATATGCCATCCGTAAATACAAAGCTAAACGAGTTTCAATCGACTCAATAACAGCAGTATTTCAGCAGTATGAAGCGATGGGAGTAGTGCGACGCGAAATTTTCCGCCTAGTAGCACGTCTCAAACTACTAAGTGTCACCACTCTAATTACCACTGAACGTAGTGAAGAATATGGGCCTGTTGCCTCTTTTGGAGTAGAAGAATTTGTTTCCGATAATGTAGTAATTGTTCGCAACGCTTTAGAAGGAGAACGCCGCCGTCGCACAATTGAAATTCTCAAGTTGCGCGGCACAACTCACATGAAAGGCGAGTATCCCTTCACGATTACTAATGAAGGAGTTAACATCTTCCCACTCGGAGCAATGCGCTTAACTCAACGTTCTTCTAATGTTAGAGTATCTTCTGGTGTCAAAACCTTAGATGAAATGTGCGGTGGTGGTTTCTTTAAAGATTCAATTATTTTGGCAACAGGAGCCACAGGTACTGGTAAAACCTTATTAGTAAGTAAATTTATTCAAGATGGCTGCCTCAATGGAGAACAGGCAATATTATTTGCTTATGAAGAATCACGCGCTCAACTATCTCGTAATGCTTCCTCTTGGGGAATTGATTTTGAAGAATTAGAACATCAAGGTTTACTCAAAATAATCTGTACCTATCCTGAATCAACTGGTTTAGAAGACCACTTACAAATTATTAAATCAGAAATTGCTATTTTCAAACCTGCTCGGATTGCCATTGATTCCCTATCAGCACTAGCTAGAGGAGTTACGAATAATGCATTTCGACAGTTTGTAATTGGTGTGACAGGTTATGCTAAACAAGAAGAAATTACTGGTTTCTTTACTAACACAACCGACCAATTTCTGGGAGCGCATTCGATTACTGACTCTCATATTTCCACGATTACCGATACAATTCTGATGTTACAGTACGTAGAAATTCGCGGAGAAATGTCGCGGGCAATTAACGTATTCAAAATGCGCGGGTCTTGGCATGATAAGGGCATTCGTGAGTATAATATTACTGCTGACGGGCCCGAAATTAAAGATTCTTTCCGAAACTACGAACGGATTATCAGCGGTGCACCTACTCGCGTTAGTATCGATGAAAAGGCGGAACTTTCTCGCATTGTTAGACGTTTTGAAGACAAACAGAGTTCCGAACCCTAAATTTAGTATCGTAGTATATTCTTTCCTAAGTTTAGTATCGTGCTATATTCTGTGGTGAAGAAAGGTTTTCTGCCGCTAGATTGATTTTCGTGTGAGGGATGCGGTGAAAGGACAGCAATTATTTTATAGCTTCTTACCTGGTGTAACAGCAGCGGTTTTAACAACTCAGCCTGCTTGGGCTGGTACTGCGAAACTAACTGGGGTACAACTGGCGTCTTCTCCTAGTGTTTTGACTTCTACTTATAGTCAAGGCTTGGTTGTGGACACCATAAATAGGCAACTGCCTAACAGTGCAAATGTTAGTGTTCCAACCCTAGTCCCTGAAGAGGGTTTTACTAAACTTAGTATGAAACCTTTAAGTAATAACAGTATTCCAGTATTTACGGCTGAAAATACTGTTGTGCCAATAAAACAACTACTTAAGAAAGATAAAGGTAGATTTTTCAGTTTGACACCTACCTCTAATCCTTCCCAACCTCAAAACAACCAAAAACAGAGTAATTCAACCGCTTATGAGCAGAAATTAAAGAAGATAGTAGTTCCCAACTACACTTCAAAACCCCCTTCTGTCCAAAAAGGAATTTTGTCCCTGTCTTCTACGCAGCAGCCAGTGGTTCAAAAGATAAATACTGTTACTCACTTGCAAACATTTTTACAAACTTCAGCCACAGGTGCAGGAGCAGCAAAACTGTTGTCAGCGCAGAGGTGTCCACAGGAGTTGAGCAAAAGCAAAACTGACTCCTTGGCTGATTTGCTAATAACCTCAAGCACTTGCTTACAACAAAATGCTATTGGTCGCTTGGCTCAGAGTAATACCACGATTCCGGCAGATTCGACGCCAATCACTGTGCCAGGAACCGTAACTCCTGCACCAGGGGGTTTGGTGCAACCTGCTACTTTACCAGGAACCGTAACTCCTGCACCAGGAGGTTCGGTGCAACCTGCTGTACCAACAACCGTAACTCCTGTGCCGTCAGGGCGGGTACAAATTCCAGAGAACCTGATTCCTAACTCAAATCCCCTACAATTTCCCACCAAACCGGAGGAAGTGAGACTTCAGGAAAATCAACCAATTACTTTGGCACAGGCTTTGGAGTTAGCACGGCGGAATAATCGGGATTTACAGGTGTCTCTATTAGAGCTAGAACGCAATCGAGCGTCTCTACGCGAGGCGCAAGCTGCTTTATTGCCCACTCTGGGAGTTAGCACCGATATTACTCGTGGTCAGTCTGCTAGTAGTCAGCTTCAAGACAAATTAAGCGCACGAAATGGCTTTCCCTCTAACCAAGATCAACCCAGTACATCTTTCAATGGTTCAGCACAACTTTCATATAACCTTTATACTTCTGGGAGAGTGCAAGCTAGCATCAAAGCGGCTGAAGAACAGGTACGTTTCTATGAGTTGGCTGTAGAAACTCAGTCTGAGACAATCCGTTTGAATGTTGCCACTGACTACTACAATCTGCAACAAGGGGATGAACAAGTACGCATTAGTCAGTCGGCTGTAGTGAACTCTGAGGCTAGTTTACGTGATGCAGAAGCTTTAGAGCGAGCTGGGGTTGGTACGCGGTTTGATGTGTTGCGATCGCAGGTGAATTTAGCAAATGCCCAACAAAATTTAACTAATGCTAGATCTCAGCAGTCAATTTACCGTCGTCAATTAGCAACTCGGATAAGTTTGCCGCAAGGAATAAATATCAGTGCCGCTGACCCTGTACAATTAGCTGGTCTTTGGAACCCAACCCTAGAACAAAGTATTGTGTTGGCTTATCAAAATCGTCCAGAACTGCAACAGCAGTTAGCACAACGTAATATTAACGAGCAACAGCGTAGACAAGCTCTTGCAGAACTGGGTCCTCAAGTTAGTTTGGTTGCTAGCTACAACCTGCTAGATCAGTTCAGTGATAATGTCAGCGTTACTGATGGTTATTCATTCGGAGTTCAGGCAACCCTAAATTTGTATGATGGGGGAGCAGCAAGAGCAAGAGCAGCTCAACAGGAAGCTAATATTGCGATCGCAGAAACTCAATTTGCTGAACAGCGCAATCAAATTCGCTTTCAGGTAGAACAAGCCTATTCTACCCAGCAATCTAGTTTGGAGAATGTTCAAACCGCTAATACCGCTTTAGAACAAGCTAGGGAAGCTCTACGTTTAGCACGTTTGCGATTCCAAGCTGGTGTAGGTACTCAAACTGATGTCATTAACTCTGAAAATGATCTCACACAAGCTGAAGGTAATCGAGTCACAGCAATTTTGGATTACAACCGCGCTTTAGCTCAGTTACAACGGTCTGTTACCCTCAGAGCATTCCGCTAATACTGTTGACTTATCTCTCAATTAAAAATTTTAAAAGCCTCATTTTTCAATAATTAAATTGAAGAATGAGGCTTTTAGCTTATTTTTTCATTTAATACTAATTCAAAAAATGATTGCGACAGATAGACAGAGAAAACCCAGATACACCAAGCGGTTTCCAATCCAAAATCTAAAATCCAAAATCCAAAATCTAAAATCGTATCAGATTGGTGGTAGGAGGAATAAAGGGTTAACTCACATCTTGCACCTAACCGAACAAACCCATAAAAGGTAAATAAAAAGTACAA
>NZ_JABXKF010000061.1 GCF_017115165.1 Nostoc sp. LPT | reverse complement strand
CTCCTTGCACTTAGTTGTGGTTTTGACATTCATATTTCCAGGTGCAAGATGTGAGGTGAGGGAAAAGAGGAGGGGAAGTAGGGGGAGAATAACTTCCCACTCCCCACTCCCTAATTCGTCTCCTGAATTTGCAAACGAACAGTGTGTTCAGTCGCACCACTAAGTTGCAATTCCATGATTTCACCACCCAGAGGTTCCAAGCAAGTGAGGAGCGATCGCAAGTTGGGTGTACTTGCGCCAGTATCTACATATAATCGATCTGCTAAATTACCGATCCGTTTCCAAGTCATGTACAATTTAGCGATCGTTTGTTCAATTTGCGATGCTTGATTTACCAAATCAGCAGCAATGCTCAAACAGCCGACTCTTTGGGCTTCTTCTAAGGCTGTTTCAATATCAACATTCTCCTGTGTCAGCGCCTGAACTTGAGCCGCCCCTTTGAGATATTTCGCCAAGTTACGCGCTTCGCTAATAAAACCATAGGGTAGGGCGCACAGCTAGCTGTGCGCCCCTAGAGGGGATTGTGCTTCAAAAAGTAAGTGCATAAAAGGCTAAAAGTTAAACTGTCTCTGGGTCAATGTTTAATTCTCGTAACTTCTCGGCCATGCGCGATCGCAATTGCTGCTCTTGTTGTAACCGTTCTGCTCCCCACAGCAGCAATTGTCCAGCTTCATCCCACCAGCGCAACCAATAGCCAGTGCGATTTACTTTCACACCCTGCCAAATTCCTAAAAACAGCCCAATGCTGGCAATCCAATACTGTCTATCCCCATTCGGTTGCTGGAGTTCGTATTGCCCTGAAGCACCTAGTTGATAGACTTCCACCCACCCCGCCTCTGGTTCAAAAATTACATAGATGGGGACTTGGAGAATGCGCTCATAGTAGTACCACTTACCAGGTGGGTACTTAGCTTTAATTGAGTACTCACTACCTTCTGTCTCTGACAAAAATTCCATGACGATCGCCAGAACTTCTCCTTCTAGCTTCGGGGTATAACTACGACGGTTTTGGTTTGGTGGAACTGTCGGTAACACAGAAGGGACATAAAACCAATCTGGGGCTTTAATCACCAACTTGCCATCTACAGTTGCACAAATCCCAAAATTTGTACCAATAAGTATTTGAGGCTGAATTAACCCTGCCAGTTCCAAGCTTTCAGTGAGGGCAAATGCGATCGCTGGCTGACTGATGTTGTCCACAGGCTCATCGGGTAAAGGAAAGTCATCAGGTAACTTTTCCCAAGTGACAATGGGTTCACTGATGGTGGTTGACATAAAAACCTGGAATCAGGTGGCTATTGCTATTATGTCGCACAACTTTTTGCTTGTGAGAGTAGGGGGAGCATGGAGATGAGGGAGAAATAACCAATGTCCAATTCCCCACTCCCTAACTCGTTTCCTGAATTTGCAAACGAACAGTGTGTTCAGTCGCACCACTAAGTTGCAATTCCATGATTTCACCACCCAGAGGTTCCAAGCAAGTGAGGAGCGATCGCAAGTTGGGTGTACTTGCGCCAGTATCTACATATAATCGATCTGCTAAATTACCGATCCGTTTCCAAGTCATGTACAATTTAGCGATCGTTTGTTCAATTTGCGATGCTTGATTTACCAAATCAGCAGCAATGCTCAAACAGCCGACTCTTTGGGCTTCTTCTAAGGCTGTTTCAATATCAACATTCTCCTGTGTCAGCGCCTGAACTTGAGCCGCCCCTTTAAGATATTTGGCTAAGTTACGCGCTTCGGTAGTTACCTGTTTCAGGGTATCGACATCAGGATTGGCAGCTATTTCCTTTTGGATAAACTTTTGATGCGATTCTGGCAGTTTTTCCATTTCCTTCACCAAAGGGGCAATGTAGCGCGGGGGAAGGGTGTTATCTGCGGCTTTTTCTTTGACTGCTTCGGGTAATAAATCTGAGGACATGGCTGTCCATTCATCATTGAGTTGACGCACTTCCCGCCTAGTGATGCGATCGCCTTTTTGGGCGGCTTCACTCACCATCTGTTGCACTTCGGGGACTGCTTTGGAGGTTTCGACAAATGCCCGTTTACTGAAGTTGTTCACAGATCCGGGGTCAAGTTTACCATCTTCAATGAGAGTATCGGCACTATTCGCCAGTTTAATCCAAGAGTATGCTTGACTTTTGCTGATTTCCCGCTCTTTTAGCCATCGCAGAAAGCCAGTACCGCGTCCGTCACCACCCACTTTTTCTCTATCGCGGATCGCCCGTAAAATTCGCCCCCGCCAGATTTCAGTTTGCAAATCAAAGCGATCGCATACTTGCCAAGCTATTTCTAGCTGCTGTTGAAAATCTGATTCTAGAATCTGTTCATCTTCTGGATCGGGCAGTTCAAAGCTGATATCGGCTGGCTGTTGTAAGGCAGCAGCAAGGTCGTTGATGGAGTCGGTGTCTTGCACGATTGATGACTAACTAGTGGATGCGATCGGCTTATTATGCCACAATCTGTGGATTCTCACTTAAGGGTGAGTGCAGTATTTTGAGTTACAACAAAGATAGTAAGAAGGGGTAAACCACCTTTGTAAAGTCTTTAATTAATCAGAGAGAATAAAAATAAAACGATGAACCAGGTAGACTACCTCCGCATTAGCTTAATTGATCGCTGCAATTTTCGTTGTCAGTACTGTATGCCAGAGGGAGTAGAACTGGATTATATTCTCAAGCAACAGTTATTGACTGATGAAGAACTACTCACCTTAATTCAAGAAGTATTTATTCCAGTAGGCTTTACCCGATTTCGGTTGACTGGGGGGGAACCCTTATTGCGTCCGCGTGTGGTGGATTTGGTAGGTGCGATCGCAACTTTACCCCAAACTCAAGACCTCTCAATGACCACCAACGGTTTTTTGCTGGCTCCGATGGCACAAAACCTCTACAATGCTGGTCTGCGACGAATTAATATTAGTCTTGACTCTCTCGATCCCGATATTTTTGATCAAATTATTGGTAATCAGGGGCGTTCTCGTTGGCAACAAGTTTGGCATGGGATTCAAGCTGCCCATCAAGTCGGATTCGACCCCCTGAAGCTGAATGTAGTGGTAATTCCTGGCGTTAACGACCACGAAGTTTTAGATTTAGCCGCCCTGACAATCGATAAACAGTGGCACGTTCGATTTATTGAATTTATGCCCATTGGTAATGTGCATTTGTTTGGCGATCGCGGTTGGGTATCTTCAACCGCTTTACGAGGACAGATTCGCGATCGCTGGGGCTTGACAGAATCTCAAGTTCGTGGTGCTGGCCCTGCTGATGTGTTTCAAATTCCCGGTGCGAAGGGGACACTAGGATTTATTAGTCAAATGTCAGAATGTTTTTGCGATCGTTGTAATCGGATGCGCCTGAGTGCCGATGGCTGGCTGCGTCCTTGTTTATTAAACGAAACTGGTCAAATAGATTTAAAAACTGCTCTGCGTTCTGGTGTCAGCACCGCTCAATTACAAGAGCAGGTCAGACATTTACTCGGAATCAAGCCAGAAATTAACTTTAAACAACGCGATTCTGGTAATTTAGGTACATATACCCGCACCATGTCACAAATTGGCGGGTAGTCATTGATCAATTGGTCATTTGTCCTTTGCAAAGAACTAAGGACAAATGACTAAGGACAAATGACAATTACGCTTGTCGTGAGTAGTATTCCACCACAAGTAGTTCATTAATTTGTAGTGCCACCCATTCGCGTTCAATAACGCTGTTGACTTTACCAACCAACTTATTTTTGTCAAACTCCAAATGACTGGGGAGGTTGGCCAAACCGGGATATTGCAAGTTAGCTTCCACCAACTTCCGTGATTGTGCCCGATCTCTGACCGCAATTACTTCACCAGGACGGCATTGGTAGCTGGCAATATTCACCACACGACCGTTAACAGTTACGTGACTGTGATTCACTAGTTGGCGAGCTGCGGGGATAGTCGGCGCTATACCCAAGCGGAAAACGGTATTATCCAAGCGCATTTCTAGCAATTGCAGCAGCACTTGTCCGGTAGAACCAGTAACACGTCTGGCTTTCCGCACATAGCGGAGCAATTGCTTTTCAGTCAAACCGTAGTTGAAGCGGAGCTTTTGCTTTTCCTCTAGACGGATAGCATATTCAGAGCGCTTCTTGCGATTCTGGCCATGCTGCCCAGGTGGGTAAGCGCGTCTGGCACTTTTACGAGTTAATCCTGGTAAGTCGCCCAAGCGGCGGACAATTCTGAGGCGGGGCCCTCTATATCGGGACATGAGTTTCCTTAATCTAATCCTGTTTAAACTTTACCCAAACATTCCATTTTGACATTCCACTGATGATAAATCAGCGGATTCTTGGTTTTTTGAAGGTGCTTACTTTGGTATGACGTATCTTACCAATGTAGAGGCATCTGCTTTACGCTAGTTGCTTTAAGTCGGTTGAGCCGACACACTAGCTTCCAAGCTTGAATTCCGACGTGCCCCGCCGTACTACTGCCAATAAGTTTTTTGTGTTTATTTAGTTTCGTAGGCTACTCAATCATCAGATTGGTTTACGCAGTATTCTTACTCTGAAATACTTTTTACGTTGCCTACTTATCTTTCAAACAGTTATATTAACACAGTTTTCCACATAATTAATTATATCTATACTTTGCTACCTCTGAAATTCTTAGATTACAGAGGATTTTTAAGATATTTGAGTTAGCATAACTTTGGGTGTTTGGAGAATGGCAATGTCAATGAGCAAAAAAGTAGTTAGCAGAGTTAAGAACAAACAAGGCAGTTCCACCTCCAGGATTTTAACATTACCAGTTTTGGCTATAGCTGGATGTTTAACAATCTTGCCTAATGTGGCTGTTTCTGCCTCTTACAGCAATGATTATAGTGTCTGTGCTGGTCGCCTTTTGAGTGTGGGTGTAAAGGCAGAAGCGGCATCATCAGGTTGTGCAGCAGCACTGCGTCCAAAAGATTTGGCTGCTTGCGTGGTGAAAATTGATAAGGAAACCCAAATTGCTGCAACAGATGCGCTTTCTTCTTGTGGGAAGGCTCGGCGTCCTGAAGAGTTAGCAACCTGTGTAGTTGGCGTCAGCCTAAGTACTAAGGAAGAAGCTAATCCGACAGTTTTAGATTATTGTGGACGCAGTTTGTTACCCGTGCGCTTTGGCCAGTGTGTGGTTGGCTTGCGTAGTCAAATCGACTTTCTTGCTACTCAAGCGCTAGATACTTGTATCAGTGCTGATGATAGTGTTATCGGTGCTTCATCTTCGTCTACACCGCCAACGATAATTCCTGCAGGTTCAAGTCCAAGTTTAGAGACTACCCCATTTCCAAACCAACCAATTGTTCCAAACCAACCAATTGTTCCAACCCAACCAATTGTTCCAACCCAACCAGGCACTAATTAGATTACAGTGGTTTGTGTAATTGATTGAAAATACAGGTCGAATATAGAGTGGCTATTTGCCAACCTGATTCAGGGACAACCAAAAAATAAATCATCCGATTTTAATTTGTAGGTTGGGTTGAGCAACAGCGAAACCCAACCTTATATATTACAATACTTCAACCTGACTGGGTAATTTCCGTTTACTGACTATATAGCTTTCGTTAGGCAATGACAGTAATATTTACATTAGTCAGTATTGCCTGATTCGAGAACTGGGCTATTTGAACTTATGCAGCTTTACTAATCTCATCTGCATCAAAGACAAAATTACCCGTAGTTTGATCGTAGATAAAGCGATTGCTTGCTGTTGTCACACTAATCCTAAGTCAGTACAAGCTGGAATTGAGCGTATTATTCTAAGATTGAACCAGTCCAAATATGCCTTGGAAACGAAGATAGTATCATCTCCAATACTAAAAGAGTAGTCAAGTGATTGGAGTAATACTAATTCTCTAAAAGCTGGCTACAGATGAGATAATAAGATTTAATGAGAAGAGGGATATCCAATGTCAGGGGTCTATCAA
>NZ_JABXKF010000110.1 GCF_017115165.1 Nostoc sp. LPT | reverse complement strand
TGCTAGATGCAAGTTTTCAGCTTACCTGCTTTGTATACCAATTAGATAGCTAGGGCTAGAACTCCCAAGGTAAATATACAATGTCCTATCAAAATATTACAGCGTCCCTTTCTCCACAAGATATCCAAGAAATTAAAGCCGCGCTACAGAAAGTTCAACAAAAGCTCCCCTTTTTAATTACTCTCAGCACAGAAGAACGGCGGAAACTGGTAAAAATGGGCGATAAAAGCCTAGCTTTTGTGAATAATAGCGTCACTGCTGCTCAGTCTAACCGCGAAATCCTTCCAGCCACTTTTGATGTTGAAGAACTTGTTCAGGATTATCAATTAGCCGCAGCGCTGACCGAACTTTTAATCTCAATCCAGCAACTCAGCGAACAGGTAGATGATACCCTAATGGCAGTCGGTAGTGAAGCTATGACTAGCAGTTTAACAGTTTATGATTACGTGAAGACAGCATCGAAAAAGACTCCAGGCTTAAAGACTGTCGCTGAACAGTTAGGCGAACGTTTTAAGGCGATCAAAGGTAGACCGACTAAAGCTGCATCTGGTTCTTGAGTCTTTGATACTCATTAATGAGTCTTTGGACTCCATTAATGAGCCTTTGAACTCCATTAATGAGTCTTTGAACTCCATTAATGAGCCTTTAATACTCATTAATGAGCCTTTGAACTCCATTAATGAGCCTTTGAACTCCATTAATGAGCCTTTAATACTCATTAATGAGTCTTAGAACTCCATTAATGAGTCTTTCAACTCCATTAATGAGCCTTTGAACTCCATTAATGAGTCTCGATTAATTCTAGTAATTGTTGTTGTGGCAGTTGCAAATTTACTGCTTGCTGGGTGCGGTTGATCAATTCCCTAGCGGTGCTCAGAAGCAATTATATATCTGTCGATGTTTACTGAAGATGGTAAGTTTTTTCTCTCTTTGTATAAAACCACCCTGCGATGCCTTGGGGAGGGAAGGGGTTGGTTTACTCAAATGCGGGGTGGGGTTCTTTCTTTTTGATTTATGCAAGAGGTCTAATGATTTGGATGTTCAATTTCTCTCATCACTTCCAATTAAAAGCAATTATCCAAAAACTTTTAATCACATCTTAGATATTGATTTGCTGCTTCTTAGTCAAACACATGGCAATTCCTTTTTCGTAATAAGCTGCCTCATTAATAAAAATTGGCCAAACAGTAGATGTACCTTCATAAACAATTGTTTTCTCGTCAAAAGTTATAAAAATTGGATCTCCTGGGTTCAAGGCTTGATAATCTTTATCCTGAAGCTCTGGATGAATCATTCCAAAGATTGTACCATCCGGTTTTTTTGGATAGTCCACAACTGATAAATGGTCATAGAGAATTAATGTTTCATTATTTGATGGAATTTTACCGTGGTTAAACTGTTCTAGGTAGTCCAGAAGCGCGCGAACAAGTTCCTCTGTTTGTTGGAACAGCGTTGCTTTTAAGATACCTTGGGCAATTGGGCCAACCTCGAACGCAAAGCCTAATTCGCACAGAGAATTTACAAAGGGGTTTTCTGCAATTGATTTAAAAGAGCAGCGATAAACCCTAACTAAAGGATTAAGCTGGCTCAGATAAGCAGCCAATTTTAAGTTGAAGGGATGACTGTTATCAAGAATAATTGTCAGACCCATATTAGCTGTACTGCTGTGCAAGTCTAAGATGAAATCTGCTTGTTTATCCCCATTTAATGCTAGAGTATCCTGAATTAATTTAGCTTGCAACTCTTCGTAACTATTCAGAGTCGGATCTTGTAAATCTTGCTTGAGAAAACAGCGATTTAAATCTTTTTCTAAATATCGTCTTCCGGCGGCAAAAGCATTAGGATTTGCTAATAGAGTGACTGTCTCAAAACTCGGTCTAGTAATTAAATTGGGAAACTGGGCAAATTTTTGGATTAGGTAAGCCCCTGTAAACTCATTTCCATGAGTGCCACCGACAATTGCAACTCGATTAATCTGGTTCATGAAGCATTCACCTTACCGATGCGATCGCGATCGTGTGGTTGATTAAGATAGGACATATCAGGGCCGTTGGGGATAATTCCGCCGGGGTTGAGTGGGAATAGGTTTCCGTAGTAGTCCCGCTTCACGCTTTCTACGTCGCAAGTGTCAGCCACACCTGGAAGCTGATACAGTTCGCGTAAATAAGCTCCGAGATTCTGATAGTCTCGAATTCGCTGCTTATTACATTTAAACAGCCCATAGTAGGCACTATCAAACCGAAATAACGTAGTGAATAAACGTACATCTGCGAGTGTGAGATTTTCTCCGCAGAGATAGCGATTAGTCTGTAATGCAAGTTCAATTTCATCGAGAGTTGCGAACAGTTCATTACAGGCTTGATTGTATGCTTCCTGACTTTGAGCAAAGCCGCAGCGATACACACCGTTATTTACCGCGTGGTAAATCTTTTCATTCCACCAGTCAATTTTTTCTTTCAGTTCTTCTGGGTAAAGATTTAGCGTCGGATTGTTAGCGAACTCGTTAAACTCAGAGTTCAGCATGACGATAATCTCTGAACTCTCATTATTGACGATAGTTTTTGTTTGGTTATCCCATAGTACTGGCACTGTGGAGCGTCCACTGTAGCCGGGTTCTGCCAGCTGATAAAATTCAGCCAGTGTGCGACAACCTTCTTCTTCTTGGTTGAATATCCAACCGCCTTCAATGGGAGAAGGAGATACGACACATACTGATATTACCGCTTCGAGTTTTTTGAGCGATCGCACAACCAAAGTTCGATGTGCCCAAGGACAGCCCAGCCCAACATAGAGTTTGTAGCGCCCCGTTGCTGGTGGGTGTGGATTCCCTTCGTCTGTGCCGATGAACTTGCGAAACTGGCTATTAGGACGAATATATGCTCCCGACTGATTGCGAGGAGCAAGGTTTGACATCATTATTTGCCACATACTCGTCCAGACAAACTTTCCCAGCCAGATAATCAGCTTGGGAGGAAGCGACTTGCCCTTGCCTTTTTTCTTTGGCAGATTTTTCTCGTCATCCATTGGAGTTGAGTTAGTCATGGCGACAATCTTGCTTTGGGAGCGATCAAAGTTAGCGCTGTATATGCTGTTAAGTTTATAGTCGGTAGGTTTCCATACCTACACGCACCTTGAGATTTCTTACTTTAACTCTACTACGCTTTGCCTGAACTGTTGGATCTATATTGTGGATACCGATATCGCCTTAACGCTTCTTTTTGCACAGATTATCAAAAATTCAAAATAGTTTATTCTGTTTCAGAATCTCTATCCACTTTGTAAGCCTGTAATAAATATTCTCCATTGAAGTGAATGAGATGAGTAGAATCTTCCGCAACCCAAACATCGGTTTCCCAAGCAATTTCAGCCAAATACTCTACCATCGCTTTCCGGCTTAAAAAGGTTGTTACCATTACAAGGGGAATTTTTATATTAGCAAAGATAACTTCAAGTTCTTTCTTGCGTTTAGGGTTAATTGGGCCATGAGAAGTTACAGCTTCAATTAAAACTAGCCAATCATTTTTTAGATAATGAATAATCACATCAGGCATTTTTCCGTGAGAATCGATAGTAACGCCTAAATTTTTCAATGCCACTTCATTAAAATGCGCGAACTTTTCATCTGTATCACCAACATAAATCAGTTTTCCTCCAGGTGTAAAACGTTTTGCAAATTCATTAATAATCTTTTCAATTAGAATATTCTGACCACCTGGCGATAGAGTTTTTAACTTTCCTTCAATCACAATAGGGATACGTGATAGTTCCCGCTCCTGAGCATATCGTTTTTTCAAAGTTTCAACTGAAGCAAGGTAAGTACGAATGCTCTTTTTCCATTCAATAGTTCCATAAGTACGTAAGAGTTCAAGCACACTTTCTTCAATCTGATATACTGTTTTCGGACTATTAACGGGACGTTCAGGCGCATCTGGATTTACAATTATCAAAGCCGCATCTAAGAATTGATGGACTGTTTGACGACGAACAGTTTCCCTTTTTGCTTTTGATCCTGTTTTAAGCTTGCAGCAATCCTCAAAATATCTACTTCATTGAGTAAGTTTCTGGCAGAACATTTTGACAAGCTTTTGAATTCCAACGGCTTGTGATGATTAGTCTGTAAACTCTCTACTGCTTGATTGGAACATCACGCCTCATTTTCACAGAACAAAAACCAACTTTATCAGGTTTTGAATTTCCGCCATGATATTTTAAGGGGAAACCGATGCAAGAAGCGTCCTTTTATCTAGAAATTATTTTAAAACTATGCTTCATAAAGTCTTCGTTACTCGTCGCTTACCCATCGAATTAGAGCAACTGCGATCGCTCGCCATTGTGGAAGTTTGGCCAGAACGCCAACCCCCTCCCTATGAAATTTTACTAGAAAAAGTCAAGGATATAGATGGATTGCTATGTCTGCTGACTGACCAAATCGATCGCCAACTGATCGAGTCTGGGAAACTCAAAGTCATCAGTCAACTGGCAGTGGGTTACGATAACATTGACATTGCCGCCGCTACAGCACGACAAATTCCCGTCGGTCATACTCCTGGGGTGTTAACTGATGCTACCGCAGATTTTGCCTGGGCATTATTAATGGCAGCTGCCCGGCGAGTAGTAGAGGCAGATCGGTTTACTCGTGCAGGGTTGTGGCAGACTTGGGAACCAGACTTGTTGTTGGGGCCGAATGTTACGGGTGCTACCTTGGGGATTGTTGGTTTTGGGCGCATTGGTCAAGCGATCGCTCGTCGTGCCAAAGGCTTTGAAATGCGGATTTTGTATACAAGTAGACAACGATGCAGCCCAGAATTAGAACAATCTTTAGGTGTGGAGTTTGCTGCGTTGGAACACTTGCTGCAAGAGTCAGATTTTGTAACACTGCATACACCATCGGCTGATGATACTTACCATCTAATTAGCGATCGCCAATTTGAATTGATGAAGCGATCGGCTATTTTGATTAACACAGCGCGGGGAACTATTGTAGATTCAGATTCTCTGTATCGCGCCCTTGCAAGTGGTCAAATCGCTGCTGCGGCCGTCGATGTTACCGAACCAGAACCGATTCCTAGTGATAGCCTATTGTTGACCTTAGAAAATCTAATTATTGCACCTCATATTGGTAGTGCCAGCCATCAAACGCGCTCAAAAATGGCAACAATGGCGATCGCTAATTTAATCGCGGGACTGAGGGGCGATCGTTTAGCTTATTGTGTCAACCCTGAAATTTATAATTCATAATTAATCAAGGACTTGATTCCACATGGATACTTGGTTCAACGGAAGAGTTATGAATTATGAATTATGAATTATGAATTATGAATTATGAATTATACCAATTCTCTAAAATGAGGCAACAGATGTAAGCAGGCATTGCCTTGCTGCATCTAAATTTCTCAATTGCGAATTGCAAATTGCGAATTGGTATTAGACTCCTGAACGGCAGTTGCTTTCATAGCGGGTTCTCCAAAGGAGTACAAGTTAGGCTTATTATTGACTATTTGGCATTTGCCCTGGTACATATACACCTTTGTTCCCTTGTTCATCAAAATTTATCAAATATGTTGTTTATATATTGTTCATGTATGTATATGATTTAAAAGTCAGTACTGTAGCTTAATTGCGATCGCCATCAAATATGACAGTTTTAGCGCCGAGCTAATCGGTAGTTTTACCAAGCTTGATTGGTGATAGCAACTTAAATAGGAATTGTGTTCTTTTGAATTAGAAAATAGCTAGTTTTTGCATGGGTATTGACTAGAATTTTGCAGACAAAGCATATCCTATTTCTTGTTCGATTTGAACCCCATTCTTGAATATTGTTTCAACTTTCTCTACTAACTCTTACAGGAGGTTTTGTGATGAAAAAAAGCAGAGCTATTGCCAGTTTTATGATTAGCAGTCTGTTGGCACTGACCATTCTGGTCTTCATAAATCCGCACAAGGCAGATGCTAACGATTATTCAGAAAACCTATGTCGCCGAACGGTGGTTGGCACATACCTTGCGACACTTACCGAAACAAATTCAATTTCTGGTCAACCCTCGTCATACCGCGAAATTGCAACTTTTACCGCAGATGGTAATCTCATTGCCAATGACTCTCTGGCTAATGGTGTTCCGGGTTCATCCAACCCAGATGACCAACCCTTTGGTCCTTCACAAGGTAGCTGGAAGTGTACTGGAAATAACGAGATTGTTGGCAAGGCACTTGATTTTAATTTCCCATCAGGGTCATTACCAGGCAATATTGCGGTTACTGAATATCACTTGAAGTTCGATCCACAAGCTCGAACAGTGAATGGAACTTACAAGTATAGTTACTATGATTTAAATAAAAATCCACTGGATCAAAAGACTAAACCGCTTCCCTATGGAGTTTTTGAATACAGCTTCCAAGGGGTGAAACTTAAGGCTGACTAATCCTTTTTTAGTTTGTTTAAATTTGGCGTTTTCTATTAGATGCAGGCCATTGATAATTAAAAAAGATTGGAGGAGGTGAACGTCGGTCACTTCCTCCACTTTAGTAAGAACATTTTGAGTATTTTAACTGATTGACAAAAGGCGCTTTATTTTATTTTACAGATGTATTACAACTGCCTTCGCTGGCTTGGCTTGTGAGATGTTCCCGTTTTAGCGCAAAATAGCTGTTTGTTTAGTATTTAGCTGTCCTTCTATATTTGCAGATATATATCAAAATAAATGCTCTGAAGACTTGTATATATAGAAAAATATATTCCTTGTATAGGCTAGTTTAAATATTAATTTATACCTTGTGTTCTTTAACAAAAAGCTCCATGATTGATTGAGGAAGCACATAGTTATAGGTTAGCTAATAATAATGCCTATATACTTGATTATTTTTTCTGATTCATTGCAAGAGAATATCTGATATTCATCTGAAAATTTATTCATGTCGGAGTTTGACTAATCCAATGCTAGAAGGATGGATTCAAATTGTATTAACGCTACTAATTGTAGTAGCAATTACTCCTATTTTTGGGCGCTATATGGCGCGGGTTTATCTAGAGCGAAGTACTTTTCTCGACCCGATTTTGAATCCGGTCGAGCGAGTGCTTTATGCTTTGGTTGGCGTTAAGACCAAAGAAAATATGACCGGCTGGCAGTATGGGCGGGCAATTTTATACAGCAACGTAGCAATGGGGTTGCTGATTTTCTTGATTATTATAAATCAAGGATGGCTGCCATTAAACCCAACCAAGATAGATGCCCCAACCTGGGATACAGTGCTGCATACGACTATTTCGTTTATTACTAATACTAACCAGCAGCACTATTCTGGTGAAACCTACATGAGCTATGGCAGCCAAATGTGGGGACTTGGTTATCACATGTTTACCTCTGCTGCTACTGGTTTAGCGGTGGGGATTGCTTTTATTCGCGGATTGACGGGTAGATCCTTAGGCAACTTTTATGTAGACCTAATTCGCTCGATTACCCGAATTTTGTTGCCTATTTGTATTGTCGGCGCGATCGCTCTCATGGCAGCTGGCGTTCCCGAAACACTGGCGGGTGCAGCTGTATTCCCCACCTTGGAAGATCCGAATATCAGTCAAGCGATCGCTCGTGGCCCTGTTGCTCATTTTGAAATTATCAAGCAATTAGGGGAAAACGGCGGCGGCTTTTTCGCCATCAACTCTGCACACCCTTTTGAAAATCCCAATGGATTTTCTAACTTGATTCAGATTGTCGCCATGCTTTCGATTCCGACTTCCCTAATTTACACTTACGGGTTGTTTGCAAATAACACTAAGCAAGCTTGGTTAGTCTACGGTATGGTGGGCGTTCTCTATGTAATATTTATCATCATTACTGCTATTGGTGAATACAACGGCAATCCAGCTGTGAATGCACTGCTGGGTAGTCAGCAACCGAATTTAGAGGGTAAAGAAGTCAGGTTTGGTTGGGCACAATCTGCACTATTTGCAACCAGTACAACTGGTACTATGTGCGGTGCAGTCAATAGTTTACACGATTCTTTCATGCCCAACGGCGGTTTTATTACCCTTTCCAATATGTTCTTGCAAATTATTTGGGGTGGACAGGGTACAGGAACCGCTTATCTATTTGCTTACCTGATTCTGGCTGTGTTCGCCACAGGGTTGATGGTGGGACGTACACCAGAATTTCTCGGACGCAAGATTGAGAAGCGCGAGGTTGTACTTGCTAGTTTTTTGATTTTGCTGGTTCACCCGATCGCAATTATGATTCCCGCAGGTATCGCCCTAGCGTTTCCCGATCAACTAGCAGGAATTAGTAATCCCGGCTTCCACGGCTTTGCTCAGGTTATTTATGAATACGCCTCGGCTGCTGCTAACAACGGTTCTGGGTTTGAAGGTTTGGGAGATTCACAACCTTCACCTTTGGCAATATCTACAGGTACAGCACCAACTTTAACCGCTTTGTGGTGGAACTTGAGTACCTGTTTCAGTTTAATTGCAGGACGCTATATTCCCATCATCGGTTTGCTGTTTTTAGCAGATAGTATGTCTCGTAAGCAAGCTGTTCCTTACACTACTGGTACATTGCGAACCGATACCGGACTATTTACAGGTGTTACGGCAGGCGTGATTTTAATCCTGGGCGCACTTACATTCTTCCCAGTATTAGCATTAGGCCCCATTGGTGAAGCTTTCTTTATCGCTAAAGGTATCGGCTAGGAATTGGGGAGTGAGGGATGAGGGGATGAGGGGAGCAGAGGGGCAGGGGAGCAGGGAAGCAGGGGGGTAGGGGAGAGTTAGAACTCCATTCATCGACCTCGGAACTCCATTCATCGACCTCGGAACTTCATTCATCGACTTCCGAACTCCATTCATCGACCTCGGAACTCCATTCATCGACCTCGGAACTCCATTCATCGACCTCGGAACTCCATTCATCGACCTCGGAACTCCATTCATCGACCTCGGAACTCCATTCATCGACCTCGGAACTCCATTCATCGACCTCGGAACTTCATTCATCGACCTCATCTTCCCATGCCCCATCCCCAATGTCCCATTCCCAAAATTTAATCTATGCCAATTACTACTGATTCTCCCTCGCCCCTTATTCCATCTGGAACTCGTGACTCGCGCAAACACACCCCCAAAACAGATATGCGGGGACTTTACCAAAGGGCAATTCGTGAGTCATTTCTCAAGCTCGATCCGCGAATTACTATCAGAAACCCAGTGATGTTTGTTGTTTGGGTAGGGACAATTGTCACCTTGCTTGTTACCCTTAACCCAAATCTTTTTGGCACAATCCAGGCAGATATCAACCAACAACGCCTTTTAAATGGGTTGATTACCTTTATTCTCTTTTTCACCCTGATTTTTGCCAACTTTGCGGAAGCCGTAGCTGAAGGACGCGGTAAAGCACAAGCTGATTCACTGCGATCAACGCAATCGGATACGATCGCTAATAAAATCCTCCCCGATGGTTCGATAGTAAAAGTCAATTCTACGGAACTGCGACGGGGCGATTTGGTAAAAGTCAGTGCAAATAATATGATTCCTGCCGATGGGGATGTCATTAAAGGCATTGGCTCAGTGGATGAGTCGGCAATCACTGGGGAATCTGCCCCGGTACTGAAGCAACCAGGTACAGATATTGCCAGTTCGGTGACAGGCGGTACACGCCTACTCTCCGATGAGTTGACAATTCGCATTAGTGCCGATCCCGGACAAGGCTTTATTGATCGCATGATTGCCTTAGTGGAAGGAGCAGAACGCAGCAAGACTCCCAACGAGATTGCTTTGACGGTATTGTTGGCAGTATTAACACAGGTGTTCTTGATTGTGGTAGCGACAATGCCTCCCTTCGTGGGTTACATCGCCAGCTTTATCAGCATAGCCTTTGGAGTTGAGGCGGGAAACAGTTTGCGGGCGGGTGCTAGCGTTGCTATTTTAATATCGCTACTGGTAGCTTTAATTCCCACAACTATCGGTGGTTTACTCAGTGCGATCGGTATTGCAGGGATGGATAGGGTTGCCCAGTTTAACGTGATTGCGACCTCTGGTCGAGCAGTAGAAGCTTGCGGTGACATCAACACCCTAGTGCTGGATAAGACAGGCACGATCACCTTGGGTAATCGGATGGCTGATGAGTTTATTCCCCTGGATAATCACTCAATAATAGATGTGGCGCGAGTCTCCCTAGCTGCTAGCTTGTTTGACGAAACGCCAGAAGGCAAATCGATTGTGATTTTAGCAGAAAAATCCCAGGCTGCGGTAGACTTTAACATTGATAAAGCCGAAGGTGTAGAATTTTCCGCCAAAACCCGGATGAGTGGCACGAATCTACTCGATGGCAAACAATTTCGCAAAGGAGCGGTAGAGGCAATTAAAGGATTTGTCCGTTCCCGTGGCGGCGATGTTCCTGATGATATAGATGCAGCTTATGAGCGAGTTTCCCGGTTAGGCGGTACGCCCTTAGCTGTCTGCCAAGATGACAAAATTTATGGTGTCATCTACCTGAAAGATATTGTCAAACCTGGTTTGCGGGAACGGTTTGACCAACTCCGCCGCATGGGTGTTAAGACTATCATGCTCACTGGTGACAATCGAATTACCGCTTCAGTAATCGCCGAAGAGGCTGGGGTGGATGATTTCATTGCCGAAGCGACTCCAGAAGACAAAATTGAGGTGATTCGCTCGGAACAATCTGAGGGTAAACTGGTGGCAATGACCGGAGATGGTACGAACGATGCACCAGCTCTGGCTCAAGCAAATGTGGGTGTGGCAATGAATTCGGGGACGCAAGCTGCCAAAGAAGCTGCTAACATGGTGGACTTAGATTCAGACCCCACGAAGCTAATTGACTTAGTAACCATAGGTAAACAGTTGCTAATTACTCGTGGAGCATTAACAACATTCTCCATCGCTAACGATATTGCCAAGTATTTTGCGATCATTCCCACAATCTTTGCTGCTGCTGGAATCGGCGCACTTAATATTATGGGATTAAAGAGTGCCCAATCTGCGATCGTCTCGGCGCTGATTTACAATGCCTTAATTATTCCGGCACTAATACCGCTTGCACTCAGAGGGGTGAAGTTCTTGCCTTTAACAGCAGATCAACTGCTACGTCGTAACATCTTGATCTTTGGTCTTGGCGGTATCGTTGCTCCTTTCATTGCCATCAAACTGATAGATATTATCCTACCTTTGTCTTAATTTCCTATGAAACCTATTCAGATCCGCCGCGCAATCGCTGCATCCCAAGTATTAGAAGAAATAACTGAAATCTGGTGTCAATGGCAAAGACAAAAGCTACCACTGTATTTATTCTTGGCGATGTGTTTCAACCTAGTGGTTGCACCTCTAGTCTATGCCGCTACTGGCGAACAACTTTCCCGCAGTCAATCTTGGGGATTGGGATTGTTAGGACTGACGACGCTAGGACTTTCCATCTATTTATTTTTTGTGATGTTTGTACCGGAGAAATTCTAATGAGTTTTGCACGTGAAGCTAGTAGAGCTGTTCGTTCTACCTTAGTACTCTGGGTTATTGGAGCAATTATTTATCCTTTTGCGATGATTGCCATTGGGCAGATTGTGTTTCCGTTTCAAGCAAACGGCAGTCTCCTGAAAAATAGCACAGGTCAGGTTGTCGGTTCTGCTTTGATTGGTCAACCTTTTAGTAGCGATCGCTATTTTAACAGCCGTCCCAGTACCACGAGCTACAGCACAGCCGATCCCAAAAAGGACGATGCAGGAGTTTTGAGAACTGGGGTTTCTGGCGCTAGTAACTTGGCTCCCAGTAATCCTGCATTAATGGAACGCATTAAAGGTAAAGATGACCCAGAAAAGAGCAAAAAGGTAGAGGGTGACTTCAATCGTCTACAAAAAGCAGGTGTGCAGCCGACTGGCGATTTAGTCTACACCTCTGGTTCTAGCCTTGACCCGCATATTACCCCGGAAGCTGCGATCGCACAAGTTGCACGAGTAGCCAAGACGCGAGGAGTTCAACCTAACCAACTCGAAACTTTAATTTCTCAAAACACCGATAATCGCTTTCTTGGCATCTTTGGCGAACCTGGAGTTAATGTGTTAAAGCTGAATTTAGCTCTAGATAAGATTAAAGCGTGATTTCAAAACCTTTGTAGAGACGTTGCAATCCAACGTCTCTACACCCAGATTCATAGATTTAATCAGCAACGTCAAATTTTAGAACAGCGTTAGAACAGCGATCGCACTAAATTTGCAATGCCCAGATTTGATATTACAATAGACATCTCCAGAAATTAAATATGCGTTATCCAGAATCCTTGTAGAGACGTAGCACTGCTACGTCTCTACATTCATTTTCACTCCTATGTCTAATTAAGCAACAATAACGAAATTGGCTTCGCTTAGTGAGACTCCGTTTAATAATTCTGCGAATTTTACTTGACTAAACGCACCACCGCTACCATCTTTATCAAAGAAAAGTCCACCTGTACTGCTGTCGTAGATAAATCGTTGAGCGTCTGTTGTCGCACCTGAACCGATGGTAAACTCACTAGCCAAAAGTGTACCTGCTACCAAGCCACCGCCAAAACCAGCAGCCGATACCTGAATAAGTTCACCAGTCGTCTCAAAGTCATAAATAATATCAGTACCCTGCTTATATGTATTAAAGCTAAAGGTATCAGTGCCAGATCCTCCGTGCAGCCTATCATCGCCTTTTCCTCCAATCAGGAGATCGTTGCCATCGTTCCCATTGAGATAATCCTCGCCATTACTGCCCACAATAGTGTCAGCGTTGGCTGTACCGTTTATCTTTAATTGTTCAATATTCTTGTAGCTAACTCGATATGTCCCACCCGTGATTAAGCCTTGGTTGGTGGTTGCATTGAAAGTCGAGGTGATTCCCTCGATATTATAATTACCGAAATTGACAGATAAAGAATCGTCATCCGCACCTCCATCTACTGTTTGAGTCACTAAGGAAGAGGAGGCAGTAGAGAGGGCAGAAAAATTGAAGGAGTCATTGTCATCCCCTCCATTGAGGGTATTGTTGCCAGTGGTTTGGTCAAAACTAAATAAATCGTCCTCAGAGCCGCCGTCTACAAAATTATTCCCAGAAGAATAATCAAGGCGGAAATTATCGCGCCCAGTTCCTCCCCTGAAGATGTTGTTACCAGTGCTGTACTCAGCATTAAATGAATCGTTCTCAGAGCCACCGTCTAAGAGGTTTTTCCCGGAAGAATAGTTAATATTTAAATTATCATTCCCAGTTCCTCCCTTGAGGATATTGTTACCAGTGGTATTTTGAGCATCAAGTTGATCATCTCCAGTGCCACCGTCTAAGAGGTTTTTCCCAGAAGATCCAAAAACTTGTAAACGAGCATCGTCACTTTTTCGGCTAGCAGAAACATCTAACCGATCGCTCCCACTTCCTCCCTTGAGAATATTGTCGCCAATAGTACTTTGAGCAAAAAGTAGATCGTTTCCGATGCCGCCGTCTAAAAAGTTTTTCCCGGTAGATTGAGAAACATCTAACTCATCGTTCCCACTCCCTCCCAGAAGGGTATTATTCCCGGTGCTACCAATAGCATAGAGTTTATCGTTTTCAAAGCCACCGTCTAAGAGGTTTTTTCCAGAACCCTCAATTTGGAGGTAATCGTTACCCATATCGCCATATAGGCTGTTATTTCCGTCCCCGTCGGCGAGGGTGTCATTATCCTCACCACCATACAATTTGTCATTTCCAACTTCCCCAATGAGAATATCGTCTCCTTTAAGACCGTAGAGGGTATCATTACCATCTCCCCCAAGGAGAGTATTGTTGGCGATATTGCCTTTAATCAGATTATTTAGTCCATTCCCATAGCCAAAAATAGGTGTCGTCCCAGTTAGGATCAGGTTTTCGATATAGCTACCCAAGGTGTAACTAACAGAAGACTTAACTGTATCAATACCACCCGCATCGCCACCGGAGCCGTTATCTTCACTCACAACATTGTCAATGCTATCAACGATGTAAGTATCGTTACCCGCTCCACCTTTCAATGTATCGTTACCAATGCCACCATCTAGTGTGTCGTTACCTGCTCCACCACTGAGAAAGTCATCACCCTCGTAGCCATAAATGATATCACCGCTTGTACCGCCGTTGAGGACATCATTAGCGTTAGTACCCTTGAAAATTGCCATAAGTTCTACCTACCTAAATTAATTGTTTTGGAAAATTGAGATATTAACCCGTCAGTATTGCTGCTTTCAGGCACAAAAAATTAGCCGAGATTTTCAAATTTAAGTATAATTTATTACGTATTTTAAAATCTGTATTTTCAATATAATCAAGCCTTTAAAGGCTTTACAAGCAGTAATTCGGAATCTGCTTACAGACAAACTGAGTTAATTTAATTACTATAATCTTTATGAACTTAAGTGTCACTACTTGAACTATATTTTTTTTAACTTTGCCTTACTTGTATATTTATGTATTTTTAGATATTAGTACTGAGTGCTATTGAGTTAGATACGATATTGTTTTTACTGAGATAAGCGATCGCTATCCTCAAGGCAATGCTTGGTATAACTACACCTATGGACGGCTGATATCCTTGCTATACAAGCTTTTAACACCAGGTATATGTATGGAGCGATCGCCTTTTTGAAACCTGAGTCATACTTGTTGTAAAGCATCAGATCAAAAGTCACTGATATGATAAATTACAAATCATCTAAGTCAGTGGGTGTCAGGCGCAGACTAAAATTTTATCGTTAGCAGTTAAAGCTTTTGATCGAATGATTAATTAGGGCTATATATCAAAAATATATCTCTAAATATATGCCGTTTTAACTAGTCAATAAATATATCTTTTCTTGATCTCTATATAATTCATATATTTTCAAAATATATCCGAGAAAAATCAAATTTCTCTAAAGTATTGGACAATGTTATTAGAGTTAAATAAAAATATTTTGTGTTAAAAAGTAAAAAAGCTTTAGAACCAAGCCTATTTGGTGTTGTCATCGAAGATAATAGCGTTTACTGCGGCATTCATTTAACTGATACACAGTTACCGAATCAATGCGTTTCTCTCGGAATTTTAAGAGAAACTCAAGTCATTTCTGCAACAGATAATCCTAGTATTTTCGCCGGAGATTACATTTTAGCAATAGCAACCCATCCCATCATGATTCCCGCTCTCAAAGTTACTCTTAAAAAAATCCATTCTGTTTATTATTCCCTCAACAGTTGCTTATTGGAAGCTCGACCAACAGACACTCAATCTGTTAATTCAAATGACTCAGAACTATCAAGTACTTTCAATTACACAACATATTCTTAGAAAGATGAACATTGACTAAAGAAAGGCAGAGGGAAGTTCGAGCTTCTGACAAGAGAAAGAAAATATGCCTCCTGCCCCTGCCCCCTCACAGGTGTAGGTATTTAAAAAATGTGGCTGAAATAGGGTTTTTACGTTGGTTGAGAACTCAAATTTTAATTTCTGATTTCCCACCCAAGAACGAAATTTCGTTATTTGAACCACGTTTAGAACTCTGTTTGAGAGTGCCCACTCATGCCCAAATAAAAAACCTACACCTGTCAGCCCCCTGCCCCCTTAACTGTATTTAATCTGAGTTCGACTAACTAAAGGTTTTTAATATGCATACATCGGAGCTTTTCCGACTTTATGTATCCGCCCAAAAAAGTGTTCATCAGTCTACCCTGATTGAAGCTAACCTGTCTAAGGCAACACATATTGACACAAAACCACATAACGGAGACATCCCCTTCGTAGCAGTGTTTTTGGCTCACATTTCCTTCATGATTGTTTGGGCAATTGTCGTTTTTCTCGTTTCATCTGTCTGCAAGGCACTAGAAGATCCCCCAGAAAATGCGGCACAAGATAAAGACGAAATAGTAAGCATCAAACATTTAAAGCAACATAACTGTGAAAAATGCCAATTTTTCAACAATAACTATTTTTTAAAGTGTGCAGTACATCCTACCACTGCTCTAACGAAAGAAGCGCTCAATTGCTCTGACTACAGCGTTTAAAGGTTGGAAACTTAATTTGAAAAACCCAAACAAATTTTATGAAACAAAAAGAAACAGTATTTGTTATTCCGACTCATCGACTGAGAGATGTAGCACAAACTATCGAAAAGTATGATGAGAATTTCTGGGTAAATGGTCATGCTTTAAAAATTATCGTTTTTGACGATTCTAGTATTGCCAACCACGAGAAATATTATCCACTTTTAGAGCAGACTAAGACAGTCAATGACGTGTTTTATGTCGGCCCCCAGCAGAAAGAGCAATTTATTACATTTTTAAACGAAAGACTGCGCGATCGCAAGCTAGAATTACTAGTCAAAAACTTATTCCGACCTAGCTATGGAGGAAATCGCAACTTCACGCTGATGTATACCCTTGGACATTTAATGGTTAGTGCAGATGACGATATGCGCCCAGATGCATTAATTGAAACTAGCCCAGAATCTTTATCTGGTGATGAAATATGTCGAGGAAAATTAATCAAGTCCAACCAAAAAGGCGGCTACGTCCATAAATCTTTTGACTTACTCACGGCTTTTGGTGATGTTTTAGGTCAAAAAGCCAGCCATGTACCAGAAAACTTTGAGGCTGGAGAATTGGTTCTTGATACAGCAATGGATTTAGAAACCAATACAACTAAAGGTTACTTTCGAGAAAACAGCCTTTTATTACAACAGGGGAGAGTCTTGAATAATGCGATCGTTAAGATTGCCCAAACTTTTCGCACGGGAACTAATGATATAGATACACTTGATTTTATTCACATGTATCTCAATGATGAGAACCAAATTAGTCCAAATGACCTAAATGATTTTTATATTCTTACTAATTTTCGACCCGTTATTACTAACAAAAACTGGAGAATGGATTGTGGAGTTGCTGGATATGATAATCAGCTAGGTTTACCACCCTTTTTTCCCACTCGGCTCAGATTTGAGGATTATATCTACAGGATTTGGATACAGCAAGAAGGGATTGCAGCTGCACACAGTTGATGCTGTTCAAAACCATATTAGAAATAACTATATGCGTAATCCTCTAGCTAGCGAACTATTTAATGAAGAAATATGTAGCTTGCTGAAAAAGAAAATTAAAAACAGTGTTTATCATCTCGATGATTTGGGAATCAAGTTTGATTACTCTGGCGAAGTCACTTTACAAGATTCTGAGGAAATCCTGGAAAAAATCTCTGCTATCCACAGGCAGGTAGTCAAAGCTTCAATTTCTACCCAGAATGAAGAACGCAAGCAGTCACTTCAATTATTTGCTGAGAATTTATCGAGAGTCTTTTATGGATTTGAACCAGACTTTTTTCAGCAAAATGTTTCCAGAATTATCGATGATGTTATTAGCCAATTTCACGGTTCTCTAGAAATATGGCCAAGTCTAGTAGAAATATGTTACTTTTACAAAGATAAAAATAATTTACCACAAATTAGGGTTAAAAACAAGAAAGTAAAGTCTAGAAATGGGACAAAATAGAGCGAAATTCTTGTATAAATGTGCTGACGAGGCGACAAAAAAGGCTAGGATGCAGATAAAATAAGCTCCATAGCCCTGAGACCCCGTTGATAATACTTGCGTTTATTGCGACTTAATTTCATTAAATCCATGACTAAATCTTGACATACATGGTTCTACAAAATTCACCCAAGTTTGACCATATAAGCCAATATAAAAACTGCTATGTACTTGTGGAATTTTTTTTTAAATGTCTCAATTGCTTTTGGGTGTTGGTTTACACTGCATGGTCGAGGTACTTTCAATTTGCAGGCGAGTTTGTAGCGCACGCCTGTAATGCACCATTCGGTAACTAACATCTACACCATGATTGTTACTAAGCCAACTCACAATCTCCCCGTAACTACCAAAACCTTCAGACGAGTTTAATTTTGCTTTGAGCAATTCAAGTACTTCTCCTTTTATTGTTGGATCTTGTCCAGGTGGTTTCTTGATTTCGAGTAACCCAGCCATTCCCTGCTTGCGATACTTCTGGAACCACCGCGTTATCGTTGACGGATCGCCTGCTAATATGCGCGCTAGTTCACTGTGCGATCGCACTTGTCCTGTTTTGAACCACCACAGCATTTGCAGCCAATATTATGACTTGCACTCTGAGCCTGTTTCAGTGTTTTTTCTAGATATTCTGCACTTTCGGTGATTTCTATTTCTAGCTGACGTGCGATTTTGCTGCTGTCCGACTTACCTTGACTCTCTATTATATGCAAGCTCAATGTAAATTGATATAACTCCAGACTTACTCCCAAACCAAAATCAGCCACTTGCACTTTGACACTACCTGCTGCTAAATACTCTCCCCGTAAGGTGACTTGAGACTTGGACGGGGAGAACTTAATGGCATTGGAGAGCAAGTTATCCAACACTCGACGAAAGATAACTGCATCTACTGCAACAATGCCACCAGGTACGGGTAGTTCACGTATCAGGATCAAGTTCTTTTGAGTTGCGATCGCCTCAATATCTGCCAATGCTGACATCCCCAACATCATAAGGATTTGGCGCTTTTGTTCGTTCCATGAGCCATTGTGCTACATCGCCTACAACTCTAGCAGATGGAGTTTATAATATTATTTTGTTAAACGTCGTAACTCTTAATCTAAATAAATTCTGGCACAAATGAGCGAAATACTTCTTGTAGTAGATATGCAAAACGGTTTTATCTCTGAGAAATGCAGACATATTATTCCTACTGTCATTAAACTAATTGAGCAATTTTTAGCGGCTGGAAAACTCGTTAAATTCACAAGATTTATCAATACTGCTGACAGTAATTATGTCAATTTAATTCATTGGTCAAGATTGATGCAAGAATCAGAAACGAGCATTATTGATGAACTTCAGCCATATATAAATAATAATATTTTTGATAAACCTTATTACTCTGCATTTACGGAAAATTTTTCAATTTTTATTTTACTTAATCAAATCAGCAAAATATATTTTTGTGGTGTTGCAACTGATAGCTGCATTTTGAAAACAGCAATTGACTCTTTTGAGCGTGGTATTGAACCAGTGATTATCGAGGATGCTTGCTCTAGTCACGGTGGTCAGCAAGCACATGATGCAGGTATTTTTTTGCTGAAGCGTAATATAGGGAAAAACCAAATTAAGATGACTGATGAGGTTCTTGAGGAGATGTCATAAGCCTTGCATCATCGTTAATATCCTGAACCTGGTGCGCTCGCAACGGTTGATATTATGAATATAATCCGATGTTTTAAAGCTTAGTCATTTGCTCAAATCTGAATTTTTACTTAGTTCCAATTGCTTGGATTACGGTTAACCTGAATCTACCTTGAAAACCGTAGCTTGTTGAAATCAGGGAAAAACTCAGAACTCAAGCCATGAGATAATAATATACTTTACTTAAAAACTCCATATTTAAAAATGTATGGGGTTTATTACAAATAATATAAAATTTAAATAAAAAATTAGAAGAAAATAATTATAGAAAATACTGATGTTTTTTGATTCATTATAAGCAAAAATATTACTTGCATATTTTTTAGAGATAATTTTATTCCAGGCATCTATAGATAATGTTCATTAACTCTCTCATTTCTGAGAATTTACAACAGACTATCATTCGTCATCTGCTTGTTGTTAGCTCTGAGATTATGCTTCCAGATGTGATTGCACTAATCAATGAATCATCAGGTAATCATCATAGCTTGCCAATCAAAGATAGCAATTGTTTGACTAACTCAGGTAAAGATATAGCTAGCAACACATCTCAAACCACCAGCTGTGTTTTAGTTATAGAAAATTCACAGTTGGTGGGGATAATTACGCAAAGAGATTTAATTAAGCTGACAGCACAAGGTAACAATATAGAGGGCACCAGTGTTGCCCAAGTGATGACCAGAGAGTTAATAACATTGAAATTAAAGGATTTTAAAGATGTTTTTACGGCGTTACATTTGCTGAGGCAAAATCGGATTTGCCATCTGCCTATTGTTGGGGATCAAGGAGAATTAATTGGATTAGTTACTCCTACCAGTCTGCTGGCAGTTTCTATTCTACAAGCCGAACTTTACAATCATACACGAGTTAAACTTGTAGAACGCCAGAAAATCGAGGCAGAACTGCGATTGGAGCGTAATTTTGTGTCTGCTGTTTTGAATCTAGCAGATGCTTTAGTTATTGTATTAGATTTTCAGGGAAAAATCGTTCGCTTTAACCATACTTGCGAACAAGCTACGGGTTACACATTTGATGAAGTTAAAGGAAGATTTATTTGGGATGTGCTGCTATTACCTGAAACAACAAAACGTATCAAAGATATTTTTCAAAATTTAGCCGATAGAGAATTACCTCAACGTTACGAAACTTCTTTAGTTACTAAAGATAGCGATCGCCGCTTAATTTCTTGGTCAAACAAAGTCTTACTTAACCCTGATAATCAAGTTGATTATATCGTCTGTACAGGCATTGACATTACTGAAAGCCGAAAAGCACAAGAGGAACTCCAACAGACTCGCAACTTTTTACAGTCGATGATTAATAATCTGCCTGTAGCCGTCTTTGTTAAAGATGCCAAACCAGAAAGTTTTGGGACAGTCAAGCTCTGGAATCATACCTGCGAAAATATTTTTGGTATTACAGCAGAGCAGGCTATTGGCAAAACAGATTACGAATTCTTCCCGAAAGAACAAGCAGACTTTTTCTGCCAAAAAGACCTAGAAAGTTTTGCTAGCGGTTTAACTCAAGATATTTCTGAAGAACCTATTGACAGCCCTAGTTTTGGCAGAAGAATTTTACACACGACTAAAATTCCTTTGTATGACAAAGACCGACAACCCGAATACCTGTTGTGTATTTCCGAGGATATTACAGAATACAAACGAGCAGAAAAAAATTTGCAACAAGCAAAAGAGCAATTACAAACGGTTTTAGATGCAGTACCTGGGTTTGTTTCTTGGGTAAATTCTGATGGATATTATTTAGGGGTTAATCACCATTTAGCTGAAAGTTTTAACTTGACTACCGATGCTTTTGTTGGTCAAGAATTGGGCTTTATGGAAAATAGCCCGCAATTTACAGAATTTATGCGTGAATTTTTAGCTAGGCAAGATGTAGCAGATTCTAAGGTTATTGATACCCAAATTAATGGTAAAATATGCAATTATTTGCTTGTAGCTCAAAAATATCAACAAAACACAGCCGCCGTTGCAATCGGAATCGATATTACAAAACGCAAACAAGCTGAAATAGCCTTACAAAGTTTGATAGAAAGTACAGCTTCTACGACTGGACGTGACTTTTTCCCAGCATTAGTTGAACATATTTCTTCTACTTTAGATGTTCGTAACACCTTAGTAAGTGAGTTAATTGATGGGCAAGCTCACACTTTAGGATTTTGGTCTGATGGGCAGTTACAACCGAATATTTGCTATGACCCAAAATCAACTCTATGTGAAATTTTGCTTAAGCAAGGATTTTACCACTGTAGTTCGAGAATTCAGCAGTTCTTTCCTAATGCTAAAAGATTAGCTGCTATGGAAGCTGAAAGTTCTATGGGAGTTATTTTAAGTGACGATTTTGGTCAACCAATTGGCTCACTATGCATAGTAGATGACAAACCCATACCCGATCAACATAAATTTGAAGGAATTCTCAAAGTATTTGCAGCCAGAGCATCTGCTGAACTGCAAAGGCAACGAGCACAAGAAGCTCTACAAAAACTCAATCAAGATTTAGAAGTCAGGGTTAAGCAACGCACTTTAGACTTACAACAAAGTGAGGCAGAACTTAGAGCTATTTTTAATCAAGCAGCTGTGGGAATTAAACTAGAAACTTTAGATGGTCATTTTCTTAAAGCTAATCAAAAGTTGTGTGAAATTTTAGGCTATAGCCAAGAAGAAATCCTAAAGAAAAACTTTAGAGAGATCACACATCCAGAGGATATACAAATCCATCTAAATCATCTGCAAAAATTAATAGCAGGAAAGGTAGAAACATTCTCTATTGAGAAGCGCTATTTACATAAAAATGCTGATGTAATTTGGATAAATCTAACGGTTTCGCTAATTCAAGATCCAATTGGTAAACCCATTTATGCAATCGGTGTAGTTAAAGATATACGCGAGCGCAAACAAGCTGAAGAAAATATTTGTAAAGCTTTAGTAAAAGAAAAAGAACTCAGTGAGTTGAAATCTCGTTTCATTTCTATGACCTCCCACGAGTTCCGAACTCCTTTAGCTGTGATTGCTTCCTCTGCTGGAATCTTAAAAAGTTTTAGCCATAAACTAGATGAACAACAAAAACATAAACATCTCCAGTGCATTCAGACTTATGTTCAACACACTACTCAACTATTAGATGATATTTTGCTAATTAATAAGGCTGAAGCTGGAAAATTGGCATTTGAACCAACTTATATTAATTTAATTAATTTCTGTCGTTCTTTGGTAGAGGAAATTCAACTCAGTTCTCCCAAACATACCCTAGCCTTTTCTCCCCAGTACTTGGGTAATTCATCAACAGATGATCGCTTTATGGCTTGTATAGACAAGAAGCTTTTGCGACAAATACTGAGCAATTTGCTTTCAAACGCTGTTAAATACTCACCAGATGGTAGCAATATTCAAATTGATTTATTAGTTCAAGATGAAAGCGCAGTTTTTATGATTCAAGATGAGGGTATTGGTATTTCACCACAGGATCAACAGAACTTATTTGAACCATTCTACCGAGCTAGTAATGTTGGTAATACGCCAGGAACTGGATTAGGTTTGGCAATAGTTAACAATTGTATAGACCTTCATAGAGGAAGAATTACCTTCGCTAGCCAGGTCAGAGTCGGTACAACATTTCGGGTAGAACTGCCACTAATTATAAGTGATTTCCTCAATGAAAAATATCTAATGTGTTATTAGTAAATAATTTTAGGGAACAATAAATTGCGGGATATTGTTTGGAATCTAATGTAAATTCCCAAGTTTTTAAGCTGAATAATCAGTTCTAGCAGATGTATTTACTGCGTCTATAGATATCACAAAAACTGCAAGATAGCCAATACCTAGCATAAATATGCAACAAGGTTTTACAAAAACTTTTACAAGACTTAGGCAATCCGCTTTCAAATATCAATATGGCAATCTATATGCTGAAAAAAGCTCAATCAGATGTTGAGTGCGATCGCTACTTGAGTATCCGACAACAAGAGTATGCTAGAAAAATCATGTTTTTGAATGAAATGAAGAACTTACAAACACTACTAACCCCAGAAAATGCCAAAGTTTTGCAAAATTTTAATTTGCTTAACCATAGCAAATAGTATA
Source organism: Nostoc sp. LPT (assembly GCF_017115165.1). Lineage (GTDB taxonomy): Bacteria > Cyanobacteriota > Cyanobacteriia > Cyanobacteriales > Nostocaceae > Nostoc. The sequence continues at coordinate 47,013 of NZ_JABXKF010000110.1, read as the reverse complement.
GTTTTACAACAAACATATTTAAATATTTCAGCGTTTATACTTAGGGCATGAATAGGATTATACGGTATTATTGACAATTAATTTTTATTGTTTAGCAAGATAAGCTTTATATGGATATAGCGTTTCCTAAGCAACTGAAGTATATCCAAATCTTGTTTACCAAGGTTAGTACCTTTGAAAACGTATCTCACTAGTACCGCAAGGCGGAAGTCAAAAGTCAAAAGTCACGCATAATTGTATTCCAAGCTCTTGCGCCATTTGAAATAGTATGTTTATTTACGCCATGCTGTACTAGATGAAAATTGCTATAGCATATCATGCTAAATCAATAAAATAAAACTGATATTTTATCTTTACTAATCATAGATGAACACAATTTTAATTATAGAAGACGAACCCCAAGTAAGAGGAAACATTCAAGAAATTTTACAACTTTCTGATTTTGAAACTTTGATAGCTGCAAATGGTAAGATTGGATTAGAAATTGCTCAATCAAAATTACCAGATTTAATTATCTGTGACATTATGATGCCTGAATTAGACGGCTATAGCGTGCTGTCTGCTTTACGCCAAAATGAAGCAACTATCAATATTCCTTTAATATTTGTTACTGCAAAATCAGAGCGTTCAGATTTTCGTCAGGGAATGGATTTTGGGGCTGATGATTATTTGACTAAACCATTTACTCCTGAAGAACTACTCAATGCGATCGCTTCTCGTCTTCATAAACACGCTTTGGTTGAGCGCCAAGCTCAAGCCAAACTAGACGAACTCAGAATGAATATTGCTCACTCATTACCTCACGAACTGAATACACCTCTAAATGGTATTCTTGGTATGTCACAGTTGTTAATAGAAAGTTGTGGCATCATGCCTGACTCTGAAGAAGTCGAAATTGCCGAATTAATTTACAGATCCGCCAATCGCTTGAATGCACTCGTTCAAAGGTTTTTATTATATAGTAATCTGGAATTAATAACTAAAAGTCCCGAAAAAAGTCGTCAAATAAAAGAAAAAAAAGATAGATGTTTTACTGAAAAAATTATTAGTGAAGTCGCTTTCAAAAAAGCTACAGAAAACTGTAGAGAAAAAGATTTAAAGCTAGATATCCAAGAATCTCCAGTACAATTACCACAAGAAAATTTGAGTATTCTTATTGAAGAATTACTGGAGAATTCTTTTAAATTTTCTTTACCGAACAGCGAAATTAAAGTTATGAGTAAGAGAGAAGGTAATAAATTTAATTTATATGTAATTGATAATGGCAAAGGGATGGTAATTGAAGAGATTAATAAAATTGGAGCTTTTGTACAATTTAATCGAAAGTTATGGGAACAACAAGGCTCTGGCTTAGGACTGGCTATTGTTCAGCATATAGTTAAATTATATGGTGGTGAATTGACAATTGCTAGCATTCCTGAAAAAGGAACTACTGTAAGTGTTAGTTTGCCTTGCTAGGGGATGCTTACAAATATAACTACAGTAAAATAGAAATTTACAAAATAGTAATTCAGAGAGTAAGGGGAATCTATCTTAATCTTTTAGGGGATTAGTTATATTCCGTAGTTTTAAGTATGCTTTTTCAACACCAAGTTTGTACAACATGACCCTTTAACTGCTGTCCTAACCAAGGTGTATTTTGTGAAAGTGTATAAAGACTTTTACGTTCGACTTTCCAGGTTTGCTGGGGGTCGAATAAAGTAAGTTCCGCTGGTTGATGAGGTACGATCGCACTTACTTTTTGCCCCAAACACTCTGCTGGATTGGTACTCAATGCCCGCCATAATTCTAAAGCTGTAAATTCCTCAGTTTCAACAAGATATTGCCACAGCAAAGGTAATGCTAGCTCTAAACCAATTGCCCCAGCAGGTGCTTCGGCAAAGGCTTGGACTTTTTCTTCGTAGCTGTAGGGTGTGTGATCGATAGCGATCGCATCGATTACACCCGCACGTACCCCTGCACGCAACGCCGCCATATCACTGGGATTACCTAAAGGCGGATCTAAATGCAAGCTGGTGTGATAACTCTTAACTGCTTTGGTATCAAGTAAAAGGTGCATCCAGGTGGTGCTGGCGGTGATGGGTAAACCAGCCGCTTTCGCTGAAGCGATTAATTCCACGCTGCGATTTGTAGAGACACGCATGATATGGACTGGTGTGCCGATGGCTGCAACCAATTCAAGCATTGCTGCGATCGCAGTAGTTTCAGCGCTGGCGGGTATTGGGGGTAAACCAAAACGGAGAGCATTTGTCCCTTCTCTCATGACACCATTGGCTGTTAACTGGCGATCGCTAGGCCAAAATGCTACTGGTTTACCCAATGGCTGGAGATACTCTAACACTCTCTGCACCAGTGCCAAATTTTCTAAGGGCTTACCATCAGTAAAACCAACAACTCCAGCAGACGCTAAATCTGCCAATTCCGTCATCTGCTTCCCAGCAATATCTACGGTGATAGCACCCCAAAGATGAAGCAGGGGAGCAGGGGAGCAGGGGAGCAGGAAAGACAAACTCTTCTCTGCTCCTTTGCTTTTGTGCCCTTTTGGCCTTTTCTGCTGCAACTGTGCCACAAGCGCAGGGTTATCAATAGCTGGGGATGTATCAGGTAAAATGCTAACTCTAGTAAAGCCGCCAGCAGCAGCAGCTTGCAAGAAAGACAAAAGGGTTTCCCGTTCTTCAAAGCCAGGTTCACCAGAGTGGCTGTACAAATCCACTAATCCAGGGCCGAGAACTAATCCCTGACAATCTTTGATTTGAGTATCGGAACTGATATCAGAAATGTGCGAAGCCACTTCTCGGATATAACCATCAGCAATCAGTACATCAAAGAGTTTGTCGATTTCAGAAACAGGATCAATCACTCGTACTTTTTGCAGCAGTTCAGTCATAAAAGTTTTTAGTTATGAGTTAGGAGTTAGGAGTTAGGAGTTTAAGTAGGTAGGCATAATTAAACATAAAGTAAAATCCTAGTTCGTAGCGAGCGATTCATCGCTCAAAGCAAGGATTATTAAGACTAAAGTCCTTACTAAAAACTTTAATTTATTTACGTCTAGCTACTTATGAGTTATTTGTTCTTCAGTCATCGCTTCTAACTTTATTCCTCACTCAGCACTCCTCACTCCTCACTCCTAACTCCTCACTCCTCACTCAGCACTCAGCACTCACAACGCTCCCGCTGCTGTTTTATCTAGTACGCCTCCACCAAAGTGATAGGTGATGTTCATCGCTTGCAGTACTGGTAAACCATCGATTCCAGCAGGGTAGTCGATAACACTGACTGCACCATTACCCTGGCGAAAACTCCAGAAGTTTTCCAGCGATAAACCCAGAATGTGACAAAGCAAGGTTTTGTTAGTAGCGTCATGAGCTACTACTAATACAGTTTTGAATTGATTATTTGATGCGGCTTGCAGAATTGATTGCCAAGCTGCAACGCTGCGCTCCCACACCTGTTGCAAATTCTCCCCTTCAGGCATTTGCACTTGCGTTGGTATCAGCCGCCATCGCTGCAATTCTCCCGGAAACTCTTGCTCTATCTCTGTTTCTAATTTTCCTTCCCAGAGACCATGACTGATTTCTCTTAAACCATCTTGCAATTCTAAATTTACATTCGGATGTTGTTTTAAGATAATTTCTGCTGTTTCTTTAGGGCGCAGCATTGTACTACTTACAGCAAAGTCAATTGCTACTTCTTGGAGAAATTTGCTTGCTTTTTGTGACTGTTGTCTACCGTTCTCGTTGAGAGGGACATCAATTTGTCCTTGAAACCTGGTTTGGCGATTCCAGTCGGTTTCACCGTGACGCACTAGTAACAATCGTACTCCTTGATGATCCGGTCGCAATGAAGGTAGAGTCTCTCCAGTGTGTTGCGTCTGATTTAAGGATTCTAGCTGGACTGGTTCGCCCAATCCTCCAGCAAAATTTAATACGGTGATGCCACAGTTAGATTGCTGTATTGAGTGGTAACGACTGGGAGGGATTCCTAACGCTGTGCTAATCAAGGCGCGATTAATTCCGTTATGTCCCACAATGAGAATAGTTTCGCCTTGATGTTGGGACAAAATTTCTTGCCAAAACTGCCGTGCTTGTTCGTATAAAGCAAGAACGGGAAAATGTTCTCTTGTCCCCTGTGCATCATTAAGCAGCATCCGCAGTTCGTCGGGGTGTTGATGCCAAGTGCGGTAATCTTCAGCAAATTTTTGCTTGACTTCAGCAGTCAGCAGTCCTTCCCATAAAGGTAGGTCGATTTCTAGCAGCAAATCAGAAACTTGGAGTACAGCAGATTGTTTAGCCTGAGTAGCTAACTCACTATGGATAATATCTGCTGTGTGTTTCGCTCGTTGCAAGGGACTGCTGTAAATTGCATTAAATAAGATATTGCTGAGGGCTTTGCCTACTTTAATGGCATCTTTACGACCTTTTTCGGTTAATGTTGACGCATCAGTGCGTCCTTGGATACGCCGCTCGGTGTTATAACCGCTTTGACCGTGGCGCACAATGATGACACGAGTCATCTCAAAGCCCTCCTCTTATCTTGACGATTAATTTTACTGCAAAACGATTGCATAATTATCGACTCAGGAAGGCGGATTGAGTCAGGTGTAAAACTTTATTCTGGTAGAGGAGGCAGTACGATCGGCTAAAACTGCCGTTGTCTGAACGATGTTTTCTAATAAAACTGTTTTGATTTAAGTAAAAATAGGAAGAGTGAAAATGATGTAGGCGCAATTTCAAAATTGTGCTTAGTATAATGTCTAACCTAGTAATGAAAAGTTCGTAGTAAGCACTTTAGTGCTTAAAAAATTAAGGACTTTAGTCCTTACTACGAACTTGTTGACCTTACTAATTTAAACTTAACAGACTATTAGCAAGGATTTTAGGCAACGCATAATTAATTAAAATTACAGCGTCAGCCTTTATAGCTGATTATTCTCTCCTTATATCTAACTGTACTTGCAGTCCATCATTGTCATTGCCTGACTGAGCCGGTGTTAAGAAAACCGAAGTGTCGGGCTGTGATAATGATTCGCTAAAGCGGATTTGGGCTGGAGCTTTATTGTCTCTTCTATTATTATTGGAAATACTTGCTGGATTCGTTTGCTCAAAAAAACTTCTAAAGTCATCTTGGGCTGTTTTCCGATCGATTCCAACTAGAGAATCACCAGTTAATCTGTATTGTCTGGGATTTGAGTTTGATGCTGGTGATTGAGCGTAGACTTGACTTCCTAAGCTTGCAAAGGTTGCTGTAATCCCCAAGAAAGCAATAATTTTGGCGTTCATTTGTTTTATCCAAATTATTTTTAATATTGCTTGTCTCTTATTCTCTGGGAAAAATACTTTGATTAACTCTATCGTTAGGTTTAACTATAATAATTTTATTGCGTATATACTTAGCGTGTCAATAATTTTTGCTGTTTTAGGCATTACCAAGCTATAACGAATAGCATCTCTTTGGAAGTTGGATTATCTGGTTCAGTTTCTTTGCGATCGCAGTTAAGTTCGTTGAGATATGCCAGCATTAAATTAAGGATATTTAACCCGGATTTCTCACAAGACTTTAAAAAATAGGGGTCAAAAACTGCCAAAATGTATATTGCAAAAGGATTCTAGCATGACCACCACTACAATTTTCGTTACATTATTACAAATTTGTTACTAAAATAACGAGTTTAGTTACCATCACGACGATTTTTGTTATAAACATCATAATTTTCGTTACAATGTTACGAATTTAGTTAGTATCACTACGATTTTCGTTACAAACAGCATAATTTTAGTTGATATTACTGAGTATATTGTTAGAATAAACACTAAAATTCGTGGGTTTTACCCAACCAAAATTAGGCTTTAGTAAGGCAAGCTAGCTCTAGAACACCATAAAAAAACATAATTATGCCTCGTCAAAAGCGTACATATCGCGTTCTAGAAAAAGCTGAATTGAGAATCGCTGGACTCAAAGCAATCGATCCCAGCATGGATTTTGGGGATGCTCGCAACTTGCAAAATGTCGCACAAGTAATTCAGCAGTACCGTAGTAAAATAGATGCTTATAATACCACTCTGGCTGTAATTGACTCTTACAAAAGTGAGATGAAAGAGTTGGAAAAAACTTTGAGCGATCTGAGTGAAAAAATGCTCCTGGGAGTTGCCTTTAAGTACGGTAAAGACAGCCATGAATATCAGATGGCGGGTGGTGTTCGCAAAAGCGATCGCATCCGTAAAAGCAGAGCAACACGCTTGAAAGCGACTTTAGAGGAAGCAACTACTAAGGATGCTATAACTGCATAAAAGCGCCTCAGACTTAAGTCTGCACTATTGAAACAAAGCCTGTTTTTAGCAGGTTTTTAGGCACGAACAGGAGTTATGCCAAGTAGAACAATAGCTGCTAATCGCTGTTGTGCTTGAATTTTACATTGTTCTGTTGTCTAAAACAGTAAAGAAGGCAAAACTTAAGTAATTTTTTATGCTGTGCATTTTACTTTAGTCATCAGAAACTTTATGTAACTCTATTGATGTAACTATAAGTAAAGTCGGTAAAATTCGTGAGGTTTAACAGATATAAATTAACTAAGATTAGCTTTAAATGACAGTCAATATCTGTTAAACCAAACAATTTTGTAATAATCAATCGATTGTTTATCAGCAATTATTGCTCAACATAACTTTATCTACTGATGAGCAACTTGAATAACCAAAGAATAAAAATTAAAATTCATCAATTACGTTTAGTTCCATATCTAGCAATTGGTTCTCTGATTTTTTATTTCAATTCCAATCTAGATTTAAACTACATAGTTAAAGGATATTTAGTCTTAATGCAATCTCAACTATGTATAATCGTTATTTATTTTTTGACAGCAAGGTTTGCTAATAAACCACATAAATAATCAAAAAATGTCAAAAAAATTGTTTTTATTATATGCCAATAAATATTTATTAAAGTTAATTAAGTAAGGAAATACCATGAAGACTAAATCTACAGCAATTCTGCTTTGCTTTTTTGGCGGAGGGCTGGGAATTCATAAATTTTATTTAGGAGAAAATGTAGCAGGTATTTTGTACTTATTGTTTTGCTGGACTTGTATTCCAGCTTTAATAGCCTTTGTTGAGTTCTTCGGGCTAATTATAATGTCAGACCGCGATTTCAATATAAAGTATAATCAAGGTCTAGCAAGCGCAAGTGGGCCAGTATCTGCTAAAGATGCAACCAGTGCCTTAGCTGATTTAAAAAATCTTTTTGATTCTGGGATAATTACCGCAGAAGAGTATGAAGAAAAGCGGCAAAAACTTCTGAAATCTTTGTAAATAAAAATCATCAGTCGATTTACTGTGTCACAATCTAAATCTTGGTTCCAACAAACTCCTGCTTGGGTGTGGTTATCATTAATTCCGACATTTGGGGGATTTGCTATTGCCTATGCAGGTTATAAATCCAAGACTAATACTTGGATTGTACTAGGGATTAGCACCTCTGCTTTAGCTTTAGCTTTATCGGCAAATAGTTTAGCAGTTGCAATCTGGATAGCTCAAATTGGTGTTGCTTTCTACCTAAAAAAATCTTATTTAGTTAAAATTTATCCAAAAAACTTACCAATTCCTGAAGAACAAGAGCTAGCAAAGTTAGTTGCCAGTACTCGTGATAAGGTAGATATTAATGAATGCTCTAAAAATGAACTAGTTAACTATTTAGGGCTACCTATAGTTTATGCAAATAACATCGAATCATTGATGAATGAGGGATATGTTTTCACTCATGTAGAAGAGTTAATCGAAATAGCCGGAATTCCCGAAAAGCAGGTAACTCGAATTACACCACTGATTACTTTTAGCTACAACTACAAAAAAGAAGCTGATTTTTCTTGGAAACGATTAAACACATATTCAACTCAAGAATTGATTACCTGTGGAATAGATGGAGCGATCGCAGAACAAATTGTAGCAGAAAGAAAACAACGAGGTGAGTATAAATCCTTGATTGATGTGAAGCAGCGCACTGGATTACCATTTACTACTTATCGTCACATAGCTTAGTAGAGTCCGTCATAAAAAAGGGTCGAAAATAGGAGAAGATAATTCTTTGTAGGAAAACACAGAGAATAAATCTGTTAGAGATAATTAATATGAGTAGATTGCAGAAATTTGGCTATTGGACTTATGTCTTCTTAACTATTGCTATAAGTTTACTTGTACTCCGAGTTAATTTTTGCCTGTTAACAGTGTCAGCCAAAGATTATGCACCTGGACAACTTAGTCCTGATGCACTAATGCAATTAAAGAACATCAAACGACGGTTAAATGTAGGTGAAGGAAAAACGATGCAGGCGTTTTTCCCAGAAGGATGGTTTTTTAGCCATATAGTCTATGGTTACAGTTGGGTGAATGTTGCTTTGTCTTCAAAGTCCGAACCTCTTCGCCAACAAGCAATTAAAGAGGTGCGTTGGGTTTTATCTCAAGTAGATACACCCGAAGGACGCGCACCTTTTACAGCAGATACCCAAGTTGCCAATGGTGTATTTTATTTAGGTTGGAGTAATCGGTTGTTGGGTGGACTATTAAAAATTCAGTCACCAAAAGAGCGATCGCTCCAAGATATTACTCGATTTCGCGCCCAATCTCAAGAGTTAGCCCAGGCGTTTACAAAAAGTCCCACTGTAACCATTGATGCTTATCCCGGACAAGCTTGGCCTTGTGATCAAACCGTAGCTTTAGCATCTTTAGCTTTGCACGATGAATTGTTTGATAGTAATTATCAACCAGTAATTCAGCGTTGGGTTAGCTATACTCGCCAGCATCTTGATCCACAAACAAATTTAATTCCTCACAAAATTGACGCTGTAACTGGTGAAATTGAGATTGGCGCACGAGGTACCAGTCAAGTCTATCTTTTGCCGTTTCTACTAGAATTAGATTCCAAGTTTGCAAAACAGCAGTATGCTCAGTTTCGCAAACAGTTTGTTTCCTCAGTCTTAGGCTTTTTCCCCGTGAGAGAGTATCCCGTCAGTGCTGATGGCTACGCAGATGTTGACTCTGGGCCAATTATCTTTGGCATTGGCCCAACCAGTACAATTGTTAGCATTGCTCCAGCACATGCTTATCAAGATACTCAGTTGTTTGAAAGTACGCTCGCTATCACTGAAATTTTGGGATTACCGCTAGTATGGGGTGAAGAAAAGTCCTATGCTTTGGGATTATTCATAGTAATTGATGATTTTTTGGTTTGGGGCAAAACTTTAGTACCCTGGACGCAGGTTAATAATTCCGTCTACACCGAACAAAAACTTGTAAACAACATTCAGTTTTTGATTTTAGGTTTTGGAGTTGTGTTGCTTGTGCTTTGGAGTCCAATTGCCAAACAGTTTTTAAACAAACGTGCTTGAAATTGTTGACTAAATATAACCTGATAACTGCGGCTTGATTTTTGTCCCTTTTTAATGACGAGCTGTACTTAGTTCGTAGCTAAAATAGATAGACTAGCTGATATCGAAAAACCGCTATTATTTAACTGGTTTTGCAATTATAGGCAGCGAGACGGTAAGTGTGGGGATCTCAATTGAACTACACCACTTATTAGTTTCTCAGTCACAACAAAAACAAGATAAAATTATGGCTAATTCATCATTTAATCTCTCTGACCTCAATGCTAGCAATGGCTTCATTATTAACGGTATTGCTGCTTATGACGAGTTAGGTGCTTCCGTCAGCTATGCGGGGGACATTAACAACGATGGCATCGACGACCTGATTATTGGGGCACCAAATGTCTACTCCAACGGCATAATTTTTGCTGGGCAAAGCTGTGTGCTGTTTGGAGGGACGAATGTAGCCAATAGCGGCACTTTTGACCCCTCCTCTCTGAATGGTACTAATGGTTTTGCAATTAACGGTATTGGTGAGGCTGAACGTTCAGGCAGTTCTGTCAGCAATGCGGGGGATATTAATAACGATGGCATCGACGACCTGATTATTGGGGCACCGACTGCCTTCATGAATGACAACAATAATTATTTTACTGGGCAAAGCTATGTGGTGTTTGGAGGGACAAATGTGGGTAGTAGCGGCACTCTCAACCTCTCTTCTCTGAATGGCACTAATGGCTTTTTAATTACCAACTTTGGCGTCGGGAGCGATGCAGGGGACATTAACGGTGATGGCATTGCCGACCTGATTCTTGGAGCGTATGACACGAATCAAAGTTATGTACTTTTTGGGCGAAAAAATTTAGGCAGTAGCGGCACTCTCAACCTCTCGTCCCCTAATAGCAATAGCACTGATGGCTTTTTAATTAACGCCTCATTCAGCAAGAAAGTCGGGGATATTAACAACGATGGCATTGACGACCTGATTTTTGCAAAATTTATTCCCTACCCCAACACAGGACAAGGTGCGGTGCAAGCTTATGTAGTATTTGGAGGGAGAAATGTCGGAAGTAGTGTTAACTTTAACCTCTCGTCCTTGAATGGCACTAATGGGTTCACTATTAATGGCATTAATGCTGCTGCTGAAGGAGGCTTTTCAGTCAGCAGTGCAGGAGACATTAACGGTGATGGCATTGACGACCTGATTCTTGGGGCACCAGGTGTCACCCTCAATGGTGATGCTGGCGATCCTTTCGACTGGAGTACTTGGGTTGGGCAAAGCTATGTGGTGTTTGGAGGGACAAACGTCGGGAATAGTGGTAACTTTAACGTCTCGTCCCTTAATGGCAGCAATGGTTTTACTATTAAAGGCATTACTGGGGGTGGACGCTCTGGCCTCTCGGTTAGCAATGTGGGAGACCTCAACAATGATGGCTTTGACGACCTGATTATTGGCGCACCGAATTCTTCTCCTAACCGCATAACTGATTCTGGGCGAAGCTATGTAGTGTTTGGGGGAACAAATGTAGGCAGTGGCGGCATTCTCAATCTTTCTGACCTGAATGGCACTAACGGCTTCGCTATTAACGGTATTGCTGCTGGTGACGAAATAGGCTGGTCGGTCAGCGATGCGGGAGACATCAACAACGATGGCATTGACGACGCGATTATTGGCGCATATTTTGCCTCCCCTAACGGTAACATTCGAGCTGGGCAAAGCTATGTCTTATTTGGGGGAACAAATGTAGGCAATAGCGTCACAGGTATGCTTAATTTTACGGGAACTCCTGGTGCAGATACTCTTGTAGGCACTGTTAGCAATAACATCATCGATGGATTAGCTGGTAGCGATACCTTGACGGGCAACGGCGGTCAAGATCAGTTTATCTTTTACTCTGAAGATGGCAATGACATCATCACTGATTTTGGTGGTGTAGGCACTGGGTCAAATCCATCGCCAGAAGTGATTGCCAATGTTGATACACTAAAATTTACAGGTAATGGCTTGACTGCCCGAAACTTGCAACTGACTCCTCAAGGCAACAACTTAGAAATCACCTTTGAAAATCTGGCTAACCCCAAAGTTACTCTGCAAAACTTCAAATTAGAAAATCTGGATAATCTGCCAGCAACTTCTTCACGACCTGGACTTGGCAATATCCTATTTGATGGGCAAACCAGCATCGCCGACAGCTTTGATGTAATTGATTCTAATTCCACTCAAACTAGCATTTTCAACAAAAATACTGTCACTTTCCTCAATGACTTAAATAATAACATTGCGGGTTTTAACAACTCCAATGATGTGATTAATGGTCAAGGTGGGAATGATCGCATCGACGCCTTGAGTGGCAACGACTTGCTCCGCGGTGGTACTGGTGATGATTCTCTGATTGGTGGTGCTGGTGATGATTCTCTGATTGGTGGTACTGGCAATGATTCTCTGATTGGTGGTACTGGCAATGATTCTCTGATTGGTGATACTGGCAATGATTCTCTGATTGGTGGTACTGGCAATGATTCTCTGATTGGTGGTACTGGTGATGATTCTTTGATTGGTGATACTGGCAATGATTCTCTGATTGGTGGTACTGGTAATGATTCTCTGATTGGTGGTACTGGTAATGATAGGTTGATTGTTGATAATTCACCAGGCAATAATCTGCTCTGTGGTGGCAATGACAATGATTCTTTGGTTCTTTCTTCTGCCGATGGCAATAATACCCTTAACGGTGGCGCTGGTGACGATTTGTTCGATGATAATTCTTCACTAGGCGATAATCTGCTCTCTGGTGGCGATGGCAATGATTCTTTCACCGTCTCTATCAACTTCGACGCTCGCTCATATGGCAATAACACCCTTAACGGTGGCGCTGGTGACGATAATTTCAATGCTCAGTTTTTATTAGGGAATAATTTATTTTATGGGGGCGATGGTGATGACTCGTTCTTGTTCAGTGCCCGATATACTTCCTCCTTAGTGACTACAACTGTAGATGGAGGGACAGGTGACGATACATTGCGGTTTATCTATGATGACACCAGTCTTACTGAGGGAATCACTTCAGCTTTTAATGCTACTACTAACATTAGCTCGATTACAGTAAACACAAATCGGCTTAACTACAAGAATATTGAACGATTAGACATCATAGGTACACGTTACAACGATAACATTGTAGGCAGCAATGGCAACGATACACTCGTTGGCAATGATGGCAATGACACCCTCAATGGTGGTACTGGTGATGATAATTTGAGTGCTAACAGTTCAAAGGGTAATGACCTGGTGGATGGTGGTGATGGCAATGATTCTCTTAGTGCCTTTGGCTACTACGACGACTACCGCGGCCAGTTCAGTCTTTCTGCTATCTCTGGGAATAACACCCTCAATGGTGGGGCTGGTGATGATAACTTAGTTACTAACTATTCATCAGGTAATAACCTACTCTCTGGGGGCAATGGGAATGATTCTCTTAATGCCTCCGGGTCAGCCTCCTTATACTCTTTCTACGGAGTTTATACTGTCTCTGGCAATAATACGCTCAACGGTGGTGCTGGTGATGATCAGTTAATTGTTGATTATTCATCAGGTGCTAATCTTCTCTTGGGGGGGGATGGGAATGATTCTCTTAGTGCCTCTAACGCCTCTGGTAATAATACCCTTTATGGTGGTAATGGCAATGATATCCTCACAGGTGGCAATGGCAATGATAGCTTAACTGGAGGATTTGGTACTGATACCTTTGTTTTCAATAGTTACAATGAAGGTGTAGATAGACTTTATGACTTCAACGCCAGCAATGAATTGATTCAGATATCAGCTACTGGTTTTGGTGGCGGGTTATCAAAAGGTTCACTTTTTGCAAATCAGTTTACCCTGGGAACATCTGCAACGACAAGCAATCAACGATTTATTTATGACAATATTACAGGTGGACTCTACTTTGACCAAGATGGTAGTGCGGCTGGGTTTACTCAGGTAAAATTTGCACAATTATCTACTGGATTGTCACTAACCGAAAATAATTTTGTGGTTGTTTAATCGGAATTAGCACTCTGGCATCATCAAGCGCTACGGTTTGCGAGTTGGTATTTAAAGCATTTCGTATTCCATGACATCGCTTTGAGTCTTGGAAACTAAACCAAACGAGAAATGCTGATTTTGTCATTGGTTCTTAACCTTGGTTGTGATCAAGAGTAATTTAGATGCGTTTGCCCTGGGGAGCTAACCTATATTTGATACTTCTCAGACATTTTCTAAGCTGCGTTAATATCAGTCTCTTACTTTGGTAGAATTGCGAGTAGCGGGTAAAGATGACTAATGTTGATAAGTTTATTACCTTGTCTTGTATTCGGTTGATAAATATACCCACGTTCAACTAGCGTCCTAGCGTCAGGACGCGGTTGAGGGTAGTTGTATCAGTTGTGAATAAGTGAAAAGCTCGTTATTTAAATTTTTCTCCTTTTTATTGAGTATATAATCACACAAAAGATAGAGGTATTAACTGACTTAATTTCATTATTATCAAGAATGCATAAAAAAAAGATTATACAAAGGAGTCGGTTATTAGCATCCAACTACCACAGAATGTCGTCATTCCAAAATGGCATGATTCCAACATTACTCTGGATCTCAAACATGCCACAGAAATTGCTGATTATTCTGCCAAGAATGCCAGTGTAATAGATTACAATGGTGCTTTTCCCAAGCAGGAGTTTGAGTTAATTGCTAAGGCTGGGTTGTTGGCTGCACCATTGGCGAAAGAATTAGGCGGATGGGGTGCAGGAATAGATGCTAATGTTACCTACGAGCTTCTAATACTATTAAAGCAGATAGGGCATGGCAATCTAGCAATTGGCCGAATTTATGAAGGACATATCAACGCCCTGCAACTGATTCAGACCTTTGGTACTGGAGAACAAATCACAAAATATGCTCGTGACGCCCGCGAGGATCATAAAATATTTGGCGTTTGGAATGCCGAAGCCTCAGATGGTGTGAAGGTAATTCCTTGTGAAAATGGGCGTTATCGGTTGGAAGGTTCTAAAACCTTTTGTACTGGCGCAGGCTATGTGGAACGTCCTTTTGTGAATGGAGTATTGCCAGACGGCGGTTGGCAAATATGCATTGTGCCAATGGACGAAGTGACAACAGTTAGCGATCCAGCTTGGTGGCAACCTTCTGGGATGCGAGCTACTGCTAGTTATAAAGTGGATTTTAGCGGTGTAGAGTTGGATCAAAGCGCTTTAATTGGACAGCCAGGAGATTACTATCGACAGCCTTGGTTATCGGTTGGGGTGATTCGGTTTGCTGCTGTGCAATTAGGTGGGGCAGAAGCACTGTTTAACCTGACTCGCCAGTATCTCCAGGACTTGGAATATACGAACGATCCATATCAAAAAGAACGGCTGGGCAGAATGGCGATCGCTATTGAAAGTGGTAATCTCTGGCTGCGGGGGGCTGCGAATAAGGTGGCAGCGTATGCACCTATATTTGGTGGCTATCCCACAGCTCCCCACCCGCAAGCAAACCAACTGGTTGCCTATGCAAACATGGTGAGGACAGCAATTGAACAAATTTGCATTGATGTAATGCAGTTGTGCGAACGTTCTGTTGGGACTCGTGGCTTAATGCCACCAAATCCGATGGAACGCATCATCCGAGATTTGACTTTGTATCTGCGTCAACCTGCTTTTGATGCATCCTTGGCAAATGTAGGGCAGTATGTCTTGGGTGAAAGTAATCCTGCTAATTTGCTTTGGAATGATGAATAAATCTAGCTTGATTGGACTACCACTAAACAATCCTAGTATTTTGCCTTGGCGTTCAGTTAAAGAGATCGCTTGTAGTTCCGCACTAATTGTTGCACCCCATCCTGATGATGAGACGTTAGGTTGTGGAGGTGCGATCGCGCTGCTACGCTCTTTAAATTGTCATGTACAAGTATTGGTTATCAGTGATGGTACACTTTCACACCCTCGTTCCCAGAAATATCCCGCAGATAAACTCCGGGAATTGCGGGAAGCGGAAACGCTATCAGCAATGAAATTGTTAGGTGTAGAGGGAAATGCTGTCAGCTTCTGGAGAATACAAGATGGGTCAATTACAACACAGTATCAAAGTGCAGTAGCTAGTTGTCGTGCATATATCACAGAAGTCGCCCCAAAAATTATCTTTTTACCGTGGCGATATGACCCTCACGCAGACCATCAAGCAACGTGGAAGTTAATTAAAGCAGCGCTGGATAATTTGCGCTTATCCCCCCGATTGATTGAATATCCTATTTGGGATTGGGACTGGGAGCAACGGGGGAGTTTGCCAGCATCTCTTGAGGTGACAACCTGGCGATTGGATATTAGCACGGTAGTTGAGTTGAAACAACAAGCGATCGCTGCTTATCGTTCCCAAATTACAGACTTAATTGACGATGACCCAGAAGGCTTTCGCCTAACTCCGGAAATGTTAGCGAACTTCACTCGTCCTTGGGAAGTTTATATAGAGGAAAACCTATGAACCCGTCACAATCCGGCTCCTTACCACCCAGCTACTTCGATAAACTCTACAGCGAAAACCCCGACCCGTGGAAGTTTGAGACGAGTGAATACGAAGCTAACAAATATGCTGCCACAATCGCAGCTTTACCCAAGGAGCGCTATCAGTCTGCCTTTGAAATCGGCGGTTCTATTGGTGTTTTAACTGAGAAACTGCAACAGCGTTGTGAGTCACTCCTCTCGATTGATGTATCAAAATTAGCTCAAAATAGAGCAAAAGAGCGCTGTCAACATCTCTCCAATGTCAAGTTCCAGATTATGCGTGTCCCAGAGCAATATCCTGATGAAATCTTTGATTTGACCTTGATTTCGGAAGTTGGCTATTACTGGAGTTGGGAAGACCTGAAAAAAGCACAGCAGTGCATCCTGGAACACTTGGAACCTGGAGGACATCTACTTTTAGTTCATTGGACACTCTATGCTCGTGATTATCCGTTGAGTGGAGATGAAGTTCATGACTCGTTTTTAGAGTTAACCCCGAATAAACTGCGGCATTTAAAAGGTCAACGCGAGGAAGAATATCGACTTGATTTATTCGAGCGAGTCTGAGAAATAAGACAAGCCTTATTTTTTGCTGTTTAGTTTTACCTTTTGGAAGAAACGGCTTTGGATCTCCCTAAGTGTTACTGTAGGCGAACTCCAAAAAATAAATTATCGAATTTATCGAATCAAAAGGACTTTTCCTCCCCCTGCTCTCTGCTGCCTATTCCCCTGCCTAAGAAGCAATGGGATATTTTTTATTTGAAAGCGTTGCCCTACTTTCGGGTAACGCTTCCCCTTAGCAATTACTGACGCAAACTCTCAAGACGCAAGCGCAAATCCCCAATTGCTTGTTTAATATCCACGTATTTCCAGCGCGAAGCCCAAGTTTGTTCTTCTTGCTGGCGTTCTTCGACTAGTTCAAACAACTGACCAAAGGAATAAGGTTGCGTTAATTTCTGGACAAGCCATTGGGCTGAAACTCCCAGCATCTCTGCCAAGGACGCGACACTGGGATAACATGGCTGATAGCCATTGAGAGCGCACCACCACATCAGTCGTAATTGGCGACGTGCAACAAAACGAGTTTCGATAGCCGCTGCTGGCTCGACTACAAATGCTTGCTGTTGCCGTCCCATTTCTATCCATTCATTCAGTTGATTTGCTAAACCGACATTAGTACGTCCGATTTGTCTTGCCGAAGTTACTACCCGCACTAGCAAACTGTGGCGGAAACGGGCATTTATCCGTACCAAGGCACGGTAAAAAGCCACATCTTCAGGAGTCCGCACTGGCGGTAAGCCTCCTGCCAGTGCATACATTTCTGCTGTTACTGCTAAACTTGCTCCATAGTGTTGATAGTGGCGGGGAAAGCTGTCATAGGGGTCGGGATCGAGATAATTTTCTAATTCGGTAATTAAATAGCGGTAGCCCACTTCACGCAGAAAGCAAGCTCTGGCGTAAGGGTCTAAAGCCGCACGACTAGCACCCTCAGTGATAATTCGCCCACCGACAGCATCAGCACCACAGTTAATTTCGTACAGGTTGGCAGCAATCCAAGTTGGGCTTACTTGCGAGTCTCCATCAGTTGAAGCAATTACCCCCCTTGTACGTCCTAAACTAGACAAACGGCGGTATGCTTCATCCATCAAAATCTGGCGCACTCGACCAATATAGGCTTGTGCAGGTGGCAGAGTTTTTTCAACTACATGCAGTGCTATATCTGGATGTTGCTTTGCAAAACTCCGGGCTATAGCTGCTGAATCATCGCTACAATTATTTGCCAACAAAATTATTTCGTAGCGTTTGGGATCTAAAAGCTGTCCTTCTAGATCAACTTGATGTATCAAGGCAGTAAGGGTTGCTACCAATGTCTCAGCTTCATTGCAAACTGGAACAATTACACAAACTTCACAATGCGGTGAAGGCGGTACTTGGACTAAAGTTTGAGAAGAGTCTTTATCAAGTTGTACAGATGGAAAGTCAGCAACGAGGAGTGAGCGCTTACTTTCCATAAAAACCATTTTTCCATCTCCAGGAACAGCGACACAGGATATTCATCTACAATCGGAAATTATTAGTATTTGTAATACTATTTTGAATGTTCTTTGATTTACTTGAAATCTACCTACAGTAAGTAGACGAAAACTTTTGGAGTTTGACGAAATTATAAAGGTTTGGGCCAATGCTTTTGGGCTGACAAAAGCGTTCGTATGCGATCGCAGAATAGTCCATTTACAACAGAGTTACTCGAAAAGTAGATTCTAAGTACATTTGAATTAATATTAATTCTCAAGTACCTGCAAAAATTAAATTACTCAATTCCTCCATCCAAGACGACTATTCAGATATTTTCTTGACATGCTCAAGAACAGCTTAACAACAGCTCACTTTGCGATTAATTATTTTTTATTGGGAAGTCCCTAACCCCCCATTCTCCAACCTTTTTCCAAGGAAGTTTGACTGTAAATCGACTACCTTTACCTAACTGACTTTCGGCATGGACAGTTCCACCATGCAACTCGACAATTTTTTGCACCATTACTAATCCTAAACCAGTGCCTGGAGAACGAGAGTTAGAAGCAGTTTCAACCTGTACAAAAGGTTGAAATAATTTGAAAAGGTCATCAGAAAGCATTCCAATACCCGTATCTACCACGCTGATAAAGATATATTCATTGGTGGAACTTGGCTGAACTTCAATCCAGACTTCGCCTCCTTCTTTAGTAAACTTGATCGCGTTAGTCAATAAGTTGATAAATACTTGGCGGATGCGGGGTTCATCAACTTGGATGGGTTCGAGTTCTTCAGGTATTTGTGCCCTCAGCCGGATATTTTTCTGGAACGCCAGATGTTTGACAAAACTTAAGCTGGAATCACATAATCCCTGAATCGAAGTAGCAGCTAGTTGCAGTTCTATCCTGCTGGATTCGGTGTCGGTAAAGTCAAGGATTTGGTTAATTAATTTTAGTAAGTTTTTACCGCTAGATTCGAGCATATTTAGAGACTGGCGCTGTTCTTCACTCACAGAGCCGTATACTTGCTCTTTGAGTGCCTCTGTGATTTCCAGAATTGAGTTTAAAGGAGTCCTCAGATCGTGGTTGATGTTTCCTAAAAAGGTGCTTTTAGCACGATTTGCCACTTCGGCAGCTTCTTTAGACTCATGCAGAGCGGATTCTGCACGTTTGCGATCGCATACTTCTAAAGTTAGGGCAACAATTTCCGCGATTGAGCTAATGAAGTTTTGCTCGCTCAGTTCCCATTTCTGGGGAATATCAACCTGTTCAGACAATACTGTTCCCACCATTTGGCCTCCAACCCAAAGACTGGTATCAAGTAGAGATACAATATTATTTGCTTCGAGCATATCCGATAATTCTTGTACTCGTGGATCGGTGCGAGTGTCAGAAACGGCAATGGTACGAGAAACCACCAGAGCTTTAAAGTAGACTAAATAATCTGCAAGATTGCGTTCTAAACCTGCCGAATGTCTCTGATTGCTGCGTTCATAGAGACTTATGCATTGTAGCTTAGTGCGATCGCTATTGAATAACCACACACTCACTCGGTCTACTTCTAAAACATTGGCTGCTTTTTCTGTAATAACTTTGAATGCTGTTTCTAAATTTCCTTCAAAAACTGCTTTGTGATTTGCCAGTTCTGCTAGTACTCGATTATACTGGCCCAGTTTTCGCTCACAGTTGATGCGTTCTTGAATCTCCTGCTGTAATTCTTGAGTTCGCTGCTTAACTTGCAGTTCTAAATCTTCATTTTTGGTAATCAGTGCAGTAAAGGTTTTGCGTAACTGCTGTGCTATTTCATTGAAAGATCCACCCAGCATCTCTAATTCTTTAATGCCCTGTACTTTCACCACTGAGTCTTCGCTATTAGTAAAATCAGTTAAATCTTTCGTTGCCGTACTGAAGTGCAAAATAGGCACAGTAATCCACCGGGCGGTAACAATCCCCAATACAGTAGCTAGTCCTAATGCTCCCAAACAGAGAAAAATTGTAGTTTGAATGTTGCGATTGATTTGTCCCATAAAGTCTGCTTCTGGGACAGCCACTATTATCAACCAATTGACATTTGGTTCGCCCTCTAACGGTCTAACTTCTAAAAATTGCCGTTTGCCGTCCAGAGAAAAATCTAGTTGCTGTAAACTTTGAATTAGGTCAAAGTTACTAAATTTAGTTTTTAAGTATTTAGCGGTTGCTTGAGTCAAAGAATCGCCGCTTTGGGAAGCTGCTAACCTAATGGGTTTACCATTTTGTAAGCGGAATGGTTCTTCGCTTGTAGAACTTGCAACTAATAGCCCCGATCGCTCGATAATAAAAATTTGCCCAGACTTGCCAACTTTGATATTTTGCAGCAAATCTCCAATTTGTGATAGGTGAGTGAGAGTGCTGTTGACTCCGAGTAATTCGCCTTGGGAGTTATAAATGGGTTGAGATGCACTAATTAGGAGTGTTGGTTCAGTGCGGGGTGTAAAAATCTGACTAAAGCTGAATTTTTTGGCGGTAACTGCTGTTTGATAATCAGGACGCGATCGCGCATCATAGTTTTTGATTACCTCTGGTAATTGAGTACGTTGACCTTGAGAGTCAATTATATAGGTGTAGAGGTCGTACCCAGTTGACTTTCCGGCTTTTCTGAGTAAAAATTGGTGATCGTTGAACTTCTCCACCGCTAAATATTCTTGCTCATTGCTTGCAGTTATTGCCAACGCATCTGGAAAAATCTTTAACTGCTCTATTAAGTATGACTCCCAGGTTGCCAGATTCTCTATCTTCAGCAACCCCATGTTAATGAGATTTTGATTACTGCGTAGTACCTGACGCGGGGTTGCCAAATAAGTTTGTAAATTCTGCTCGACTCGATTGGCAACTTCATGACGTAATTCGTTAGCTACCTGATTAACTGCTTTTTGCCCGTTTCCGATTGATAAGTATGCAGTCAATCCCACAGCTAGGAAGATTTGCAGCAGAAACAACGCTACCAAGATGCGACTTAGAGGTATGCCTTGAAACAGGGAAAAAACACTACTTTGCCCGGTATTTTTATTCATCTGCCCACTCCCCCTTCCTGTTCTGTAGTATTGAGTACAACACCTCTTTGCTGTCCTGTGGGCTTATGCATAGTTTGTACTCGGTCGGGTCAAGTGCCAATATATCACTTCTGGTAAAAGAACAAAACGTTACTTAACTGCACCTGTAGATTTTACCAGTCAAAAATCGTCCATCACAAAGACAAAGATGCGATAAATCGCCGTCTCTACAAAGGGCTGATTATTGTAGAGACGGCGATTCATCGCGTCTTCCCTTAATTGTAAATATGAAAGAAATTGATGAAAAGCCGAATCAATTCGTAGCTAATTAAGATTTATGAGTTATAACTGGCATTTTTGAATAAATCTAACTGTAGACAGATGAAATATGAAACGTTACTCTTATCAGAAGCGTATTTTTTAGCGTTCAGACTATTTTTTAATCTACGCGCTAAAGAAAAGGAGTTAATCACTTAAAGATTGCTCCTAATTTTACTGCATCCTACCCACAGCCATCCCCAAGAGGTTTTATCACTCATGCTCAACGTATCCACTCACAATTCTCAACAAAATCAGCAATTAATTGACAATACTGACTGGAACGTTATTGAAACGGAGTTTAACCCGACGCAGTTGCATCACAAAGAAACCGTCTTCACTCTTGGTAATGGCTTGTTAGGAGTGCGGGGTACATTTGAGGAAGGGTATTCCCAAGATTTTCCAGCCACACTCATCCACGGTGTTTATGATGATGTGACAATTGCTCATACCGAATTGGTAAACTGTCCCAACTGGCTGCCATTGGTGGTAAAAGTTGCAGGCGTTCGCTTTACTATGGACAGTGGTGAGATTCTCAACTACGAACGTCGGCTCGATCTACGCTTAGGCTTAGTTAGCCGTGATGTGCGGTGGCGTAGTCCTAATGGTCATACCCTAGATTTTCACTTCGAGCGTTTCACCAGTTTAGCAGACCAACACGTTTTGGCGATTCGCGCTCAAATTACATCGGTAGACTTTGAGGGTGAAATTACCGTTGAAGCCGGATTTGACAGCGAACCAGATACCCAAGGCGTCAAACATTGGCGAACCTTAAACCAAGGTGGCATAGATCGGATTATCTGGTTAAACAGTACAACTCTCCACTCAGATATTCAACTTGGGATGGCAGCTAAGTTAGTGGTAGATGGTGACGAGACTACACTTGTGAGCGTCGAAAATACTTCTAGTTCTCCCATTTTGACAACCACCTTAGAGTTATATCCCAGAAAAACGGTAACTGTAGAAAAGATTGTCACCCTGTTTACTTCACGAGAGACAGAAATTCCCATTGCCGCCGCCTTACAAAGACTCGCTGATGAACCCAGATATACTACTCTGTTGGCAGCTCACATTACTGCATGGGAGCAAGTGTGGCAAGACAGTGACATTATAATAGAAGGCGATCGCTTGGCTCAATTGAGCGTCCGTTACAATCTCTTCCAATTACTAGCGGTGACACCGCGTCACGACAATCGGGTGAGCATTCCTCCCAAAACCCTTTCCGGTTTTGCCTATAGCGGACATATCTTTTGGGATACAGAAATATTCATCCTGCCTTTCCTCACCTTAACTCAACCAGCCCTAGCGCGTAACTTGCTCACCTACCGCTACCACACCCTACCAGGAGCGAGACGCAAAGCTCAAGAAGCAGGTTATCAAGGAGCCATGTTTGCTTGGGAAAGTGCCACTACTGGCGATGAAGTCACTCCGCGCTGGGTTCCGGCTCCCAACGGTGAATTAATCCGTATCTGGTGCGGTGACATTGAAGTGCATATCACTGCTGATATCGCTTATGCAATTTTGCACTACTGGCAGACTACCAATGATGATGACTGGATGCGCGATTATGGCGCGGAAATTATCCTTGATACGGCTGTTTTCTGGGAAAGTCGGGTGCAGTGGAACCAAGAGCGCCACAGCTATGACATCCTAGATGTAATTGGCCCGGATGAAAATCACGATCGCGTCGATAATAATGCCTTCACCAATCTCATGGTACAGTGGCATTTGCAGTCAGCTTTGCGACTGTGGGATTGGCTCAAAAGAGCTTATCCAGAAACATCAGCCCAACTGGAGCAAAAACTCAACTTAACTACAGAGCGTCTGCACCATTGGGCAGAAATCCAAGAGCGTCTATTTGTCAATGAAGATGCTCAAACGGGTTTAATTGAGCAATTTGAAGGCTTTTTCCAGCTAGAACACGTTAACCTCGCTGATTACGAACCGCGTAGCAAATCTCTGCAAGGTTTGTTGGGAATTGAAGCTACAAACCAAAAGCAGATTCTCAAGCAGCCGGATGTATTGATGCTTCTGTACTTAATGCGCGATCGCTACGACTATAACACCCTCGCCACCAACTGGAACTATTACAACCAACGCACCGACCACAGTTATGGTTCTTCATTAGGCCCAGCCATTCATGCCATTTTAGCTTGTGACCTCAATCAACCAACCGAAGCTTATACACACTTTCTGCGATCGGCCTTGGTAGACTTAGAGGATGTGAGGCGTAACGCCGCCGAAGGAATTCACGCTGCCAGTGCTGGAGGAGTATGGCAAGCAGTAGTTTTCGGGTTCGCCGGCATTCGGATGACTCAATTTGGCCCCATTGCCTGTCCCAATCTACCACCTAACTGGACGCGTTTGAAGTTTCGTCTGCAATGGCGTAACGAGTGGTATGACTTCGACTTACAAGCCGAAACAGAAGTTAAAATTCCCACCTTGGCAGAATACACGCTCGGAAATTAGTCAGGTTATCTTCGACTTGGATGATGTTTTAACCGATAGCTAAGAGTTTACCTGCGATCGCTTCTACAAAAGAAACCTCTCCCTGGTTTTATTACGCAAAACCTTCCCTCTCCGAGTCGGAGAGGGACAGACTTGAACTAAAGTTCAAGGCAGGGAGAGGTTCTTCTAGCGAGGAACTGCTGCTTTAATCTTCTTACAGATATCCACCCAAGCTTTATTCTCTTGTGCTGAGTTCAGACTGTCTAAAGGTTGATTCGGAGGGTGCGCTGACTAATACTTTTCAATTTCTGTTTCCTCGTAGCTGCTAAAACTCAACGGTATCCAAATAATCGTAAGTCCTTCGGCTTCAGCCGCATCCAACAATGGCGGTAACTCATTCTCGGCAATAAAGTCTGATGCCAAAAAGTCGGGGCTAACCAACAATACTGCCACTTTTGCTGCTGCTAGAGCATTTTCAATTTCTTTGCGCCACTCAGCACCGGGTTGAATTTTGGTATCGTCCCACACGATTATATTTTGGTTACGAATCATTGGCTTGAGGTGTTTCTGGAGTTTGGTAAGCCACTGCTGATCTTGATGACTATAGCTAATGAAAACTTGATTTCTTGTTATGGGTTCAGACATAGGTATTTGCAGAGTTGATAACGTCGGTAAAACATCGTCAATTAATCTGCGGACATCTACCATATCACCGCTATCTTGGCACTGGATTTGGTCGCGATTATTTTCTCGGAATTTGTACAACACGTCTCGGCGGTAAAAATGAGGCGTTTGACCATCCTTACAGCTTTCACAGTTGCAGGGAACAAGTGTTTGATATTGCAGACGTTCGTAAGAATTATGGATTTTTTCTAGTTCATTGGTAATAATTGCTAGCAGTTCTTTCTTGCGGTTTCCTACGACACGGACTTTTATTTCTCGTTGATTGTAGTGTTCAATTACTTCAGCACGGCTTTTGTATTTTGCAAGAACAACACCTGTTTTCCAAACTAGGGTTTGTTGTTCAATATCAGAGTGCATTTCGACTATAAAGCGGGTGAGAATACCTTTCGGCATGAAGTCATATTTATAACGCAGGATTAGGTTATTGGATTCATCCCAATTGAAATCAGGTTGGTTAACAGAGAGTAATTGAGGTGCGATATAAGTGCCGGGACTACTAGGAATTTCATAGCATAGTTTAAATTTCATCATTAGCCGCAATAGTTCTGGTTGCATATCGGCATATTTGTTTTCATGCCAAATGCTTGCTAAATCATTGCGATCAAATTGACCTAGTTTGTTAATGACTTGAGGATTATCTAAGACTTTGTAAACGGCATCTGTACCCCAAGTGGGCTTGAGAATCACGGTTTTTCTTAGCAAATCATCATCTTGAAAGTGAAGGCATACACCCAAATCATGTAGATAGCCACTGAGTTGGAGTTTATCCACCTGTTTAGTAAAACCATGTTGATCGCAGATGTTTAGATATTCTTCCAAGCTAATATATTCGCGAGAGTTACCTTCTAAAGCTTCTCGCACTTTCACCCAGGTTTTAGGAAGTTCTATTCCTACATGAGGTAAGTTAGTAATATAATGCTTAATTTTCTTTAAGATTTCTGGCAGACCGCGATCAGTGGCTAAGTTTGTAGTAAGTGTTTCCTGAAAATTAGTGAATTCATGCCGTAACCCCCGCTCGTTTATTTCTCGTTTGCGCTCCTGCTTTTCATTTTTGATAATTAACAAAGGACTATTACCACTCAGTAATTCAACTACATTTAACCAGTAGTAAAAATCTGTATCTTCTTTGCGAGTATTAGCAACCAAGGCATAAAGAGAGCGTTTTGTAAGGAAAAATTGGTGGGTAGCATGGTAAATTTCTTGACCACCAAAGTCCCAAATATTGACCTGAAATTCTCTGTTCTTGTCAAGCAAGAACTTCCATTGAATAACATCAATGCCTTCGGTGGTATTTTCATCTTGTTGTAACGTATATTTATTGTCTTGAATTTTTTTGGCTAGCGTAGTTTTACCTGCACCACCTTCTCCTACAATGAGTAATTTGGCTTCGTAGAGGCGATCGGTTTCTTGTTCTAGTTGTTGTCTGCAAAAGTCAAGAATTGCTTTAAACCCTTTCGTGATAATTTCTGGTGGAGGTGATTCTAAAGGATTACTGTCGAGGTTGACCGATCGCAGGTTGGTGAGTTGGCCAATTTCCGCTGGCAGACTGCTCAGTTGATTCCTGCCCAGGTCGAGTGATCGCAGGTTGGTGAGTTGGCCAATTTCCGCTGGCAGACTGCTCAGTTGATTCCTGCCCAGGTCGAGTGATCGCAGGTTGGTGAGTTGGCCAATTTCCGCTGGCAGACTGCTCAGTTGATTCCTGCCCAGGTCGAGCGATCGCAGGTTGGTGAGTTGGCCAATTTCCACTGGCAGACTGCTCAGTTGATTGTCGTTGAGGTGGAGCGATGGCAGGTTGGTGAGTTGGCTAATTTCCGCTGGCAGACTGCTCAGTTGATTGTTGTAGAGGTAGAGGGATTGCAGGTTGGTGAGTTGGCCAAATTCCGGTGGCAGACTGTTCAGTTGATTGTTGTAGAGGTTGAGGGTTTGCAGGTTGGTGAGTTGGCCAATTTCCGGTGGCAGACTGCTCAGTTGATTTCTGCTGAGGTAGAGGGATTGCAGGTTGGTGAGTTGGCCAAATTCCGGTGGCAGACTGCTCAGTTGATTACTGTTGAGGTTGAGGGTTTGCAGGTTGGTGAGTTGGCCAATTTCCGGTGGCAGACTGCTCAGTTGATTACTGTTGAGGTTGAGGGTTTGCAGGTTGGTGAGTTGGCCAATTTCCGGTGGCAGACTGCTCAGTTGATTTCTGCTGAGGTTGAGGGTTTGCAGGTTGGTGAGTTGGCCAATTTCCTGTGGTAGGCTTGTTAAGCCTTGGTAACAAAAATCTAATTTTGTCAGCTTGTCTCTGGCAGCTTGTTCAATAATTTGCAGCAGTTCTTCGTTAGTCATTTCGGATTTTACAGAGGCGATGCCTGACGACGAGTTGCTGCTTGGACGCGCAGCAGAGAAATCGAGCTAATTAATAATCTAGCCTGTATCAAGGATTAGATTGTGGCGATCGCAGGTTCCTACGCCTCTAGACTCGACCTCAAAACCTCACCATTCCACCTTTGAACACCAACTGTCGAGCAAAAAGGGCGATCGCTCCACCTTTGAACACCAACTGTCGAGCAAAAAGGGCGATCGTTCCACCTCTGAACACCAACTGTCGAGTAAAAACAGCGATCGTTCCACCTGTGAACACCAACTGTCGAGCAAAAAGGGCGATCGCTCCACCTCTGAACACCAACTGTAATAATTTATAAACTTTTCTGTTTCTTCTCTTGGCGCTCTTGGCGGCTTCTCTGCGAGACGCTACGCGAAGGCGGTTCGATAATTTTCATAATTTGCTTCAGATAATAGGTGCGATCGCGGTAAAATATTTAACTTGTTACATTTGATTTGAATATTGTTGTGTGTTCCTATGTAACTTGATGGCTATAGCTTTCCATATTGCCCAGCTTTGAACCCAGATTCCTATGTATAAATATGCTAAAAACTAAATCAAGTTCTCATACAGATACAAACACATCAACCAAAGCTGATACCTTAGCTGCATCTGTTGTCTCCTCTGCTCCTGGGCAAATTTACGATGTTGTAGTGGTTGGCGCTGGCCCAATTGGGTTAGCAACTGCTATTGGCTTACGTAAACGTGGTATTGAAAATGTCCTTGTCGTCGATCAAACTCGCGCCTTTCGTGAAGTTGGACAAATGTTGGATATTGTCTCCAATGGATTACAAGCTCTCAAACATTTAGATCCTAACGCTTACGAAGAAGTCAAAAAAACTGGGCTTGGTTTATTGAATCCCAAGCAGTCTAATGTTCAGAAAACTGTTGAAACTACTCAAGAGCAACAACCGACAAAGACTTCACCCCAATGGGCTTACAAAGATTTACAAGGGCAGATAATTCGGTCAACCTCGCTTAGTTTCGATGACTGGTTTAAAGATTATGGCGAGGGTCGAGTGTCAATTTCTTGGTACAATTTGCAGACAACCCTCAGACAGCTACTTCCCCAAGACCGAGTTAAAGCTAATCACCGTTGTATTAATGTTGTGAATGAGCCAGAAAAAGGTTGTGTCCGGATAGATTGTGTAGGTGACACAGGAATAGAAGCCAACCCCTATGCGTTTTGGACAGATGGCCAAAAACATAATGAGACGCATCCCCAAAACTCAGATGTTGCCCCCCAACAATTAGTAACAAAATCGATTAGAGCTAAACTAATTGTTGCAGCAGACGGGATTAATTCTACAGTTCGGAGGCTGCTTTACACAGATACTCAATACCATGATTTTGCCCAACCTGAATACTCTGGCTTTGCAGCTATATTTTGTCGGGAAATAGCTGAGGTAGCAAAGGAACTATGGACGAAACTAGAAGAATTCTTTCAAGACTCAACAGTTGTAACAATCACTAATGATGAAATATCTGGAAATTCTGTTCGTATAAATAACATTAGGATAATTTTATTTCATAGACCAACTGGTGAACTAGGGTACATAATACATCTTGCTTTGCCTTTAGACTCGTTGCAAGGAAAGTCTGAAAGTTCTTTAATTGACTTAGCTCTCCAGGAGTTGGAGAAGGCAGGCTTTCCTGATGCACTTAAGCAATTAGTACGTATATCTCCTCCTGTCAAGATACAGCAGCGTCCATACTATATTCACCATGCTACCATTTCGGATTCTCTACAAGTTTCTAACCCAACAGACCTCAATCCTGAAGCTGATCCTGCCAAAATTCCACCAGCCTGGAGTGTAGGGCGAATCGTATTAGTTGGCGATGCCGCACATGGAATGCCTCCCTTCATGAGTCAAGGAGCTAATCAAGGATTTGAAGATGCACTAGTAGTTACAACACTCATCGCTAAAATTGCTGAGGAGAATAACTGGGATGATCTGCAAGCTATAGCCAAAGCCTTCGAGAAATATGAGTGTCTTCGTCGCCCATTGATAGCATACGTCCAACAGGCAACATTAAAACGCTCACCCTACTCGTCAGACAAAGAGTGGCAAGAATACGGCCAACAGGTGTATTGCCGCAATTTCGAGCAAATAATAGAGGCGCTGTAGTTTACCGGCTTTAATCCTCATAGTTGCGGCTTTAATCTTCATCATTCAAGTTCTGAAAAAGCTCACTATTTCACCTCTGAACACTAATTGTCGAGTCAAAAGGGCGTAGGCGTAGCCCGTCGTAGACATCGCACCTTTAAACTAAATTATGGTGTTAGAGGATGTTTTAAAAGTCCTATTGTCGGTATCAAAACGTTCTAGATTCTCCTAAATCCACGCCACTTGCTCATGGGGTCTCCCCAAGTGGAACGACTGGCGTGGGTTAGGGGGGATCAATAAGTGCCTAAAATCACAGCCAAACACTTTTAAAACATCCTCTTAATAAATGCTTGTGTTGTGAAGGTAATTTTCTCTGGTGATATACTCAACATCTAAGTATGATTCCGGACAGAAAGTTTTTGTTCACAACATTTACGAGATGGGAACTCTAGGTAATAAGCTTAATTACAGTATCCCACCTAACACTGCCAATCATGTCCCATCCTGCTCACTCCACATTGGGCCAATCTTCTTACCCTCGCTTGACTAGAAGCCTAAGTGCTGTTGAAAGTTGGGGCTTTGGTTTGACAGCTCATATTTCTTGGACAGCACTGGTTCCAGCGATTCATGCTGCTCTCGGTTCCCAAGCTATTTTTGTCTGGATACCTGCGGTAATTTTCGGAATGCTGCTCAACTATCAGGTAAAACGCTTGGGTATGCATTTCATCAATGTAGCTGGAGGAACACCTAACTATGCTACCAAGCTACTGCAAAACTACCCAGGACTAGCTCGTTATGCAGCAATTGGATACCTCCTCAATTGGGTTTCTTACTTGTCAGTGAATACAATCGTACTCAGAGATTTAATTAAAGTAAATTTGCAGGCGCTGGGTATTACCTGTCCAGACATATTTCTGGATATTAGCTTTACACTGTTACCTTTTATCGTGGCGTTTAGTGGGACTCGCGCCCTGAGTATTTTACATTTGTTTTTTGTAATTCCAGCCTTTGGACTGCTAATGACCTTCTGCGTTCAAGGTCTTGGCTGGTTAGCGTTTTCTCCGGTGAGTCCTGGGTTTTTTCCTAGCAGTTGGTCATCTTTGAGCTTTGTAGATTGGGCAAAGTGGTTCTTTTTCGTTACTTATGCAACCTATAGCTGTGAAACGGCTTCTTCCTTTGTCGCCGATAGCCGCAACCCCACTCAAACGCTACGGTTTCTAGATGTTGCAGCCTGGATGATGCCACCCATCTTTTTGGGAGGTTCTTGGGTAGTGATGCGGTTAGCAACAAATCCCAACCTTAAAGACAATGCTTTTCTGAATCTTGCGGCAGCTTCCCTGCCCTTTTGGGGAAGATTCACTGGTGTAAGTGTTTCTTTTTTGCTAGTAGCTGCTTGTCTACTAGGTTCGGCAACGGTGGTTTCTAATTGCCCGCGAATTTTGTATCAACTGGCCTTAGATAACCACATTTCACCAGTATTTTCTGTGCTCTCCCGTCGGGGTGTGTTTGTCCCAGCATTGACATTAACACTGGTGTTGTGCTTAATCTATCTGATTTGGGGAGATGTAGCGCGAATCGTCGCTGTTGGTAACATCGGTTGGTTTGTCTCCTTTATGTTACTGCATCTGGGGCTTTGGCTTCGGCGCGATCGCCCGGAAGTTTTGTTTCCTCGCATATCTCTGGCCATTCTGCTGTTAGAAGTTGTGGTGCTGTTGGTGGGCGGATTTGCCTGGGGTTGGCTCAACTTGCTGATTGGGCTATTATTTCCCATTGGTGTTATAGGAATAGATGCAGTAATTCGCCGTATGCATTTCCCTGCTTTCCATCCTGATTGGTGGATGCGGCGATATCGCACGCGCCCTGTAGTAATTATCAAAGATTCAGTAATTCTTCAGGTGAGCATCCTAATTTTTTTACTGTGCAGCGCCGTGGGAGTTGGTTGGTTATTTGGCGTCAAACTTAATAAAGTGGCAACTGCGGGCGGTGAGAATATATTTGTGGTGCTACTGATGAGCGTGGCATTTGTGGGAGTAGCGATCGCTTGTTGGACAAGTTTACCGCAAGTGGTAGCGATCGCAGAAGCGCGAGAAGCCGCCGAACACCTATTTACTGTCGCCCAGGATGGTATTTTAGTCGTAGACGATCAAGGCATTATCCAGCAAGCTAACCCAGCCACCGAATCGTTTTTTGGTGTCAACCCCTCTGAGTTGCGGGGAAATCACCTCAACAAATGGCTACCCGCATTAGTCTACTATCCAGAGCAGTGGACAAAGCGTAGCGAACAAATTCTCATCGGTAATGGGAAAAACAGAACTCTGGAAGTTTCCATCTCTGACCGACCCCATCTGGATTTTCAGGAATATGTCGTTATTCTCCATGACATTACCCAGCGCAAACAAGCAGAGCAGATATTGCGATACTCAGAAGCACAATTGCGCCAAGAGGCAAAGCAACTAGTATCTCAACTGGTGCATAGTGAAAAAATGTCGAGTTTGGGGCAGTTAGTAGCAGGTGTAGCGCATGAAATTAACAACCCAGTCAACTTTATTTCTGGCAATATCAATTATGCCAATCAATATATCCAAGATTTATTGAGACTGCTGCAATTATACCAGCAAAACTATCCTAATCCAGCAAAGGAAATTCAACAAGAAACAGAAGCGATCGACTTAGATTTTCTGATCGCAGACTTGCCCAATTTGCTAACTTCGATGACAGTTGGTGCGGAACGAATCACAGAAATTGTCTTATCTCTGCGAAACTTTTCTCGGTTAGATGACGCAGAAATGAAAGCTGTGAATATCCATGAGGGTATAGATAATACGTTGATGATTCTGGAACATCGCCTTAAACCTAAATCTAACAATCTAGCAATTGAGGTGATTAAAGAGTACGGTGACTTGCCATTAGTAGAATGTTATGCTGGACAACTAAATCAGGTATTTATGAATCTTCTGGCAAATGCGATCGATGCTTTAGAAGAGGCAGTGGAAAATGGTGAATGGGAAGTAAGGGAAGAAGCGCTCTCTATTCCCCAGATACGCATTCAGACTCAACTCACGAGTGAAAATCAGATAGTTATTTGTATTGGCGACAATGGTATAGGCATTCCAGAAAAAGTACAAAAACAATTATTTGAACCATTTTTTACGACTAAACCAGTTAATAAAGGTACTGGGTTAGGTTTATCTATTAGTCATCAGATTATCACCCAAAAACATCAGGGAAAATTAGAATGTATTTCTGCTCCTGGGCAGGGAACAGAATTTGTAATTGTAATTCCGCTAAATCAGCAAGCTATCTAATTGTCACAGACTGCAAACAGCAAGGTTTTGTGCCCTAATAAGATTTAACATAAATTATCCATTTTAATAAAAATGGCGATTGCATCAATCCGTTAGCAGAAATAGTAACTATAAAATGGAATTCACAACAGCATAGATGGCAGTGGACAATTTAATATTCGCTAAACTTTAGTAACAAAGGATAAATTAAAAAAGGGTGGACAGCTTCCACCCTGATAACTTTTATAATTTTGTCAAAAATTTCTATGATTCAGATTAGAATAAAGTCTACCACAATTTTAACTGCTTACCAACCCAGTTGCCAGCTTGATACACTCCATAAGCAGTAGCTCCTGCTCCACCAATTAGAATTACACCCATTACAACCGGCCCACCCACTGCTGAAGTTACAACAGCAGTTGCAGCAGCTCCAGCTACGTTAGTTCCCATTGCTCCAGCAATTGCTGTTGTAGCGCCACCAAGCCCCATTGATGAAACTGCGGAAGCTATACCTGCGTAACCAGCAAGAGAACCAGCACCTGCTGCTGCGGCAGAACCAACAGAAATTCCTACAGTAGCAGCAGTCTGGATGCCAGCCTGAGCAGCTTTTTCTGCCGATTTATCCTGTCCATTTAAACCATCAGTAAACCCATCAAATGCGTCTTTATAAGGAGCCATAAGTCACACTTCTATTATTTACAAGTACTTAGCTCAAATCCTGAGCGTATTTTGTACCAAGTTAAAATATGTATATCTGAAATGTCATCAGAAATTTCCGAATAAGTATTCGCATTAATAAGCTGTATGAACTGTAAAAGTTTTAACATTAATTTTGCTACTTTTTTCAATTTAACGTAAAGTTTGTAGTTTGTATCGATTGAGTGGAACGAAGTAGAACCCAACAAAGCCTACTGCCTTTTACCTACTTTCTTCCTTAATGAATAGCCTTAAATACTATTAAATAATGCATATTTATCGGAAAGTTTTTAACAATTTAAGTAGAAAATCCCTAAGTCAAACTGTTACTTTATCTATATACTATCGAGGAAACAGAGTAATGTTGAAGGTTTTTGCTGACCGTGGTGGTACATTCACAGATATTGTTGCTGTTACTGATAATCAACCAATTATCGATAGACTTTCAAAACATCCCGAACGTTTTTTAATTGTGACTCTGCCTAATCAGCAATGGATTATAGTCTACAAACTCCTTTCAGAAAATCCCGAACAATATCAAGATGCAGCCATCCAAGGTATTCGAGATATCATGGGTATTGCTAGCAACGAACCTATTCCTACTGAAGCGATAGAAGTGGTAAAAATGGGGACAACAGTAGCAACAAATGCGCTGTTAGAAAGAAAGGGAGACAGGGTTGTTCTTCTGATCACCAAAGGGTTTAAAGATGCACTGCGAATTAGCTACCAAAACCGTCCTAATATCTTTGCACGCCAGATAATTTTACCAACAATGCTTTATGAACAGGTGATTGAAATAGATGAACGCTATGATGCTAACGGAAATGAATTAATATCTATAAATATTGAACAAGTTAAAAGTGATTTACAAGCAGTTTACCATACAGGAGTTCGGAGTTGTGCTATTGTTTTTATGCACAGCGATCGCTATCCCAATCACGAACAACAAATAGCCAAACTTGCCCAAGAAATCGGCTTTACTCAAATATCCGTATCCCATCAAGTTAGTCCCTTAATGAAGTTGGTTAGCCGAGGAGATACAACAGTAGTCGATGCTTATTTAACTCCTATTCTGCGTCGCTACATCAACCAAGTAGTAAGTCAGTTACCCAACGTCAAATTAATGTTTATGAAATCTGATGGCGGTTTAGTCGCAGCCGAACAATTTCAAGGAAAAGATAGTATTTTAAGTGGCCCGGCTGGTGGTATTGTTGGCGCAGTTCAAACTAGTAAAAGGGCAGGTTTCGAGTTAGTTATTACTTTTGACATGGGAGGGACAAGTACAGATGTTGCCCACTTTAAAGGAGAGTATGAACGACAACTAGATTCGGAAATTGCTGGGGCGCGGATGCGAGTTCCTGTATTAGCAATTAATACCATTGCTGCTGGTGGTGGTTCAGTTCTCTTTTTTGATGGTTCTAGTTATCGTGTTGGCCCTAAATCTGCTGGATCAAATCCTGGGCCTGCTTGTTATCGGCGTGGCGGTTCATTAGCGGTTACTGATGCCAATGTAATGTTAGGTAAAATTCACCCACAATATTTTCCCTCGGTTTTTGGCATTGATGGTAATTTACCTTTAGATAAAGATATTGTTATTCAAAAATTTACCCAATTAACTCAAAACATTCAAGCTGCTACGTTAAATCATTCTACTCCTGAAGAAGTAGCTGCCGGATTTATGGCGATCGCAGTGGAAAATATGGCGAATGCAATTAAAAAAATTAGTCTACAACGCGGTTATGATGTTACCCAATATGTACTTTGTTGTTTTGGTGGTGCAGGTGGGCAAGTTGCTTGTTTAATTGCCGATACCTTGGGAATGAAAAAAATATTTCTACATCCTTATGCTGGAGTTTTATCTGCTTATGGGATGGGATTAGCTGATGTCCGGGCGATTAGAGAAGGAGGAGTTGAGCAACCTTTAACTCAAGCATTAATCTTTCAACTACAGCAGTTAATGGACTATTTAGAAACTCAAGCTAGAAGTGAAATAAATGAAGCACATAGTCAATTAGAAGTAATCCAAAAAGCTAACTTAAAATATCAGGGTACTAACTCTACCTTGACAGTTAATTTTGCCGATGATGTGTTAGTAATGCAACAAAAATTTGAGACTGAACATCAATCTCGTTATGGTTTTATTCAATTAGAGAAAAGCTTAATAGTTGAATCCGCTTCCGTGGAAGTAATTCAGAAAATGGATACTCCCGAAGAACCTTTAATTATTCGTACTCGCCCTTTAAATGAAGTCCCCGTGTCTGTTGAGACAGTAAGGATGTTTACTGCTGATAGATGGCACGACACTCCTGTTTATCGACAGGAAGATTTACAACCAGAAGATAGTATTAATGGCCCTGCGATCGTTGTGGAAAAAATTAGCACAATTGTAGTAGAACCTAATTGGCAAGCGAGATTAACTGAACAAAACCATCTAATTTTAGAACGTCTATAAATTAGCTATTGTGCTGGAAAATACTCACCCTCACTACACTAACCTCAACACGGCTTTACAATTAAAAGGCTATCCATTCATGGACTCTCGCATTCAATCATATTTGCGCTTCGCGGCAAGCCAGCAACGTGATACGGAGCAAATAGGGCCTTTCTTGGCTAGCTTTAATCGCCATAGCGCCAATCCTTTTCTTAACTATGCCATCCCCAATGATGCAGCCACACCCTCACTCACCGACGTCAAGGCACTAATCGCTGCCTATGAAAGTCGCAAACGAAAACCGCGTTTGGAGTACGTTGCTTCCCTTGCGCCTGCTGTCGAGGAGGCACTAGTAGCTGCTGGTTTCACCGTTGAGGGACGCTTGCCACTTATGATTTGCACTCCTGGTTCAGAGCAATTGCTTCCTGCTCCCCCGGATATTGAATTAATCGTGCCAGTTTCAGACGCCCAGATACTTGCTACAGTTACGGTGCAAAACGAGGCTTACGGAGAGTCTGCACCAAGCCCCGAAGATGGTGAACGTCTTGGCAATAGTCTAGCAGCAGGCGGAATCGCTATACTTGCTCGTGTTGCCGCAACAGGCGAACCTGTGGGGGCTGGAGTGTGTTCCGTGCCGGGAAATCAGATGACAGAAATCGCTGGTATCGGTGTACGTGTTGCTTTTCGCCGACGCGGCATAGCAGGAGCCTTAACAACCCGATTGGTGCGAGAAGCTTTCGAGGCAGGTGTTACGGTGGCGTTTCTCATGGCGGCACATCAAGAAGAAGTGCGAATTTACACCCGCGCCGGATTCTCTACAATAGGCGAAATTTTGCACATTTCACTTCCGCCGAAGTAGACAGTGATAGCTAGTAGTAAATACTGAAGTGTTTTAAAAAGCGCTTAAGCGATTACTACACAATTTTTTAAGGAATTAAAAATGTACACAACACCTCAACCCGATCCTGTCCGCTTAGAAATATTCAAAAATCTATATCAATTTATCGCCGAACAAATGGGAATTGTGTTACAAAACACGGCGACATCAGTGAATATCAAAGAGAGACTGGATTTCTCCTGTGCTATTTTTGACTCATCGGGATTATTAGTAGCAAATGCTCCCCATATTCCTGTACATTTAGGCTCAATGAGTGAAAGTGTCCGCAGTTTAATTAATGATAAAGGCGACACTTTCAAACTGGGAAATGTCTATGTATCTAATAATCCCTATAACGGTGGAACACATCTCCCTGATGTTACTGCAATTACCCCTGTTTTTTTGGAAAGTAGTGAAAATAATCCATGCCCCATGCCCAATGACCAATGCCCAATGCCTCTATTTTTTGTTGCTTCTCGCGGACACCAAGCAGATATTGGTGGAATTACTCCCGGTTCTATGCCTCCCCACAGTACCACAGTAGAAGAAGAAGGAATTATTTTTGATAATTTTATCTTGGTTGAAGAGGGCAATTTTCGAGAACTCGCAGTCAGACAGCACCTTTCAACTCATACTTATCCTGCTCGCAAGCCTGACCAAAATATTGCTGATTTTAAAGCACAAATTGCCGCTAATGAACGGGGAGTACAAGAACTTCGTAAAATGGTTTTCCAATACAAGTTTGATACTGTTCAAGCTTATATGAAATTTGTGCAAGCTAATGCTGAGGAGTCTGTTAGACGTGCGATCGCAGTTCTCAAGGATGGCTCATTTACTTATAAAATGGATAATAATGCACAAATTCAAGTTAAAGTAACAATTCACGCAGAAAACCGTAGTGCTACCATTGATTTTACTGGGACTTCTCTACAACTAAATACTAATTTCAATGCTCCCAAAGCTGTAACTCAAGCCGCAGTCTTATATGTCTTCCGTACTTTAGTTGATGATAATATTCCTCTGAATGCCGGGTGTCTTAATCCTCTAGAAATTATTATCCCGGTTGGCTGTATGCTCAACCCAACCTATCCAGCCGCAGTAGTCGCGGGTAATGTAGAAACTTCTCAAACTATTGTTGACGCTTTATATGGTGCTTTGGGTGTTATGGCTGCTTCTCAAGGAACGATGAATAATTTTACTTTTGGTAATGAGCAATATCAATATTATGAAACTATTTGCGGCGGTTCTGGTGCAGGAATTAATTTTGCTGGCACTGATGGTGTTCATTCTCACATGACTAACTCTCGCTTGACCGATCCAGAAGTTTTAGAAACCCGTTATCCTGTACTTTTAGAAAGCTTTAGTTTTCATCCCGATAGCGGTGGCAAAGGAAAATATTCGGGTGGTAATGGAGTTGTCCGCCGCATTCGATTTCTAAAACCGATGACAGCTAATATTCTCTCTGGTCATCGGCTTGTTCCTCCCTTTGGATTAAATGGTGGGGAAGCAGGAAAAGTAGGACGCAACTGGATACAACGACAGAATGGAATTGAAGAAAATTTAGGCAGCACAGCGACACTAGAGATGAAAACTGGAGATGTTTTTGTGATAGAAACTCCTGGCGGCGGTGGATTTGGCAAATTATAGCAAGGGACTGGGGACTAGGGACTGGGGACTGGGTGAAAAGCCTTTTTGTATCTAAGTTTTATCATCTGTTAATGTCCTAACCACCAAGGCTTTTGCTATATCTTAATAATCAAAAATTGGTATAAGCTGGCTTCAACTTCCCCAGAAAATTGAGCATAGCTGAAACCACAGCATCTGGCGACTCAATCAAGAAGCCGTGACCACCACGGTCGATGACTACAAGTTCAGCATTGGGAATACCTTGAGCAAGTTGCTGGGAAAACTTTAACGGGGTGAGAATATCTTGTTTACCAACCAGAACTAAGGTAGGACAATGAATTTGTTGGAGGCGGTCTATTGTGTCACTGCTAAGGATGGCTTGGCTGTGATGATAAAGTGAATGAGTTGCAGGTGGGAAAGGATATCTGATAGCAAATTCAATCAGACCTTCGATCATGTCAGGAATTGAGTAGAAAGCATCTGTAAATATCCAGGGCAATACGACTTTTTCATAAAGTTTTAGGTCTACATTACTAGAAAGTTCGCCCCAAGTCTCGATGATGCTATTGAATAATGCATCACCTTTTGCCAAAGATGAAAGTAGCATCAGACTTTTTACCTTTTCAGGGTATGCTAACACTAGTTCTTGGGCTATCTGACTACCCATTGAATGGCCTGCTAGATGCACCTGATTAATTCCAATGCGATCGAGCAATCCTGCAACGTCACTAGCCATCTGTTTCAGACTATAGGGGTTTTCGGGAGCAGAACTTCTTCCCATACCTCGGTTATCCAAGCGAATGACTTGATACTGCGAAACCAGTGATGGCATAATCAACGACCAATAGGCATGATCGCAAAGATAGCCAGCTATTAATAGCAAAGGCTCACCCGTTCCCTTAATGTCGTAGAACAAATCAATTCCGTTAATCTGAACCTTGGGCATAGTAAATAATTCTGCTAAACCTTATTTTTAAGTAGGATAGATTAAGCTATACTGCTACGTCTTGAATTTCTCGTCCACCGGAATTTGATAGCCGTTGGC
Source organism: Nostoc sp. LPT (assembly GCF_017115165.1). GTDB lineage: Bacteria > Cyanobacteriota > Cyanobacteriia > Cyanobacteriales > Nostocaceae > Nostoc. The sequence goes on along the minus strand of NZ_JABXKF010000110.1, from coordinate 8,201 downwards.
GAGGCGATTGGTCATATTGGCTGTGGCTGCGATCGCCATTAGTTCCCCGAACATAGTATCATTCATACCCTTGGCACGCGCCGACGCTGTGTGTGAGGCGATGCAGTACTCACAGCCATTCGTCGCACTCACGGCAATATAAATCAGTTCGCGCATCAGTGGATCGATCTCACCAGGGCTGGTCATCACTTCCTTTACAGCTTGCCACGTTCGTTTCAGGGTGGGGGGATGATTGGCTATGGCTTTCCAAAAGTTATTGATGTAGTCATTCTGACGTGTAACGCGGATGTCATCATACACTGCACGTACTTCGTCGCTGGCTTCTTCGTATTCGATCGGCTTAGTCATATTTTAATTCCATGTAGTTTCCCCAGCGAGTGGGAACCTCTAAATTGTAATACTGAGTTGCAATTAAAGATAGTAATATCATCTTCCCTTGGCATCTATTGGTGAAAATTCTACATCGTCTACAAACGACTTGGCATAGGCTGGCATTTGTTGGGCGTTCTAGTAGAACAGACTAAACAAGAAATTTACACTATCCTGTCAGAGAAATAGGTGGGGTTGTCCATGAAAAAACTGATCCAGCGTATTAAGAGATTGCTCAAACGTATCCTCAAGAGGTCTGCATCCAATTCTCAGCAACCATCACCCCTAATAAATTCTCGATTAGAAACTTCTATTCCAACCGTTTCTCCCCGATGGGAATCTGGTTTGGTGCTTGTGTGTTCGCAATGTACAAACGAGCGCTCAGGCTCAACAGCTTCCGAAGACTTAGAAAATTGGTTGAAATCTCGTTTAAAGTTTGAGGGATTATGGGGTGAATTTCGGGTCGTTAGCACTAGTTGTTTAGGCGTTTGTCCACGGATGGGTATTACTGTTGTGGTTGTTAGTAATGGAAGTTACGGAAATAGTCCATGCTTAATTGTAAATCCTCACAGCGATCGCGAATTTCTCTATTCATACATCAAAAAGAATAAAGGCTGACTACAAAGGTTTGCTAAAGTTTAAAATTATTCAATTCAGAACTGTATGTTATCTTGCACTATATTTGGCTCAAGTGGCAAATAAAAAAGGGAGTGAATATTTTAATTCACACCCCTTTTTTCAGGTCATCAGAGAGATAAAGAATACTTATCCAACCCGTATTAATATCATTCAAATCTAAAGAATTATTCTTTTAAACGAGGTATATTTGGTCTGATAAAGGTAGCTGAGGAATTCAGTAAATCGCAAAGTTTTTTCCAAGAGAGCGATCGCCAATATTTTGTAACTTGAGATACATTTTCTGCGGAAATATCTTAAGCCGTAGGCCGGGATGGATTACTTTTACTTATAGTTAAGCAACTTTTAAGTAGGTGGGCGGAGGAAAACTGAACTACGTAAACTTATGTCAAGTAACAGAAACGTTTTTAATACAAGCTTTTAAGCAATTTACATTTCTTAATATAGTTGTATTTTTTAGCGCCCACCTACTTAATGACTGCTAACCCGATGGAATATAAATACCTTTAACAGTTCCATATTTACGCTCAACAACTTGACGTAGAAAAGCTAACATTTGTTTAAGACAGAAAAGGTTACGATAAATTAATCGCCTACCTTTTCGCTTTTGACTAATCTTAAACCAAAGAAGATAAACCCAAATATTGACTAACACAAAAGAAATGCCAACGAATAATAATCTCAATACGGGCTTCTTATTATTTGTTCTGATTCGACATAGATTTTTTAATCTATAACTGCTTTCAATCCCAAATCTTTTTCGATAATCTTGATGAATATAAGATAGGTTTATTTTCGACTTATAAACAACATAAGCAAAGTATTCGATACCATGTTGTTTTCTGGCTCCTTTTTTGTATTTGCAGATAACCCATAAGTTAAAGGTAACATTATTATCTTTCTGCTCACCCATTGTGTAAGTAGTTTTATAACTACTTCTACCTTTAAGAAATTGATTTACACCACCCTTTTTTCCTCTTCTAATCGCTGGCATTATAAAGGGAATATCCAAAGCTTGCAACCACCTGATTACAGCGACACTAAAAAAACCTCTATCCAAATACAGTGTTTTTACATTTAGTTTAATAGTCTCAAGTTCAGCTAATAAATAGGTGAGAATGGCAACATTGGTATCTAACCAACGTACTCCTCTAATCGCCAGTGTAATCCGTTTTCCCTTGGTCAATATATATAAAGTTGCATAGGCATAAAAAGAACAAGTTCCTGACTTAGCCTGATTTCTATAAATATAAGGATCTTCATCACTATCAGGCTTTCCATAGTAAGGAATTAAATTTAAATCAATGGCAATTTTATGATGGGCATTTTTAATACGACGAGGAATTCTACTTTTGAGAGCTAGATTGATTTGATTTTCTAGCTGCTCAAAATTATTAATTTTATCTAAGTGATACCTGATATCGCTACCACATGGACTACTGTTTAAAACTTTTGTTGTATTCTCAATACTATCTCCACTACTTGCTGCTCTCACTAATATTTCAAATAAAGTTTTCTGATTGCAAACTCCTTGCGTTTCAATAGAAATATTTTCACTTAAACAATCCAGAACTTCGTCAAGGGTTTCTGAATCAGTTAGTGCAAGCTGTTTTGGTAAAGTCGTCAATGGTAATTATTCGGGTGGATGTACATTCTTGATAATTTCAGTTTTTGAACCTCTTTTATTGAATATAAGTTTTAGTTATAAAATCGGTATTATTTAGAACCAACCTCTACTGACTGTCTACTTGGCGATTGCCCTTTAGCAAAACTTTGCGATTTACTGGAATTAGTGCTTCGGGCATTAGTGCTTGAAGAAGCAGTAGTTGGGGAACTGAGATTCAAGAAATCAATGAGTTTGAGAGTACGATTACGAATTTTCCAGCGTCCATTTCTGTTAACGACTCGATCTTCATAAGTGCCATTAGCGACATCAATGCTGGTTTCCGAGCGTTTGTGAGTCGCATGGAGGTAAGAAGTCATCGTTGCTTGATTATTTTGAACTGAAATGTTTATTGTACCCATCAAGTGTTGAGTAGCTGTATAACCATTTCCTTGAAATACTGAATAGACAAAATCTGCCCAAGAATCTGTCCCATAACGTGTTTCACTCGCCCCATCAGGAAAAATAGCAGTAAGGACTGAATCTTGAGTAAAACAATCCCGATAAATATTCTTTCCTTCTTGGAGATTTCCTCTACCAATAGCGTCAGTTCCCAGAGCGTAACAGGATGTTAATTTTTGAATTTCTAGTTCCGCGTTAGGTTGAGCTGCGCTTGCTAGTTCAAACTTACCTCCAACAAACAGCACAAGAATGACTGCAAGCACAATCAAAATTATACGATTTAACAGGAACGAAATAGCTTTTGAAACTATTCCCCCATTTTCTCTTCTTCTTTCCACAAGATGACTTCCTTAATAGTTTACAATTTTCGCATCTTGTACTTTTCCACAAACTAAAGTTTTGGCTAATAATTTTTAGCTTGTGAAAACTGGCAATATGCTTGCAGATTTTGCTAGCAATTATGTTTTATATCCGCTAGAAAAGCTCTTTTCTAGTAAATGATAAAGCTAGTATGTACAAGATTTGATGTATACAATTAGTTATAACAGTTAATTAATAAGCTACAAGTGTTAAATGCAACTAAGTTTATGTTGATTTGACTAAGTAATAAAGTCACCACTTACATACAGAACTTACGCAACTGTCACCCTTGAGGAACAGTAAATTTATCGAAAATTCACTTTATCAAAATTGCCAATGCAGATATAAACCAATTTAACCAAGAATACTGCAAACAGTCCGCACCCATGCCGAAAGTTGGGGAACTAAACCTAACACATACTCTCTGTTAACACTCATTGCATTGATAAATCGAATGTGAGGTGCCCGAAGGAGGTGTAAACAAATTTATCCTTGCCACCGCCACCTGTGAAGATATCCTTGCCACCGCCATCTGTGAGGATATCATCGCCATTACCACCGTTGAGGGTATTATTACCAAAGGCGCCAGAGGCAAAAAGAGAATCATTGCCATCGCCCTCAGAAAGCAGGTTATCGGCTGGTGAATTGCTAACATCCAAGGTATCGTCACCTACACCACCGTTGAGGGTGTTTTTGTCATGTTGTCCCTGGAAGTAGTCCTCTGGTTCGGGAGGGGAGTTAGAGACAGAGAGAGAATCATTGCCATCGCCCCCATTCAGTAGCTTATCGCCTGATGAATCGCTAGCACTCAAGGTATCGTCACCAGCACCACCAATGAGAGTATCATTTCCTGCACCACTTCTCAAAAGGTCGTTACCTGTTTTACCATTAATCGTGTCCGCGCTGTCGCTGCCCATTAGAGTGTCATTACCGTTGGTTCCAATGATATTTGCCATAATTTTTTTTACCTACCTAAATCGATTTTTTCAATAACTTAACTTCAGTTTTCAAGTTGATATTTGTGCGGTTTTCAGGCACAAAGAAATTGCCTAAATTTGACTTTTTTGGCTGATTTGATACGTCATACTTGCTCAAAAGTAATATTTCTTGAAGGTTCACACTATTCCAAGACTTCTAAGCATCACTTAATTTAAGTTTCTCAAACTATCTAAGTCTTAAGCACTGTACAAATTAATTAAAGTGTGAATTAATGAAAATTAGTTATTTCAGGCTTTTTTCATGATCCTTATTCAGTAGAAATCACTCTTCACAGTATCTAAAATTTCGATTTAAATGCCTACAATTCATCCTTCACACTTGTTTTTTTGCCAGCGCTTAAATCCTACTAGAAGAGAAAATAGTCAACTATTGACTCTTGATTGGTAAAAAGATTTTGATGCCCTCCTAGTGGGCTGTTATCCGTGGGTGTCTAACTTGAAAATAGAATATCTCAAGATCCTCAAAATAACTACATAGTCAATATCTTACTTAGATGTCTATGCTTAAATACTCATATTTGCATAATCTTCACATTATTGGCTGAGAAATATATACACAAGTACTAAGCTTTGTATATTCTTCATATTCTTCTTGTGTTTAGGCAATCAGGACTTACGCAGCTAGCACAGTCAAGGAAAAAATATAGTACAAGAATACTGTAAAAGGTAAGTAAGCTTCTTTGAAAAGTCATGAATCTGCTGCTAAAACTATCAAAAATTCCTTATTCTGCCAAAATTGGAATAGAAATTATAAATTGTGTTCCTTGTCCCAAGACTGATTCACAAATTAAATTTCCACCATGATTTTCAACTATAATTTGCCGACTAATGGATAATCCTAATCCCGTACCTTTTCCTACACATTTGGTAGTAAACAAGTTTTCAAAAATGCATTCTTTAACTGTTTCAGGCATTCCTTTGGCATTATCTTGAATGTTAATTACCACCTTGTCATTATCTACTTGTAAATAAGTCTCAATAGTAATAATATTAGGATACTTTTCTTGAATTTCTAAAAAATCACGACCGATATTTGCTTCTTCTAAAGCATCGATTGCATTTGCAAGAATATTCATAAATACTTGATTCAATTGTCCCAAATAGCATTTTACTGATGGGATATCTGCATAGTGCTTAATAATCTTAATTGCTGGACGATTATGATCGGCTTTCAGACGATGTTGTAAAATCATCAAAGTACTATCAATACCTTCATGGATATTAGCTAATACTTTCGAGGTAGTATCAGCACGAGAAAAAGTACGGAGGGAGGTACTAATATTACGAATACGCTGTGTCCCTACTGTCATACCATCAATCATTTTTGGTAAATCTTTTAGCAGGAAATCTATATCTATCTCTTCGGCTTTTTCTTTAATTTCAGCGCCAGGATTGGGAAATTTTTCTCGGTACAGTTGCAGATAGTCTATTAAATCTTTAACAATATCTTTTGCTTGGGCAATACTACCTGTAATAAAACTAATAGGGTTATTTATTTCGTGTGCTACACCTGCAACTAAATTACCCAGAGAAGACATTTTTTCACTTTGGATAAGTTGTAGTTGTGCCTCTTGTAAATCTTTTATAGATTGTTCTAATTCTTGAGATTTCTCTTGGAACCTTGTGTACAAACTGGCATTTTCTATGGCAATAGCCATTTGAGAAACTAAGACTTTTAATACTTCTACCCTTTCTAGAACAAAAGCTCCTGATGATAATTGGTTTTCTAAATAAATAATACCAGTAAGCTGTGATTGGTACATAATGGGCAAACAAAAGATTGATTTTGTTTGAGATTTTTGGATATAGATATCAAAATTAAAAGGCTCTGTAACTATTGCATCATTTAATACAATATATTGCTGGGTTCGGAGAACATAATTAATCACAGATAGCGGTAAATCTTGATAGGTTTCAACAGGAATAGAACGTAAAACCGTCACCACATCGTCAGCAGCATTTCCAGAAGCTTCAATATACAGGTGATTATCTTTAAGCAGGAGTAGTACTGCTTTTTGTGCGGCAGTATTTTCTAGTAAAATTTGGATCAGCTTACCCAATAAATTTTCTAAAACAATTTCATTAGTAATCGCTTGTGAAAACTTGATGAATGCATTAAAATCTAGAAAATCGCTCAAGCTGCTATTGGTAGTAGTGTTAGTGGTAATATGAGTTGTATCAATTTTTGAACTAGTGTTTTCTATGGTAGTAGTTTGTCCTACTAGAAAAACATACTTTGATTCTAAGTGTTTAACTTTAGCGATCGCACCCCAACGAATATAGGCATAATAGGCTTTAGTTATATAAGTTTGATGAATTAATTCTTTACCTAGAGACTGATAGAATTTTCCAGCTAACTCATAGGCTAAAGCTTCTTCTTGGAGAAAACCGTTTGCTTGAGATTTGGCAATAGAGTTTTCATAATAGTCCATTGCTTCTAGCTTTTGACCCAAAACCTGATACCGTTATGCTTCCACGAGATAAAATCTATGTAAGTGATTGGTGGGAGCGTGAGTAGCCCAGAGTTCCATCTTCTGCTGATTAGCTTGGACTTTTTCTAGAATAGCTTGCTTCTCAGACTCTTTAGCAGTATGATATATTGCTAAGTGGGCCAGAGAATCGTAAAAATAAAACAGTGGAACAACAAACAAGCCTGTAACACCACCTAAAGATTTTTCTGCGATCGCAGCATTTTCTACAGCTTTAAAATACTCTCCAAATATGTAAGAGAGCATTAGCTTATTAGCAAATAAGTGGTTAATTGTGTAAAGGTCATTTACTTGCTGATGAATTGGCAGCATACTTTGCTCATCGTAGGCTTCTCCAATTAAACAGTCCACATTTTCAAAACTTCCTTTCAAGTTCAGAACTGTTTGCAAATACACTGAGTTCCAAGTGAAAGCTACTTGTTGGTTAATTTTTTTCAGCGAATCACAATAAGCTATCAGTTCTTTTTCTAGAACCCAAAGTTCTTTACCCAGCCAAAATGAATGATAGGGATAAATGTAACCACAATAACCAGCATATTCTAAATCTCCAGTTTCCAGACCACTAGAATATCCTGACATTGATGATGTTAATGTCTCTCTAACATGCTCTTTCCAATGCATAACATGGGCACTAACAACTGTCAGAATTTTAGCCTTGAGTTCTTTAGCATTAAATTGTGACACCAAACGTGAAGCTAATTTCCCAAATTCATAGCCAGAATCAATTTCTCCTTGAATTCCACAAAGAAGTAATCCATAAAGACTATAACCATAGGCAGATACAGCTGTATTTCCATACCTTAAGGACAAATTGACCATTTTACAAACAATAATTGGCATCATTGCCGGAGCAGTTTGAAAAGCCGCAGGGAGAACGCCCATTAAAATTATCATAGCTGCAATCTTGTTAGGATCGGTCATTAATGGTAAGTTAATTAAATCTGCAATGGCTTTTCCCTTCAAAGAAGTAGCAATTTCATCCATCCCCTGCTGAATATCAGTTGATGTCGGTTCGTCTGGAAAACTTATTCCTAACAATTGCAGAATTGATACTGCTATTTTGATGGCTTCCAGTTGCTTGCTTTGAATTATAGAAGCGATAATTTGTACTTCATAGACTTTCACTTTATCTAAAAGAATTTTGGCTTCTTGCTGCACCACCTCAGCCCATTTTTGCATCTGCTCAAAATCACCGCCCAGATAGGCTGCCTCTGCGGCTCCTTCATATAATACCAATTCTCTAAAAGCTGGCTACAGATAAAGCTACCAAAATATATTGCCTTC
>NZ_JABXKF010000089.1 GCF_017115165.1 Nostoc sp. LPT | reverse complement strand
CAAGCTTTCTCGGTCTATATCTTGAGGCAGGTTTTGGCTCATATTTATGATACTCTCCCTCAAGTGTCCCCCTTGTCAATACTCTGCCACCTGAATCCTTACACTTCAACCTCGCTGATACCCGCACTGGAGGCTATGATAGCATCGCTGATTTTACTGTTGGAGATGATACTATCTTCATTTCTAAGGCAGAATTTGAACTCAGCCAATCTGCGAATACTACACTTGATTCCAACTTATTCCGACTTGGTAGCAATGCGACAACAGCAGGCGATCGCTTTATCTACAATCAAACTACGGGGAACCTATTCTTTGATAAAGATGGATTGGGTGGTACAGCACAAGTTCAAATAGCCCAGTTATCGAATCAGGCACTGCTTACTAGTACAAATATTACTGTAATTGCCTGATGGGAGCTAACAATAACCACCAAATGTACATTACCTAGCAACAGAAATAATTGGAAGCCAGTATTGAATAACCATAATGAGTCAGCGTCATGTATTGACGCAGCCAGGGTTAAAACAGTCTTATTCTACCTCTAGGTAGATTAAGGCATTTATTACCAACCTAGATGTAAACTGCACCTATTTATCTTGAAATGTGAGGAGTTAAGACTAATGCGATTAACGATAAATAAATCTGTTTCTAAATCAGTTGGAATTTGGACTTTTCTTTTACTTTTTATCCTTAAAGGAGTTTTTCCTGAACCTGCCTATGCGTTGTCTTCTCTAGACGCTTGTGCTGTTAAACCTGAATGTGCTGAGGCTATAGGCTTAGAATTATCTTCTACTATTGCTGCTCCCACTGCTGCTGGTTCTGGCGTTACAACTATTAGCACTACTACAGCTGCTGGAGCCACTTCTTCTTCTGTGCAAGTTGTTTCTGGGACTACAGTTGTTGGAGATATGCGCCTAACTGGCGTTGCGGCTTATTTTATTTGGAATAAAGCTCAAAATCAGCAGGCTCAAAATAAAGCTAAGGAGAGATATTGTTTTTTTAATGCACTTGATATGGTTTGTGGCCTACAAGGTCAATCTTCAGTTCTTTATAATTACAAATTTCACCAAATAGTACGTTACAGGAGGTCTCATTATCCCGACAAAGTTGTAACTCATCATTATCGAAGTTGGCGACCTGTACCAGGGGCAATTAGAAGTTTAGCTAATCAATATCCTGGTGGTCATTTTGGTGGTGGTTATCCTCCTAGTGCTGATTATATAAATTGGATTAGTTTAAATGATGGAGATGGTAATAATCAAACCCGTGGAGTCGTTTATGAGTCCTCAACTGGCGACCCTATGGGAGGGTATGATTATGCAGATTATTATAACAATAATGCTGAAAAAGGATGGATTAGCGATCTGGTTCGTGCTGATGGGCTGCCAGATAATTCACCCCCTCGTGATTGGAAAGATTGGCCTCAAGAAAAGCGCAATGCGGCTGTTCAATTACTAAATAAATCTGACTGGCAAGGTTTAATTACTTCAATGCCAGCAGGAGGCATATTAAATCCTGGGGATAAACTTAAAACTAAAACAGTTATTATAATTCCAGGGCAAGAAACAGATGACCCTAATACGCCAGCAGATGAGCGGTTGTTGAAAAAGCAATCTGGATTTTTTACTTTCCCTGGAATTCCTGATTTTGATAAAGATGGTATTCCAGATGCAACTGATCTAGACAATGATAATGACGGAATAGTAAATACGAATGATCCAGCACCGCGCAATCCTAATGTTCCATTCGCAAGTAGTTTACCTGATGAGTCAGCAAAAGTTACTCCTGAAGTTCTTCAAGACATCCGCGACATTGTAGACAGTTTCAAACCGAATGAAAATCTTCAATGTGTTCCATGCGCTGCTAAAATTGAAGTTTACTTAAAAGAGAAAGGTATTCATGGAGAGCGGATTATACTTGATACACCAAGACAAACAAGGTATGATGACTTTATTTACGATGATAGTCTGCCAGCAGGGTCAGATGCTATTGCAACTAACGGTCATCATGAAGGAATTGCGATTAGAATTAATGGAGAAAAGAGAGTTTTTGATAACCACCACCCAGAAGCAGTCACAGAGGAGCAGTGGATAAATAATCTAGTATTTGATAGTAAAATTCATTTTGGAGCAAGTTTTAAAAGATCAGGATACTTATTCTAAAATTCTGGTGTACGTAATAAATATGAATAATCTCACTAGGCTTCTCCAAGATATTAAAGATAACCCAGTCATGTATTTAGATAAGCCATCAATTACTTGTCTTTATTCATTTTTAGTTGGGTATTTAAGCACTCGAAGTGAGATGGGATTAGATAGAGAAGGGTCTGGAATTGAGGGGTTTCAAGATTGGATACAAGAAAGAGAAAAAACTAATATTTCACAATCATGGGCTGGTATACTTCTATTTTTTGGTGGTAGTGAAAGAAGTGCTTTTTCTAATTTTTTTGAACTGTTTGAAATATTTTTGAAACGAAATGAGAGTTCACCAAATAAGGAAAATGGAAAAAGCCTTAACTCTTCTGGGAATGATTTGAGGTTTTCGGTACGCGCTCTCTATGAGCTTCTGGATAGTATCAAGAAAAGACCTGGAATGTACTTAGGTACTAGCTCAATTACTAAGCTTGATATGCTTTTGCGGGGATATAGTCTGGCTCAAAGAGAAGTTGGCGTACCCCTAACTGAGCAGGAAAGAGAATTTGAAGGTTTTCAATCATGGGTTCAAGAAAAATATGGGATTAAGTCAGGTCAGTCATGGTCTAAGATAATTCTTTTCTATTCTGTAGACGATCATGAGGCGCTACAGAAATTTTTTGAATTGTTTGAAGAATACTTGAACAGGAACAAGAATTCAGATGTAGATGAAAATAGTGGTTAAGCAGAAAGTATTAAGATACAAGGTTGGGTTGAGGAACAAAACCCAGCACTCCAATCAATGTTGGGTTCGAGTTTTTCAACCCAACCTACACCTAATGCACTATTTTAGCTGTGCCACGCCACTACTCTTATTTTCTCTTTTGTAGGTAATCAATATGAATAATTTCTCTAGACTTCTCCAAAAGGTTAAAGATAACCCAGTCATGTATCTAGACGAGCCATCAATTATTTGTCTTCATTCATTCTTAAATGGGTATCTAGATGGTCGAGTGGATCTAGGATTGGCTCGAGAAGGTTCTGGAATGCAAGGATTTCAAGAATGGATACAAACAAGAGCAAAAACTAATGCAACTAAATCTTGGGCTGGGATAATTCTCTTTGGTTCGGGAAGTGAAAGGATTGCTTTTTATAGGTTTTTTGAAGAGTTTGATCAGTTCTTAAAGCAGAAAAATAATTCAATAACTCAAGAAAGTGAAGACGTTTTACCGCTTCGTCAGTTTGATATTTACAACGAGATTCTAAAGGGCATAAAGAAAAGACCAGGAATGTTCTTAGGAGGTAGTTCAATTACTAGACTAGATATGCTTTTACGAGGATATAGTCTGGCTCGAAAATAAGTTGGCGTACCTCCAACAGAGCCAGAAAGGCAATTTGAAGGTTTTCAATCATGGGTTCAAGAAAAATATGGCATTAACTCAGATCAGTCATGGTCTAAAACAATTCTTTTCTATTCTGTAGACGAGGATGAGGCACTACAGAAATTTTTTGAATTGTTTGAAGAATACTTGAACATTACCGGAGGCGCAGCGTCTCCGGCTCCACTCCTAAATTCTGAATTCTGAATTCTGACTCCTGAATTCTTCTTCAAGAAATCGGTTCAAAAACCATTTGCGGAATTAACACTTCATCTTGTAATTGTCCAACACCTAAAAAGCGAGTCTCTTCTTGATAAACTCGCACTATCCCAGTAATATCAGAATTTAGAGAAACTCGCTGACCTTGACGCCATTTTTGAGCAGATATTGCTGGTAAAGTCACATACAACAAATGTTGTAAGGCTGCATCAGGGGCGAGAGGTTGAAACGTCCCGCCTTGCAGTTTAGTTTCTAAGTCGGTGAAAGTGAGACTATCTGTTAAATCGAAACCACTGCTTTGGGTGCGGATCAAAGCCGCAAGAGTGCCACCAGTTTCTAAGATTGCACCTAAGTCACGAGCGATCGCTCTAATATATGTACCAGATCCACAGGCGATCGCCACATCCAATTCGGGGAAATCTCCTTCTCTCCAGTCCAAAATATCTATCTGAAAAATTTCCACTGTCCGCACTGGAACTTCCACCATTTTCCCTTGGCGTGCTAAGTCGTAGAGACGTTTGCCATCCACTTGAATTGCACTGTAATTCGGTGGTATTTGCTCAATCTTGCCTTCAAATTGTGCCAGTGCAGTTTTTACCTCTGCCAAACTCAACCCAGCACAAGCTTGAGAAGCGATGATTTCACCTTGTAAATCATCGGTTGTAGTCCGCACACCCAGACGAATCGTAGCCTTGTAAGCTTTGTTTTCTGGCAGATATTGCAATAATCTTGTGGCTTTACCAAGTGCGATCGGTAAAACTCCTGTTGCTGCTGGATCTAAGGTTCCTGCGTGTCCTACACGTTTGAGGCGCAACAATTTCCGCACCCGCGCTACGCAGTCGTGGGAAGTCCAGTCAAATGGTTTGTTTAAGTTGAAAAAACCTTGAGATAACACAATAGCAATACTTTTACTTTTTTCTTTCTTAAATACTCATTTAATACTCAAATATTATAATTTTAGATTTAAATATAAAATATAAGTATAAAATCATACTATTAAATTAGCGAGAAATGCTCACTCTCTTAACCCTGTTATTGGGGAAAGAGGAATAAAAGCATATCTTTATCCTATATCCTCAGAATTCTCTAGTATTACTCCAATAACTTCAGACATATAACCTCTATTTAAAAGTCCACATCGATTTTTTCTTTAAAAACATCAAAAAAGTCACATAGCCTAACCTTACATCCCAAAGCACTCACAAAAAAACTCCCCTCTAAGATGAAGGGAGTTAACTAAGAGAGATTAATGGATGATTACTGACTCAGTAACCCGATAGCCATTTCAAGATACATTTTTGCTTTATGCAAAGCGAGCAATTTCTCTTGGGTGTACCTATCTGGGTAATTCATGATTTTTCCTTCCATTGTGATTTTGATCAGTGCAGCTTGCTCATCTGTAGGAGCATTCATCTCATCTATAGCGTTACTCAGTGCTTGCATGAAAGCAAAAGTAGGAGGTTTTAATCCTTTACCTGCCTCAAACTGGGATAACGCCATTTGAGGGAATACCATCAAGGATGTAATCCATGAGGTCTTGTACCCTTTATTCCCAGTTGGTTTGATGCCGTAGCGTAAGCATAGGTCACGCAGTTCTTTGATGGTTTTGATTTCGAGTTCCGAACGTGTAAACATAGAATTACCATTTCTCAAAAGTGGTATCGGTGAGTTACAAGTTTTCCAGACAGTACGCTCACCGATTTAAAACTATATACCGATGGTTTCGTCGGTTTAAAGCTATTTTTACATCTCTAAACAATGTCTGACCGCAAGGGTAAACCTGAAAATTTTGGTAATCCACAAAGCAAAGAACTAAATGAGCAGCTTAGTTTCCGTGTCACTAAGGAAATGAAGGATGCGGTTAAAGCTAAGGATGACCCGCCTGAATTTTGCCGTCAAGCTATTCAGAAGGCACTAGATGAGGGTGTGTAGTTAATTGTTCAATAACTTATTGAATAATAGAAAAACCTCCCTACTGGGTAAGGGAGGGTGTATATTGCAAATGATTGTTTCCAAATATCATCAACGGCAACGATCAATTACCCTGAAAGTTAGATTAATTCTTGGTTGAACTTTCTTCGATGTTTTTGGGATTTGATGCTGCCAAAAATGCTGCGTTGCTCCTGCCATAACAAGAAGGCTGCCATGTATTAACTCAATTTCTGCTTTCAAATTCTTATCGTGCTTATGCCTAAACATAAACCTTCTTGCTCCACCAAAACTAACAGAACCAATTACAGGATTGTTACCTAATTCGGGTTCAGCATCAGTGTGCCAAGAAATTCCATCATTTCCATCTCGGTAAAGGTTGAGCAAAACGCTGTTAAACTTAACTTTTGCAATTTCGTCAACTTTCTCTTTTACTTGTAGCAACGTAGGCGTCCAAGGTTCTGGATCAAAATGAATACCTGAGAATGTATATGATATCATGTCCGGATAATCGCTTACGATAAAAGTAGTGAGTGCAAAGATGAGT
>NZ_JABXKF010000119.1 GCF_017115165.1 Nostoc sp. LPT | reverse complement strand
TCGTTGTCAGCGTTCTTTTCTACTCTCCTTTAGATTTACTTTATAAATAGCCTCTGATCATCAGGACTGCTTTATGATGTATCAAACCGACCTGCCGCGATGGATAATAACTATTTAGCATAAGTCACCGCGACGTTTCCAGATAAACTGCTGTCTGCAATGCGCTATAGTTTGGTGGACATCTTGAAGAACATGCGGAGATTTTATCATGACGGCTGCCACCACGCCCCAGGTTCCTGTTGAAGCCTCAATCCGTCCGGCAGAACCCTGTGTGCTCGTTATCTTTGGAGCAGCAGGAGATTTAACTAAACGTCTGCTGCTTCCCGCCCTCTACAACCTCAAACAAAGCAATTTGCTACCGCAGGAATTTGCAATCGTTGGAATTGCACACACTTCAATGAATCAGGACGATTTTCGTAGCAAACTCGCCCAAGACATTCATGAGTTTGCAACGGTTCCCGTAGAGGATGATCTCTGGCAACCGCTTGAGCAGCGACTGTACTATCTTGCTGGTGAGTTTCAGGAGGCTGACACTTACCATCAGTTACAAGACTTACTCACTCAAATCGATCGAGACTGTGGCACTCAGGGAAACTATTTGTTCTACCTGGCAACTGGCTCTAACTTCTTTTGCGACATCATTACGCAACTTGGCGCAGCAGGATTAGTCCGCGAAGAGAGCGATCGCTGGCGGCGAGTTATCATCGAGAAACCGTTTGGGCATGATTTGGACTCGGCTCGTGCCCTGAATAAATCCATTGGTGCTGTCCTTCAGGAAAAACAGATTTACCGCATCGATCACTACCTGGGCAAAGAGACTGTACAAAACATTTTGGTATTTCGGTTTGGTAATGGCTTGTTTGAACCGATTTGGAATCGCGAACATATTGATCACGTCCAGATTACCGTAGCCGAAACGGTTGGAGTCGAAGGCAGAGGCAACTTCTATGAAGGTACAGGCGCAGTGCGGGACATGGTGCAAAATCATCTGTTTCAACTGCTGGCAATGACGGCGATGGAACCCCCAGTCTCATTTTCAGCCGATGAGGTGCGTGATGAAAAGTCAAAACTATTGAAGTCCATCATTCCGCTCACTGCTGAAACTGTGCAAACTCATACTGTACGGGGACAATATGGTGCGGCAACGGTGAAGGATACCGAAGTGCCTGCTTATCGCTCAGAGCCACGAGTTGCGTCAGACTCTACCACTGAAACTTATGCTGCCTTAAAGCTGAACATCGACAACTGGCGCTGGGCAGGAGTGCCGTTTTATCTACGAACGGGCAAGCGTTTGGCTAAACGTGTGACTGAAATTGCAATTCAGTTTAAGCAAGTACCTTCACTATTATTTCGCCAAACCTCGATTGAGCGTCTCACGCCTAATTTCTTGACCATCCGCATTCAACCAGAGGAAGGAATTCACCTCCAATTTGGTGCAAAGGTGCCTGGCCCCGCGATGGCAATGGATGCGGTAGAAATGGACTTTTGCTACACTGACTACTTTGGCAAGATCCAGAGTACTGGCTATGAAACCTTGCTATACGACTGCATGATCGGTGATGCGACTTTGTTTCAGCGATCGGACAACGTAGAACTGGGCTGGAGCGTCGTCACCCCCATTCTAGAGGCTTGGGCAACCACGCCACCTGAAAACTTTCCCAACTATGCAGCAGGCTCATGGGGACCATTGGCAGCAGATGATTTATTGGTGCGCGATGGTCGGCAGTGGCATAAGACTGACCTATAGTCTAAACATACACTTATGTGCTAAATCTCTTAACATCAAGTTTTCACACAATTGAGGTGACATCAGATGCCAGATATTATAGATACTGCAATTAATGCAGGTTCTTTCAACACCTTAGTAACAGCTATTACTACCGCTGGTCTTGATACTGCGCTTAAGGGAGATGGGCCATTTACTGTCTTTGCCCCAACAGACGAAGCCTTTTCCAAACTCCCATCAGGAGCCGTAGAAGAACTCCTACAGGATGTTATTAAATTAAGAAAGGTTTTAGAGTACCATGTGGTTTCTGGCAAGATTAATGCAACTGATTTAGTTCAGTCGCAAAAGCTAACAACAACCCAGGGAAAAGATATCAAAGTTAATACTGAGAATGATGTTAAGGTGAATGATGCTTACATTGTGACTTCGGATGTGGAAGCTGACAATGGTGTTATCCATGTTATTGATAATGTATTATTTCCTGAATAACTTTGTTCAGATACTTGGTTTCATTGAATTTTGTAATTCCACTTGGATGAGCATTTAATTTTTTGCCTTTGTTGGCAATCAAAATCACCCAAACCAGATATGCTTATTCAGATTGAGTAGTTAATGTTGTATATTTGTTGCTGATAATTGGATTGAAATAGTTAAATATTTCCAATGAATCGTCAGTAGATATACAACATATTTATATCGCTCAGTATTCACCGCCCCTTTTGCTAGTACTCAAAGGCTCTAATTACTTGAGAATAATCGTCTAGCTTGTGAAGTTGCAAAAATTACATTGGGAGCAGGAGGCGATCGCCATAATATCATCTGCGGTTAAACACATAGGACTTACGCACTGTACAAACGAATCATTCTGTGCATGAACGAAAATACCTCGTTTCAGGCTCTGAACAATCATCCTTGGATAAATAGCGATCGCCTATGGATTAATCTTTGTTCGCTAAATAAAAACTGGGGTGCTCCCGGGTAGGTATGTGTCTCCTTCAAGTGGGTTGAAGTCTGGAAGTAAGTCGAGGGAATCACTAACGAAAAAGTCAGCACCCGCTCCACCTCTTAGAATGTCGCTGCCTATCCCACCATACAGCGTATCGCTGCCAGCACCACCATACAGCGTATCGCTGCCAGCACCACCGTACAGCCTGTCGTTGTCCTCACCACCATCCAGCACGTCGTTGTCCTCACCACCATCTAGCAGGTCGTTGCCATACCTGCCAGAGAGGGTATCGTTGCCATACCTGCCAGAGAGAGTATCGTTGCCATCCTCACCGTACAGCTTATCGTTTCCAATATTGCCCAAGATAATGTCATTACCTGCCGCACCTAATAGAATGTCGCTGCCAGCACCACCGTACACCCTATCGTTGCCAGCACCACTGTACACCCTATCGTTGCCAGTACCACCGTACAGCGTATCGCTGCCAACACCACCGTACAGCGTGTCGTTGTCCTCACCACCATCCAGCACGTCGTTGTCCTCACCACCATCTAGCAGGTCGTTGCCATACCTGCCAGAGAGGGTATCGTTGCCATACCTGCCAGAGAGAGTATCGTTGCCATACTCACCGTACAGCCGATCGTTGCCAGACAAGCCGTACAGCTTATCGTCTCCATTATTGCCAAAGATAACGTCATTACCTGCCCCACCTGATAGAGTGTTGTTGTAGATAGTACCGTTGATAGTAGCCATTCTGATTGCTCCTTACAGTAATGTTAGAGTCAGTATTTGAACCAGAACGAAGAACCAGCTTAAAACGCATAAATATATAATATAGGAATCATATTTGATTTTTGAAAAAAACTAAGAGATAATACGGTGATAGTATTAAGTATAATAAAAAACAATAATGACATACTCACCGACCTTAAAGGTCGGTGAGTATGTCAACGAGGCTTGAAACTGTCAATAATTGGAAATACAAGCTCATCTAAAGGCAACCCTTCTGGATGTTCTATATCTAATTTTAATAATAGAATATCCTTAAAATCGTTTCACATTCGCAACTGATAGGACTTACGCATTGACAAAGTAGCCTAAATGTGAATTAGCGATAATTAGAAAGGTCATACTCTTCAATTAGGCGATCGCTAATCACCAGTGCTTGGAAATATGGATAATATCTATGTTGCTCAATTTGGGGTTCAAACTATCAGAGCCACTACCAAGCCATCAACTGCTAAGTGTGACTTGAACACTTACACTTTTTTTTTACTAGCGGAATCAAAATATCCAGGCTGTACACGTTTGGCAGCGATTCTGTCAGGGGTTTGTCTCATGATAGTGTCAATTGATTTTTGCTACGAGAGCGGTATAAAGCTAAAGATTTATTTGATGAAGTCAAGCTGCATATCAATTTAGTAGGTGGTACGTTAAGTGGGGATGATACAGTTATTGATAAACCTTACAGTAACCCGGAGTTAACAGAACTAATTGGTTATTTTTGGTCTGTCTGATGTTTTGTCGCTTACCAAACGATTTTTAACTAATCGCCATAATTCCCCATCCCTCTATAGGGTGGGGATATAAGGAACTTCCAAATAAAAAAACATACGATTGCAGAGGAACAAGGTAAAATTTTCTCCCCTGCCTCCCCTGCCTCCCTTGCCTCCCTTATAACCCTGCAAACCACTCATAGCCCTGATCCTCCCAATAGCCTTTAATAGGTAACAAATTACTGACAAAGGTAATTTGAGTTACCCACTTGCTTTGCTTATAGCCCAGTTTAATTGGGGATGCTAGACGCATGGGCGCACCATTATCAGCCGATAAAAGTTGTCCATTCTTTTGATAAGCCATGAGAGTTTGCGGATGCACAGCAGAGGCAATATCCCAGCTTTCATAGTAGCCATCAGCAGATTTGAAGTAGACATAGCGGACGTTTGACTTAGGCTGTACCAGGGCTACTAAGTCTCGTAATCGCACGCCTCCCCATTGAACGATCGCAGCCCAGCCTTCAACACAGACATGGCGAATTACCATTGAAGTCAAGGGAAGTTTTTGAATATCTGCCATGCTCAATTGCATCACATTATTGACCTCACCATCAATTATTAAGCGAAACTGTGCCGGATCAATTTGCGGGGTGAAGTCAAAGGTATTAACCAGCAATTTATCTGCTTCTATGGCACTGACAGGAAATTCAGGTATAGGTTTTTGAGTTAATAGAAGTGCTTCAAGACGTTCATTCAGTGGCTCAGATATTTGCCGCAGATTATCTGAGAACAAATTTGTCCCACAGCCACTAAGAAGAAAGCCTACCCCTGAAAGTCCAGATACTTGCAGTAACCGACGACGGGATAAGGTACGTTTGGGAAGAATCAGACTCATAAAACCTCTACAAAAACATAGATTTCACTAAACGGATGCTTCCTACCTTCAGCGCAAGTAAAGAATGAGCAACTGTAAACAGTATGACAGTGGGAACAGTGATAAAGTGAACAGTGCGTAGAGTTTGCCAACTACCAAATAGCCCAGAAAGCCAATGCAGTTGTGCAGGTTTGTACATCGCGTTCATTTGGACTTTTTATTTAGATAATCATAATGCAGAAAGTTTTTTTGCATAGTGATGCCTACACTAATTACACTTAAGGAAATAAAGTATTATATATTGCAAAACAATGCTGGCATTTTTCTAGTAGCGATCGCTCGAAAGCAACTGATAGATCGAGCTTGAGATCGTCAAACGTTCAGATGACACAAAAGGCTTCAACTTACAACCGAAACACTGGATTGTGGAAGGAATGCTCAGATAGCTGAACTTTTCTATAAATTCTCATGTGTTCCTTCCGTTTTGCCCATAATAGCAAGTAGTAAAGAAAACTTTTTTGTTCAGTAATATTTCGCCAACGGTATTCTCAATTAACTTTTGTTAAGTTTCCGAAAATCTCTGATTTTTTTAAAGAGTATAAGCAGTTGTTGACAGTCCATTACAACTATCTACAACTGTAGTAACAACCATTTCCTTAACCAAAAAAGTAAAACATGAAAATTGTTGACACAAATCACCTTTTTGTAGAGCTTTCCTTTGAAGAAGCTAGTACCATTAAGGGTGGAGCGAAAGTATTACTTCGTGAAAACATCGATTATGGTGGTAAGACATTCAGTGCAACCCGAAGCCGTCCATACGTTGGGGATGATTTTAACGATGAAACTTCCTCAATTATTATTACAGGAGGAACGTGGCGTTTCTATGCAGATGCAAATTACACAGGTTCTTTCAAGGATCTAGGACCAGGCTACTATCCTTGGGTCGAAAACTTTGGGATAACTAATGACACAATCTCATCCTTGAAATTAATCGCATCTTAGAGTGCTTGGTTCTGGGAAAATTGAAGCAGTACTCTGTAATGCAAAACTCGCAGCCATCGATTGTGGTAATTCACGCTCGTATCGTCACCCTAATGCTAGAGAAGCTGCAAAAAAGGCAAAGTAGCGTTTCGGAAGTGCCGACATAAATAACTTTTAGAGTCGGCACTTGTCGATTTGCCTACTGGTTTAAATTTCAACGATTTAGAGGCTATTTATAAAGTAAATCTAAAGGAGAGTAGAAAAGAACGCTGACAACGA
>NZ_JABXKF010000109.1 GCF_017115165.1 Nostoc sp. LPT | reverse complement strand
ACAAGGTCAAGATTACAGGATTTCCGCTCTTCTCTAGTAAGTTTTGCCACGCTAGATTTAAACTTGGGCGATCGCCGCGTCTTGGGATCTCTAAGCGAGGTGCTTGCCGTTTTGAATTTTCTAGCCCAATACCGGGGAGTTGGGTTCCAATACTTGTAATCCAACAACGTCCGCCTCCATTCAGGAAATATCCTCGAACTGAGAAAGGTAAATACGCATCGAAGTCTGTGAACCCGTTAGAGTTGCGTCGGGCAAAGTATTCAAGATACTGAGTCCAACTTGTGACAAGCATGGGTTTAAAGAGTTCGGCCCCACCTCGTATATCTTCAGTAAAGCCGATAAATCCTGCGATCGAAGTACTGACGCCTTCAATCGGACGACTGCCGCGATCAACTTCTTCAACATAAACACCTGGTGCAAAGTAGTCTAGTCTAGCCATGTTAAGTGCTTCTTGATTTGTTAGATAATCGATTGATATAGAAATCTAGTAGGCGGGCATAAGTAATATCTCTTTGGGGATACATGATTTTCCGTCTACAAAAACATTGCAAGTCTTAAACTGATAGCCAAATCGTTTAAGGTGTAAAATGTAGTTTCCAGAGGTCAAATTATCAAAGTAAAAATACCCCTCCTCATTGCTAGTTACTGATTTTTCAGTTCCTTCAAGTATGATTTTCACTCGTTTTAATGGCTTTGAGTTCAGAGTATTTTTGACAATACCAGCAATGGCAACTCGCTGAATTTTAGAGCCGCTCGTGCTGATAGCTGGAGTTGAATTATTGACCCCAAAATGTCGTTCAGTAACCAAAGGCACCGTTGTTTTTCTCCATACATTAAAGGGAACAGTTACTGTCAAATAAATAGCAGGTCGTATGGGAATAGAAAGAGAATTCCATAAACTTACTGCATCAAGGGGCGGGTCGTTAGTGACTGAGAATGATAAGTTGCCGTGACCACGAAGGTCAGGAGTTAGAAACTCCTCCCGCAAGACTCTACTGCGCATTAACAGCAGTAGAGTTTCAGACAGAAGATGAAGCTCTCCTAATACAGTGCGATCGCGGGCTGTAATCACAATGGAGATATCGAACCAACTGGGTGCTCTACATACTTCTGCAACCTGTCGTGAATCATCAAAATAGCGTTCCACGTGCCTGCCATTATTTGGCATTTTTTTACTAATTCGAACATCATACAAATAGAGATTAAGTGATAGCTCTCTATTACTATTTTCTAAGCTTCCAGGGTGACTAAAGTTTATTTGTTCAGTGCTAGTGAGAACAGATCCGTTAGTCAACATTTCAGCAAGGGTTTGAAGAACCGAATTCAGCATAAGCAGAAATCTAATTCGTTTCTATATACTCAGATTCAGCGATATCCTAATCAATGCAATCAGACTTATGTACTAATTTAAATTTAGAAGTTATAGTTAATCTTTTTCAAATATAACAATCAAAGCTCATTTATACATAGACCTTTATTTCATGATAGAATTAATTTTCCAAATCATTTAATTACAAATAGGTCAACTTTATTTGACAATGAAAATTAAGTATGAACTTTTTCCAGTAGTCAACTTAAAAAAGTACAATATTGCCAAGACCTTTTCAAATTAAGAAAAAGTATGTGGGGAATGGCACTAAGAAAAGCTCTAAGCTATAACAAATAAAGATTTCAAGCTTTAACCCATTGAGCAGTGGGCGGAGAATCGCTCAGGCGATGTCTACCATGTGCTGCGTCTACGCTTCTTGCAGCAGTGCTATGGGGCGTAAATTTAAAGGTACACATGGATGCAGCGATGGTGCGTGGCTTGTCCAAAAATTTTTTAGGTAGAAAAAGCTTATTCGTTCGTGAAATACTTTCTTTAATACGAATAAATACTCCGCAAAGGACAAATTTCAGCCATCAAAAAAGATGACATTTTAGGTCAAGTCGAATTCGTGTTGAACTCGCTAATTTTACTTTATCATCTGTAGCCTTAGTTTGAGAGAATCGGTATTAGTCGCCTTCTGAAGCGGTTTTGGTGTATCAACTTGGAGCAAAAACGCACGTTTGACTGATTGACCTTGTTCGGTTTCAGCCGTGAGGACAATTTGAGAGAGACTTGTGGTCGCTTTCAATGTCCTAGAACCGCTAGCTGGGACATCACCTAAAGGTTCGAGTTTAACCTTAGCACCATCCCCCTGTACCTTCCAGTTGAGAGTCACAACTTGTCCAACTTTCAAGAACATTGAGGGATTCGCCTCTGAACTTTGATTATTGAGCGTAAAGTCCATAATTTTAAGGGGTGTTGCCTTTAACTGGACTTGAATTGCTTTAGAGGGTGGCGATTGTTTTTGACTTCCACTAGACACAGGTTGAAGGCTAATCGCATAATTGCCTGGTTTAGCTGAAAGCCCTATATCCACGTTGGAACAACTCAATGTCTCGTTGACTGGAGGTTGACATTGCTTCGTTAGTTCTGGAGGAATTTGTTTTTGAAAATCATAAGTCTTGAGGAGCGTTGGTTTATCCTCTTTGAGTTGACCCATAACCTGAAGCTGACCAAGTTGGCTAAAATTTTTGATATTCCAACTAAGGGTTAAGGGTTTCCCTTTTTCGAGTTCAGACTGGCGTGCTACAATGATCACCACTTGCGGCAGTGGCTTAGGTTGAATTACGACATTCAGTTTCTGCAGAATAGGGTTTTCTGCTGATTTTGCCTTAATTTGAAGTTGGAAGGTGTATTTGCCCGCCAGTCGGGCACCTGTATCGACATTGGTGCAGGTTAAATTGCGATCGCGAATTTGGCAATAACGGTTCAGTTCTTTCGGTAAGCCTTGACGAAAGTCATAAACTTGGGGACTGCTTGCAGTTTGATCTTTGGTTGAAGAAATCACCAGCTGATCGAGCCGATCTGAATTCGAGATCGTCCAGTTTAAGCGTACCCTGCCTCCCTCCGTATAAATAGCGCTATCCGGTTTGAATTCTGCCAGGATTGGCTCTGGAGTGGCTTTAAAGAAAACAAACCAAATCAAAAAGCCTAGTCCCGACAATGCACCAACCCCTGCCAGCAGCAACAGCAGAAATTGCCACCAAGGGCGTGCTTTCCAGACTAACAACCCTATCGGTAACTTTTCTGGCGTCGGTAATGCTTGAATATCTTGAAGATTGACTTGAAACGGTAGCTCTAAGCCATACCCAAAGAGGGGACGTCGCCATTTCTGTTTGGGATAAATGGTTAGACTAATCGTTGCTGTTTCGCCAATCAACAAATTGACAGAAGATGGATTGCAAACATAGTTGCACAACTCCGTTTCATCTCGGCTACTAGCACTTATGGCCAATTCTCGAATTGAATTTCCGTGATTTGTCAGTGTGAGTCGATACTGGCCTGGACTGTGACTGACTTTTCCAAGAATAGTCTCCAGTTCAACACTCAGGTGAAATTTTGGCTTTACCTCTAAATACACCAGATCCAAAAAGACCTGCTCTGGGGCATTATCAGAAATGATCTGTAGAGTCGGTAAATAATGACCAGCAGGCATATTTATTGGATAATGGAACTCAATGATGATTTCGCCTTGACCTCCAGGATTAAGCTCCAAACCATCGGTACTGGAAACGACACCTAACTCACTCAGTTCGTTAGAAGGATATTGAATCGTAAACCACGTTTTATCCAAGTCAAGACAATGGAGCCGAAACCGATCCACGCGACTGGAGTGGTTGTTCACAATTACTGATAGCCTCTGGTGCTGGTTGGGCTGAACTAGTAAGGGCTGAACAGGACTAGTTGCTGGGCTAAGTGAAAAGGTAAGCTTTTGTGAGCGTATAACAGTCTGCTCTTTGACTAGAACTTCAAGACTGGCTGGGTAATGAATCGGAGTATCTTCTGGATAATGCTCTGGGGCATCTACTACTACTGTGTAGGGATAACTTCCTGGTAGAGCGTCTGAGGGAATCTCAAAGAGCAGGCTGACTTCACAAGCCTGTTGGGAGTCGAGGGCTACCCGCTTTTTCGCAGATGGACACCATGACAGCAGGGTCTGAGTCATAGGATCGACAAACAGATCAATTACGGCTCCCTGCTCGCCTTGATTAATCAGACTGATGTGAAGGGTAATGCTCTCCCCTGGGAAACCCTCTAGACGGGTGGGAGGATTCAGCATAACTTTGAGTGGTGTTATAAGATTCAACATCTCTACAGCATCTTCAGTAAAGGACTATGGCGTTGCCCAAATGTAATGGTAGTTGCACAAAAAAAAATAAAATTTCCAGAATGCAGCTTTACCGAAATTAGAAAAAATGGTTGTCGTTGTGGTAAATTCGGCTTTTGGATTCAACAAGCGTGGTTTTTTTCCAACTAATTCCTGTCGTATCAAACAAGTCATAATAGCTTCCGTTTGGACTTGTAAGTTACATCATATTTAAATGCTAATTTATACTCAAGTTCGCCAAGCTCCCAACTATCTTCCGTTTGCAGCCAACTTAATATTTCTTTTTGCTGTTTAACATTCAGATAGTTCTTTCTTCCTTTATTTTAAAAAGGATTATAGAGTAAACTAAAATACAGACCGTTTTCTTGTAATGTTCTCTCATTTGATGAGTTAACAGATACTAAAGGAATACCCCAGTCAAGACGAACGGTGAAGCGATCGCCCTGTGACCAACGCAACCCCAGACCAATAGCAGCTAGAGTATTAGGGTCAGGATTCTCTCTACCAGAACTATTCCAGCCAACACCAAAATCTACAAACGGGACAACCTGTAACGTGCTATTTATCTGGGGTAAGCGCAGAATTGGTACTTGAACTTCCGCAGAAACAAAAGCGCCATTATCTGTGAGCAAATAATCTTGACGGTAGCCTCGAATGCTATCCTGCCCACCTAAGCCAAATTGCTCTATAGGCAGAAGTGTTCTAGATGCAAGTTGCGTATTTACACGTAATAACAATAAGGTTTCAGGAGCTAAAAGGCGTGCCCACTGCCCTTGCCCTTGCCAAGCAAAAAAACGGCTATCAGGAGCATCCTGATTAACCGTGGCATTCAACACATCTATGCCCAAACTGAATTGAGAGCGTAGGGCTATGACTTCACGGCTGTTACGATTCGTCCATTCTTGAAAAAATCGCAAGGCAGATACCTTAGTGCGCCCCTCTTCATCAGCACCAGGCGAAAGTTCAGAGGCGGGATTCCCTATTCTTTGTAGCAACGATGAGATATCACTTTCGCGTCGGGAAGCTGTTAAGCCAAGAGCGAATTCTTGTGTGGGAGTTTGGACTATAGGCTGGCGGAATGTCAATTCGTAGTAGCGAGATGTCGATTCGATATCTAAAAAAGCGAAATCATGCTCAATAACATTACTCGACGTAACACCATAGTTTAAGCTAAGAGTTCCATTGCGGGGATTGAGAGGCAATGTATAGCTGGCATCAAAGGAGTTACTACCATCGGTATTAGTGTAGCCTACACTCAGACCATCTCCCAATCCGAGTAAGTTGGCTTCATTCAATCGTAATCCGCGTCGGAAACTGCCAACACTAGGCGATCGCCCATTATCAAGAATTATTTGGCTACTAAAGGTTTTTGCCTCACTGACTTTAATTTCCAAAAGACTCGTACCCGTCCCCGATCCTGCTGAGAGTTCAGCAGTCACATTTTGAATCAAAGGATTAAGTTGCAAAAGTTGCAGTGCTTCTAATAGACGCTGGCGATTCAGAGGTGGTGATGTCGCGATTGCTAGTCGGCTGCGAACATAATTTGGATTCAACCGCCGAGTTCCAGTTATCTGGATATCTGCTAATTTACCTTCGACCACCTGAATTTTGATAACACCGGATTGGATTCTTTGAGGTGGAATATAGGCACCAGAAGTAATGTAACCATTTTTGACGTATAAATCAGTGATTTTAGAACGTGCTTGATAGACTTCAGACAATGAGATCGGTCGTTTAGTAAATTCAGCAGTGGCGAGGGCTAACTCTTGGGCACTGAAAACTGTGCTACCAACAACTTCAAACCGATCAACAACAATAGTTTGAGGAAAGTTGCCAGGGGGTGGTTCATCAGGTGTGGGAGTTGGGGCAGAGGGTGGCAATATTTCTGCTGGTGGGGGGAGTGGCTGTGGCAGTTCAGGCGAGGGAAGTGGCGAAGGGGTCGGTGGTTTAACATCCTGTGGTGGTGGGAATTTTTGCGACAGGATGAAATTACTACTTGGTAATTGTGTAGTATCAACAGCCTGAGATTTCAGTGGACTTAAAGATATACTGCTGAGTTGTATAAGCATACTCAGAGGTAAATAGCACACTATAAGATTTTTAGGGTATTTATCAATCATCGCACCCCTAGCTATCTAATTGGTATACAAAGCAGGTAAGCTGAAAACTTGCATCTAGCA
>NZ_JABXKF010000158.1 GCF_017115165.1 Nostoc sp. LPT | reverse complement strand
TGCCCGAATTCAATAAACGACTGCCCGAATTCAATAAACGACTGCCCGAATTCAAGGGAGCATCCCAATTTTGCAAATCTACCAAGATAATCAGCAATTTTTGTAGGGTGGGCACTGCTTAACGTTCACTCAAACCCTTATTTTTACGTTGTGGGCAGTGCCCACCTGGAGGTTATTGAGAATGGTGCAAGATGATATAGGACTAATATTTGATTTATGAAAAAGCTCAGTACACATCGAAAAGCCTAATTCCTTATTCCCTACTCCCTACTCCCTACTCCCCGCCCACGTAGATAATTTCAAAAATCAAATATGATTACTATAGAAAAATGCTGATAAATCAAGAGAAATTTGAAAAAATATATCAAAATGAATTAACTCCAAAACAGAAAAAGGTTTTACCTTTATTTTTAGCTGGACAAACAGATGAACAGATAGCCAGAGAACTTGGCGCTACCCATCGTTCCACAGCTAGCCATCAACTAAGAAATATATCCACCAAATTTGGCTTTCCCCCTGAGACAGAACCAGATTATCGTTGTAATCTGATTGAGATGTTTGCCAAATATAAGCCAGAGTTAGTTAGTGTGAAAGCTTTAGAAAAATGTGGGCATATAATCCAAAATATCTGCTTTCCAGAAGGGCCGGAACCGCTAAATTCTGCTTTTTATCAAGAACGTTCTCCCATTGAATATCGTTGTTATATTGCGGTGAAAGAACCAGGCGCACTAATTCGGATTAAAGCACCTAAGCAGATGGGTAAAACTTCGCTGTTGAAGAGAATTATCGCTGAAGCTAAGAAAAGTAGTTATTGTACGGTTTATTTGAATTTTAGCTTAATAGAAAAAAATAAATTTACTAACCCTAATGATTTTCTACGCAGTTTTTATGCCTATGTGGTTAATCAACTATCTTCAGCACCTTCACTATCTGTATGGGATACAGATATTCCCAGTATGGTGAACTGCACTTTAACATTTCACAGATTGCTAAAACAATTAGATGGGGTTTTAGTTTTAGCTTTAGATGAGGTAGATAAATTATTTGAATACCCAGAAATTTATGAAAACTTTTTTCCGATGTTGCGTAACTGGAATGAAAATGCTAATGAGTCAGAAACATGGGAAAAATTGCGAATAATAGTAGCACATTCTACAGAAGATTATGGTCGCTTAGATATTAATCAATCTCCTTTTAATATCGGACTACCAGTTAAATTGGAAGAATTTACTGAAGAACAAGTGAAGAGTTTAGCTATCCGACATGGATTAGATAATAAAAACATTGTTCCTATTATGTCTTTAGTGGGGGGACATCCTTATTTAGTGCGGTTAGCACTTTATTATTTGGTATGTCAGGATGCAACTATTGAGGAATTGCTTAAAGAGGCTAGCACAGATGCAGGAATTTATAC
Source organism: Nostoc sp. LPT (assembly GCF_017115165.1). Classification (GTDB taxonomy): domain Bacteria; phylum Cyanobacteriota; class Cyanobacteriia; order Cyanobacteriales; family Nostocaceae; genus Nostoc. The sequence goes on along the minus strand of NZ_JABXKF010000158.1, from coordinate 5,077 downwards.
TGAGCATTTACGCAGACATTTGGAGACTTTTCAAGAAAATCCAGAGTTAGGAAGGGTATTTCAAGAGATAGTAACTAATACTCAAGGGATTAAAATAGAGCGAAAAAATCGGCAAATTTATCAATTGGATAGTATGGGAGTGATTAAAATTAACAATAATTTTATGATGCCTAGCTGTCGATTGTATCATGAATATTTTGGCGTAGGCTAGCAAACACCGCAGGCATCGCTTGTAACTAGTTTTCATTGGAAAAATCAATAATCTCACGCAGAGGCGCAGAGGCGCAGAGAATAAAAATGGAATTTAATAATTATTATAAAGTCGGTGGTAGTTTAAATGCTAACCATCGCACCTATGTAGTCCGAAAAGCAGATGGACAAATATTTGAACTGCTGAAAGCTGGGGAGTATTGTTTTGTATTTAACTCGCGTCAAATGGGTAAATCTAGTTTGCGAGTTCAGACAATCAAAAAACTTAGAGCAGTAGGAATAAAATGTGCTTCTATTGATTTAACTATCCTTGGTAGTCATACCAGCCCCGAAAAATGGTATAAAGGATTTGCTAATCAGTTATTATCTAGTTTTGAAATAGATGATATAGATTTTAATCGCTGGTGGTTACAGCATGACTCTTGGACGGAGATACAGAGATTAAATTTACTTTTAGAGTCATTGTTGCTAAATAAATTTACTTCTAATATGATCATTTTTATCGATGAAATTGATAGTTTAATCAAAAGTAAGTTTAAAGATGATTTTTTTGCTTTAATTCGCGCTTGTTATAATCTTCGGGCTGAATCTCAAAAATATGAGCGTCTAACTTTTTGTTTGCTTGGAGTAGCGACACCAGGAGATTTGATTCAAGAAAGAGAACGTACGCCGTTTAATATTGGTAGTTCTATAGAATTAACTGGGTTTAGCTTTGCAGAAGCAAAAAAGGCGTTACTTTCAGGGTTGGCGGATAACGTAGAGCATCCGGAAACAGTGTTACAAGATGTGTTAAATTGGACTGGTGGACAACCATTTTTGACTCAAAAATTATGCAGTTTAATTGTACAAGAAACCGAAAATAGTTATCTGAGTGTTAACGAATTAGTTCATAATTATATCATCGATAATTGGGAAACTCAAGATGAACCAGAGCATTTAAGAACAATCCGCGATCGCCTGCTACGGAATGAACAAAAAGCTGGGAGATTACTGGGATTATATCAGCAAGTTTTACACTCAAGTAAGGGAGTTATTATAGATGGTAGTCAAGAGCAAACTGAATTAAGACTATCAGGTTTGGTAGTGAAACAATCCGGCTATTTAAGAGTATATAACTCTATCTATGAAGCAGTTTTTAATCGAAATTGGCTCAAAGAAGAATTAGATAAACTCCGTCCCTATAGTGAAGCAATTAATAACTGGTTAAATTCCCAATATGAGCCATCCTGGTTATTGCGAGGTAAAGCTTTAGATGAAGCGTTAGTCTGGGCTGTTGGTAAAAGTTTAAGTAATTCCGATTACAAATTTTTACAAGAAAGTCAAAAAGTTACTACAGAATTACAAATTGAGGTAAATCAAAAATTAGCATTAGCTAGTCAAAAGTTAACTAAAGCTAATCTAACCGTTAAACAAAAGTTAGCTGATGCAAATAAAAAAGCAAAATACATAGTTTGGATTGGAGGAAGTATCGCAATTCTCCTCATATTAATGAGTGTGATTTTTGGACAAAATCAATTAGACACCGCCAATGAAGCTACAAGACTTACACAAGTTGGCTATAACGCTGCACAGCAATTTCAATCTAAACAACTTGAAGCTTTGCTTTTAGGTATGAAGGCTGGAGAAGATTTAAAACATCTGGTAAAAAATCAGTCTGATTTGGGAGAATATCAAACAATCACTCCCTTGTCTGCTTTACTAAATATTCTCATAAATATTCATGAATATAATCAATTTGATAGCGAGCAAACAATACTCACTAATCTAATTTTCAGTCCTGATGGCAAAATTATTGCTTCTGGTAGTGATGATGGTACTGTTAAATTATGGCATCAAAACGGAACTGCGATCGCTACCCTTGTTGGGCATAAAAATAAGCTGAGAAGTATTAGTTTTAGCGAGGATAGCAAAATTATTGCTTCTGCTAGTCAAGACGGAACTATTAAACTCTGGCAGCGAAATGGTACTCTGATTAAAACACTCTCTGGACATCATAATTGGGTAATTAGCGCTACATTTAGTGCTAATAATACTATTGCTTCTGCTAGCAAAGATGGCACTGTAAAACTCTGGCAGTCAGATGGTACTCTGATTAAAACTATACCATTCAAAAGTAATGCAATCACCAGTGCTACCATCAGCCCTAATGGCAAAATTATTGCCGTTGGTAACGAAGAAGGAAATATTGAACTATGGAAAAGTGATGGAACTTTCATCACAACCATTGTTGGGCATAAAGGTTGGGTGACAAGTATTAATTTTAGCCAAGATGGAGAAAACATTGTTTCCGGTAGTGATGACAAAACAATCAAACTTTGGAAAGCCAATGGTACTCTAATTAGAACAATTGAGGGACATACAGCGAGGATAAATAGTGTTAGTTTCAGCCGTAATGGTAAAATAATTGCTTCTGGTAGTAGTGACCAAACTGTAAAAATCTGGCAACTGGATGGTACCTTAATTTATACTCTAGTTGGACATGGTGATTCAGTAGTTAGTGTTAGTTTTAGCCGTGATGGCAAAATCATTGCTTCTGGTAGTGAAGACGGAATTGTGAAACTCTGGAAGCTGAATGCAGATATGATGACTACATTAACTGGGCATAAACGTGCGATAACCAGCCTGAATTTCAGCCGCAATGGCAAAATCATCGCTTCTGGTGGTGACGATAGTACTGTGAAACTATGGCAGCGAAATGGAACTTTAATTGCTAACCTGAGAGAACATCAAGGTTGGGTAAATAGTATCAGTTTCAGCCCCAATGATAGAACTATTGCTGTTGGTACTGATCAAGGAACTGCTAAACTTTGGAAAGCCAATGGAACTCCAATTCATACTTTAACTGGACATAAAGTTGGGGTAACAAGTGTTAGTTTCAGTCCCAACCAAGAAATGATTGTTTTTGGTACTGACCAAGGATCTATTAAACTCTGGAAGTGGGACGAAACTCGAATTAAAACCTTCCCTGGGCATAAAAATTGGGTAACAAGTGTCAGTTTCAGTCCCGACTGTAAAATTATTGCTTCTGGTGGCGATGATGGACTTATTAAACTTTGGCACTTAGATGGAACTTTAATTACTACCCTGACTGGACATAGAAAGGATATTAATAGTATCAGTTTTAGTCCTGATAGCAAAATCCTTGCATCTGGAAGTACAGATCAAACTATCAAACTTTGGCAAATAGATGGAACTCCTATCACTACGTTGACTGGACATAGCGCTTCAGTGACAAGCGTTAGTTTCAGCCCCGATAACAAGATTATTGCTTCTGGTAGCCAAGACAAAACTATCAAACTTTGGCAAATAGATGGAACTCCTATCACTACGTTGACTAGACATAGCGCTTCAGTGACAAGCGTCAGTTTCAGCCCTGATAACAAGATTATTGCCTCTGCTAGTAAGGATGGTCAGGTGATTTTGTGGAGTTTGGATTTAGATGATTTATTAACACGTGGATGTCAATGGCTAGAAGACTATTTTGTCACTCATCCGCAAGCTCGTAATAGTTTGCGTCCATGTAGCAAAAGCCATAGAATAATCTGAATCTAAAAATTCGGAACAGACTCAAACAAATGGCTATTTATGAGCAAATTGGCAAAGGTTATGATTTGACTTGTCGCCCTGACCCTGACATTGCTGGTCGATTAGCTGTTTACCTCCAAATCCAATCAGATTCCTCGTATCTCGATGTGGCGTGTGGCACTGGAAATTACACGCTGGCTTTGGCAAAACATGGTGGTGTTTGGCATGGAGTAGACCAATCAAAACAGATGATTGATGCTGCTACGAATAAGAGTAATGCTGTAGCTTGGCAAGTTGCAGAAGCTGAGAAGTTACCTTATTGTTTGTAATTGCCGATAAAGTGGAGCTAAAGGTTGAGAGATAATGAGTGAGGTACAATAACCATATCCTCTATCTCCTGCCTGCAAGCGAGTAGGAGACTATGATGTACCTCATCTGATTAGGAAACGCTATATTTATTTACACATCACGTGCTTTGAAAAAATTATAGATAGCAAGGCCAATGGCTATAAGCAACACTGCATGAATTAGATTTCCGGCAATGTGAAGTGTCAGCCCTAATGCCCAAAAGGCAACCAGTATAACAACAATACCCCAAAGTATACTAAACATATATTTGTTCTGAATCAAATCAGTTTTAATTTGTTCAAATATTTTACTCCCTATCTTCACTTTTATTCTATTTGCCCTAAGAAAGATTACTTTGCACCATAACTCAAAGTGACTTGGTATGCTTAATCTTTCGTTACTATTTAATTAGATAAAGCTAGCGCCTCTGGGCTGTCAGTTAACTGCCTCCATCATTACCTTAAGCGACAGGATTGCTCTATAGTCGGAGTCTCTTCGAGTTGCACCATTATCAGAACAGCTGGTGCATCGCCTACTGTTCCAGATAAGTGACCTTTATGACCTTGCGCGTCTGCTTTTGTACCCTGGTCTTCTCCAAATGAAATTTCGCCAGGGCCCATCTCGACTCGCTGTCCGTCCATAGTCTCCACAAACCAGCGTCCCGACAGTGGGATGATCCACTGGGGCTTCGGGTTCTCATGCCAGTTGCCAACCCATCCCACGGGTAGCACAGTAAAGGTAATTGTGACACCGGACTGCTTCAAGTTAGAAAGCCACTGCGGTGAAGTATCTGGGGCTATGCCTTTTTCAATGAAGCCCTCAATTTGACAACGGGATTGGTGACTTATACCGTTGCGATCGCTCTAGACGTGCCAGTAGTCAATTGTTGGTTTATGTGATGAGTTATTCGGCATACAAATTGCTCTTTTTTCTTGTGTGATATCATGTCCGGGTAATTAGTTACGATTAAACTCCAAATTGAATCCACCAGTGA
>NZ_JABXKF010000017.1 GCF_017115165.1 Nostoc sp. LPT | reverse complement strand
TCGGGCGATCGTTTATTGAATTCGGGCGATCGTTTATTGAATTCGGGCGATCGTTTATTGAATTCGGGCGATCGTTCATTGAATTTGGGAGATTGTTGGAGCGCAGACTCTTGGGCGCAGGCAATCGCTCCAGAGCGCTTTTCCTCATACACCCAAGGTGATGTCTCTTGACTCGCCTATCTAGCCTCTACGCTGTCAACCAAAAACTGATGTAGGCGATTCGCTCAAAGAATTCGTAACTTGATGGCGTTGCCCTCTGGGGTTGCCGTAGGCATCGCTTGCTACAGCCACGCTTATTGTTCATACATTTTTATGCGTTAGCGTAGCTTACCGTAGGTATCTGCCACAGTTAAACCCGTTTTCTGAGCAATTGTTTCTTCATCTAACAAATCTAATAGCGATCGCTCACACTGTGTTGTTGGTCGCGTTGGCTATGGACAGCCATTTACAGTTCAAGTAACTGTTTATCGGCAGTTTTGAGGTTGATCGTAACAAGGGCGATCGCACTGAAATTAAATTGCGTTTAAATAGCTTTTTTACGGGTGCGATCGCTCAAGCGCGTTCCTCAGAATATAACTTTTTCGTGACAATATAAATTTGAGGCTTTTTTCTGGCTACTTTTTGTCTAAGTCCCAAAACCTATACTAATCACTTCATCAATCCTCTACTCTACGACGCCGACGCGGCTTTTGTTGTTGGTCTTCACGCAAGCGGCGACCGATTTCATTAAAGAAATCCCGCCGCAGATAAGGATAATCGCTAACCCAGAGGTCACGATTGGGAAAGTATATATCGCTGAATTCTTCAATACTGCTCAAATCTGGGCGATTTGACATCACTACCATTTCTGCAATTTGACCGCGAGTAATAACTTTGTGGGCAGGACGCAATGGTGCTACAAACTCAATGCTAAATCCTGTATCATCACCTATCTCTAAATTTATCTGTTTTTCTCGGTTTTCTACAATCACCAATTCGCCTTTGTTGTTGACTGTTTCGGTTTTACCCATCAATTGGTCTGTAATCCACCAATCTAGAACTCGACCACGGAAAAAGCCGCCGTACTTGTAACGGCGGCATTGTAAATTCCGCATACTTGCTTGAAACACTGGATACCACAACCAAAAAAAAGCGCCAATTACCCCTAGCACAAATACTATTGAAGCAAACTCAAGCTTGAAAATAACTGTTAAAAGCAAAATAACAACTATCGCAACTACAGAAATTAACAGGCGTTGCAAAAAATTTGAGAACTTCCCCCAGTAGTACTTGTACTGCAAACCAGTGGCAATTAAGGGGACAACTTGTTCAAATTTCTGGCGAGTCAGTGGTACTAACATGAGTCCTAAGTAATGAATGCCCAATAGTGTGTTTAAAGTTTAAAGTATCTTTTCTAATCCATATACTAATGACTTTAGCGCTAAGACTTTGCGAATCGCTAGTAGCACTCCTGGCATATAACAAGCGCGATCGCTCGTATCATGTCGTAAAGTATAAATCTGCCCTGCTGCGCCAAAAATCACTTCCTGATGGGCAATCAATCCCGGTAAGCGCACGCTATGAATTCTAATCCCTTCATCTGCGATACTGCCCCTTGCTCCTGCTAATTTTTCCGTTTCTTCTACAAGAGCAGGGTTAAAAGTTTTACCCAATTCTCCTAGTAACTGCGCTGTTTGAATGGCAGTACCACTGGGAGCATCAGCTTTTTGGTTGTGATGCAGTTCGATAATTTCCACATGGTCAAAATATTTTGAGGCTGCGATCGCAGCTTGTTGCAATAGCACCATCCCAATGGAAAAATTAGGAATAATTAGACAACCAGTGCTAGCTTTGTCGGCAAAATCTGCCAAGTCTTGAATTTGTTCTGGACTTAACCCAGTGGTGCCGACTACAGGACGAATACCGTAAGCGATCGCACTGCGAATATTGTCATAAACTGAATCGGGATGGGTAAAGTCTACAATCACCCCTGGAGGAGACTGTCTGTCACCAGCCACATACCCCAACATCGGTTCTAATTGATTGGTAATCGGCACTTCCAGAGGTTCGCTTAAACCTGCCAACTCCCCAGCGTCTTTATCTTGATGTTCTAAACTGTGGTCAATTGCACCCACTAGGTTTAAGTCAGGCGCTTGCGCCACCGCCTTAACCACCTCACGGCCCATTTTGCCAGCAGCACCGTTGACAATAACCGGGATAGGAGCTTGATTCGTCATAGGTCGAGAAATACTTTTTGAGTCAACAAGGGAATTGTAAAGACTTTCGCGATCCAGTAGCTAGCTTCTCAAATCTCTGGCTTAATTTCACCTACCCTGAATTATTGCAGCTAATCGCTTAGTTTTTCTACTTCCCAAAACAGCGGTTCTCGTTTTCATTGCACTATCTTACCCAGTTACCCGTTTTATTTACCGATCGTACTGCCTTGATAAGTAGTCCTTATAAAATATATCAGCCTTTGTTTGTCAAGTCTAGTTGACCATTTGTAAGATTATTGTTATATTTATTTACATAGCTTAGTAAAGCCCCAAAAAAAGCCGCATAGCTAAAATTGCACCTTGTCTATTACCTATATAGTTTTGGTTGCGTTGGGTGTTAACTAAGAAAAACAAACTTTGGTATTGGAATATTCCATCGACATTTGAACTTCTCCCATCTACCTCGGCTATCAAGTCGGGGTTTTTTATGTTTTTGATTAGCACCTTATTTCTTTAACTTTTCTAAGGAAACTTCCGCTCTCGCACTTCCACGGCATAATCTTGCACGGCTTTGGTAATCGTCTCGCGCAAATTTGTGTAAACTTTGGCGAATGGTGGATGCTTTTCTGCCAGTCCGAGGACATCTGAGGTAACTAAAACTTGTCCATCGCAGTGAATTCCTGCACCGATACCAATTGTGGGAATACTCAATTTTTGTGAAATCTGCATTGCTAAATCTGCGGGTATATGCTCTAACAACATGGCAAAAGCACCCGCTTGTTCTAAGGCGATCGCTTCTTGTAAAATTCTCTCACTCGCTTCTTGGGTTTTCCCTTGTTGTCGCAAACCAAGTTGATGTACCGATTGGGGTGTCAAACCTACATGACCCATGACTGGAATTCCAGCTTGCACCAAACGGGCAACAGTTTCTACCATTTCTGGATAACCACCCTCTAACTTAACGCCTTGCGCTCCAGTCTCTTTCAATACCCTACCAGCTGAATGTATCGCTTGTTGGATACTTTCCTGGTAGCTCAAAAACGGTAAATCAACAAGCAGGAATGCCTGTTTAACCCCACGGCGCACGGATTTGGCGTGGTATATCATCTCATCCAAAGTTATTGGCAGTGTTGTTTCATACCCAAGAACTACTGCCATAGAATCACCCACGAGGATTAAGTCTACACCAGCTGCGTCGAGGAGTCGAGCGATCGCATAATCCCAAGCGGTCAACGCGACAATTGAACGTCCCTGTTGTTTCCATTGAATTAATTGCTGGGTAGTGATTGCCATTTATTTGAGTGCTGAGTAGTGAGTGCTGTTAGCGGAAGCGGGGCGTTTAGCCCGTGCTGAGTTAGAAGTTAGGAGTTTTGAATTTAAAACATTTTTTAACTTAATAACTCCTAACTCATAACTCTTAACTAATCATTTAACAGCGCGGCTGAAAGCAATATGGGGTTTTGCACTGTCCGTTTTGGGCATTAACCAAGCTAGACCTTCACTAGTGCCAATCCATAATTTATTGCCGATGTCAGGTGCAAGGGTAATAACCCGACTAGAAGGAAGTCCAGCAACTTCTGTGTCTAATACAGCTCCTGTATTTGGATTTAATCGTAACAAACCATTACTAGTCCCGACCCAAACACTACCATCTTTAGCAAAACGTACCGCTGTCACGTCACGCCCGCGCAGACGAGTTACAGACCGCAACACTGCACCAGTTTTTGGGTTAACAACTAGCAAATTATTCGGCATTCCCGCCCAAATTAATCCTTCTGGACTAATAGCTAAAGCTTGTACACTCGTCCCAGGTAAATCGGCTATTCGCTTCATAATCGCAGCACTAGCAGTATTTACCCGCACCAATCCATCAAGAGTACCAACCCATAATTGACCTTCAGCATCTAAAGTTAGAGCGTTAGCGCTGACACCAGGCAGATTTTTTAATGTTGTCATAATCAAGCCTTGGTCGGGACTAATGAGAGCTAAACCGCTATCGGTTCCAGTCCACAAATAACCCCGTTTGTCAAGTAACAGTGACAACACGCGTTTAGAAGGCAAAAATAAATTTTGTGCAGTAATTTCGCTAGTGCGGGGGTCAACTCGAACTAGTCCTTCATAACTTCCTACCCACAAACGTCCTACCTTGTCTTGGGCTAAAGCTCCAATGGCAACATTCGGTAAGCTCACACGAGAAATAATCTTGCCGGTTTTAGGATCGATCCGCGATAGCCCTCGCCAAGAACCTACCCAAAGATTACCTGTAACATCTCCCAGTAAATTACCAACCCGATAATCAGTTTGTGGGGAATTTTCTTGCACTCCCCGCTCATCGGGTAAAGGTTCTACTCGCGGTGGCGGTGGGGAAGCTGGGTAAGCGGGGGTTAAATCAGATGAATTAATATCAGGGGTTTTTTGTGCCCATCCTATACTTGGCAAAGCTATCAACCCCAGCAAGATAGAAGTAGTCAATAAACTAGTACGCTTGCAAAACAATACCACGGTGACATTTCCTTTGGAGACAGTACCCATAGCATTTACCTAAACTGGCTTTGGGTTAATTTCAGTGTTCCCCTAGCTGGGATTTTTTAAACATTGGATATTGGGCGTTGGGCATTGGGCATTGGGCAAGGGGGAGTAATAAAAAATTAGCTCTTTCTCCCCTACTCCCTCATCCCCCTCATCCCCCTCATCTCCCCATGCCCACACACCATTAATGACACTTTGTAAAGCTTTTGTAACAAAAAGTTTAAATCTTTATGTAATAACCAAATTAAATAGATAAGTTAAAAACTTTCAAAGAATAACTTATCGAATTCTTGATATATTGTGAAACAAGTTACAAATTACGTGGTGTGCAATTCTTTTATCTTTATGCTCACCACTCTACTAAATCTCTGTCAAGTAAATTCTTTTCTGGTATCTTTTCCATCAAAGGGAAAGATATAAGGAGTGTAAAAGCGGGAATGTGTGCCAGCCAGCCAAATCCCCTGAATACCCCAATTTATGGGGGAATTATCTAAATCAAGCCACAAAAGGCGGAAGTTTTGGTGAAATTGAGAAGGTTTAGTTGGGTGCGAAGAAGAGGTAAAAAAGAATTTTGATTTTTAGCAAGAGGGAACAGTAGAAGCGCTAGGTCGTGTACCCCAAGAAGGGGAAAACACTGGTGAGGAGGGCTACCACCGCTACCAAAGTGTCCGCAGCAAAAAAACTGCTAACCTTTGCCAAAGGCAACTCCTAACAAAAAATTTTTCCGATCTTCCCCTCGCTCAAGGGGGGCAAGAGCGAGGTGAGGGGAAGTTGCACAAAACGTGATTTGATAATTAAAAAGAGTGATTTCAGGGAAGGATAAAATTATGTCTTACGCTCAAACGAGGACTCAGAGCAAATCTGGGTATCAAGCCGGGGTTCAAGATTACAGACTAACTTATTACACACCGGATTACACTCCAAAAGATACCGATCTTCTAGCTGCGTTCCGCATGACACCCCAGCCTGGTGTTCCTCCCGAAGAAGCAGGTGCGGCTGTAGCGGCTGAATCTTCCACAGGTACTTGGACAACTGTGTGGACAGATTTGCTCACCGACCTCGATCGCTACAAAGGTCGTTGCTACGACATCGAACCAGTTCGGGGCGAAGACAACCAGTACATTGCTTACGTTGCCTATCCTTTGGACTTGTTTGAAGAAGGTTCTGTAACCAACGTGTTGACCTCAATTGTCGGTAACGTGTTTGGTTTCAAAGCTCTGCGGGCACTACGTCTAGAAGACATCCGCTTTCCAGTAGCTTACATCAAGACCTTCCAAGGGCCTCCCCACGGTATCCAAGTTGAGCGCGACAAGTTAAACAAATACGGTCGTCCTTTGCTGGGTTGTACAATTAAGCCCAAATTGGGTCTTTCCGCAAAGAACTACGGACGCGCTGTATACGAGTGTTTGCGCGGTGGTTTGGACTTCACCAAAGACGACGAAAACATTAACTCCGCACCATTCCAAAGATGGCGCGATCGCTTTTTGTTCGTCGCTGAAGCTATCAATAAAGCCCAAGCAGAAACCGGTGAAATTAAAGGTCACTACCTAAACGTTACCGCTCCTACCTGTGAAGAAATGCTGAAGCGGGCTGAGTACGCTAAAGAACTCAAAATGCCCATCATCATGCATGACTACCTCACCGCAGGCTTCACCGCCAACACCACATTGGCTCGTTGGTGCCGCGACAATGGTATATTGCTGCACATTCACCGTGCTATGCACGCTGTAATTGACCGTCAAAAGAACCACGGTATCCACTTCCGTGTATTGGCTAAAGCTCTACGTTTGTCTGGTGGTGACCACGTCCACACCGGCACTGTAGTTGGTAAGTTGGAAGGTGAACGCGGTATTACAATGGGCTTCGTTGACCTGTTGCGTGAAAACTACATTGAGCAAGACAAGTCTCGTGGTATCTACTTTACCCAAGACTGGGCTTCTCTACCTGGTGTAATGGCAGTTGCTTCTGGTGGTATCCACGTATGGCACATGCCCGCGCTGGTAGAAATATTCGGTGATGACTCCGTACTGCAATTCGGTGGTGGTACTTTGGGACACCCTTGGGGTAACGCTCCTGGTGCTACAGCTAACCGTGTCGCCTTGGAAGCCGTTATTCAAGCTCGTAACGAAGGCCGCAACTTGGCTCGTGAAGGTAACGATATCATCCGCGAAGCTGCCAAGTGGTCTCCTGAATTGGCTGCTGCTTGCGAACTGTGGAAAGAAATCAAGTTCGAGTTTGAAGCAATGGATACCGTCTGATCTGGGTTAACAGTTAAGAGTTAAGAGTTAAGAGTTAGGATTTGCATGAATTCATAACTCATAACTCATAACTCATAACTCTTCAGGGCTGGGGTCAAGCATGAATCTTAAGCAAATTGCGAAGGACACAGCCAAAACTCTCCAAAGTTATCTGACTTATCAGGCTCTAAGGACAGTATTGGCACAGCTAGGCGAAACTAATCCTCCATTAGAACTTTGGCTACATAACTTTTCGTCTGGCAAAATTCAGAATGGTGAATCATACATTGAGCAACTGTTGCGAGAAAAACCAGATTTGGCTTTGCGAATCATGACTGTCAGGGAACACATTGCGGAAGAAATTGCAGAATTTTTACCGGAAATGGTACGCACTGGCATTCAGCAAGCCAACATGGAACAGCGTCGCCAGCATTTAGAACGCATCACAGGAATAGACACATCTAACCCCAGTCTGCAACCAGAACAGCAAAAAACTTCAGATCAGAATTTGGATAACTTATCCAATTAGTTCGGTCAATCTACTAGTAAAAATCGCAACCCATTATCAAAAGCTATGCAAACTTTACCAAAAGAGCGTCGTTACGAAACCCTTTCTTATCTTCCACCTCTGTCTGACGCTCAAATTGCCAAGCAGATCCAGTATATTTTGAATCAAGGTTACATTCCTGCGATCGAGTTTAATGAAACTTCTGAGCCAACAGAATTATATTGGACAATGTGGAAGTTGCCTTTGTTCGGTGCTAAATCCACTCAAGAAGTGTTGAGCGAAGTTCAAGGATGCCGTTCTCAATTCAATACCAGCTATATCCGTGTTGTGGGTTTTGACAACATCAAGCAGTGCCAAATTCTCAGCTTTCTTGTTCACAGACCCAACAAAGCCAACAGATACTAAGCCTAGTAAGTTGGAATTAATCATGGGATAGTTGAAGTAATTTGTCTATCCCTGTATAGGAGAGGTAGAATTATCTGCCTCTCCTATTTACTAAATTTTTTTTGAAACGCAGAGGGGCACAGAGGTTTACGCAAAAGGGCGCAGAGTTATTCTCTGTGTGCCTCTACGTTTTTTAAGAGAGTAATAGAAGAGCGTTAGGGCCACTAGCAGACCAGTAAGACCATACAAAATTACGATTAGAGGTGAACCCCAGTAGTTTAGTAAGTATTATGCCGACATTTGGGCATTTAACCCTCACCATCTAATGCATTATCCGAAGCGTCCCGGTTGGTGGGAGAATAAAAACGAGAAATGATGCAAGCCTTGTGTTATCTCCAGCCCAAAGGAATCTGTAGAAATGTGGAAACGAATTGTATTAATTTTGCTATTGGTGTTGAGCTTCAGTCTGAGTAATTCTGATGTTGCGGCTGCGGCTGGACTCAAAAGCTTTGTAGACAGCAGTGATGGCTATCAGTTTTTATATCCTAATGGATGGCTGCCAGTTAAAGTTGCCGATGGTCCAGATGTGGTTTTCCACGATTTGATTGAGGTGTCTGAAAATGTTTCGGTTGTGATTAGCCCAGTTCCTGAAGGCAAAACTTTGTCAGAATTGGGAACCCCAACAGAAGTAGGATACAAATTAGGAAAAGCGGCTCTCGCGCCTCCTGACTCTGGTCGTTCGGCTGAATTAGTCAATGCCGCACAGCGAGAAGTAGACGGTAAAACATACTACCTTTTAGAGTATGAGGTTAAACTCCCCAATCAACAGCAACGACACAACATCGCTAGCGTTGCTGTGAGTCGTGGTAAACTTTTTACCTTCAACGCCTCAATTCCTGAAAAACGCTGGCAGAAAGTCAAACGAATGATTGATGAGGTTGTCAATTCTTTTTCTGTTTATTAATTATTAATTGGGAAATGGGGAATGGGGAATAGGGATAGAGAATATATTTAATCACCAATGCCCAATGCCCAATTAACAAATTTTTCTAAAATCTCATGAAAATTCCACCTTTTGTACTTGCCTCAGCTTCCCCAGCCCGACGCCGCTTGCTGCAAACTGTTGGTATTGAACCGATAGTTCAACCTAGTGACTTTGATGAGTCGCAAATTGAACTAAGTGAACCAGCAGAATTGGTCAAAACTCTTGCCCAGTATAAAGCGGAAACTGTAGCCCCACAGTTTGAATCAGCTTTGATTATGGGTTGTGATTCAGTTTTGTCCATCAATGGTGAAATTTACGGCAAACCAGCAGACTTCTCTGAAGCGATCGCTCGTTGGCAGATAATGCAAGGTAACTCTGGCGACCTGTACACAGGTCATGCTTTAATTGACCCTGACCAAAACCGTACTTTAGTCAAGTCTCAAGTTACAAAAGTTTACTTTGCTCAAATGAGCGAGAAGGCAATTAAAGCTTATGTTGCCACAGGTGAACCCCTCAAGTGTGCTGGTGCCTTTGCCATTGAAGGTTTTGGAAGTTTCTTCGTGGAAAAAATTGAAGGCTGTCACAGCAATGTAATTGGACTGAGTTTACCCCTGCTGCGGCACATGCTAGAGGAATTGGGATACGATATCACTGATTTCTGGCAATAGTCGTTTGTCATTTATCATTTGTCATTTGTCATTTGTCCAAAGTGAATAACCAATGCCCAATGCCCAATAACTAATAACTATAGCCGTAGCCAGATATGTTAGGACAATATTGATTCCTAAAAGCCTTGATTTAACTGGGTTTATACTCAGCACGGGCTAAACGCCCCGCTATCCATGTACAGCACTCAGCACTTTGCTATAAATTGCCCGATATTGAGTATTGTCTCTCCATGATCTGGAATCCAGGCTAGCCACTCATCTGCTGAAACCGGACACAATAAAAGTGCTTCGTCAAAACTAAAGGGGTTGGGAAGTTGCAGAAGGTTTACCCAAGTAGAAACTCTGAACCTCTGTAAACCTTGCAGATTGTGCCTTATTGCTTGCACAGCAAAATCCGGTCTATGAGAATCTAGTTTCATAGCTTTCTATTAGCCTTCAAATATGAGCTAATCTAAAATTATTTATGTAACCTAGACTACAAAATCAATAACCCTTGTGAAAAGTATCTGTCTTATAAATTTACGTTGGCTGGGTGTAAGTGTTTGCTTATATTGTTGCAAACCACAACAGGTATGGCACGACAGGTTGTAGACTGGCCATTAGATCGCATTCCCAACTAGATATGTCATTTACTTCTATGCCCTCGCTGCGTGAGCAACAACATCCCCTAATTCGTCAGCTAGCTGATTGTATTGAGGCAGCTTGGCATCAGCACCTGGATTTATCCCCCTATCATTTGCCTAATGAATTGGGGTATGTGGAAGGTAGACTAGAAGGCGAAAAACTGACGATTGAAAACCGCTGCTATCAAACGCCCCAGTTTCGGAAAATGCACTTGGAACTGGCAAAAATCGGAAATATGCTGGATATTTTGCACTGTGTCATGTTTCCTCGTCCAGAATACAATCTACCGATGTTCGGTTGTGATTTAGTTGGGGGTAGAGGTCAAATTAGTGCTGCGATCGCAGACCTTTCTCCTATCCAAGTAGAACGCACCTTACCAGAATCGTATACTTCTGCGCTGACACAGCTAACAGTGCTTAACTTTTCCCAACCCCGTGAATTACCAGAATGGGGAAATATTTTTTCGGATTTTTGTATCTTTGTGCGCCCCAGTTCCCCTGAAGAAGAAACAATGTTTCTGTCGCGGGTGCGAGAATTTTTAGATATTCATTGCATCCAAGCGATCGCTTCTAATCCTGTTTCAATTGAACAAGTCACGCAAAATCTCGCCGGACAACACAACTACTGCACCAAACAGCAGCAAAACGATAAAACCCGCCGCGTACTAGAAAAAGCCTTTGGCCCAGCTTGGGCAGAAAATTACATGACCACAGTTTTATTCGACCTCCCAACTTAAAATAATTCGTAATGACGCTCCTACGGACGCTCGATTACTCGCTAGCGCTGTGCTAACGTAATTCGTAATCACGCTCACTGACTCGCTAACGTCATTAAGTTTTGTAAATCTTATAAAGACAAGAGCCACAAAAGTTGCCTCTGTTAGTTGCTATGCAACTTAAACCCCCGAAATTAGTTAATTATCTCCCTCATCTCCCCCATCCCCCTCATCTCCCCATCTGTAGGCTCTGTTACGTTTTCAGCTAACGGATAAATGTAGAATTCATTCAACGAGAGTTTAATGGAGTCCCAAAACAGCAACAGGGAGAATAGTAAGGTTTTTGAAGCGAATATTACAAAATGGTTTGTTGTCTTGGTAGGTGCAAACAACTAGAGACAGCTAACTCATCGACCAGAAAGTTAAGGAAACTCTGATGTTAGGAATGTTCAAGTTGACAGACACTTTTTGGTTAGTTAATCGTTGATTGACTTAAGGAAGACTAACTTTTGTAGCAAGATTGTGTCCAACAAAGGCAACAGTCTATTTTTGATGTTTCTTTTCAATTTTGTGACTAACTATATCCGTAATGAATGTAGCAGTAAAGTACCGCATCATACCAATTTAGGATTTTGTGTAGAGACGTGATATATCGCTTCTCTATATCTAGATTCATACTGCTTGTGAATTCTGCTAACTTCCATTGCACTTATGTCTCAATAATACTCAGAGTTATTGAATAGCCAGCTATTATAGCGCTTCTTAGTTTCAATACAGACCTAACCCTGCCCTTTAGTAAGCCTCAAAGCTTCTCTCCTAAAAGAAGAGAGGTCAAAGTGTATTGCATACATAATGAACGGCTATAGAAAACACCATTTTGTAAAGCCATAGTGTTGAACGTTCATCACACAATGGATTTTTAAGCCATACCCAGCTTGAAACCACTGTTGTTTGTCCTAATAGCTGGCTGTTGATTAAAAACCTTTTTATTTTTACTTCCATCACCACAATTCAGGTAAATGGGCAACATACTATGTCAAGGGTGACTGAAAAGCCGAAGCCAAGTGAGCAGGCACTTAATCATGAACAACCTAAGATTTGGTGGGGTATCGCTGTAGCCGTACCAATAGTAATCGCTGCTGGGATACTAGGTACAGCCAAAATCGAGCAGTTAAGAAAACTAACTACATCCGTACCAGTAATGCCATCTACTAATAGCATTAGTGCTGTAGGGCGTTTGGAACCGCGAGGCGAAGTTGTTAAATTGTCCGCCCCATCATCAGGATTAGCACCATCGTCACGAATTCAGCAACTTCTGGTGAGAGAGGGTGAACAGGTAAAACAAGGTCAAATTGTGGCAATTTTGGACAACCGCGATACCCAAGTAGCCGGACTACAAGAGGCAAAAGCAAAAGTCCAAGAAGCCCGTGCAAATTTAGCACAAGTCAGGGCTGGCTCTCCAAGAGATATTCAAGCTCAAAGAGCAGTTATTGCTCGCCTACAAGCGCAGTTACTTGGGGAAAGGAATGCTCAACAAGCAACGATCGCGCGGATTGCAGCTCAGTTAAGTGGTGATAAACTTGTCCAACAAGCAACCGTGAATCGCCTAGAAGCTCAACTTAGTGGGCAAAGAGATGCTCTCAGAGCAACGCTTACACGTATTCAAGCCGAACAGCGCAATGCTCAAGTCGATGCCGGACGCTATGATTATTTATACAAAGAAGGTGCTATTTCTCAGCAAGAGCGTGACAGAAGACGCTTGAGTGCAATAACTGCTAATCAGCAGGTGGCTGAAAGCCAAGCTACCCTAAAGCAGACATTGGCAACTTTGCGACAGCAACTTGCTGAGGCTAGAGCCAACCAAATACAAAATTTAGCAACTTTGCAACAGCAGTTAATCGAAGCTAAAGCTAACCGTGATAAAGCTGTAGCAACTTTGCAAAGACAAATCGATGAAGAAAAGGCCAAACTAAGCAGAATTTTAGATGTTAGTCCTACCGATGTGCAAGTAGCACAAGCCCAAGTTAGTAATGCGATCGCAAATGTCAGAAAAGCCGAAGCAGAACTAAGGTTAAGCTACGTTCAAGCACCAATCGCTGGAGAGATTTTAAAGGTTTATACCAAATCGGGTGAAGCAATCGGCGCAAATGGCATTGCTGAAATTGGCCAAACCAACCAAATGTTTGTAATTGCTGAAGTCACTGAAGACAGCATTGGTAAAGTGCGTCTTGGTCAAAATGCTACTATCACCAGTGATAACGGCGCATTTAGCGGCGAATTAAAGGGAACTGTCACTGAAATTGGTAGAAAAATTGGTAAAAAAGATGTGCTGAATACAGATCCAGCAGCAGATGTGGATGCCAGAGTTGTAGAAGTTAAAATTGCTCTGTCTCCAGAAGATAGCCAAAAAGTTTCCGGTTTAACTTACGCCAAAGTTCTTGTCGATATTAATAATTAATTAAGTTGTAGGTGAGCAGTAACCCCAATCCATAAGTTGATATTTTGGATTAAAAATGTTTTTTTAAACATTCTATCAATCCGATACAGGTGTCACCATAAGGGGTGGAAAATCTCAAATCACTAAACTTGCTAAAATCCCTATAAAATGAATCAAAAAATACCTCTGTCGTGGCTACAACTGACAAGAGAAAAAACTCGCCTAGCTGTGGCTTTAGCAGGAATTGCTTTTGCAGATATTTTAATGTTTATGCAACTCGGCTTTCGAGATGCTCTGTATTATAGTAACGTTCGATTCCATAACAGCTTGCAAGGCGATATTATTTTAATTAATAGTCAATCTAACGCTATATTAGCAATGAGAAGCTTTTCTCAACGACGATTATATAAAGCTTTAGAATTACCCGCAGTTCAATCAGTACATCCGATATATTTGGACTATACAATCTGGAAAAACCCTGTTACAGGCAGGCCTCGGAGTATCCTAATCTTTGGAATGAATCCAGAAAATAACCTATTTAACTTACCTGGAGTTCAGGAAAATTTAGATAAACTTAAACTACCTGATATAGTTCTATTTGACCGTTCTTCTAGGGTAGAGTATGGCCCGATCGCTGCTAATTATGATCAAGGAAAGATTGTAACAGCAGAAGTACGAAGGCGGCGAGTTAAAGTAGAAGGGCTATTTACATTAGGCGCATCATTTGGCGCAGATGGTAATTTAATCACGAGTGATATCAACTTTCTGCGAATATTCAGTAATCGTCAAAAAGGATTAATTGATATTGGGCTAATTAGATTAAAACCAGGAGCTGATGCTAATGTTGTTGCTCAAGAATTACGCAAGTATTTACCTAATGAAGTAAATGTTTTAACTAAACAAGAATTTATTGACTTTGAGCGGAATTATTGGGCAAATAGTACAGCTATTGGCTTTATTTTCACATTAGGGACTGTCATGGGTTTTATTGTTGGTACTGTGATTGTTTATCAAATTCTTTATACAGAAGTTGCAGATCACTTAGCTGAGTACGCTACTCTTAAGGCAATAGGTTATACACAAAACTATTTATTGACAGTCATTCTTCAAGAAGCTTTATTATTAGCAATTTTAGGCTATTTTCCTGGAATAGTTTTTGCCCTATTTATGTATAATAGCGCCAGAAGTGCAACACTTCTACCAGTTTTTATGAGTTTTGACCGAGCAGTAATGGTATTAATTTTGACTATGCTAATGTGCATTATTTCTGGTGCGATCGCAGTTAGAAAATTACGCTCTGCCGATCCAGCAGATATCTTTTAATTAATATTTTATTAATTAAAAATATATTAATAATAAGTTTAATTTATGATAATAAGTAAGCGAATTTTATTTCTGACAGTCACTATTAAATTTTGGAACTACTAATTTATAACTAACAAAAGTATGATGGAAAAAGAACCTGTAATCGCCATTAAAAATCTCAATCACTTCTATGGCAAAGGCTCACTGAGAAAACAGATATTATTTGACATTAACCTAGAAATTTATCCAGGTGAGATTGTGATTATGACCGGCCCATCAGGTTCAGGTAAAACAACATTACTGAGCTTAATTGGTGGTTTGCGCTCTGTACAACAAGGAAGTTTAAAATTTTTAGGTGAAGAACTTATTGGCGTCAGTCAAAACAAATTAGTGCAGATGCGACGCAACATTGGTTATATTTTCCAAGCTCACAATTTGCTAGGGTTCTTGACAGCCAAGCAAAATGTGCAAATGGCGGTAGAATTGAACGATAATATTTCTCAAACAGAAGCAGTGGCTAAATCAAAAGCTATGCTGGGGTCTGTTGGTCTAGAAGAACGAGTTGATTACTACCCAGACAATCTTTCTGGTGGACAAAAACAAAGAATTGCGATCGCCCGCGCCTTGGTGAACCGTCCCCCCTTGGTACTAGCAGACGAACCAACAGCAGCATTAGACAAACAATCAGGACGCGATGTTGTGGAAATAATGCAGAGTCTAGCCAAAAATCAGGGAACTACTATCTTATTAGTGACACACGACAACCGCATTTTAGACATAGCCGATCGCATCGTAGAAATGGAAGATGGTCTTCTAACCCGTAATTCCTCTAATACACTTATTCAGTCATGACTTTTAGTCATTTGTCCTTTGTGAATGACCAATAACCAATCACTAATGACTAATGACCAATGACAGCGATAATTTATTGTCTAGCCGAGCCTGATTTTTTAATTCCAGGTGACTTTGGTGGAGTTGGAGTATTTGGTTGGCGACTGGTACGGAAAGTTACATTCACACCTTCGTTCGATTGTTCCAGCACTAGTAGAGGCGTAGGTTTAGCCTTTTGATCCCAATGCATGGTCGCAATCCGACCTTGAATTATTGGTTGCCAACTATCTTCGTCTTCGATGGGGCTTAGGTAAGTTTCTATACAATCAATAATTTGACTAATAGTCGCAGAAGTTGCTTGCGTCGGTAACTTCATTAACTTGATTTGAATCCGAAACAGCACCCGTTTAGCAGAATTCCCTGGACTACCAGTCTCATACTCGACATCAAAAATTTCATCCACTTGCCGTCCAGCACTATTAGCAATTCCAACCGATCCTTGTTGGGCTTGATTTGGACGCAGGGCTTGAGAAATTTTTTCTTTGATCTGAATCTTTATTTGATTAAGAATTGCAAAATGAAACACCTCCTCTGACATCCGCATTCGCAGATAATCCAGGTTAAAGTCTCGTGAGTTCACCAAATCAGGATTAGTTTCCATTTTGCGAATTGTTTCCAGCGCCAGCTTAAACTTTTTCTCTAGTTCTCGTGCGCGGAATTGTTCAAACTTAAGTTTTTTCTCCAGCTTATCCTTCTGGAGTTTAATATACACAATCAAAGCAATCACCATTAAAGCCAGTCCTCCAGAAGTTACCAACAATAAAGGTGGTATTTCAGGATTACTTGCTGGCACTTCCTGGGATGCCTTTTTAGTAGTCTTTTTCCCGGAGGATTGGGCAAGAAACATTGAAGTGGACATGGTTGGAAACTGAAAAACTTGACTCCTGATGTTTAGGATGCCCAAATCTTCAAGGTCATCTTGCTGTATGATTAATATTTTTTACAGCCTTTTACAAACCGTATATGTCCAGACATTTGAGCCTCCCTCCCCTATCTGAGGTTTCATCTACAAGCTTGAGCAAGATTCGTCTGATAGCCACAGATATGGATGGCACCCTGACTAGACGAGGAAAATTTACTCCCGCACTGCTACAAGCTTTAGAGGATTTAGCCGCAGCTGACATTAAGGTGCTAATTGTCACAGGACGTTCTGCTGGGTGGGTAAGTGGATTGAGTAGTTTGATGCCAGTGGCAGGTGCGATGGCAGAAAATGGCGGTTTGTACTTTCCCCCTGGAAATCAGAAACCAGTAGTTTTAACACCTATTCCCGATTTAGTTCACCATCGCCAGCACTTGGCTACAATTTTTGAGAATTTACAAACTAAATTTCCCCAAATCCAAGAATCTGCTGATAATCGCTTTCGCATCACCGACTGGACTTTTGATGTAGCTGGTTTGCGTCAAGACGAAGTACAAACCCTAGATAATCTCTGTCAACAAATGGGCTGGGGATTTACCTATAGCAACGTGCAGTGTCACATTAAACCCCAAGGACAAGATAAAGCTGTGGGATTGTTGCAGGTATTGCGCGAATATTTGCCCCAGTACTCATTAGAACAAATTGTCACTGTGGGTGATAGCCCCAATGATGAAAGTTTATTTGATCGGCATTATTTTCCTGTTTCTGTAGGCGTGGCCAACGTCCTGGAATATGTGAATCAATTGAAATATCAGCCTGCTTACATTACTACTGCTGCCGAAGGGGAAGGTTTTTGTGAGTTATCTAGTTATATTTTAAAAAGCTTGTACATCCCAAGTTAGAAAGAAGTAGAGTTGTTCTACAATAATCTCGTAGCACTGAGTTTACAACCATGACAGCTACTCTACCTGTTAGTGTCAAATCAGAAATCTTCAAAAAGACCCTCTATCAACAGTTAGGTGTCAAGGAATGCTGGCTATTTGACCCTAAAGGCGAGTGGGTGGAACAACAGTTATAGCCGTAGCCACATAGGTTAGGACAATATTGATTGCTAAAAGCCTTTATTTAACTGGGTTTCTACTCAGCACGGGCTAAACGCCCCGCTGACGCTAACAGCACGGGCTAAACGCCCCACTATCGCTAACAGCACTCAGCACTTTGCTATACGTGGCTATCGCCTGCGGGGAGAAATCTACGAACCTATACAAGATGGACGCAGTGAACCGTTACAACTACGCTTGGTGGTTGAGGGAAGGCTAATTGGGTTTTATCGAGAGGATACAGGGGAAAAATTACTGATCCCTGGTGAACTGGTAGAAGCTTTAAGGCAGGAAATTTTAGCAAGACAACAAGCAGAAGAACTAGTAGAACAGGAACGCCAACGAACAGAACAGGAACGCCAACGAACAGAACAAGAACGCCAACGAGCAAAACAGGCAGAATTGCAGATAGAACAGTTAAAGGCAAGGTTGCGTTCGCCTTTGGCGTTGGCGCAGCCATCGCTCAATGTAGACCCCGATACTATTCAGTAACATTGCTTTAAGCATTATCATTTTTTACTTAGGGTCGTCGCTGGACTATAAAAATTGCTGCACGCTGTAGTAAAGACAAGCTAGACTGCCGACGATATAAACTAGCCAAGTTCCGAAAAAACCGATTGCCCTGCCCAGTGATGGCCCATAAGTCTGTATTAATCCCCAAGCATGGGCAATCCGAGCTAGTGTCAATAGAGTACCTAGCATCCACAACAGTCCCTCCCCAGCCTGCATCCACTCTAGGGCAATTAGGAATATAAGGCTAAGTGGTACGTATTCTGTAAAGTTACCATGCGCTCGGATAGTACGCTGCAACACCCCATCTTCTATGTTTTTGGTGACAATAGATTGTTGTGTCATTTTTTCCACAAACTCTGCCCAAACATTCGGATGATCTAGGTAATTGGGCTGTGAAGCAACCTCAGATGGAGATGCACCATGCCAAATCCGAGTACGGGTGCGTTCCATTGCCACTCGGTAAGATAAACCCAAAGCAAGTAGCCCATGACAGCCGATAAAGAAGGTTGAAATAGGAATCAAAACAGGCATTGACAATCACTCAAATCGAAATCCTAACTTTGAAAATACTTGGCTGCAATTGTTACTGTCTTTTCAATTCTTGCGGAATATTGAAATTTGCTTTTTGAGACAATAAGGTTGAAGCATTTAAATTGCTGTTAATACTTGATTGCCTCTGCCCATGAATTTGCTAAAAGAGTTTTTGTTCAATCCCCCAGAACGGAAAATTCCCCTCGATCAGCCCCCACTAGAAGCTTTACCCCAGTGGGGACACTGGTTAGAAACACCAGAGTTGATGGTAGCAATCATTCCGCCAGGACATTTAGAAGTTAATATTCGCTCACCACTTAACCTTGTGGTCACAAGTTTTGGAGAAACTCGTGGGATTGCTGCCTTCAATGCTGATCGACTGCAACCTTACCAAGCCCTACCAGGAGATTTTGATATTGTGCCTCAAGGTAGTACTTATAGTTCGGTGGAAGATGCTTCTTGTTTTGTGGTGTTTGGATATTCCCAATCTTTTCTAGAGCGGATAGTTAAAGTGGAAGCAGAGGGACAGACAATTGAATTACAGCCAGGGCAAATTCCCAAAACTCACTGGGGCTTGAGTGCTGCGATCGCTATACAAGAGTTTTTTTATAATGGACAAATTGGTGGTGCATTTTACTTAGAATCAGTTGCAACGGCGGTGTTGGCACAGATTATTCACCGGCGTTCAAACCTATCTGGACGGCTCAAACGTCCACCAGAGTTTTTAGAACCAAATTTGTTAAAGTTTGCCTTGGAATACATCAGAGCGCATCTATCCCAGGAACTTAACCTGAACCAGATTGCTGCTACGGTAGGATTCAGTCCCTACCATTTTGCACGAGCATTTAAAGTCACAACTGGACTGTCACCTTATCAGTATGTCCTCCGGTGTCGGTTGGAACTTGCCCAACAACTGTTACAAAACCAAAGGCGATCGCTGGCGCAGGTAGCCGTAGAAGCAGGATTTGGCAACCAAAGTCACATGACATCTGTGTTTCAACGAATGCTACACACAACCCCCAAGCGTTATCAGCAAGAAATAAGTAGTATTTTAGACCATGTATAAAACCGATATATGTGTAGTTTTCTGCAAGCCGGTTTGAAAAACTTTATCCTGTCTGGGTTTACAATTTGCTACATCTAAGTTTTTCAGCCATCATTTACAACGGAAAATCATGCCTTTCGAGATGATCTTGCAGATTTTTGGTTATATCTTAGCTAAATACCAAGTAAACAATTTGTTACCTGTATTTTTGCTACATTTATTACCTGAGACAGAATACAATAGATGAATCTCTAGCGCGTTTCAATCTAGTGAGTCTCAACAATACTGCTTTGATTGAGAAGACTGTTTTATACAGTAATTCCCAAACAAAATTGAATCAAAGGATAAATAAACCGCCAGCCTTTAAGCACCCAGAGACGCTAAGAGATTAACAGATACTTCAAGGATAGGTTAGCGTTTTATTTCCTACTTCCACTAGAAAGTCCAAGATCAATGTAGAGTCAAGAATTTACCTTTAGATATTGAGGTATAAAATTATGCAAGAAATTGAAAGATTCTTTGGCAACTTGTTCAGTGGCATAATCAACCGCTTTAAGTATTCTGCGATGGACGCTGCTGATCGCAAAATGAGAGAAACTATCGACGATCAGATCGAACAACGGCGACAAAAACCCAAACCCAAAGATCGAGAAGACCGCGAGTAGACCTTTAAAAAAGTAAGATTTTCATTAGTAAGTGCTGCCTGATTGTTGAGTAGGCAGCACTATTTTCTTGACCTCACTCGGTCAAGCAATTACAACTCTTCAGAATATGCTAACCTAGTATGGTTAACTAATCTCGCACATCTAAGAATTCGGGTGTTTCCCGATTGGGAAATGCACTTGGATGGAGGTTTAACCCGAATTGGAGTTGAAAAATATATGCCAGTAGTTTCATTGGCTCAAATGATGGAGTCAGGTGTTCACTTTGGGCATCAGACCCGGCGTTGGAACCCAAAAATGTCTCCTTACATTTATACTTCCCGCAATGGCGTGCATATTATCGACTTGGTGCAAACTGCCCAGTTGATGGATAATGCTTACAACTACATGCGATCGCACGCAGAACAAGGGAAGAAATTTCTTTTTGTCGGCACCAAGCGCCAAGCAGCTGGAATTATTGCCCAAGAAGCCAGCCGTTGTGGTTCCCACTACATTAACCAACGCTGGTTGGGCGGAATGTTGACCAACTGGGCAACCATCAAAACACGGGTTGACCGTCTGAAAGATTTAGAACGCCGTGAAGAAACTGGCGCACTAGATTTATTACCGAAAAAAGAAGCATCAATGCTACGTCGGGAAATGACGAAGCTTCAGAAATACTTGGGTGGCATTAAAACAATGCGGAAAGTGCCCGATATCGTGGTAATCGTAGACCAACGCCGGGAATATAACGCAGTTCAAGAATGCCAAAAGCTGAATATTCCCATTGTGTCCATGTTGGATACAAACTGTGACCCCGATGTAGTAGATATCCCCATCCCAGCAAACGACGATGCTATCAGATCGATTAAGCTGATAGTCGGAAAATTGGCAGATGCCATTTATGAAGGTCGTCACGGTCAGCTGGATGTTGAAGATGATTACGAAGATTACGACGGTAGTGAGTATGACGATGACTACGAAGAAACCGAATATACTGATGCCGTAATTCCCGACGAGGAAGCAGAAGAATAGTGCTGAGTCAAGAGTGCTGAGTGCTGAGTAAGATAGAAAGACTCAGCAAATTCGATAGTGCTGAGTCTTGATTTTTGAAGTTGTAAGTTGTGATTTGTCAATGAAGAATAAAATTGATAACTGAACACTCAAAACTCAGCACGGGCTAAACGTCCCGCTAACGCTAACAAAACTCAGTACTCAGTACTAAATTAGGTGAGTGATTACAACTCGAGGTCAAGTTAGGAATTGAGGCAAAATGGCGGAAATATCTGCAAAACTCGTCCAAGAGCTACGCCAAAAAACTGGTGCCGGCATGATGGACTGCAAAAAGGCGCTGATAGAGACTGAAGGCAACGTAGAAGAAGCCGCAGACTGGCTACGGAAAAAGGGCATCTCTAAGGCAGGGGCAAAAAGCGATCGCATTGCGGCAGAAGGGCTAGTAGACACTTACATTCAGCCCAAAGGCCGAGTGGGTGTACTCATAGAAGTCAACTGCCAAACCGACTTTGTTGCTCGTAACGAGGCTTTTAAAGCTTTAGTTAAGAATCTAGCAAAGCAAGCAGCTACTGCTGATAGTGTTGAGTCTTTGTTGGCTCAACCCTATATTGATAATGAAAGTGCGACTGTAGAAGAATTTATCAAGCAAACCATTGCCACCCTTGGTGAAAACATCCAAGTGCGCCGCTTTGTTAATTTTGCAATAGCAGAAGGCACACAAGGTGTAGTAGACAGCTACATTCACACTGGCGGTCGAGTTGGTGTATTAGTAGAACTAGGTTCCAAAACTGAGTCAGTGGCTGCTAATTCAGAGTTCCAAACCTTGGCACGGAACACTGCAATGCAAGTTGCGGCTTGTCCTAATGTCGAGTATGTGAGTGTAGACCAAATCCCCGCCGAAGTTGCCCAAAAGGAAAAAGACATTGAAATGGGCAAGGATGATTTGGCGAACAAGCCTGAAAACATCAAAGAAAAGATTGTTCAGGGACGGATTGAAAAACGCTTGAAAGAATTGACTTTGCTTGATCAGCCTTACATTCGCGATCAGAGTATTTCCGTGGAAGACTTGATAAAGCAAGTGAAGGCACAATTAGGCGAAGAGATTCAAGTGACTCGCTTTGTCCGTTATATACTGGGCGAAGGCATTGAAAAGCAAGAAATGAGCTTTGCTGATGAAGTCGCTGCACAAATGGGTACCAAGTAATATTAGTCATTAGTTATTAGTCTCTACCAAGGACAAATGACGAATGACTAATGACTCTTTACAAAACAGGTCAGGTTATTTGCTTGACCTGTATTTTATTTAGTAAAGACAGAAAATTTTGCATTTAATTTAAAATCTAAAATTCTCTAAAAAGTTATCCTAAAATAAGTTTGTACATTTGTACTATGTAATGGTTCAGATGGGCAAGAGCGAAAAAATATGGCAAGAGCAATCGAGCGAATTGAGCAGGATATTGCAGCACTCGAAGAAGCGATCCGGGCGATCGCAATCGAACTACAAAGCGCTTATGCTAGCTATCTAAACACCTTGGGGCTAGCTGTACGCAAACAGTTGATTCTCGCAAGTTACCACCTCTGTACCCAAGGGTATCCCGAAAACTTTTTGCATTTGTCATTGAATCAGCGCCAACAATTGCAACAAGCTATTCGTAAGTTGGGTCAACTGGCAGCTGAACAATTGCTCATTTATCTTAAAAGTGAAGAATCAGGGGAAGATGAGGGAGATGAGGCAGATGAGGTGGATGAGGAAGTAACATCCTCTTCATCTTCACTATTTTTCACTTCTAATTCTCAGTATCTCACTGCCAACACCTCCGATCCTATAGAACTGGCAAAATGGCAACAGAAATTAGAAGAGGCTGCGCAAGAGATACTGAAAAAACTTTCGCATGATGCTAATCTTTTGTTACAAAAAGCTGGAGTATTACGGAAAAAATTACCAGAACCGATTTTAGCAGCAGCGGCGGCAGCATCAGAAGCATCTGCTGAGGTGATGCCAGGGCCACCCAATTTATTAAATTTAGTAATTGAAATTGAAAATGAGCAACAGTCAGAAGATTCTGGACTGACTCAAATCATGGCTATTAACCTGCGGCTAGGAGAAATTGAATTTGCTGATGTGACACTTTCCTCTGAGCGCAAGCGAATCCGCAGTATTTTAGTTCAGCTAAACAAACTAGGACGAGAGTATAAAAAGAGATATAAAGAAAAGGCGATCGCTGAAGCGGAAGCTGCATGGCGTGCTAGTTGGTTTGAGGATTAGTCATTTGTCCTACCCTGCGGGAAGCCGCTGGCGCGTCTATGTCCTTTGTCCAGAGTCAAATGACCAATGACTAATGACCAATGACCAATGACCAATGATTAATGAAAAACCAGATTGGATACGATTGCACAAAGCCTTAGCAATAGAAGCTGAACGTGGCTTTACAGACTTGATGGGCAGAGAATACCGTTTCAGTGAATTTCTGAGCCTAACTTTGGGCAAATTCCCAACAGGCTTACCCCAAATTGAACGCCGCCGTTGGCAAGGATTAGCGGTGCAATTTGCTAGTTATCCACATCTAGCACTGGAAGAAAGGCAGCATTTAGTAGCAGAGACTCGTAGGTATCTTTCCCAACTACAGCAAGAGGAGCAGCGGAAGGAGGGGGAGCAGGGGGAGCAAGGGAGAATTTATAAATCCAAAATTAAAAATCCAAAATCTCCAATTGTTACTGAGGTGAGTCGGAGACTTGCACCAAAAATTGAGCAAAAACTCAGTGATTTACCAGAAATAGGTTTTAAAAAAGCTGATAATTTGGCACGGCTTGGTTTACATACCGTCCGTGATTTGCTTTTCTACTATCCTCGTGACCATATTGATTATGCGCGTCAGGTGAATATCCGCGAGTTACAGGCGGGTGATACGGTGACAATAATCGCTACAGTGAAGCGTTGCAACTGCTTTACTAGCCCGAAAAATCAGAAATTATCAATTTTAGAATTGGTAGTAAAAGATAACAGCGGTCAAATCAAAATTGGCCGTTTTTACGCAGGTACGCGCTTTAGCAGTCGCGCTTGGCAAGAAAGTTTAAAACGCCGTTATCCAGTAGGTAGTATTTTGGCGGCGTGTGGGTTGGTGAAAGAAAGTAAATACGGATTGACACTGGATAATCCAGAACTAGAGGTTTTGGCAAATCCAGGAGATACGATTGAGTCGCTAAATATTGGGCGGGTAGTACCAATTTATGGACTGACTGAGGGCGTGGTGGCGAATACAGTGCGACAGGCGGTAATTGCTGCTTTACCCGCTGCGGCTAACCTGAAAGACCCTTTGCCAAGTGGTTTGCGGCAGAAGTATGGTTTGATGGAATTAAAAGATGCGATCGCTAATATCCATTTTCCCAGCGATAGCGCCGCCCTACAAGTTGCCCGTCGTCGCCTAGTTTTTGACGAATTTTTCTACCTGCAACTTGGGTTACTCCAACGTCAACAGCAAGCAAGAGCGATTCAAACCAGCGCCATCCTTGTCCCACGCGGTCAACTTGTAAAGAAATTTCACGAAATACTGCCTTTTCAACTCACTGGCGCACAGCAACGAGTTCTCAACGACATTCTCAACGATTTACAAAAACCCGTGCCAATGAATCGTTTGGTGCAAGGTGATGTCGGTTCTGGTAAAACAGTCGTCGCCGTGCTGGCTATCCTTGCAGCAATTCAATCTGGCTACCAAGCGGCGCTGATGGCTCCTACAGAAGTTTTGGCAGAACAACATTATCGCAAGTTAGTTAGCTGGTTTAATCTACTGCATTTACCAGTGGAATTACTAACAGGTTCGACTAAAACTGCTAAACGAAAGCAAATACATTCTCAGTTAGGAACTGGTGAATTACCTCTGTTAGTGGGAACTCATGCCCTGATTCAAGACCCCGTAAACTTCCATCAACTGGGGTTAGTAGTCATAGATGAACAGCATCGCTTTGGGGTAGAACAACGGGCACGTTTGCAGCAAAAAGGCAATCAACCTCATGTGTTAACTATGACAGCTACCCCAATTCCCCGAACCTTAGCACTGACGATACACGGGGATTTGGATGTGAGTCAAATTGATGAGTTACCACCGGGACGACAAAAGATTCAGACAACAGTATTGTCAGGTCAGCAACGCAACCATGCTTACGACCTCATCCGCCGAGAAATTGCCCAAGGTAGGCAAGTTTATGTGGTTTTGCCCTTGGTGGAAGAATCAGAAAAACTGGATTTGCGATCGGCTGTGGAGGAGCATCAAAAGTTACAAGAAAGTGTTTTTCCCGACTTTCAAGTTGGGTTGCTGCACGGTCGCATGAGTTCAGCCGAAAAGGACGACGCCATAACCAAATTCCGCGATAACCAAACGCAAATTTTGGTTTCTACTACCGTTGTTGAGGTTGGTGTAGACGTACCTAATGCTACAGTAATGCTCATTGAAAATGCAGAGCGATTTGGACTATCGCAACTGCACCAACTACGGGGGCGCGTTGGTCGTGGTGCGGCTCAGTCCTATTGTCTGTTGATGAGCAGTTCCAGAAGTCCTGATGCTCAACAACGGTTGAAGGTATTGGAACAATCTCAGGATGGTTTTTTTATTTCCGAGATGGATATGCGTTTTCGTGGGCCAGGGCAAGTACTGGGAACTCGTCAATCAGGAGTGCCAGATTTTACCTTGGCGAGTTTGGTTGACGATGAGGAAGTTTTACTTTTAGCGCGGCAAGCAGCGGAGAAAATTATAGAGATGGATGTTACTTTAGAGCGTTGGTATTTGATGAAAGAAGAATTGAAGTATCGGTATGAGCAGTTAATGGGTGGGGCGATTTTGACATAACTATGTCCGATTACATCTCAATAGCCTTGAGTAAGTTAGATAGGAGTATTGCGATCGCCTGATAAAATTATCAGCTGTGTATGTAAAATTATTCCTCCTCTTGTTGTTTTTCAGCTTCAGCAATTTCTAATTGTTGTACCTGTTGAACTGAAAACTCAGTGACTCGGGCAAACTTCCACAGACACTCCCTCTCTGAGCAGCTCGTCATAAACGGCGCAATTCATCTTTAATTTCTTAATAGAATTAGTTATTTTAAACCAATACGGTTCAGTTAAGGATAATTGTAGGTTGGGTTGAACGAAGTCAAACCCAACAAACCCTGAACTTAGTCCAGTCATTGTATGCACACGAACATAGATAATATTTTCTTCAGTGTGAATCCAGCAGTGTCGAATGACGATCTGAACGCACTGTTTGCCAGTGCTTGGGGTTGGCCGCAAGATCTCCACAATGACTTCCAACCAATGCTTGAGCGGAGCATCGCCTATACTTGCGCTTATTGTTCAGAGCGTTTGATTGGCTTTGTGAATTTGGCGTGGGATGGAGGTTTTCACACCTTTATTTCAGAGGCCGTCGTTCATCAGGACTTCCAAAGGCGCGGCATTGGTAGCCAGTTAGTGCGCCAAGCCATTGATGTCGCTCGGCATAAGAAAGTTAAGTGGGTTCATGTAGATTATGAGCCACATTTGCAAAACTTCTATCAAAACTGTGGCTTCTACCCCACCTCTGCTGGGTTAATCAAGTTCGAGTAAGATGACAACGCCATAACAAGGCACTGCACAGGGAAATCTTTCGTGAAGGTTTATGTTTTTTAGGTCAAGGAGCAAGACCTCGAATAGTGGTGTTAAAGCGTAAGGTATTAGGGAAAGGAATTTTGTAATTACGATGTTTGCTGCATTTCGGCATAGGCTTCATAAACGCCTTTCACGTTGTACCAGTTGAGAAAAATTCGGGCAATTTCTAAAGCCAATTGTGGTTTACCTAAATTAATTAGCCATTGCAAAAAAGGAGCCATTGTCCGTTCATTCAGTGTGCCATTGAGTGAAAGAATCCCCCAAAGTAAGCGATGCAGCCAAGTCATTTGAATCATCATTCGCACTTCCCATGTCGGATGTTTTTGATAAAACAAAACTCCCATTCGTCCGCGTTGAATTTCTTTGTCGATTAAGCTTTTAATTTGTTCTAAATTAAATGGTGGATGCCAGTGATATCCTACGGCTTCTGGACATTTAATTAGTGTCAAACCTAGTTTTTTTAGCCGCACACCTAATTCTAAATCTTCCCAGCCGTAGAGTTGAAAACTAGTATCAAAAAGTCCTGCTTTATCTAACCAATGTTTGGGGATTGCTACATTTCCCGTAGCAAAAAAAGCTGCTGAAAAATCTGTGACTTTGTAGGGTTCGGCCGTTGGATTGTCGAAATTACAAGTATTAATAACTGCACCGTAAGTGAAAAAGCGATCGCTCCCCAATTTCTCTTTCCCCTCCACTAGTGCGCTAGCATGAGCTTGCAGGAAATTCTTCAGCACGACTAAATCACTATCAATAAAGATAATTGTGTCTCCTAGTGCCTGTTTTACTCCCAAATTCCGAGCCGCAGCTGGACCAGCATGATCTTGCTCAAACCAGCGCACATGGGGAAACTCTTCTTTGTGTGCTGCTAACCACTCCAATGTGCCATCAGTAGAACCATCATCTACTAAGACAATCTCGTAATCAGTAACCGAACTTGGCTGACTTAACTCCTGCACCTCCAAGGCGCGGAGGCACTTTTCTAAAATCGGTTGGCGATTATAAGTCGGTATCACAACGCTGAAAAACACAGTCTCACCCACAACACTATTGATTTATCCTTCTCCAGGATAGGACAGATGGGGCGCTGACACTGTTCCTTACTTGATTCGAGCTAAGAAAATAGTAAAAGGTGATAATTTTTAGTTAATTAGTTTATAACCTAAGCTTAATCATTGTCAACTAGAGTAAATAATAAAATAATTATCTTCTTATTATTAATAGCTTATTAATTATTTCAAATACCACATGTTTTCAGAAATTAGAGTTTATTTATACTAAATTTTTCTGCCCCACCAGAGGAAAGTTTAATGTCTAAATTAAGTCGGAGAGAACTTTTAATATTTTTTGCTGGCAGTACTGGTGCTGCTATTTTGGGAGATAAACTTCTAAATAATTTTGCTAGAGTTGCAGAAGCAAAAACCGCGAGTATAAGCTTTACACCTGTACGCTTACCACATCCCCTACCAATTTATCAACAACAGAAAAATTTCTTGCCAACAGGAATTAGTCAGGGAGAAGTAGTTAAAGCATCTGCGGATATTAAGTTAAGTAGCTACAACGTTATTGATGATGTGGTGGTGCCGCCAGAGTACGAACGTTATGTGATTGTCAGTTGGGGCGATCGCATCTTTCCTAACAAAGATGATTATTTTGGTTACAACAACGATTTCACTGGGTTTATTCCCCTTGGTAAAACTAATGATGTCGGGTATTTATGGGTGAATCATGAATACGTTAGTTTTCCATTTTCTAGTTTAGTCGTAGAAGATTCATCCGATCTGAAAGGACTGCCTGACGCATTTGAAAAGGTAATTGGTTGGGCTTTACCCTCCAGCAGAAATATTGAAGTTGAAGGGGAATTTTTATATAATCAAGGCGGTTCAATCGTTCGCATTTCTCGCCAGAATAAGAATAAACGTTTTGCTGTAGTCAAAGATGCCAAAAATCGCCGCATTTATGGTCTGTCTGGGTTGGGAATCAATAACCAACGCAATGATGACTACAAAAATATCACCACTTGGGGAAGTCGTAACCACCAAAAAGGTGACAAAAATTATCTAATCGGAACTGGCCCAGCTGCAACCCAAGTTTTTAATCTCTCCTCTGATAAATTGGGCAACAAAATTATTGGTACTGCTTTCAACTGTTCTGGTGGTAAAACTCCTTGGGGTACGATTTTATCTGCGGAAGAGAACTTCCAAAATAGCGTCACAGAAGGAGTCAAAGCTAATGGTACTCAGACAGATTATACAGACAAAACGATCGGCAAGACTTTTGGTTTAGTTGGCGAAAAATACGGCTGGATTGTAGAAATTGACCCGAAAAATCCGAAATTTCGCCCCCGCAAACATACTTTGTTGGGTCGTTTTCGCCATGAAAATGTTGCCCTGCGTGTTGAAAAAGGCAAGAAATTGGTTGCTTACTTGGGTGATGACAGACGTGGGGGACACACTTGGAAATTTGTCAGTGCAAGCACTATTGCTTCACCAATGAGTAAAACCAACAGTAGGTTGTGGGAAAATGGGACTTTGTATGTTGCCCGTTACAATCCAGACGGTACAGGTAAATGGATACCGTTACTTTTAACTACTGTTACCAATCCAATTACGCCGACAGTTCTATCTTCTGTAGAATTTGCTGCGTTGCAGAAAGTCCAAAAAGAAGGTCTTTTACCACTACCGAGACGTAATGGGGTTGCAGGTGAAAACAAAGATGGTGGTACATTTAAATGCGATCGCACTAACGAAGCAAAAGCACTACCTGATTATCAAAATAAGAAACTATCTGACTTCT
Organism: Nostoc sp. LPT; assembly: GCF_017115165.1. Classification (GTDB taxonomy): domain Bacteria; phylum Cyanobacteriota; class Cyanobacteriia; order Cyanobacteriales; family Nostocaceae; genus Nostoc. The sequence goes on along the minus strand of NZ_JABXKF010000017.1, from coordinate 43,196 downwards.
ACTCTAGCCAAGGTGCTGTTCTGAGTGATGCCTTTTTAGCTGCAAACTTAGTCGGGGGAACTCCTACAGCGCGTCCAGAAGATATAGAAGTGCATCCAACCACCAAAGAAGTATTCATTGCCTATACTGATGGTGCACCGGGAAGCGATGGTTATCCTGATTCGCGGATTTTTCAAGTTGCCAAGTTAAGTACAGATGCCAATGCGACTCAGCAATCAGGAGGACTGTACAAGATTATTGAAGATAGTGCCGATGCTACAGGTTTAACCTTCCGGTGGCAAAGATTTGCTCAAGGTGGCGAAGCTGGAACTGTTAATGGTGCTGGTTTTGCCAACGTTGATAATTTAGTTTTTGACAATCAGGGAAATGTTTGGGGTGTCACGGATATGTCTACCGGCACTCACAACGGTTTTGATGTAGGTGCTGAAGGTAAGCAAACCAAAATCGATCATACCGTTAGTGGTAATGTTTCCGATTTTACTGGAGTTTTCGGTAATAACTGGCTATTTTTTATCCCTACCAGTGGTGTAAATGCCGGACAGGTAATACCATTTGCTCATGGGCCAGTGCGTTGTGAGATGACCGGGCCAAGTTTTGTCGGAAATACACTGATTATTTCTGTACAGCATCCTGGTGAAGATTGTCCAATTAACGATGGCACAATGCTGAGTCGCGGCATTGAATTACTAGATTTGAATGGTACTACATTCAATCAAACTCGGAGTTTACCTCGTGGCAGTAGTTGGCCAAGTAATATCTCGAAAACTGATGGTGGTAAGGAGCAAGCTACAGGTGTTCCCCGACCATCTGTAATTGGTATCCGCCCAAAAAATTCTCGCAGTAAGTTTATTTAACAAGACAGAATTCAGAATTAAATTTTGAACGAAAAAGTTATGCGTTGCATATCGTAAAGATGCAACGTGACTTATTCTTGTGAGATTTCATAGACAACAAAGGTTTTAGTTAATTATAGAATAAATCTCCATTAATCCAGATATAACCTTGGGTTAATTTTTGGTCATTAGATTATATGAAAAAGTAAAAATTTTTGTCTGGTTATGTAACCTAAATAAAAAACAACCTTTTGTTAATAACAGGTTATTTACTATTCAAAATCTGTGGCATTTCACGTAAATAATTGATGGCTTTTTCTGTCAGTAATCAAGATTTGCCTTTACGAAATTCTTGATGTCACAAGAGAGGAGAATTTGATGTCTAAATTAAGTCGCAGACAAATTTTAGTATTTTTTGCTGGCAGTGCTGGTGCTGCTGTGTTGGGAGACACAATTCTAGATGGTGTTTCTAGTATTGCCGGAGCAAACAACAGGCGACTGAGCTTTACACCAGTGCGCTTACCCCATTCCTTACCCGTTTATAAACAGCAAAAAAGTTTCTTGCCAACGGGAATCGGTCAGGGACAGGTAATCAATGCATCTGCAAATACGAAATTAAATAGCTACAACGTAGTTGATGATCTGGTAGTGCCACCAGAGTACGAACGTTATGTAATTATCAGCTGGGGCGATCGCGTCTTTCCTAACAAAGATGAATATTTTGGTTACAACAACGATTATACGGGTTTTATTCCTCTGGGCAGAACCAACGATGTCGGCTATTTATGGGTTAATCACGAATATGTGAGTTTTCCATTTTCCGATCTAGCACCAGAAGCTCCTGCTGATGTTAAAGGATTGACTACCACCTTTGAATCAGTGATTGGTTGGGCTTTACCTGCCACCAGAAGTCTTGAATTTGACGGCGAAGTTCTATATAACTTAGGCGGATCAATCGTCCGCATCTCCCGACGTAATTCTAGTAACCGTTATGCTGTGGTTAAAGGTGATGCGAGAAATCGTCGCCTTCATGGTCTTTCTGGGTTGGGAGTTAATAGCCAAAGGAGTGATGAATATAAAAATGTCACTTCTTGGGGAAGTCGTAGCTACCAAAAAGGCGATCAAAACTATCTCATCGCAACTGGCCCAGCTGCAACCCAAGTATTTAACCTCTCCTCCGATGGACTAGGCGACAAAATTATTGGCACTAGCTATAACTGTTCTGGCGGTACAACTCCTTGGGGAACTATTTTAAGTGGCGAAGAGAACTTTCAAGGAAGTGTAGGAGCTTTTGTGGGTGTTACAGAATCAGTCAACCCTAATGGAACTCAAACAGCTTACACCGATGGTACTACTGGTAAGACCTTCGGTTTAGTTGGTGAAAAATACGGTTGGATTGTCGAAATTGACCCCGTTAATCCAAATTTCCGCCCTCGCAAACATACTTCATTGGGTCGTTTCCGCCATGAAAACGTTGCCATCCGTGCCGAAGCTAGGAAACCATTAATCGCCTACATGGGTGATGATAGACGTGGCGGACACACCTGGAAATTTGTCAGTGCAGGTGTGATTTCTTCACCAACCAATAAAGCCAACAGCAGTTTATGGGAAAGTGGTACATTGTATGCCGCCCGTTACAATCCAAATGGTACGGGTGAATGGATACCGTTACGTTTAAACAGTCCTACCAATCCCATTTCGCCATCGTTAATTTCTTCTGTGGAGTTTGATGCTTTGGGTTCTGCTCAAAGAAATGGTCTTTTACCCCTACCAAAACGCAATGGTATTGCAGGTCAAACTACAGATGGTGGTTCCCTCGCAGTCGATCGCACCAATGAAGCAGAGAGACTACCTGCTTATCAAGGTAAGAAGCTATCTGACTTCTACACTTCCCAAGGTGCTATTCTCAGTGATGCTTTTTTAGCAGCGAATTTAGCCGGCGGAACTCCGACAGCACGTCCAGAAGATATAGAAGTGCATCCGACCACCAAAGAAGTATTCATTGCATATACCGATGGTGCCCCAGGAGGCGACGGTTATCCAGATTCGCGCATTTTTCAGGTTGCTAAGTTAAGTACAAACGTCAACGCAACGCAGCAATCCGGGGGATTGTACAAAATTATTGAAGATAGTGCCGATGGTACTGGTCTAACCTTCCGTTGGCAAAGATTTGCTCAGGGTGGAGAAGCCGGATCAATTTCTGGTGCTGGTTTTGCAAATGTAGATAACCTAGTGTTCGACAATAAAGCAAATATTTGGGGGGTAACGGATATGTCTACCACCACTCACAATGGTTTTAATGTTGGTGCTGCTGGTACTGTAACTATCATCGACCACACAGCCAGTGGTAATGTTTCCAATTTTACAGGAGTTTTCGGTAATAACTGGCTATTCTATATTCCTACTACTGGTACTCACGCGGGAGAGGTAATACCCTTTGCTCATGGGCCAGTGCGTTGTGAGATGACAGGGCCAACTTTTGTGGGAGACACGCTGATTATTTCCGTACAGCATCCCGGCGAAGATAGCCCAATTAATGATGGTACGATTTTGAGTCGTGAGATTGAACTACTGGATTTGAATGGTGTTACATTCAATCAGACCCGGACTGTCCCTCGTGGTAGTAGTTGGCCAAGTAACATCCCAACTGCTGACGGTGGTAAGGGTCAACCGAGAAGTGTTCCCAAACCATCTGTAATTGCTATCAGACGTAAAAATCCTACTGGCAATTTTACTTAACTATGTGTGTAGAGACGTTATTATCTAACGTCTCTACATTAATTTTCAAAGTAGGACTATTAATTTGTTACTCTAGATAGTTTTTTTGGGTTTCATTCCCAACGCCATAGCACCAGCGATCGCTATACCACCAAGAGTCATCGGTTCTGGTACGGACGTACTTTTAGAGTAAGTTACTGTACCCACCTCTGTTGTAGACAATAAGTCAGCACTGAGAATGCTATAAAATTTTGTTCCTCCTGTATTTGGATTACCTGGATTGTTGCCAATAAAAAACCGATCTTCAACCAAATAGCTCAGTCCTGACAGGTTGCGATTTGTAAAGCTGACTACAGGAGATGATGGGTAATCAAAATCACTTGCCCCTGTATACTGAGTACCCAAGTAGTCAAACAAGATAGATAATCCATTGTTAACGCCTAGAGTTTCCTCGCCTAACCCGCTTAAGGTCGAGTCATCATACCGAAAAGAGCCGAAATACTGACCGGGGCGATCGCCAGATGTCGCATTTACGGTGAAATCATAATTAACTAAGGCAGCTTGCGTCGGTTTAACAACAGCAGCAACCGCGATCGCAACAGCAAAAGCAGCAATGCTAATATCTTTAGCTAATTTCATCAGAAAATGCTCCGAAGCTAAAAAATGAATAATTTTGTAATTTCACTTAAATAAACTTTTAACCAATGTATATAGGTTAAGAAATAACCAACAAAAAACTATCTTTGTTAAATCTTTAAGGTTGTCAGGTATATATAAAATTTGTGTAAACTTATTTCAATATTTACAGTAGCTTATGTTTTTATGGGCGTAGGCGTAGCCCTTACACATAGCAATCCTATCTAAGTTGTGAAAATGAACAAACCACTTTTTCTGCAAAATGCCAAGAAAAGAAAAAGAAGTTTTCACATCTAATTTAGGACTGCTATAGTTGCGAAAATCAGGCATGGAGATTTGCTTGTTCCTGCAACCACGGATCGACAGGTTGTCCATCTTTGCGGCGTAATTCAATTTCCACTACCATCACTTCTTTGGAACCAGGAGGTGCAGGTTTTTTATGGAAAATAATGTCATAATCTTCTGGATTGTGTTTATGTTCTTTCAACCATTCCTGTACCTTGGTTGTGGCAAAAAATGATTGCCCTTGCTCAAACATTCGGGTAATCTGCAATTGCAGTGTATAAGGATTTATGCGACCCATTTTCTACCGCCTTTGTTAAGTTAATTTGAGGACAAGTAATCTACTTACTGTAGATAATCTAATGTTAATGCGAAGTAACCACACCTGACACTTCCCATACAGGTAGAACTTCCAGTTTCACCGCCCTGTTATCTGTAAAAACAAAGTCCGAACCATCTTTGCTCGATGGTTTAAGAAAGCGTCGATGCTTCGCATTTTGTCTTCCACTGGTTGATAAATTATTATTTTTACTGCTTGACTTTCACCATCTTTAGCAGTAATCACAACGTAGTAATATTATAGTAGTACCTCACCAAAACTTGTCACAAACTTGACTGCACTCTACGACTAAAGTTGTACGTAGATTAAGGACGAGGAAACGGATTAGTTAAAGATTGCTCAGAATTTTACACTGCCTCTACACCATTTAACTACTTAATTCTGTTATAGATTGGAAAGAGGCACGCCGCTTCAAAAACTGACCAACAGACTCAGATGGTTGTTATGCAGAGCAAAAATCAAGCTGTTTTCGCTTTAATTGTAAAAAGCACTATTGTATTTTTACCCTTACTGTTATCCGTTGGAATTGCCAGTGGACAATCTGCACCATCACCCAACCCAGCACTAACTCCGACTCAGGTGTTATCGAATTCAGAACGGGAAGAATTAGCACGACTACGAGCAGAAAAACGAATTCAACAGCAAGTCCAATCTGATTTTAAGAGCACTTTTAGTCGCACAACCATATTATTCGATGTTTGGCTAGTTATATTAAGTCTCTTTCCAGTCGCAGTCATTGCTTTGTTATGGCTGTTGCGACGGGTGATAATCCGAGAAATTGTTGATAGGGCAATGCAACAAGTCCAGGGAATGGAAAAATTACAAAATCAGCTAACCACCGTTAAACAAGAAGCTGAAAATGTTATTCAAGATGCGAAAAAAATAAATTATGAATTAGAACAGGAAACGACTGCTTTACAACAAAAAATTAAAAATGAACAAGAAAATGTATCTATTCTGATATCCGATCTAGATTTAGCTAAAGCACAGGTATTAAGTAGATTAGAAGCGGAACTAAAAAAATCTCAAGAAAATATAGAAAATTTAGAGTCAAAATTGGCTTCGGGGTTATCTAAGTTAGAATTTGATGCTCAACAACAAAAAGATATAGCACTGGATAATTTAGGAAAATTAGCATCTGCGATCGCAGATGAACTGTCTAAGTTAAAGTTAGGTGTGCAACAACAGCAAAAACTAGCCGTTGCTGATTTAGAAATATCAAAGTCTGAGTTCACATCTCAACTTTCAAGATGGCAGTCTGATGCTCAACAACAAAAAGATATAATTTTTGAAAGTTTAACAAAATTGCAGTCAGAGTTTGTAGAAAAGTTATCCGAATTACAGATTGATTCTCAAAAGCAAAAAGAGATTGCTGTTGACAGTTTAGGCATATTTGAGCAGGAACTTAAATCTCAATTATCTGAATTACAGGTAGATGCTCAAGAACAAAAAAATAAAATTATTGCAAGTTTAGAAGTATTACAGTCAGAATTTAAATCTCAATTATCTGAATTACAAGTCGATGCTCAAAAATCCAAAGAGCTAATCATTGAAAATTTAGAAAAATCTGGTTCTGAGTTTAGTTCGCAATTTTCAGAATTACAATGGAATGCTCAACAACAAAAGATTCTCATTCTGGAGAAGTTAGAAAGATTAGAAACTGAGTTTGTATCTCAACTCTCTGAGTTACAATTGGATGCCCAAGAAAGAAAGGATCTGATTCTTCAAGAACTATCTGAAATTACGCCTGAATCCATTCTAGAGGTGGTAAATTCTGAAGTTGAAGAAGAAATACAAGAACAGCCGCAACAACCGGAATTCTCTGCTGATGAGTATGTAAAACAGGGAGACGATCTGTTTTCTCAAAGGCGCTATGAAGATGCGATCGCAGCTTACAACCAAGCGGTTAAAATCCAACCTGATGAACCTGTGAGTTGGTTAAAACGGGGTCTAACTCTGGGAAGGTTGAAACGCTACCAAGATGCGATCGCATCTTATGATCAAGCGATTGCGATTCAGCCAGATTATCATCAAGCTTGGTGCGATCGCGGCGTTGCTTTTGGAAACTTACAACAACATCAGCAAGCCTTTGCCTCATTTGACAAAGCCACACAAATCAAACCTGACGATGCTGTTGCCTGGTTAAATCGCGGTCTTTCCCTAGTAGCATTAGAACAATATGAAGAGGCAATAATCTCCTTTGAGAAAGCGCTAGAATTCCAACCCAATTCTCCCAAAATCTGGGATAAACACGGTTATACATTGGTAAGATTGGGACGCGATGATGAAGCGATCGCTAGTTTTAACAAAGCCTTAGAAATTAAGCCAGATTACGCCAGTGCCTATTACAACAAAGCAGCCTGTTACGCACTGCAAAGACAAGTTGACCGATCTCTGTTAACTCTACAACAAGCGATTGAACTTAATCCCAGGTATAAAGAAGATGCAGCAACTGACCTCGATTTTGATGATATTGCCGACGATGAGCGCTTTAAGCTGTTAGTTGCAGAATAAAAATCTAAAAGGAATTTGTCATTTGTCATTGGGCATTGAGAAGAGACAAGGTAGATAAGGGAGAGGGGGGAGATAAGGGAGAGATTTATTCAATAATTCCCCCTCATCTCCCCCTGCTCCCCGTGCTCCCCGTGCTCCCCTGCTTCCCCTGCTCCCTGCTCCCTTGCTCCCCTGACATGGCTTTGAGTTTAGATGTAAAAGACTCAGAGCGATCGCTTTTTTCGGGAGTAAATTGCCCGATTGGGGCATGAATAGGAGCAGGTGGGAGAAGTTTTGGCTGTCGTTGATGATGGTTTGGTGATGGGGAAGGTGCTGGACTTTCTTGTGAAGTTTGCCTTTGGCTGACAGCAGATAATCGCTCAAGGGTTGCCGAAGAGGCAAATTTCCCAGAAAGCGGAGATTTCAAGACGGTTTTATTGTCTCTATCTTTTTGCTTTCCCTCTTCTTCACTCAAAGATGTCTTTGGTTCATAACTTTTCAGTTGGAGAGTCGCAGTATTGCTGTGTTGATAGCCGTTGCCAATCTTAGCTGGTGGTAATTGAGGACTCGTCACTTGCTCTACAGTGGGTTCTCTCTTGGCTGGCGCAAGAGCTGGCGCAGCCGATGAGGTTAAGCTTTGAGGAAATTTGCTACAAATCATCCGTTCAAATTCCATGTTGAAATGATATGTAGCCTGATCCCGGCGCTGCCAAAATACTAAAATTTGCTGCACGGAAACCGCTTTATAACGACCTTGATATAGTGCCTCAATCACTGCCAGGTGTAGCCAATTAAGAGGGTATTGCGTTTGCCAACGCTCAACTAGCTCATTGGCACTATATCCACCGAGATCGAAACTATAGTTAATTAATAAGGCGATCGCCAAGTTGGCAGAGGTGTCTGGAAGTGTTGTTAACATGGGGCTATTAGCTTTAGGCAATAGGTCTAAGATTTGTCACCCATCGCATATTAGCCTAGCGTGCTTTTAACTACATGGTTTATTTTTCCAAGAGTTGCCAAGCCGATAGGCAAGTGTTCCCTATTCTACTTATCAACTTTTAGAATGCAACCCCACATAGACTGATTTAATCGCAGATGTTCGCCCAATGGCAACTAATGCCTGATAAACCATAGCTGCAACTTCAGCGCCTGTTGCCGAACGTAAAGGTGCAAGCACTTTCGGCTCTGGATAGTTGACAACTATTCCCTGTTGTGTTGCAGTGGCAACGGCTGTTCGGGCGTAGTCGGGAATGGTATGACGATCGCTATATATTTCTAAAACATCGCGCTCGACAGCTGGTAGTCCCAGTCCGTTTACTAAGGAGACAATCACCTGTAGCCGCTGCACACTTTGATCGGGGCGGAAAGTGCGATCGCTAAATCCGCCAACAAAGCCACCGCTAGCCGCGATTTGGATAGCGCTATAAGCCCAAAAATCCTTGGGTACATCCGTAAAATCAGGAGCTGGGATTTTCGGAAATGGGTTAAAAGCGATCGCCACCAAAGCTGCATACTGGGCGCGAGTCATGGGTTTATCTGGCTGGTAGCTACCATCGGCAAAAGCATGAGTTAAATCCATGCTCGCAAATGCCTGAATAAATGGTTCTGCCCAATGTCCGTTTAATTCGGGAGAGGCGGATTCTGTTAAAGCGTTAGAAGAACTGGTGTTACCTGCTACTTGATTGATTGGGAGTAATTCTACCAAACCCTTGACTAAAGACGGATTTAATTGATTACCTACGGAAACTAGCTTTTGTGTAGTGGCATTATATAAATCAAATTCACTATGATCGCGAAAAATATTATCACCTGGATCTTCGGTATTACCTAAATCGGGGACTGCATTGCCATTAACTAATAAACCACCTTGGGTATTTTTAGCAATGAGATTTTGACGTAGCACAGGTTGGGCGTTGCGAGAAAGTGCGATCGCTGTGCGATTTTCTGATAATTTGTTATTAGCGATCGTCGGCGCAGCAAAGTCACTAATTGCTATACCTAAAGGGTTTCTTTGAAATACATTCCGCAATACTTCTCCCTGGCTATGACCTGCCATTACTAACCCGCTAGCAGTATTTTGCACAAATACGTTATCTAAAATTGTGGGTTTGGCAGTACCAGTGGTAAACACACCTTCCCGCCCACAGTTGCTCAGAGTATTGTTACTTAAAGTAGGTGCAGCCGATTCAATCCAGATACCAGTACCTTTGGCTGAGGGATTGGTGACAGTTACACCTAAAATACTGGCATTATCTACCAAGAGCAGCGTAATATTTTGTATACCAAAACTGGGACTTTGATACTCACCACTCCCGGAAATTACAATCCCTACACCAATGTTTGCTTCATCACCCACCACTGTCACTCCTCTAGGGACGATTAGTGGAAACACCTCACCACTAGTGACGTTGTAAGTCCCTGACTCCAGATGAATTATCGTCAGGATTTTGGTTACTTTTAAAGCACGGGTGAGGCTTTTAAACGGACTCAACCGTGAACCAGTATTGTTGGTATCATTCCCTGTCATAGGGTTGACATAGAGTGTGACAACGAGGGTAGAGTTCACCATTGATAGTTGAGAGTCAATTGTTTTAATTATGACAATCGTAAATAACACTACTTGTAGCAAACTTTTTCACAGTAATATCTTTGTGTATAGAAAATATATCCACCTGACTTTTTTTGACAAGCAGATTGTGTGTACACATAAGTTATAGACTCTTATGCAACATTCCAAGTTCTCATCTCAATGGCATTGTCAGTCGCAACAATGGCATTGTCATCTGAAACAATCGCATTGTTAGTCGAAACAATCGCATTGTTAGTCGAAACAATCGCATTGTTAGTCAAAACAATCGCATTGTCAGCTGAAACAATCGCATTGTCAGTCAAAACAATCGCATTGTCAGCTGAAACAATCGCATTGTCAGTCAAAACAAAGCCATTGCAACTCCAAAAGACTTGTGTGTAAAGTGTAGCGCCTGTAGAAAGGAGATTAAGGGGAGCCAGTGCGGTATTCTCCCTTCTCTACGAGACGCTCCGCGTTCGCGTAGCGTTCCGAAGGAAAGGCGCTAGCCTCTCCCTTTAGGAGAACTAGAGTGTATACAGAAGTCGAATTAACCCCCTTAATCCCCCCGATGCATTGGGGGGAAACAGGAATCTAGTTCCCTCCCCAATACATACGGGGAGGGTTAGGGTGGGGTAAAACCGTGATTTCTCAGCTATTTCAGACTTGTGTATACACAGTAGCTTTGGCAGAAGGGGAGATCCCATCGCCCTTGGTGTCTCCCCAAGTCGAGTATCTGGCGTGTGGGGTTCTGCGGGTTTAATTAAGTAATCAAACAAACATAATACAGCGTATTTCAGGTAAATGAAGTACACGGTAGGGGCACAACATGTTGTGTCCCTACAATTATCTGTACCTCACGCCTGTTGCAATCTGCTATATGAAGCTAAAGTTTCGAGTTTTGCTCTCGGTGTTTCGAGCTACTGTTTGGGTTAATATATTGAGTCAGCAACCCAGAAACCATGCTCTGTATAGAAACGAGATTAAACATTCTCATCCAGAATAGTTGCTTCTATATTGGCTCCATCCAAATTGGCTCCGCTCAAATTTGTCTGGCTCAAATCTGCTTGAGTGAGATTTGCCTGGGATAAGTCGGCTACAGTTAAATCTGCACCACTTAAATCCGCTCCATTTAGATTTGCTGCTATCAAGTTTGCTTCCTGCAAATCCGCCTCACTCAATTTAGTTTCAATCAATTTAGCAACCGTCAAATCAGCGTGACTCAAATTAGCTCCATCCAAGATAGCTTCATCCAAGATAGCTCCATCCAAAATAGCTTTGCTTAAGTTGCTATTACTGAGATCCGCATTGCTCAAATCTGCTCCATTTAAGTCTGCTTCAATCAAACTGGCGTCGGTTAAATTAGCGTGACTCAGATTAGCTCCATCTAAAATTGCTCGATCTAAAATTACGCCACTGAGATTGGCTTCTCTTAAGTTGGCCTCGCTCAAGTTGACACCAGTAAAGTCTCTGACACCTGCGGCATAGTTTTTCAGGAGTTGATCTGCTTTCATATCTGTCACTGTGCTAAGGAACGTTTAACTAATTCGTAATTTTTGAGTGTAATTGCCCTTTTTTATCTATATACGTGGCTTTATTTCAGTTTGGGTCTAAATAAAAGTCTGAAACAGTCTTTATTACGAATTACGTTAGCGCAGTAGTAGGGAGTCTGCAAGCGATTGATTACGAATAATTTTGGACTATCCAGACTAACAGTAAATCCCCAGCGCGCGCCACGGAGGATTAGTGTGATGAATCAAACTAGAGTGGATATTGAATCAACTTTGTCTAGACTAGCTATTTTTAACTACTAGCGCTACTACCTAGAGTTGTGAGTTAATTTCATACTTGGGAGGGATGTTGCTCACCTTAAAAATTTAAGCATTATTGCAAAGCGATCGCTATACTTAATTCTGGTGTTCGTCTGGCAGAGGTTATGGCAAAACCAATTCGTATTCTTTTGCAGACTACGATTCCTACGACTGAAGATGACTGGAGTATTTTTCGTTTCTCGATGTTACAAGATTACTTAACATCGATTAAAGACGAAGCCGGAAACTCCTTATTTGAAGTTACGGGACGCGATTACGAATCAGATGCAGTCGGTGGTGACTCAGTTTTAAGTAGTCTCGACAAATCAGATTTTGATGAACTTTGGCTATTTGGCCTAGAGGTAGATAACGGTTTAACCGAAAAAGACATTGCCGGAATTAATGCTTTTCGGCAACGCGGCGGCGGGATTTTGACAACACGTGATCATCAGGATATGGGCTGTTCGATGTGTGGTTTAGCTGATATTGGTGATATCCACTATTTCAACACCAAAAATCCCGATCCCGATGAATCTCGTTGGAGCCGAGATGACTCATACACAACTTATATCTCCTGGCCCAACTATCATTCTGGAGCTAACGGCGATTATCAAAAAATTACCATTATTGAACCCATTCATGAACTTTTAAAAAATCCCAATTCACCTTTGGGAAGTATTGAATTTTTCCCAACACATCCCCACGAAGGCGGTATTGGCGTACCTTTGGGCAATGCAAACGCGCGGGTAATTGCCCTTGGTAAAAGTTTAGTTACAGATCGTCACTTCAATCTGGTGGTAGCGATCGAGCATCATCAAGATCAGCAGGGGAATATACTAGGACGAGCAGTCGCTAACTCTAGCTTCCATCATTTAGTAGATTACAACTGGGATATTAATAAAGGTTGCCCCACTTTTGTAGATGAACCACCAGGAGATGGGATGAAAAAAGAGCCACGCGCCTTAGAAGATATCAAAACCTATGTGCGTAACGTCGCTTTCTGGCTAGCAAATTGATTTTTTTATTAATTGCCGTAAGACCACGGGTATATAGCAATCCTACTTGATTTGTAAGAATTGCAACTCGCAGATCCCCGACTTCGTAAAAGTTGTCGGGGATCTTGTTTTTGCGCGTTTGATTCAGGATTGCGATCGCAGCGGATAGTTCATGTTTCCCCACCAACCACTACATCTCGAATTCGGAGGCTAGGGCCACCACAACCTACTGACAAGCCATTTTGCCCTCCCTTACCACAACCGCCAGATTCATCCCAGTAAAAATCATCACCAAGTGCCTCAATATCCGCTAAGGTTTGGAATACATTTCCTGAAAGCGTCACATCCCGGACAGGTTCAGCAATTTTACCGTTCCTAATCATCCAGGCTTCCCCAGCACTAAAGGTGAACATTTCCCCATTCGTCATCCCACCCAACCAATTACGGGCATAAACTCCTTCTTTGATATCGGTGAATAAGTCTGTGACTGGTGTTTTACCCCGTTCAATCCAGGTATTTGTCATCCGCACAATAGGAGTAAAGTGATAGTTGAGACAGCGGGCGTTACCTGTAGGCGCTTCCTCCAATTTGCCAGCAGTTTCACGAGAATGTAAACGTCCCACTAAAACTCCATCTTTAATTAGTTGAGTAGTAGTAGCTGGTGTGCCTTCATCGTCGTAAAAATAGCTACCGCGATGTCCCTCTGGAGCCGCACCATCAAAAATTTGGAGTTCTGCTGGGCCAAACCGCCGTCCGATGGTCATCACTTCCAGCAGATCGGGGTTTTCGTAAGCCATATCAGCCTCAGAAAGATGTCCAAAGGCTTCGTGGACGAATAAACCTGTGAGAATTGGGTCAATGACTACAGTGTAAGTATTGCCTTTGACTGATGGTAGAGATAAAGCAGCGATCGCTCTTTGAGCCGCACCTTTTACCTGTTCATCCAAACCAGTTAAATCTTCGTAAGCTTTGCGAGAGCCAGTAGTTTCCCGTCCAGTTTGTACGGTTTCGCCATTTCTGGCGGTGGCGGCAAAGCGCATTTCCATATCCACCCAAGATTGCTCGATCAAAGTACCTTCGGAAGTAGCAATGATTACTTTTTGGGCGCTGTCACCATAACGCACTGAGGTAGTGGTAATTCGGGGATCGACGCTTTTAAGCAGTTGGGCATAGCGATCGCACAATTGTTTTTTCTGCGAGAGTGGGATGTTTCGGGGGTCAGTACCTTTTAGGGGTAGAATGCATACTGCTTGCACCGGGTCAATAGGTGCAAGTAAAGTTTCTTCATCACCAACCATCCGCGCAGCAGCGATCGCTTCTTCTATGCGATCCTTGATTGTTGCCAGCTGGTTAAAGCAGCTCAACCCCCATCCGCCTTTATAACAAGCGCGAATATGTCCACCAATGGAGAGACCTTCACTAAGGGTTTCTACCTTGTCGCCACGCAACAAGATATCAGTCCCTTCTGCTTCTTCAAGGCGAATCATCAGATAATCTACACGCTCAGAGTAGCGGGCGATCAGGTCAGAAAGTAAATTTTGTGCCTCAGCAAGTGTAGTCGGCATTTCCAATTAGTAACAATGACGAACTGCATTTATTTTGCAATTATTTGGGGAATTTCTGCTAATCAATATTATGAGGAGACTAGGTACTGGGGGAGATGAGTGAGTGGAAAAACAGGGGAGAAGTTGCAGTAAGTTTTTCCTCTGTACCCCTTTGCACCTCTGTCTCTTGTGCCCAATCTCCAATCCCCAATCTTTAGTTACGATGGGTAAGAACTCAATGATGTGCTAAGGTAATTAAGTGAGAATAAAATTCGGTTACATTGTTTGTTTTTAGTATTGACAGGCTTTTCCCTTTTGGTCTTAACAAGCTTGCCTCCGAAATCTAAATCTCTACACACCTATGATTTTGGAGATAATGCATGTCAATTTATGTAGGTAATCTATCCTACGAGGTCACACAAGAAGACCTCAATTCTGTTTTTGCCGAACACGGTACTGTAAAGCGGGTTCAGTTGCCTACTGACCGTGAAACAGGACGTCCACGCGGCTTTGCCTTTGTAGAGATGGGCACAGAAGCAGAAGAAACAGCTGCCATTGATGCTCTTGATGGAGCTGAATGGATGGGACGCGACCTGAAAGTGAATAAAGCTAAACCAAAGGAAGATAGAGGTGGTTCTTTTGGTGGTGGCGATCGTCGCGGCAGTGGTGGCGGTGGATACAATAGATCGCGCTACTAAGCTTTAAAATCAAAAATTAAGTTTTAATGTCTAAAGGGCAGATAATGATTCTGCCCTTTCTTTTTGCGCTCCGGTCTACTGGATGGCTTAAATTGCCCAGTACCAATTAAGTTGGAGATGATACAATACGCTTGGGTTAAGGAGAATCGTAGAATCGTAGGTTGGGGAGCCACTGCGTTGGACGGGTTTCCCGGCTTGTTCGCGCAGCGTCTCCCCTTCTCCCAAAGGGAGAGGCTAGCGCCAAGGGAGAAGCAAGTGGCGTTTGAGGAACGAAACCCAACATTTTCAGTGGTTTGTTGGGTAACACTAAAGTTCAACCCAACCTACGCAGTTTATCGTTGTTGACGCTAACCCAAGCGTATTGGTAGATGATAAAGATTCTTAGCTGTCGAAAAGGCGATCGCCGTACTCCAAAGGAGAATCTAATAGATTGACACTTCCCGCCATAAATGGACGGGGATTCTTGAATCTAAGACATAACTTGCTCTCTTCAGTTTGCACCAACTAGAGTAGAGGTTTCATCTTTGCAAGCGTTGCCTACATCTAGTGCAGAGGTTCCGATATGCCCTACCGTACCCAATCCTCGACTAAGGATAATTCTAGCTGCATTTTCATCTCTATCCAGGACACAACCACATTCACAGGCGTGAGTTCTGGTGGATAGTGTTTTCTTAACAATTTCACCGCAGCTAGAACATTCCTGGCTCGTATATTGTGGATTAACCGCAACCGTGACGCGCTTAAATACCTTTCCAAAGTACTTAACCCAGACACGAAACTGATACCAAGATGCCTCATTTATTGACTTGGCTAAACAGTGATTTTTCGCCATATTTTTAATCCTCAAGTCAACGCACGGCTATCAAGTTGTTAGACTGAACTACGCACTGTGCAAGCTTCACTGCATGGTGCAATACGATTGCCTACTTATTTTGAGGTGGCGCTTGCCTAAAATTTGTTTAGCCTTGCCTCTGTTATTTGAACCTTTTACCTTTTTGGAAACACGACGCTGTGAACGCTTAAGAACTTTTTCTCCTTGGGCGAGAAATTTAGGATTCTCGACCATCACGCCATCAGAATCGGTATAGTATTCCTTTAAACCAACATCTAACCCGACTGTATTACCAGTAGGTTCTACGTTTTCAGAACGATTTACATCAATACAAAATTGAACGTACACCGACGTAGCCCGCTTTACCAATCTAATCCGTTTAATTTGATTAATTTGGTAGAAGTGCAAGTCACGAGTACCTTTGAGTTTAAAAGTCCCGATACCTTTTTTGTCGGTAAAAGTTATAGATTTGCGATCAGGAGCAAGCTTCCATCCTGATGTTTTGTACTCAACCGAACGACAATCTTTTTGGAATTGGGGAAAACCTTTCTTCCCAACAATTAGAATTTCCAGGGGTAACTAATACCAATTCAATCCAGCAACCGTGATTCACGTCACTCCTAAAAGTGATGTAAATCACGGCTACTGAGGACTGAAATCACAAATGAAGCAAGGGAACGCTTCAGGTGCTGTCTTCTTAGCCATTTGGCGCAGATAAAGCAGTGGTAATTAGGGATAAGCTGTACCAATCAATGCTAATAAAAAGCCCTCAAGCAAAGATGAGGGCTAGGCAGTTTTTTATTAGAAATATCAAGCTCAATTCCTTCTAAGCACGAGCACGCGTAATCTGAGTAGTATCAAAGTCTTGCAGCCGAGTCATATTTCCACTGTTCTTATCAACAATATACACAGCATTAGGTGTCTCATATCTCATAGCTCCAAAGGCGAGGAGTTGACCTGTTGCAGAGCAAACTAAGCTTTGTAAGCCATTATTCCATGCTTGACCATTAACTTTCAATTGTCCTAGTCTGATCGGCTTTTTTTGATTGGAATCTAGCTGCACCAGAGTTGTATCACCATACGCACCAACTAAAGAGGTATAAAGTATTCCATCTGGGCACTCAGCTAAATTGCTGACCCGCTCATCGTCCATGAATTTAATCTTACTAATAGAACTTATCTCTCCTGTTTGAAGGTTAATATCTACCAATCTGATTGGTGGTGTACCGTTCTTCTTACCTACTAGACCAATGAGTCGCCCATCATTAGTACCTAGCAAGCTCCCAAGCTGTTGATTTGGTTTAAGTCCTGAGACTATCAAAGTTTTTACAGGCGTACCCAAAAATGTAATGCGAGTAGGTGTCGCCTGTCTTCGACTAAGCGCAACTGGAGTAATGGCTACAACAAGTGTGCCATCACTTAAAGAGGTAAAACCACTCAATATCTCATTAGGTTCTAATAGAGGTGTACTTTTATCTGTAAGTACCTGAGCTTTTCCTGTCATTAAGGATTGCAAAACTAGTCCTACAGGCTTAATATCTGTGCTTACACTGTTTAGGGCAGTGTTCTCTACTAATTCAGTGGTGTTTACCTCTGTAATAACCGTTTGGTCAGCAGTAACGATCGGGCTAGAACCTATACCTACAATATTTACACTTGGTGTTTCTGCCAAGGCTTTCTTGGTGAGATAACTAAGTCCAGATACTACAGTTCCAGCAAGTGCCAACTGTCCAAACTTTCGACGTGATAGCTTGTAATTCATATTTTCCTTCCTAGAATTAATGACTTTTATTAGGTAGCAGTGGCAACGTAAACAGATAACGCTAATGTATTTGCGTCCAAGTTGCTACTGAGGGTGTTCCATTGTTGTTACTAATAAAAAGCATGTACCAGCCTGGGGGTGCGATGTTTCGATTGTTTGTTAGCGTGACCTTAACAGAAGTAGCGTTTCTAGAAATAATGGGTGCATCTACTAACCTTTGTTCTGTATCGCAAGAATGGGTAGTTGCGATTGGTCTAATCAGACTAACCCATTTAATATTTGCAGCTTGGGGTGTCTGAATCGTAAATTGCTGCCCGTAGTTCAATATTTGAGGAGCGCTCTGAATAACTGGTCGCGATCGCGACATATACGCCGGACTGTAGATTTCTAATCGCAGTTCATTGACCCTCCGTAGAGGGTTCCCCCCAGCTGTGACGACCCTACCATCTGGTAGTAGCAAGGCCACCGAGTGATATACGCGGGGGACATTTTGTTTAGCTACTACTGTCCAAGTATTTGTAGCTGGATTGTAGATTTCTGCTGGCAGCATTGATTGTGTTGTGTCCTCATTCATTTTGCTACCATTGCAAACAAACACTGTGCGATCGGGCAATAAAACTGCGCTGTGATGCATCCGGGGATAATTTAAAGGCTTTGCTGCTACGTAAGTTGGATTACTAACTTTTAAATCGACAATATTTACCCTCTTTGTTGCTGTCTTACCACTACCCCCACCGAGAATCATCACCTTTTGGTCTTGTGCAGGTGGTAAAAGCAAACTGGCAGCTTGATCGCCAAAAGCTATGTCTTGCAGCCCTGTCACCACTGTTTCTGTAATGGATTGTGTAAATGTCTCTGGCAGGGTCAATATCCTTGGTGTCACTGCAGTGCCACCCATCTGAGCACCTGAATAAAAAACTTTTCCACTACTTAGTAGAAACAGATGTGCGTATGCTGGTAAGGCACTAGTTGTTGGAAAAGCTTTCCAACCATTTGCAAAGAAAGCAGAATAAATTTCTGGTTGTCTATTGAGCTTGCCATCTTTATCCGGCCCAGATACTGCTAAGACTCGACCGCTGCCTAGTGTTAACACAGTAGGATACCAGCGACCATTATTCATTGATCGTATCTTGACCCATTTCTCAGCAATGGGATCAAACATCAGAGCATAGGGTGAACCATAAAATGGGTCATAGCGCAAAGTTCCACCTGCAACCAGTAACATACCATCAGGGCGGAAGGAGTGACCAGCGCAAAAAATATCCATAGGTTGATTGTTACTATCCAATGGAGGCGCTTGAGGGGAAAAGGTTCCCTTGTTTACATCCCAGACCACACTGTCATAGGGAGTATTTAACCGATTGGGATCGTTACCTGAGCCACAGAACAAGAATACCTTACCAGTACGAAGTAGAGCGGCATGTATAGGTAGGATTGGAGCATTGTACGACAATACTTGCCATTTATCTGTAGTAGTAGCCAGAGCAATAGAAGTCCCTAAATCGATTTCCTCTTGAAGGTTAGTCTTGTTATTAGGTTGAGTCACTTTATTTACAATTCTTCCTACGTGAACTTGATTTTTTGTACTTTATTTTATTAATTTATTTCTCAATTCATATCTATACTTCTTTAGGCTTATTTAGCGTTAAGATATGATGTGTTTATAATAAATAAATGTAAAATCAGCTTTATCAATAGTAATTGCACTGTCAATCATCCATCCTGTAGAGCATCTAATTAAGCCTGAAATACATTGCTACTATTAAGAATACTACATCTCGTTGATAAACTTTTTTCATATTTTATTTTCTCACAGAAGAAAATAAAAATTTTTGGTTTTGCGGCCTCAATTTGTGAAATCATCGAAAATCTCTAGTCACTTTTGGATAATCAGATAAATTAATAAAAAGCTTATATAGTAAGGGTTTTGTAGATTAAAACTAGCAACATTAATTTGTGGATGTATGTTAATCAAGAATGATTATCCAAGACCATCTGTATCCCTATAACTATTTAATGTAGCGGATTACTTCGGCAACTGACCAAGCTTGAGCGATCGCTCCTCTGGGTGTGTGAGGTGAATCGCCATCAAAAATCTCAGAAATAGAACCAAGACAAGCGTCAAAGAAAAAGTGATCTAGCAAGGGTTGCCAATCAAAAGGCAACGCTTGTTGTGGATAAAAACGTTGCCAAGCCCGAATATATGGTCCAATTAGCCAAGTCCAAACAGTGCCTTGGTGATAAGCGCGATCGCGTTGCTGTTGATTGCCCTCATATTTCCCTTTATATTCGGGATCTCCTGGATCGAGACTGCGAAGACCATAAGGTGTGAGCAAGCTAGTAGTTGCCAAATCTAATATCTGACACCCTTGCTGTTCAGAAAACCCACAATGGTGTAACGACAGCGCCAAAACGGCATTCGGACGAATTTGAAAATTCCGGCGATCGTCCGGCTCAATAGTATCGTACAGATAACCTAGCTGAGGATTCCAGAATTTTTGCAGTGAGATTTTTACGTGTTGTGCTTGGTTAGCATAACGCTGTGCTTGCTTAGTGAGACGCACTGGTGAGCCATATTCCATTTGGCTCAAGCGCTCTGCCCACTGACTCAGCCAACATAGAGCAGAATACCACAGCGCATTGATTTCCACTGGCTTCCCATAACGGGGTGTGACGGGGTGTGCCCCAATTACCACATCCATCCAGGTGAGAGCTACACCACGAGCATCCCAACTAACTAGCCCATCGGTAGCATCGACCTGGATATTGAAATGTGTACCACCGACAAATGCTTTATAGATTTGCTGTACTACAGGGAATTGCTCTGTCAAAAAATCCCAGTCTTGGGTAGCTTCTAAATAAAGTCCTAAAGTTTCAATCCACCACAATGCCGCATCAATACTGTTATAAATTGGTTCGCCATTGAGATCGGGAAATGCATTCGCAATCAAACCGTGGCGACAATAATGCCCAAAAGTTCGCAATACTCCTTTTGCTAGGTCAAAGCGCTGTGGAACTAGTGCCAACCCCGGTAAAGCGATTAATGTATCGCGTCCCCAGTCATTAAACCAGTGATAACCAGCAATAACTGTGGGGCCTGCAATTGAGGCTCGATAGACGATAAATTGATCGCTTGCTTTAAGTAGTTGTTGCCAGATTGGGGAGTGGGCATTGGGTATTGGGCATTGGGCATTGAGAACAGACAAGGTAGACAAGGAAGAGGGGGGAAATAAGGGAGAGACTTGTTCAATAATTCCCCCTTGTCTCCCCTGCTCCCCTGCTCCCCTCTCCCCCCTATCCCCAGAGGGGGCCCCGAGTCCCCCCTGCTCCCCTGCTTCCTCTCTCCATCCAAAAATCTGTGAGAGCCTTTCTTGCTCTGCCTCCACAGCTTCTGTAAAAGTTTTGAGGGTGAGAACACTTGGCACTGAGTCGGGAAAACCGACTCGTGCTTCTAAAGTCACCGTATCTCCTGGTTGAAGTGTGACTATCAAGTAACCAGGACTGTGGAGGTCTTCCTTGTCGCCTAACCCCCGTTTTGTCTCCTCACACAATCTATAATCCCAATACCAAACTGCATCTGGTTGATAATTTCCTTGTGTCCAGCGTAAGTGCCAAGGTATGCCGAAGCGCCCAGAATTGATTGCTTGTAAACAGACTTGCTGTTGCCCTAGCAATTGTGAAAACTGTAATTCTTGACTAGCAGTTTGCTGGTGGTGAAAGTCACGTTCTGCTATCAACAGTCGCAACCGTAAAATAGCTGTTTCACTTCCCTCATAGTGATACTGGATTAAAATTCGATGGCAAAATTGGGCATTGGGCATGGAGAAGAGATGAGGGAGACAAGCAAGAGGGGGGAGATAAGGGAGAGATTTATTCAATAATTCCCTTTTGTCTCCCTTATCCCGCTTATCCTCCTCATCTCCCCCTGCTCCCCCGCTCCCCCACCCCCTTGTCTCCTTGCCCCCTTGTCCCTTCGTCCCTGCGTCCCCAATCCTCAATCCCCAGCCCCCAGTCCCCACCAAACCATAGGGCATCACCAATTGTCTAGTTAATTGCCAGTTATCTTGACCCCAAGTCCATTTGGGAACTGGGTTAATATCAAAACGGCGTAGCTGTTCGTAACCTGTTGGCTCAATCTCACCGTTACCCCAAACATTTGTCCCTAGTGCCACAACCCTCCCTAATATTTCCAAGCTAGCTTCTAGGTGCGAAAACAGCAGAGTCCTTCCAGAAGGTGGGTTTGTCGCGGCAAATAGCCAACCATGATATGTGCGCGTGCGGACATCAGAAACTGTACCGCTGGCAAAACTTCCCAAGCCATTGGTAAGCAACCATTCTCTTGTATCTAAATCAGGCATTTGCTACTCAAAATCGTTATGAGTATGATATAGTCGTAACAGATCGTAATTAAACTGTGAGAGCGTGGATGGGTAAATTGTACTTGACCCAAATTCCAACGCTACTAAACCGATAAAGGAGAATTAGATTAATGTCCCTTACTTACGGAACCGAAGGAAGCCTCCGCGTTGGTCAACAAGCTCCCGATTTCACAGCAACGGCTGTGGTAGATCAGGAATTTAAGACAATCAAACTTTCCGATTATCGCGGTAAGTATGTCGTTGTGTTTTTCTACCCACTAGACTTTACCTTTGTTTGTCCTACTGAAATTACAGCATTTAGCGATCGCTACGAAGAATTCAAGAAAATCAATACTGAAGTCCTTGGGGCTTCGGTTGACAGTGAATTTTCTCACCTCGCTTGGATTCAAACAGATCGTAAGTCTGGTGGCGTTGGCGACCTGAATTATCCTCTAGTCTCCGACATCAAGAAAGAGATTAGCGCCGCTTACAACGTTCTTGACCCAGCAGCAGGCATTGCCTTGCGTGGTCTGTTCATCATCGATAAAGATGGTATCATACAGCACGCCACCATTAACAATCTAGCTTTTGGTCGTAGCGTTGATGAAACGCTGCGGACATTACAAGCAATTCAGTATGTTCAGTCTCACCCTGACGAAGTTTGCCCAGCTGGTTGGCAACCTGGTGACAAGACAATGAATCCTGACCCAGTGAAGTCTAAAGTCTACTTCTCTGCTGTCTAATTTAGCTGGCTAAAAAACTCTAATCCAGCCTTTTGGAGTTGAAAGCAAAATCAATGAAAACCACAGATAAACCACAGATAAACAGAGATACACATTAAACAATGTCAACCTCCGTCATATATCTGTGGTTTATTTATAAAATTGTATTTAAATAATCAAGAATCAAGGTTAAAAATATGCTGACTTCAACTGACTTTAGTGGCTTATTAAATGAGCGATTCTTCCGCAATCTTTTACCAGTCCCAGCTAGCAATCAACTCAGATTTGGAGTGGGAACACCTGACTTTCAATTGCCAGATATTACCAACGGAACTTTAGTAAAATTGTCTGATTATAAAGGCAAACAACCAGTATTACTCGCCTTTACTCGCATCTTTACCGAAAAGCAATATTGCCCTTTTTGTTTTCCTCATATCAAAGCCTTGAATGAAAACTACGAGCAATTCAAAAATCGCGGTATAGAAGTTTTAATGATTACTAGTACTGATGAACGGCAGAGTCAAATAGTTGTGAAAAATTTAGGCTTACAAATGCCTTTATTGAGCGATCCTAGTTGTCGAATTTTTCGTACATATCAAGTAGGACAAGCACTAGGAGCGCCTTTACCAGCACAGTTTGTATTAGATAAAGAAGGAAAACTGCGCTACTGGCATTTATTTTCTTTTTTGGCTCACAATGCCAGTGTTGAAACATTGTTAGAACAATTCAATTGATTATAAATATTCAAAATAACTTGAATTGGTGCTGAAAACTAGGGATCGGGAATTGAGAACTTTTAAGATTTGAATTGTAATCAGACCCTAATCAAATCTTAAGAGTTCGACTTCGCTCGGCTTTAATAGTGAGCGAAGTTGACGCTAGTTGATCGCCACAAAAATCCCTTTATTATTATTTGTCATTACCCACATCTGTTTTATCTTTAGCTTCGTTGCTATTCAACCTCGGAATACAATTCAAAGGCTAATAGTTCAAGTTCTCTTAACTGGACTAAACAACAATTCATCTTAAGTTCGGTTAAACATTCACCCGAACATCATTCAAGTCCACTTGAGTGAACAGTAGCTCTGAGCCGCAGAACTTAAGTTTTAGACAAGATGTGGTTTAGCATAATACTTTGACTGTTACCAAAATGTGGGTAATGACGAGATTTTAATTATGGGGATTCCCTTTTTGCTTATTAAAGCCTGAATTGGTTCAAATGACTACGGGGATTATAAGTTCGTATAGCCCGGATTTTTTCATAATATTCCCGTTCTTGTTGGCTGAGGTCTTTTGGTGGAACGATCGCCACTTTCACCAACTGATCGCCGCGTCCACCTTTGGCGAGAGGCCAACCTTTGCCACGTAAACGTAGAGATTGACCAGAACGCACTCCTGCTGGTAGTTTGACATTAACTGAACCATCGGGAGTAGGTACATCAATAGACGCTCCCAGAGTAGCTTCATCTGGTGTGATTGGCACTTCGCATACCAAGTTATCGCCTTCCATTTGGAAGAACGTGTGCGGCTGAAGTTCGACTTTTAAGTATAAATCCCCCCGTTGTTGAGTCATGGGGTTGATCTGACCTTTGCCCCGCACTCGTAGGCGAGTACCAGTTTTAGCCCCAGATGGGATGTTGACATCTATTGTTTCATTACCTAAACTGAAACGCTTTTTCACACCATTAAATGCTTCAGCAAAAGTTAGAGCGATCGCAGCTTCACTATCCTGGGTACTACCCACACTTCCATCTTGAAACCCAAAATCGTTGTTAAAGCTGCTGTTAAAATTAGTTGACGTACCTGGAGAAGTGCGGTAAGAGTAACTTCGTGAGTGACTTTGTCGCGCCCCACCACGAGGGGTAGCACCACCAAAGCGTCCTAGCAACTCATTAATGAACTCATCAAAATTGCCGTATTGACTGAAGTCAAAGTTACCCATATCGGGGCCAGCGCCGCCAGATGGGAAACCTTCACCAGCTTGTTTCCAATATTGACCGAATTGGTCGTACTTTTTACGTTTATCTGGATCTGATATAACTTCGTAGGCTTCGCTAACTTCTTTGAAGCGTGCCTCTGCCTGTTTGTTGTTTGGGTTGACATCAGGGTGATATTTGCGGGCTAGTTTACGAAAGGCTTGTTTAATTTCCTCTGAACTGGCAGTCTTACTGACTCCCAAAATAGCGTAATAGTCCTTGAAGTCGGTTGCAGCCATTTACCAGCCTCCTATAGAAATTCCCGTTATGTTTTTTTTTAAGATGAGAGATGTTTAATTTGCCTGGTATAGTGCCAAACAAAAAGAATCAAGAATCTGATTTTAAATTAACAAAAAATATAGAAAATCAAGTGTGGTTCTCGCTCACCAAGGGATAGCAATTCCCGTACTCCGATTTTTCTGATAAGCGGCTCAGGCTGTCTAGTCCTTCTTCCTGGCTTGGGGGAGCATCCCGGAGTTGACGGTGCATCCGCAAAATAATTTCTTCTGGAACTTGGCGCGATCGCTTTTTATTCCGTGCCAAACACAGCCAAACTGGTGTATCTACCCAAATTCCCCTAATGTGGGTAAAGCCCAGGTTACGGGCGAAAGTAATCACTTCACGACGATGGCGACGCTGGGCATTGGTGGCATCAAAAATAGCTGTATTAGTTGTGGAAATAGCTTGCTGAAATTGCCGCTCAATTTCGCGCCAAATCAGTAGCCACGGCCCTTGAACGGCTTGGGAACCGAACAATTGCCCCCGAATGGCATCTGTAGAAATTAGCGCCATTTGGGGGCATTCTGCCAGTAATTGTTTTGCCAAAGTTGACTTACCGCTACCTGGAAGACCAATCAGTAAGATCAGTGCTGAGTGTTGAGTGCTGAGTGCTGAGTAAGAGGTTAAGAATGAGGAGTTAGAAGTTAGGAGTGAAGAGTGATTAGAAGTTTTATTCATAACTCATAACTCCTAACTCAGCACTCACAACTCAGCACTCAGCACTATTAAATGATGGTTCCATCGGCAATTACAGCATTTTTCAGCACGACAACGATGCCACTACGGATGTAGAAACCTTGACTTTCTCGGTCAGCTTCTTGCACGTTATCTTTATTGATGATTTTAACATCGTGGCCGATACTGGCGTTTTTATCAATGATCGCACCGCGAATAATCGAGTCAGTACCAATACCTACAGGAGTGTCGCCTTTTTCTACATTAGATTGGCGTTCTACAGAAGCTTGATAAAAATCTGCACCCATGAGTAGGGACTCTTCGATGACGCAGCCAGATTCAATTCGCGATCGCACTCCCAACACTGAATGTTGAATGCGGCAATTTTTCAAAATACAACCTTCGCCGATAATTGATTCTGTCACCTGGCAATCTAAAAGTTTACTTGGAGGTAAGTAGCGAGCACGGGTATAAATTGGTGCTTCTTCATCGTAGAAACTAAAAGGTGGCTGAGGCTGCTGAGTTAGGGCTAAATTGGCATGATAAAATGCTTCGATTGTTCCAATATCTTCCCAGTAGTCATCAAAAAGGTAAGCTTGAACGTTGTAATCTTTAGAGGCATCAGGAATAATTTCTTTGCCGAAATCAGTCCTTTCTATACCTTCTCTCAACAACTTGAACAAAACATCTTTTTTAAAGACATAAATCCCCATTGAAGCGATGTAAGGCTGTTGCTGGGCTTGTTCTTTTGATAATCCCAGTACACTTGTATCAACTTGCATTTGGAGTAACGCTTCACCTTTAGGTTTTTCGCTAAAATCGATTACTCTACCAGAATCGTCAATTTTCATCAAGCCAAAATCTGAGGCGCGACGCTCATCAATGGGGATGACTGAGAGAGTAATATCAGCCCCGGTTTCTCTATGGCGCTGGATAAACTGGCGATAATCCATGCGGTAGAGGTGATCGCCTGAGAGAATTAGATATTCTTCTACATCCCATTCTTCCATTAACCACAGATACTGACGTACAGCATCTGCTGTACCTTGGAACCAGTTAGGGTTTTCTGGTGTTTGTTGTGCGGCTAGCACTTCCACAAACCCTTCATTGAAGCCAGTAAAGTTGTAGGTACGGGCGATATGACGATTCAAGGAAGCTGAGTTGAATTGTGTCAGGACATAGATTTTGAATATTTCGGAATTTATGCAGTTACTAACAGGGATATCGATTAGGCGGTACTTCCCCGCTACTGGTACTGCTGGTTTAGCGCGGAGTTTGGTTAGTGGGTAAAGTCGAGTACCCGCGCCACCACCAAGAATGATTGATAATACTTTTTTCACAAAATTTCTCCCGACTGCCTGTTCAACTCTCATCTTAAGTTTAGGACTGTCTGCCACCACAGGTAAGGGGGATCATCTGATTCTTTGGGATGAATTTTACAGAATCCTACTGATGATGGATAGTGGGGGCGATCAAGAGAAAAAATAGAACGTTTGTATTAATTGGGATGAGGAAGGGGGTGCGATCGCTAGACTACACTCATGCTGAGAGACATAACTAAATTTCAGGTTATGGTAAAAAAACATAAGTTTAAAGAGATCAGACCTCTTGCATAAATGCTTAAATTGTCATATCGAGCGGAGCTAAACAGAGTAGTGAGATTCTTCTGTCACTGCGTTCCGCTCAGAATGACATTTTTAATTTTTTGACTTTTGCAAGAGGTCTATTTGCTAATAACCCATTTGGTAGTTATGGTTATGGATTCAGGCGATCGCTTGAAATCAGTTAAGCAATAAAATTCCCTCCAAAGAGAATTGTACGAGAAGAATCTAATTAATGAATTTTACTACTATTATTATGACTAAATTCTGCACTCCAAACTCCGTCTTTGCCATTTCCTAGTATGGTTTTATAAGGTTTTTGTATAATTTTTGATGAATTATATTCCCATAACCTTACAGTGCCATCTTCCCTAGTAGAAATTATTTTATTGTCAGGACTAAAATTGACAAAATAGATATTTTTGTCTTCTGTAACCGAATCAAGGAAAGTACCATCTTTCTTCCAAAGCTTAACTTTTTTATCACCACCACCAGAGACTATATACTGACCATCAGGACTAAAACTTACACTATAGACAGCAGCATCATGTCTCATAGTTTTAACCAGAGTGCCATCCAACTTCCAAAGTTTCACAGTTTTATCATGACTTGCAGAAACAATAAGGTTTTCTGTAGGACTAACACTTACACTGCTAACAGAATCTGTATGTCCCTGTAAACGATTGTGTTCTTGCACTTTATCTATCACTAATTTAAGTCGATTAAGTGCGTCAGCATTGTCTATACCTAAATCTTGAAATTGCTTAAGTACTTGTACACTTGCTATCATCGCATCAAGCTGATTCCCTGTTTGCAAAAGTAGCTCAGGCAATGCAATTAATGCTCCAGAAGCGATCTTATCCTTCAGGCTATTCTTTGTGCTAAGTTGCCATGTAAACGCTCCTAATCCCCCACATACAGCTACAAGTATTGCAGAGGCGATCGCAAATCTAGTTCTTTGTGATTCAGCTTTGGCTTTAGCTTCTGCTTGCTGTTGGAGTTTTTTTGCTTGCTCTAATTCTGCCTGATTTTGGCGATCGCGTCTCTCCAAACTCTTATGCAAAAATTCCGCTTCTAATGGCGTAAGTCTTGGCTGAATCTTATTCACCCATTCAGAAATTACAGCCAATTTTGCACCTGTCAATAGTGCTTCATCCGATTTATTAAATCTTTGTAGCCATTCCTGGCAATCTTCCTCTAAAGAACGACTGAGACGAATATTCTCCAGATTTTCAGCAATCCAACTATTTAATAATTTCCACTCAGATAAAAGTGCTTCATGAGCAACTTCAACCGTCTTTTCATCAGTGATAATTAAGCGTTGTTGAGAACCTGCCAGTAATCCTACAACCCGTTGTAATTGTTGTGGAGAATCTGAAATTGCTTCTAATCTATCCCAGCTAGCACGCCGCCGCGTCACTTCTCCAGCTTCACCTAATTGCACCAATTCCATAAACAAGCAACGCGCAAAGGCTTGATCTATAGTTGTTAAACTTTGATACAAAATTGTCGCTCGTTTGTCTAAAGCTCCTTTAACTCCACCAATTTCTTCATAGCCTTTGCGAGTTAAAAGCGGTTGTGGCGATTCAGGTTCTTCAATGCAAACTCGCCACAACTCTTTGAGTGCATATTGCAGTATGGGTAATGCACCCGGACGGTTGACGACATCGGCGGAAATTTGCGAAACTAAACCACGCTCAAATGTTACCCCATGTAATTTTGCTGGTTTTTCAATTGCTTCTTCTAACTCAGCAAAAGACATTGGTGTGACGATGAATGATGTGGGAGGAATGCTATTGATGAGAGTAATAATTTCTAAATAGTCAGCACAACGATTTAAGAAATCACCGCGAATTGTCAAAATTATCCGCGTTTCTCCCTCACCTTTTTTTACTTCCTGTGCCACTAAGCGGATAAAAGCTTTGCGTTCCTCATCGTCTTGACAAAGTGTAAATACTTCTTCAAATTGATCGATAAATAATAGATGCGGTTTATTTTGCTGCTGTTGCCTAGCTAAAATATCAACTAATTTACCTAAAGGATGCTCTCCTAGTGTAAAAGATGCGATTTCCCATTGACTGCTTCCAGGAAGGCGATCGCCTTTCAGTTGCGGTAACAAACCTGCTTTTACTAAGGAAGATTTACCACTACCTGAATAGCCAATTACAGCCAAAAAATGACTCTCTGCTAAACGTGAAATTAGGGTACGAACTGCTTCATCTCGTCCACGAAAATATTGCGCTTGTTCTGATTCAAAAGCATAAAGTCCCCGATAAGGATTTTCCTGATTGAAAGCAATTTTTTCTTTTGTAAAAATATCTAATTTGGGATAAGTCACCAAGGTAATCGAACGTCCCCAACCCATGCGAATCGGCTCCTGTACAGAACCTTTAAGTTCATTGCTGACAAAATCAAACAAGCGATCGCCACTAATTCGCCTACTACTACTTGCATTTTCTGCCGCCAATCCCTTAACAACTGCACCTGTGAAAATGCTGTATTCTTCACTTTTAATCACTCCGGCGCGTTCAAAGCCACGACAAGCTGTAATTAAGTAATAATCCTTTTGCGAACTGAAAGCGTTAAGACTTTTTTCTATTAACTGTCTTTCCAGGAAATAGCCGCTATGACAGCAATCGAGGAGCATCACTAAACTACTCAATTGCGAATCTCGAATTAAGTCGTTAAGGCTATCCAAGGGAATGCCATATTTTTGTTCAACATTTTCGTTTTCTTTAAATTCAATCTGACAATCGGAACTTGCTAAATATCCCTTTTGTTGTCCCAAATTGTCGGAAATGGTAAAACCGTGCCCGCTAAAATAAATTAGTGCTTCATTATTAGCAGCTTGCTCTAGTAAAAAAGTTCTCAAATCTTGGCCCAGTTGAGCGCCAGTAACTTTTTGCACTGCCATTTCATAGCCGTTTTTATCTTTATTCCAGCGCTGTGGTAGTCTTTGCACAGACTGGAAATCACCATATTGCTCTAGAAGTTGCGCTACAGCCTCAGCATCATTTGTAGTCTTCGACAAACGCGGTAATGATGGGCTGAGATACTCAGCGATGCCAATAACAAGCGCATATCGTGCCATTTAACACACCTTGGCTTGGTAAATGCGGGATAATCTTGACAGACACAATCAATGGCTGTGTTATTAGAAACAATACCATCTGTTAGTTTTCTGCAAGCAAGCTGAAATTTATTCAGATACGTTACAAAACTTTAATCGAGGTGGCTTATGTCAGAAGTGCAGCAACTATTTTTCCAAGCAGACAGAGAGATTGAGCAGATTGAGATTAACGTTACAGCCACTGAAACAACTTCGGAAATTGAGGAGGACGACGATGGCATAAAATACAAAGATGTACGAACAGATGCGATCGCTCGGATGCAACAAGCTCGTCAAATGATTCGCTCTTATACTATCTATGCTCTAAGTGCTTTTAAAGACTTCAATACTGCTGAGATTGAGGAGGTAAAACTTAAATTTGGCATTAAGTTGGGTGGCAAAGCAGGTATTCCTTACATTACCGAAGGCTCTGCTGAAAGTAATTTGGAAATTGAGGTGAAGTGTAAGTTTCCAGAAAAACCAAAACCGGATTCACAGTAACAGCAAAAAATTATCTACACATTGTAAGGGTAGGCAATGCCCATTAAACACCTAACTTCGGTGTATTTATCTTCCTATTAACCAAACGCAATTGCTGCGATCGCTTCAGACTCATCACCCAAGGTTGCTCTGATAACTGAGAAATGGCATTTGGTGAAAGTGTTGCGGTGAAAATATCTTTGCCACTGCTAACACCATTAACGCCTAAACTTTCTAAAACAGCAGTTGCAGCAGAGTTTAAAACTGGTTCAGTATGGATGAAAACCCCTAAATTCGGTTCTTCTGAATTTTGAACATCATTCAGCGCTGTAGCAAGAGCGGCATCTAGTTTATGATAATTCATCAGTAATTCCTTGGTAAATAGGGCAGGCAACAATTGCCTACCCTAATCTATCAAAGTTGTAGGTTTTTATCGCCTACCCTTGTGCAGAAATAATATCTACCTTTCTCAGTCTAATTACAGATTAGCTGCGTTAATGACTCCATAACCCCATTTGTCATCAAATGTGCCTGCGGGTTTTCCGGGAATGGCACTATTTTTACGTAGCAAGTCTTTCACCGCAGCCGGATCAAGTTTAGGATCTCGCTGCAACAGCAGTGCCACTAACCCACTAACAAACGGTGTCGCCATACTCGTACCAGCCTGAACCACAAACTTGGAATTAATCATCGATGAGCGGTCAAAATTTGCATCGGCGGAAAGTGTCGAAACGATCATTGCGCCTGGTGCTGCTACATCCGGCTTCTGTCCATTATTGCGTAGAGGCCCTTCACTACTGAATTCCGAAATAGTATCCAATTCTAAGCCCATTTCTCGCACTTGGTTATCAATATCTGTGTATTTGGTTTTAGTAGTATAGGCGGCAACTGTAATTGCACTGCTGGCGGCTCCCGGCGAACCAATTTTTAACGCATCCTTCACACTTTTACCTGTGAAAAACACTGATGAACTGTCATCTAGTGTCCATACATTTAAACATGTGTCAGTTGAAGAAGGGTTGCGGACTCGCAGCTGCCAAACACCTCCCATTACTTGTGAGGGGCCAATACCCCGGATTTGCACAAAGAAATTATGGTCGCCGTTGGCTTGGTCTGGCGCTGGTGTCGCTAATTGCACCCGTGCATCTGGTAATTGGTAATCTTGGGCAGCATTACCTTCAGTAATGATTTTTTGAAAGGGGGTGACAAAACCGTTAGGACTCCGCACAGATACTTCCAATTCGCTGTCTTTGGCATACCAAGCGTTTAACCAAACTATACCTACTTGATTCAAAGGAACATTAAACCGCATACCACGAGTGCGTCCACTGGGTATCGTCGCTTGTCCATGAATGTTATCGTTTCCTTCGTTACCCGCAGCACAGCAAACAATTCTTCCAGGGCCAGTTTCGGCGTCGATGACTTTGGATAAGGAATCACTACCATCATGGGCATCAGCGTGTCCACCCAAGCTGAGATTTACCACTGCTGGGCGTCCCAACTCCCTAGCAACTCGGAAAATATAACGCACACCATCTGCGATGTGGGCATCCTGTAAATCAGACCTGACGACAACTAATTCCGCTTCTGGTGCGACACCACTATAACTAGCATCGGCACCGGCAGCAATTCCCGCAACGTGAGTACCATGACCACCAGTATCCTGAGAAACTGTCAGTTGCGCTCCCGTAAATTCAGCCCCATAGCCGCCCTCTGTGACTCCTGGGCCTGGCAATGTTTGATCCCAAATGTGTAAAATTCGTCCAGCAAAGGCGGGGTGTTTGGGATCGATACCACTGTCTATAATGCCGATGATTACTCCTTTTCCAGTCAGTCCGGTTTTATTCTGGAACTCCGGCAGTTTAACTGTTTTCATTGCACTGTCCATCCGCAAATGAAGTTTGCGTGATGGCTTAATCCGCTGAATCACATCTTCTTCAGATAAGACATCTAAACTCTCTATCGGTAAGAAAGCTGTCCGCACACTCCCAGAGTTTTGATTGACTTCAATATTATATTGTGATAGATAACTTAAGTCTGCATCAGGGTCGCAGTAAATAAAAACGACGCTTTTAGTGGGCTTGACCGGGCTTTTGTGGGCAATGATGCCAAGCGATCGCTTATGTGTAACTAAAGCTTTATCTCCTTCATTTTGATAGTCTTGATATGCCAAAAGTAGTCCAGGAGAAAGTTTTTCGTGTCTCATTTTTACCTCAAACTCAATTTATTTGCTGTCAACGAAGTAGTGATTTTAGTAGGATAAGTCGCTTTAACATTAATGCAGACTATAGTTATCTATTTTTTTCATAGATAACATCAAATAAGCTTAGGAAGTGGTAAGTTATTCCTAAGACAATTGCTAGTTTATAACTCATATTCTTGAATTAAGTATCCATCATCGTGATTTTCTGTGGTTCATGAGACATCTTTGATCGGGTGCATCTAAGAATTACCGAAATCTGAGATAATAGGCAATTTTTATGAAGCTATTAAACTAATCCATTGTCTGCCTAAATCATTACGGACAAAGTGAGGAAAATAAAATTAAGAATAATTAAGTAATAAATAAATTTCTTAAAGAAGAATTTAGGAGTCAGAATGCAATCAGTGACGAGTCTATCTAGTTGACCTGTTAAAAACTAAAACAAATTGTAGTCAAAATAGTTAAGACTGATAACATTTGCGTATAAAACAGCATGAAAAAGGCTAAATCACTAATGAATACTGAGAAATGACAGATTCTCTATCATAAGTAAGAGCCATAAAGAAGCTAATATTTGCAACGATCGCTTCTGAAGTACAAAAAGTTATTCATGCAAATTCAAACACCAGACTGGGTAAAGCACGCTGTTTTCTACCAAATCTTCCCAGACCGCTTTGCTAGAAGCAAACAGCCGCGCAAACGGCTGCTGCGTGAAGCCCGTTGGGAAGATTGGGACTCTATACCAACACTCCAGGGTTATAAAGGCGGTGATTTATGGGGCATCATGGAGGGTTTAGACTACATCCAGGATTTGGGAATTAATGCAATTTATTTCACACCCATTTTTCAATCCGCCAGCAATCATCGCTATCATACCCACGATTATTATCTAGTTGACCCCATGCTAGGGGGCAACGAGGCTTTTAAAGAATTGCTTGATGCAGCCCATCAACGGAATATCAAAGTTGTTCTAGATGGGGTATTTAACCATTCCAGCCGTGGTTTTTTCTTTTTCCACGATGTTTTAGAGAATGGCCCCCATTCGCCTTGGGTAAATTGGTTCAAAATAGAAGGCTGGCCGCTTTCACCTTACAATGGTGAATTCCCTGCAAACTACGTGGGTTGGGCGGAAAATCGTGCCTTGCCAGAATTTAACCACGATAATCCAGAAGTACGAGAATACATTATGGAAATTGCCGAATATTGGATTAAATTCGGCATTGATGGTTGGCGATTAGATGTACCATTTGAAATTAAAACTCCTGGTTTTTGGCAGGAATTTCGCGATCGCGTTAAAGCAGTCAATCCCGAAGCTTACATTGTGGGCGAAGTCTGGGGAGATTCACGTGAGTGGTTGGATGGGACGCAATTTGACGGCGTGATGAATTATTTATTTGCCGGGCCGACAATTGCCTTTGCAGCAGGCGATCGTGTAGTCTTAGAACAAGTCCAAAGCCGCGACTATCAACCCTACCCACCCTTATTTGCCGCCGAGTACGCCACCAAAATTCAAGAAGTACTGCAACTTTATCCTTGGGAAATTCAGCTAACTCAACTCAATTTGCTTGCAAGTCACGATACAGCGCGATTGATGACTATTGCAGGCGGTGATATAGGCAGTATAGAATTGTCAACTCTACTGTTACTCACTTTTCCCGGTGCCCCCAGCATCTACTATGGTGATGAAGTTGGTTTACCTGGTGCAATAGATCCCGACTCACGCCGTGGTTTTCCTTTAGAGAGTAATTGGAATCAAGAAATTTTCAATACTCATCGTCAATTAATTGCCCTGCGCCACACATACCCAGCCTTGCGTACAGGTGATTACCAAGTCCTCCATGCTCAAGGACAACTTTATATCTTTGCGCGAACTTTGGGGACAGAAGAATTGATAATTGCTATCAATGCTGGTACAAGTTCGGCAACAGCGAATGCAGATGTCGCTACTTTGCGTACTCAACCCAACAAACTTTTATATGGTAATGCTGAAGTTGAGTGGAATAGTAAAGAAGAAACTCAACAGTTGTCATTGACTGTTCCCGCACGGAGTGGGTGCATTTTGGGGACTGGGGATTAGGTATTGGGGACTGGGGAACTGGGGAGAAGTTGCAGTAAGTTTTTTCCCTCTGCCCCAATGCCCGATGCACCATGCCCCATGCCCCACATCCCATAAATTACTTCCCTGCCACCATTGCAGGCATCAACACCGCATCAATGATATGGATCACGCCATTGTCTGTCAGAATATCTGTTTTCAGGACATTGGCGTTATTTACCTTAAATTTGCCGTCGGCAGATTCAATGGCTACAATTGAACCTTCAAGGGTCTCTGCCTCGTTAATCTGTACTAAATCATCAGACCTAACATCCCCACTAGCGATATGATACGCCACAATTTTCTGGAGCTTGGGGATATCTTGTAGTAGCGAGTCTAAAGTTCCCTCTGGTAGATTAGCAAAAGCTTCGTCAGTTGGTGCAAAGAGCGTGAAAGAACCAGGGCTTTTCAAAGTTTCGATGAAATTTACAGCTTTAGCAGCCTTTATTAGGGTATTGAAATTACCTGCTGCGATCGCAGTTTCCACAAGATCAGCCATGAGGGTGCGTTATTTAATACTACAAGTTACTTATAAAGTGACTAAAATATCTTAGCCTCTATCAATAGAGAGGTTGCTGGCGATTTAACAGACAGCAGCAGACTGATTTAGTACTGTTACACTGGAGAATGACCCTAAGAACCACTGATTATGCTAAAGCGTTCTAAATTCGAGACAACTCAATCTCAGATTATGCACCGTGCTGAGGATCTGATTAGTGCAGCCTCAAATCGTTATCGCATTACGGTTCAGGTAGCAAATCGTGCTAAACGTCGGCGTTACGAAGACTTTGAAAGTAACGAAGATGCAATGATGAAGCCAGTGCTAAGGGCAATAATCGAAATGTCCGATGAATTGACTCAACCAGAAATTATCGGCGAACTATAAGATAGAGTGCTGAGTGCTGAATTCTGAATCAGGCAAATTCATATTTTCACTCAGCAACGCCCAAAATATTGTTCTATGAAAGAGAAAAAATTTCTGTTTAAATCAATTTTATCAAAACTCGCAACTTTGCACTGGCTCAACTTTAGTTATCCGCTAACACCACTACTGCTTACCTTAATGGTAATGGGTGTAATTATTTTAGGTTCCGGGGCGGATAAATCAATACATAGAAATTTATTTAGTATCCAACCTGCTGATGCCCAGACAATCACTCCTAGCGATGTTTGGCAGCTAGTTTATCAGCAATTGCCAGATTTTCCCCAGGAAAATAAGTATATCAGCAAAGAAAATGGGAAAGTTGCCGAAAACAATACTTTAGCAAATCGTCTAATTAGATATCACATTTATACCAAAGGGCGGGCCCCTATTTATCGCTTAGATTGGAAGCTGACTTTAGCTGATTACCTGGGTGTAAATGAAATTATGTATGATACTACCTATCCAGGAAATGATGCACTACGGGAAAATCCGATAGAAGGCGATCGCAAAGCCATCAAGAGTCTCACCCGCAGCCAACGAGATGCCCTAGTACAAGTCTTAGTCAATATATTTAATCCTACTTCCCAAAATACCCTATCTCCTAACCCCAATACCGCACCCAGTCCGACTACATCAACTACCCCACAGCCACCACAACGGGGAGGTGCCGAACTACTAAAATGATAAATTTTCCATTGCGCCCCTCTGCGTTACACCTCTGCGTACCTCTGCGTTTAAAAAACTAAACTATGGAACGCGTTGTCAAAACCGGATCGGGTTGGCGTATTGGCTGGAACCCCGACACACCTGAGTTTAAAGGTTTAGTCGGAACAGATGATTGGGCAATTGAGTTAACCGAAGCCGAGTTAAATGATTTTTGTCGTCTACTAGCACAGCTAGCAGACACCATGAAGCAACTCGCAACTGAATTGATGGAAGAGGAAAAAATTACTTGTGAAGCCGAAAGCGATTTATTATGGATGGAAGTGGAAGGCTATCCTCATGATTACAGTCTGCGTTTCATCTTGAATACAGGGCGATGTGTAGAAGGTAAATGGAATGCTTCTGCTGTTCCAGATTTACTGCAAGCTAGTGGGATGCTTAAGGTTTTTTAAAATCGCCTCTTGATTATCCTACAGTTTTGCTATACGATAGGAATTCTGACCGGGGCGTAGCGCAGCTTGGTAGCGCGCCACTTTGGGGTAGTGGAGGTCGTGGGTTCGAATCCCGCCGCTCCGATTGATGATAAGCCATACCTGCTAGTCTTTTTAAAAGATTAGCAGGTTTTTTCATAGCTTTTACCTGAAAAAACCTAACCGAACAGTAAATTGGGATATACCCGCACAATCAAATTTCTTCAATGATAAGTAATTAGGCGGACTTAATATAAAATCTCTAGCAGATTAGTAGGTAGATTGGCATGAGTGAAAGTACAGAAACGATTTTCAGCAAAATCATTAGTCGGGAAATTCCCGCTGATATTGTTTATGAGGATAATTTAGCCCTGGCATTCAAAGATATCCATCCCCAAGCGCCCGTTCACATCCTGATCATTCCCAAAAAAACCATTGCTACACTAGCTGACACGGAATCCGAGGATCATGCTTTGTTGGGGCATCTTTTGTTGACTGCTAAACGTGTTGCAGAAGAAGCTGGACTAAAAAATGGTTATCGAGTTGTCATCAATGCTGGTGATGACGGCGGTCAAACAGTCGATCATTTACATTTGCATATTTTGGGAGGACGGCAGTTGGATTGGCCCCCTGGTTGATGAGAGACAGCAGGCAGGGGGCAGGTTAAAAATTCAAAATTCAAAATTCAAAATTCAAAATTAAAGACATTTTCAGTCGGGGTTTAAATCCCCGTCTGAAAATGATCGGAGGCGGAGTGGCTCCGACTCCGCGCTACCTGTAGAGGTAGGGGTCTTAAACCCTTTGATTTACGGTATAAAGGTACAAACTGAGTGGAATTGTGGGCAAAAGTACCTCTGCTCCCCTGCTTTTTAATATCAAGGATCATAGTGCTTAATTCTGGCAGCGCGTTTTCACTTGACTGTGCGGTAATGTAAAAACAAATCACTTCCAACCTGACGAGTTTCTATGAGTTGGAGATGAGGAGCAGCATTGGGAAGAAAACCCTCTCCCTCCACTGGGCTAGGGGCGTCCTTTCCTCCATAAATGACGGGCCAAATGGTCAACCACCAATCGTCAATTCGCCCTGCCTGAACTAGAGCAGCTGTTAAAGAGCCACCTCCCAAAGCAACGACTTTGTGAATACCCCGCTCTGCCATCAAGGTGTAGGCCCGATCCCAGTCCAGGTCTGTATCTCCCAAATCAATTAATTCAGCCAGTTTTTGCAAAGTTGTTGTATCAGAACTGCGCTGCAAAGCAGCCCGTGTCGTAAATATCCATCGCTCAATGTCCTGACTCAAAAAAGGCAAGTCCGGCGATAAGTCAAGGGAACCTGAAACAACACAAGTAATCGGCTGGGGAGATTGACCCCGAACCTCACGTCCTGCCAACAGTTCGGGATTGCGAATTGTAAAGGTTCCCCCCTCAGCCCGAATTGTCCCTGCTCCTACCAGGACTAGATCGGCAAGGGAGACTTGATACTCCAAGTGTGCTTGATCGACTACATTGGGTTCACGAGGCGCTTTCGGATCTACGGCACTAATTTTTCCATCGGCTGTCATGGCAAGAACTACAGTTGTTTGGATAGCTGACATGAGTATGTTGTAACGATTCTTTATAATTTTACCTTTTTGAATCCCCTCCATAGGTTCCAGGAGCAGAGAAGCTCACAGGAGCAGGAATTTATTACGGTGCTGCCATGACTGAGGCGATCGCCTGCACCAACGAAGAGGTTTACTTGGTAGGCGGGGCAAACTCTGCTGGACAAGCAGCAATGCAAAAGCAGCGAATACTAAGCTGTGTAAAATCTGTAAACCCTCTCCCCTGCCTCCTTCATTGACTTGCGTTGATGCCAATTACCCCGATGATGATTAAGGCGATCGACACAAGTTTGATTAATGTGGCAGATTCCCGAAACCAAATAATACCAATAAGAGCAATTAAAATAGTTCCCAATCCAGCCCAGACAGAATAGGCGACACTTACTTCAAGTCTTTTGAGGGCAAAGGTCAAAAAAGTAAAACAAAGTCCATAGAAGACAAATATTAATACTGAAGGAACTATTTTAGTAAATCCCTGTGATAATTTCATGCAAGTTGTGCCTGAAACCTCAAAAAGGATTGCTAATATAAGGTAAATCCAACTTGTTGACATATTTTTTGTAAGTAATTTGTTAAGAGCAACTGGCCCTAAAAATAGAAGAAACAGTCCTGAAGTAACTCATGAAAAATTTTTACAAGTATAACCTTAATTCTCCATGAAGATGCTTTGGGGGCAAGGCGTAGCCGAGGGTAAATATATGCAGCCTCACAAAGAAACGATCTAAGTAAATACAGTTCAGAATGAGCAACAAAACCCAAATGTAGAGACGCGATTTATCGCAGATTTATCGCGTTTTGAAAAACTAATTATCTACACCAATAACCTTTAATCGAGCATATTGCGATATAAGTACCAACATTTAAAACCAAACGTGCAGTAGTATAATTGAGGCTGATTCCGGGGCTTTATGGTGATGAAATTGCTCAAGCATTGGGGCAACGTCTGCTGTAGTATGATTGTGTTTTTATCCTACTAATGGTATAAGAGATGACGGCTCAATTTGAATACAGTACTCTTGCCGATCCAAAGGATATTCAGCAGCTAATTTATATCCTTGAGCAGTGTTTCATCACCGGAGGCGGTGGCGAAAAAGCTTATATCAATCTCATTGGCGTAGAAAATTTCCGTATTATTCGGGGATTTGGGCAATTAATTGGTGGATTGGCAACTCTGGATATGGGTCAGTGGTGGGGTGGTGTGCGTGTACCAATGACAGGAATTGCCTCTGTGGGTATTGCTCCAGAATACCGTGGTTCGGGAGCTGCGATCGCTCTCATGCAGCAGACGCTCAAGGAACTTTATGCTAGAGGTATACCGCTCTCTACTCTTTATCCAGCTGTGCAAAGCTTGTATCGAAAAGTTGGGTATGAGCAGGGGGGTAGCTGGTGTAATTGGGAAGTTTCTACTAAGAGTATCCAAGTACGAGAGCAACTCCTACCTTTGCAACCAATAGTGAGTATCAATCATCAAGTTTTTCATCAACTATATCAGCAGCAGGCCAGACTAACGCATGGATATTTAGACCGACATCGAGCAATCTGGGAGCGGTTAATCCAGCCAGATGAGAAAGAAACATTTTACGCATATTTTATCGGTACAAAAAACAAACCCGAAGGCTACATCCTCTTCAGTCAACATTCAAAAGAGGATGGCGCAATCTTGCGAGTAAAGGATTGGGTAATTCTCACAGTTGCGGCTGCACAAACATTCTGGTCTTTTCTTGCCAGTCATCGCTCCCAAATTGAACAGGTGCGATGGCGGAGTTCTGCAATTGATTCTTTGACATTGCTGCTACCAGAGCAAACTGCCAAACTTAAGAATACGATGCGTTGGATGCTGCGGGTAGTAGATGTAGTCAAGGCGCTGGAGATGCGGGGTTATCCATCGGGAATTGAAACTGAACTGCACTTAGATATTCAAGATAATTTACTACCTGGAAATAATGGTAAATTCATTCTTTCTGTCGCCAATGGACGCGGTGAAGTTACAAAAGGGGGAAAGGGTGAGTTGCAGTTAGATATCCGAGAACTAGCACCACTATATACAAGTTTGTTCTCTCCCTACCATTTGCAAATAGCTGGAAAACTGCATGGGACACAAACCGCTATTTCAGCAGCGGAGCAAATATTTGCAGGTAGTTCTCCTTGGGTGGCTGATTTCTTTTAAAGGACTGACAAATAAAAAAAAATACTCAACTACTTCTTGTGGGGTGGGCGTCTCGCCATTGGTGTCAACTTCAGCTCAAACCTTTGTTCCACAACGGTTATACCCCACCCCCAACCCCTCCCCAAAGCATCGGGGAGGGGAGGTTTTGCGTTAGCAAAGCCGGGGTGGGGTAATGCGAAGAATGATGGTACGTGAGTGAATTCATTCATCACGTCATTACAAGGGTTTGACCTTAAGTTGACATGTATGGCGTCTCGCCCGCCCGCAGCCAAAAGCGGGCAAGATGCCCACCCTTAAAGGCGTTATTGGAAATCCCTAACACTCTTCCATCACTCTCTCTAGAAAAATGGGTCGCTCTGCGTCGCGTAGAAAAAGCTTGTTGGAGTTGAGTAGGCTCCGTTGTCGCAACGGTAAAAAATCGATAGACTTGTCGTCTAGGGCACTGCCCAATGTCTTATCATGCAGCTAATAGCATATAATTAAAATAATACAACACACGTGGAATTAGAGAAAATGGAAAATGGGATAGAAAGTATTAAAAATGCGGCAAACGTGGTAGGCGAGTTGGTTAGGGACACTACTGACTTTACCAGACATGAAGAGAGACATGAAGAGGATGAAGAGATTGGCATAGGATCTCGAGCAAGCGCTGCGAAAGATGCGCTTGGAGACAAAGCCAAGGAAAGAAAACACAAAAAAGAAGAAAAAGGGCACAAACAAGCGATATAGTTGGCTTGTTGTGTCGGATTTCTGTACATAATACCTCACACCCGCACATCAAACCTACAACCTCGATTTGCTTGGACGAATTTCTGTACCACTTCTGCACTGCCCAATCGGCAATGCTAGTTGACCAGGTGAACATTTGCCCTTGCCTTTATGAACCTGATGACCAGCCAGCAGCTTACTACCCCAGTAGGACTTGCTGGCTGTTTTTAATTTCGGTTTATACCTTTGGCAAAACCCGCGATACTTTTTGGCACATTCATCTAATGTTTTACCCAGTTGTAAAAAAGCTGGATGCCACTCCCTATCGGGAAGTCAAAAGTCAAAAGTCAAAAGTCAAAAAATTATTTCTTCAACTTTTCTTTAGTTGTTATTATTGATTTAGCAATAATTTTAATCAACTGTTCGCATTCATCCAAAAGACTTAATATTTTCTCTTCAGACATCATTTCTGATTTAATTAAGAGCTTTAGCCAATATCTTGTTTCTTTTGCCTCTTTCAAAGCTATAGACTGCTTACTTATAAAATCTCTATCACTTTCAGCCGAACGAGATTCTTCAATATTTGCGCCTATTGATGTACCACTCGCTGCGCTCAAATTCAAAAGTCAAAAGCCAAAAGTCAAAAAA
Organism: Nostoc sp. LPT; assembly: GCF_017115165.1. Taxonomy (GTDB): domain Bacteria; phylum Cyanobacteriota; class Cyanobacteriia; order Cyanobacteriales; family Nostocaceae; genus Nostoc. The sequence goes on along the minus strand of NZ_JABXKF010000017.1, from coordinate 1,009 downwards.
TAAAAAACTCCGTGGTACAAGAAATACTATGTCCCGATTATAAATCCTCATATTTATTTTTAGGGTTATTAATTTTGACTTTTGAATTGATACTTTTGACTTCCCCGTACCCCTGCGGGGAAGCAAGCTACGCGTAGCGTCTCGCAGAGAAGGGGTGTTCCTGGTTGCTTATCTAGATAAGAACAAAGTTTGCTTATTCTAACAGCAAACTCAAATGTTCTATCAGAAATTGGTATGTGATTATTCATACTAAAAACATAATCTGGCAAAAATATCATCACACTACGAGATGAAAGTACCTATTTTTTAACTTTTGACTTTTGATTTTTGAATTCCCCAAAGGGGCTGTACCAATTCAAGAAATGCATGATTTTGGGCAAGTCTTGGTGGGCGGCAGGTTCTATGAGATAGTGTACGTGGTTTGACAGAATGCACAGAGCATAAAGCTTAAAACCATATTTGTCCAAAGCCTTTTTGATAGCATACAAAAAGACCTCCCGACATTCTCGCTGCGCCAGATTAAACTCGCGGTTATTGCAGCGAGTAGTAACGTGATAAGAGAATCCTGGTTGAAAATTTCTCGGTTGGCGACTCATAGTTCTCGTTTACGTGAAGTACACCCGTAGGGGCACGGCAGTGCCGTGCCCTACACCTTGATCGGTATCAGGTATTTCGTGAAATGGTATTAATTCAAGAAATTTCGTATACCACTACCGCCATACCTACCAACAGCAGGAATTTCCAGTAGGCTATCTGTAGCTTTGCCCGTACCATCGTTGGTAACGGATCTCTCATTACCCGGATGTCCATTGGGAACGAACAGTTGCGGGTGGTCAAAAGGTGTAGGTTGGGTTTCCTTACGTCAACCCAACCTACATTTTTTTGCAACATTTGAGTAATGACACGCCAGTAGAGTGCGTTCTGGACACGCCGAAATAACAAATGAGTCCGCCAAAATAACAAATGAGTTCGCCAAAATAACAAATGAGTTCGCCAAAATAACAAATGA
>NZ_JABXKF010000135.1 GCF_017115165.1 Nostoc sp. LPT | reverse complement strand
TCACTGGTGGATTCAATTTGGAGTTTAATCGTAACTAATTACCCGGACATGATATTAGATGACAAAAAATTCCATGATTTAAAGAGTCAGGTTGAAAACTATCAAGATGATAATCCAGATACAAATAATCGAGGTTTGAAAAAAGATATTTGTAACGACAACAATCGGTCAATAAACCTAACACAATAAGGTTCAGATAAGTTTGCCGAAGCTAATAATATCAAATCCAGTTGAACAACCACACTAAAAATAAGCTACAACTAATTTTGTTACTTGATTGAAACTATGTGCAATCAGCCGGATTTGATATAATTTGCCTTTGCAAGCAATACAGTTCAGTTAAACTTTTTTCTCTCCCCCTGCTCCCAAAGCCTCCCCCGCACAATAACAGCCTGCCGTTAACAGATAAATTTGCTTAACCCAAGCGTATTGCCTTTACAAGCTGGCTTTGTGTCGTCGCACCTTTGGGAAACGAAATAGTATTTAAAATGTATTGTTCAAAAGGTCGCACCTTGCAAACGTTTTGAACTAGATGTGTCGTCGAATATTCTAGTCTCTGTTCCAATCACTGTTGGAACGGGGAAATCTGAATAGTAAAGTTTCTTGACAATTAATCGCTGCTACTGTTTTTGAAATACCAGTAGGATGTCCTTGAGCATCAAAAGTCAGGGAATCTACACAAGCCTGTAAAGCGGAAGCAAGGGGAGGTAAACATTCCTGTTCTGCTCTGTTTGTTGACATCTGTTGGCTCAAAACTCGAAAACATTGATTTGTATCCTCTAGAGCAAAATTACAGAGCCGTGTTGCCTGTTCCGTTGAGGTCACATTCCGCAAATCCTAGAAGCATTGACTGGTATAAGGTGTTGCTATACGGCATAGTTTCTCAGCGCGTTCCAAAGAGGTAGAATTTCTTAATTCCTGAAAGCACTGGCTTGTATAACGGGTTGAGTTACGGCACAATCGTGCAACTCTCTTCGCAGAGATATCTCTTTGTAAATCCTGAAAACATTGAGTTCTCACACTTAAGCTGTGTTTATAATCCTCTTTCTCTGGTAAATTATACTGTTTTTGGGCGTGTACTGGTATGCTTAGTACAAACATTACAAATCCCAGAATCAGGGGAGTCTCGACTAAACCAAAATTCACATTAAAAAATTTCATAGTTTTTATTCTATGAGTTGAAAAATAATATTTATATTCAGATGTGAAGGTGATTTCTCAAAAAAAGTTCCGGGTAGTAACTCCCGAAGCTTTTGTGTCTAGGGTAGGGGTTTCAACAGCACACTCTTGGAGTAGGTGCGATTCGTTATGCAGTGAATGACGGTAGCCAGTCTAGTAAATAACTACACCAACCGACTTTAGTAATATAAACGGTTGAACTCTCGGAGGAATGCGGTGAAAGCCCCGTTTAACAGACTCAGTTGTGACTCCCTATCTGCCCGCGCGACCTGAAAGGTTGTTTGTACGAGGAGCCGACTCCTCTAGAGGATTCATACCCTCTACCCTCACGTAAGCCATAGAAAGCATTGATTTTAGTTATGCAGTTGATTTGCTTTATGAAGATGTGAGTTTTGAAGGTGAAGAACAAATTTAACCCCTTTATTAAGTCTGAGGGTTTTCTACAAAGCCCGTAGATGACGACTTCGCACCCGTTCAGCACTACCCGTAGGAATCGCAGCAATTAATTTTTGCGTGTATTCCTCTTTGGGTTCTTGGTAGATGCTTTCGGCTGTGCCTTCTTCAACAATTTGACCGCGATTCATGACTAAAATGCGATCGCTCATAAATTTCACTACACTTAAATCGTGAGAAATAAAAATATAGGTAAGCTGAAAGTCTGACTGTAATTCTTTGAGAAGATTTAATACCTGCGCCTGTACTGAAACATCCAGCGCTGAAACTGATTCATCGCAGATGATAAACTTAGGATTTAACGCCAAAGAACGGGCTATGCAAATCCGTTGGCGTTGACCGCCAGAAAACTGATGAGGATAGCGGTTAATTGCGTCTGCACTCAACCCTACCCGTTCTAAGAGTTCGACTACCCGTTGGCGTCGTTGTTGCTTTGTCTTACCAACGGCGTGAATTAACAATGGTTCTATCACCGCGTCCCCCACCTTCATTCGGGGATCGAGGGAACTAAAAGGATTTTGGAAGACTATTTGCATTTCCCGTCGCAGTTTTTGCAACGGTTCTCCTTTGAGACTAGTAATATCTTGTTTCTCAAAGATAATCTGACCACTCATCGGTTCAATTAAGCGCAGCAAGGTTCTGCCGAGGGTGGTTTTGCCGCAACCAGATTCTCCCACCAAACCTAGAGTTTCCCCTGGTTTGACATCAAAAGAAACGCCATTAACTGCCATATTGTAGCGTTTTGTCCCACCAAACACCCCGCGCACTGGAAAGCCAACTTTCAGGTTGCGGATTTGCAGCAGGGGTTCCAATTCATTGAAGTTTGCCAATCTTGCAGCAATCTCTTCAGTAGTGACTTCTGTGGGTTGTATGGGTTCTTTTGGCTGAATTACTACTTGTCCCGTTGATGTCTCCTCTGCACTCATGTAGTCAGAAACAGTGAGTAATTTTTGGGGACGGCGGTTGAGTGTGGGGCGGCAGGCGATCAAACCTTTAGTATATGGATGCTGGGGATTGCTGAAAATTTGCTCAGAAGTACCAGATTCAAGAACTTTGCCTCTATACATTACCGCTACTTGGTCAGCAATTTCTGAAATTAGTCCCAAGTCATGGGTAATGAAAATCATTGCCATGTCACGGCTTTGCTGCAATTCTCGCATTAACTCCAAAATTGTCGCTTGCACCGTCACATCTAAAGCTGTGGTTGGTTCATCGGCAATTAAAATTAATGGGTTGCAAGAAATTGCCATTGCAATCATCACCCGTTGCAACTGGCCCCCAGAAAGTTCATGAGGGTAGCGTTCCAGCATCGCTTCTTTGTGTTCTTTAACCAACTTTGCCAACTTTGATGGTTCTGGTTTCGATGAATTGCTGTTGGTTTGATGCCAAGTTTCGATATACTGCTGCTGTATCTCTTCATCGCTAGGTAGAAGTTTTACCTCTTGCAGACCTGCGATCGCAATTTGTCGTGCTTGGGCTGCTGACACATTTTGATGCCGCATAATCGCTTCTGTTAGCTGAAACCCGATGTTATAAACTGGATTGAGCGAACTCATCGGTTCTTGAAAAATCATGGCGATGTCGCCACCCCGGTGTAGCTGCATTTGCTCAGGAGGCAATTTTACCAAATCGATGGGGTTGCCATTCTCCTGAGGACGAAACCAGATTTCACCGCCAGTCACTATACCAGGAGTTTGCAACAAACCCATCACAGCTAGGGCTGTGACTGATTTACCACTTCCCGATTCTCCTACTATTCCTAGAGTTTCACCTCGATGCAACCCAAAGGAAATACCATCCAAAGCTCTGACGTTATTGCCATCGCTGGGAAATTCAACTTGGAGATTGCGAACCTCTAGGACAGTTTCTCTCATAGGAGTTGGGTAGGAATTTTAACTTAAAATTATTTGGATTTTAACAATAGTTTTGATCTATTATGTGGATAAATTTGGTTTTTACGCTCCTTAGCAGTTTTTCACCCACAACTGACATCACATACTTCCACAATATACACACATTTGCGATGTCCAACTGCTTGTGATTTCTGCAAATCGTCATTGGCTTATGGTATCCTCTTTTTTCAGAGTTCCAGTCTTTACGTAACAGCATTAACTACAGAAAATTGCCACCACGAACAAAACAGCCAGGAGAGCAAATCCGTAAATTGATTAAGGAGCGTCGCCAGTCTGCAATGCTGAGTTATACTTTTGCGGTGGTTGTTCTAATGGGGACAGTACTGTTATTCAGTATCTTCAGAACTTCTTTTGTGGGGATGTTGCTCTCGCTAGGGGCATTGGTAGGCTCATACAACCTGTATCGTAATGGGCAACACTTGATGAAAAGAGCGGGTGATGCTCAACGTGGTGCTACAGCCGAAACTGAAGTAGCTATATTATTGCGCCCTTTGGAACATCGAGGATGGCAATTGGAATACAACCTCCGAATTAGGAGATGGGGTGATGCAGATGTCGTGCTGCATTCTCCTCAAGGTAACTGGTACGTAGTCGATGTTAAATCCCATAGCGGTACTAAAGTTTATGAAAGTGGTCGTCTGCGTAAACGCTACGGCAGAAATACCTTTGATTTTGACGAAGGTGATTTGATAGGCAAAGTTAAAGGTCAAGCAACAGAAGTAAAATACTTAAAAAGTGCGCGGTGGGTGACTGCACTGCTTTGTTTTACAAAAGGTAATGTCGATATTTCTAGCAATGAGGTTGGCGGTGTTTATGTTGTAAATGCCACTGATTTAGTTAACACTTTGTTACATTTAGATAAATAATATATATTCTCTGTAAAATCACTTAAATATCACTTATGTACATGGAGTTAAATGAAAGTGAACGATAAATTTACTCACGGTTATGCACTATTAATTGGTGTAGGGGAGTCTAAATATAGTAAGCTTTCGCTACCAGTAACAGTAAAAGATACTCAAGCAATTTATGCTGCTTTAATTGACCCGCAATTATGTGCCTATAACGATGATAAAGATTATATTCGAGTGCTGAATAATCAAGAAGCAAATAAAGCCGCTATTCTAGATGGATTGAATTGGTTAAAAGAAAAATCAGCCGCAGACCCTTATGCAACCGTATTTGTTTATTATTCAGGACATGGCTGGATAGATAAAAATACACAAAATTATTATTTACTACAACATGATATTAAGCCAACTAAGCTTGCTAGTTCCGCACTTGCAGCCGAAACTTTCACAGATGCATTAAGGCAAATAAAAGCAGAACGTTTATTAGTTGTGATTGATAGTTGTCATGCAGCCGGAATGGCAACTTCTAAAGAGGCTGATATAGAGCTACAAGAAGAATTTGAAGATTTTATTCGAGTTGCTCCATCTAAAGGCTTAATTGATGATTTGAAACAAGGCAAAGGCAGAGTAGTTTTTACTTCCTCTGAAGGTGAGCAACAATCTTGGATAAAAGATGAATCAAGCAGCATCTATACTTATCATTTTCTGGAAGCTTTGCATGGTGCTGGTAATCAGCCCGGTGATACAGAAGTTCGGGTTTCTAATTTAATGAATTATCTGGGTAAAACTGTGCCTGAGAGTGCGCGTCAGTTGTACAAAGCAGAACAAATTCCGCATTTTGATATGGATGCAGGAGATTTTGTAATTGCCAAACTTCGGGGTGGTAAAGGTTTACCTGATAAGGGGTGGGATGAAGTCAAGCCCCAAGCGACACAAAAGATTAATAAAATTGCTGAGACGATAAACCAGTATGGAAAGTTTATCACGAATATTAATGAAGCTCGTAATATCCATATTGGTGATGTGTACAACAAATAAATAACTGCTGCGTAAAATATATATTTGGCGTAATTTTGATTAGTATCCCAGTTAATTAGTAATAATACATAGGAAACTAAAATCAGTACCACAATCTGGAGGTAATTTTGAACGCAGCTAGCAAGGTAGATGCAATTCTCAATGCATGGTTCGATTACATTGCTTTGGATGATTACAGTAACGCCAGGATTGAAGCAGCTAATCAGGATGTGGTAAAAGAGCGCGGTGTAAAGCTAGTAAGTGACCATGTATTCATTGAGCCAACCATTTTTTTAGAACTACAACAAAAAGTTGCCAAAGTGCAACAAGGTCAACAGGAAACAGTGTGGGCATTGTCCTTTCCCCAATTTATTGATGTAGATAAGGGAAAATCTTATTTTTGTCCTCTATTTAGTTTGGATGTTACATCTATCCTCAAAGGAGAGTATCGACAATTAGGGTGGAGTCTCGACGAATTAAAACTGATGGAAGCAGGAAAAAACCTAGCTACCTTCATGGGATTAGACGACGAACAACGGGAGCAGTTGATTACCCAAGATGGACTGCGACGATTTCTCGAAACCACATTTGGGCAAGAATTTCAAACTTATGAAGAGTGGATGCGAAATGTTCCTATAGCTCGATCTGGCCACCAAATTCAACGACAGCCATACTTGTTTGCCTTTGGAGCAACATATTCTTGGAATCTCAAGCAAGACTTAAAAGAAATCAAGTCAGGCTCAAAAAAGTGGTTGAAGCCAAAACATCCAGCTTATGAATATTTGTTTGGTGTACCTCAACTTCCAGAACACGAAGTTACTTACATGGGTGCTTTCCCAACCCACGCACCAACTAAGTCGCAATCAACAGCATTAAAACACGCCCAAACCGAACCGATGACGGCTGTCCAAGGGCCACCAGGTTCTGGGAAAACCACCCTCATACTTCACCTTATTGCTCAACAGGTAGTCCAACGCGCACTCAGTCTAATTGAAAGTAACCAGGACACTAATAACTTAACTGTTATTAGTAGTGCCAATGATAAAGCAGTTAAAAATGTTATAGAAAAGCTAGATGAATGGTTAAAAGGTGAGTCTCTAGAACATAATTTTCTCTATCTTCAAGGGGGAAGTAAATTGAATATCCAATCTCCTGGAGGTGCTTTAGAAAATTTACAAGAAGCGCTTGATTATTTACAAAAAAATCGTTTTAATCCCAAATATTATAATAATTTATCACAGCAAATAAAAGAAATTAAAAATGAGTTAGAGGCTGAAAAGTCAAATTATTTAGAAAAACGTCGTCAAAGAACTTTAGATGAAGAACGACTGACTCAAGTTATAGAAAAAATACAAGCACTTCAATAGTATTTACAAGAAATATTAACTGTCAGAAGTAACTCTCAGAGACGAGCAAGACAATTATCTGACTATGACAAACTTCCAGTAGAAGCTTATAGACAACTTGAAGTAATACTAAATACTGCTAAGATGCGACTACCTGAAGGACAAATTTCTTGGTGGAAGAAGATATTACTTTGGTTTTCTGGCAGAACAGAAAGACAGATTGTGACAAAAACAGCCACAGCTTGTCAACCCGCAATCTTAAACACTGTGAATACTATCTTTCCTGTAAAAGTTCCCGAAACTCGCAATGATTTAATTCAACAAGCATGGTTAGTTAGTGAACGATTGGCAAACGCTGATGAACTAAACACTGTACAAAAAAGATTAAAAGAACTTTCTGGAGATATAACGAATACAGAGTACCAAAGAGATGAAGCAAGTAGAGAATTAACTTTTTTAGAAAACAGATTGGCTACTCCACTGGAAGATTTTTATGCTTCTTTTTATCAAAATTTTCATTACCAGCACAAAGAGCTATTTGAGTTGTCGCGGAAATTTATGACTCAGCAAGCACTCTGTAATAAAGAGCGCGTCAAAGGTTCTTTGGAACTATATTCAAATGTTCTTGCTGGAGGAAATTGGAAAGATAAAAAGAAGATGGCAGAAAATCTGAATGAGCATATTAAAAATGTGAGTTTATTTTTTCCTGTCATCACTGGTACATTACTTTCCATCAGAAATATGCTGCCTTGGGTTAAGGAATGTGTTGACCGCACAATAGTAGATGAAGCGGGAATGATTCCTCTGCATCAAACATTTCCGTTATTGGTGCGATCGCGCAAAGCTATTATTGTAGGTGACCCCCTACAAATAGAGCCTGTAATCACTCTCAGTAAGGAAAGACGTGATGAATACCGCCAAACAGCCTTTATTGACAGAGGATTAACTGAAATTGATTACCACCGTTACAGTCCAGAGGAAGAATATAGCGCTACTACTTATCACCGCGCCGCTGGAGCAAGTGGAGAAGACAACGATCGAGGTCAAGATATTTGTTTAATTGAACATTACCGCTGTCAACCTAGCATAATTGAATATTGTAATGCTATTGCTAAGTATGGTTTAGAGGTAAAAACACCACCAGTTACTTCTTTATTAAACTCCCACTTAGTTGCTTACCATGTTGAGGGAAGTATTAGTCGTAATGTTAATGAAGAAGAAATTCTCGTTGTAAGTGATGTAATCCAGCACTTGCAAAAGCAAGGTTACTCATTACAAGATATCGGTGTTATTTCACCCTTTAACGTTCATGCTATGGCTTTGAGAGAAAATCTAACTCAAAAATTCTCTGGATTAGATAAAAAATCTGTTGGGACAATTCACACTTTCCAAGGTTCTGAAAAAAAGGTGATTATCTTATCTACAAAAGTGTGTGGAACACAAGATAATGTAAACTGGATTAACAAGCGTCCAAACTTACTTAATGTTGCTGTATCGAGAGCCAAAGAACTATTTATTTTAGTTGGAAACCTCTACAGATTAGAAAAAGGTAAGCTTACTCGTCAGCTTGTTGAACACATTCGGGAGTATGGAGATATTTTAGATTACAAATCTGAAGCTGAAATTCCAAAGCTGCAGCCAGGAGCTATTGTAGTTTATGATTGTGACCATTTAAAAGTTTTTAGAGATGCTATTGAACAAGCTGAACAAGAGTTAGCAATTGTCACACCTTGGATTCGCGGTAATGAATCAAAACGGTTTGTAAATGATATTGTTTCAGCTTTAGAAAAAGGAGTTAAAGTTAGACTTATTTATGGTAATAAAGGTAGTGAAGAGAACGATGGCAACGATGCCCAACTTGAGAAAAATTTGGAAGAATTGTTTTCTCAGTATCCAGGTTCGCATTTAAGTTGTTTAGGTAAAAAAATACATATAGAAAGTAGAGGGACTAATGAAAAAATATTAGTTTGTGATACTAAATTTGCTGTTGTAGGAAGCTGGAATTGGCTTTCTCATCCTTACAGAAAGCAGTGTAGCAGGTCATCAATCAATTCCAAGGTTCAAATCCGGCAAGAGACAAGCATACAACTTTCTGATTCATTATCTATCGAGGAGATAAAAGCGAGAATTTTTCAATTAATTACACAATAATTATCAAATTTTTGTATGTGGGTTAAACTCAGATTTTCGATATAGTTTGTCATAAAAAATATTTCTATTAAGTGCTTAACGCACCATCAGACAAAATGGTGCGTTAGGCTAAAGCTATAATATACCCTACTGAAAATTTATTAATAATTAACTAACTTTATATCTAAGAACAGACAACCCGAAAACCAAATTTTTTATCAGTGATACTTGCATCTTCAGAAAAGCGAGATGCAGAACGACATAAATGAGCAGGAGAATTCCAGGAACCTCCGCGCAAAATTCGATATTCCGAATTTCCATCATTCAGCCAAGAACTACCATCTAATGGTGCGCCTTGATAGTCTTCGTGTTCACAGTCAGCACACCACTCCCAGACTAAGCCGTGCATATCATAAATTCCAAACGCATTAGCTGGAAAACTGCCAACTTCTGTTGTTTGTTGGCAAGCAGTACTATTAATATTTTCGTTTAATCCACAATAATTAGCTAAATTCGGTCTAATTATTTTGCCAAAATGGAATGGAGTTGATGTTTTAGCACGACAAGCATATTCCCATTCAGCTTCGCTAGATAAGCGATATTTTCTTCCTATTTTTCGTGAAAGTCGCTCACAAAACTCTTGTGCATCATACCAAGAAACTCTTTCTACGGGTAAGTTATCTCCTTTAAAACAAGATGGTTCTAGTTCAAGACGACGTTTTATTTTTGGGAGATTTGCAATAACCCTCCACTGAGCTTGAGTAATGAGATACTTACCTATAAAAAAGGGTTTTATAGTAACTAGATGTTGAGGACGTTCATCCTCAAGTGATTCAGATTCATCTAGAGGTGCGCCCATTTGGAATTTACCACCAGCAATAGAAACCATTTCTAATATTACGCTATCTGCTAGACTCTCTATAAAATACTCAGCTTGTTTAAGGCAACGCTTTATTTCTATTCCTTGAGTATCTATAGTTACGACTTCAAACTCGAACTTTGTGATAGCTGGTAAGTTTGGAGGAAGTTGTTGCGTTAGTGAATTGCTGGTTACTACAGCATTTTCATTGGTAGTCTGAGGTAAAAAATTAGCCATCAGATAAATTTGAGAATTTTGCTGAGGCGATTTTTCGGGATTAATAGTATCAATTAGCTCTGTTAATACTTCTCGAAGAACAGCCTTGATGCTTGCAGCATCTGTATTATAGTAAGTGCGATCGCCAATATGAATATCCTTACCATCAGCAATATTGATAATGTTTTTGCCCAATTGTAGGACATTGTAATCATTGCTATTTTTCAGCCATTGTCCTAATAGTAAAATATCTCTCTCATCTTGAATACCATCGCGGATACGGTCAAATATGGCAACTAATTCGTCAGGTGTAGTCATTTACCATGAAGTGTTACAAACGCTGATTAAAAAGAGTATACCTTTCTCTATCCTTGGCTCGCCGCTAAAATAAGCGATGTCTCACTACAAAGCGCAAAGCATTAACACAGACAAAAAAATAGCACATCCTAAAGGATGGCTATTTGTAGAAATTATCTAATCGTAATGCTTTCTGCTAAGTATATAAGCAAATTGAATACACGCTCAACTAGCAACTTTAGAAGGGAATATCATCTGGATCTGGTTCTTCCTCTTTCACTGCTGGATAAGTGGTTCGCTCATATGTGGGTTGGGGTACGGGTTCGTAAGTTTTCGTTTGGGGAGCAACGCCAACAGGATTTGTCGCTGGAGTAGGCGCTGGACGTGGTGACTCGTAAGTGGTAACGTCTTTCTGTGGAGGACGAGATGCTGAAGATGGTTGTCGGGGAGCAGTTTCAGTGAATGATGGAGTTACGGTTGCTGATGGCAATGGATCGGTATTAAAACTACCTCCAACAGATTGAATTTGTTGTACTGTCAATTCAGCACGTTTTTCTTTAAAACCTTCTTGACGATCAACAGTATTCATAGTTAAACGTCCTACCAAGATGACACGATCGCCTTGGTGGTAGTTTTGCTGAATTTCTGTCGCTAAATTCCCCCAGCCAACAACTTTTAGCGTGGCTGGCGGATCTTCTGGTTTCTGGGAATTGGGAAACTGCACCAGCATTTCCGTGACTCCCAGATTATCGGATGTATAGCGGAGTTGCGGTTCGTTAATAATTTCTGCCATTAAAACGCAGCTGTTCATTAAAATTACTCCTGACTGCAAAAAGTACTGATTCAAAAAGAGGGGGTTTTTCTATGTAGTGCCAATTAATATCTAGATAGGTTTAATCTTTTGTATTTTTTAATAATGTTTAAACAAATTTTCTACATCCACTCTCTGTTTTTAATCCTTTCTAGCATAAAAGCCAAGCGATCGCTTTGAACAGCATTGAGTATACTGTTCGCCACCTTCGCTTGACTAAATTGAGCATTCAATTCTGCATAGAGTAGTATTATTGTACCACTTAATTAATTAAATAGAAAAAATTCTTGGCAAAAATTAAGCCTTGACGTGAACTGGAAAAACACCCAAGGCGATCAACCTGGCTGGAAGGTCGCGCAAGATAGGTAAGCGCAAAAACGCAGGTGGTACAAAGGTGCGATTTGAGGTGAGAACCGGGGCCAATACCCGCTTTTGAATAAAAGTTTGAAACGCCTGAATGATACGTGTAGGCAACTCGCGTTGACGCTGTACTTTTGCTAGATCGCTAAGTTGTACTTCTCGGTTTTTGAGCGGTTTGCTAAGTACATTCGCCGCAACTACAGCATCTTGAATCGCGTAGTTAATGCCAACTCCACCAACGGGGGACATTATATGAGCTGCATCACCGATGAGTAACAAACCTTCACGATACCAACGTTTGACACGGCTGGACTCGACAGAGAGAAAAGCTATTTGTGACCAATCATGTAAATTTTGAATGCGTTGCTGAAATTCTGGCACTACTTCCACAAAAGATTTTTTCAATTCCTCCAAACCCGCAGCCCTTAGTTGTTGATAGCCTCCTTTAGGAATAACATAGGCAAGTTGCCACTCATCACCACGGTCAAGCATGGCGATTAGCTTACCTTGACCAAAGCGCCCCATTCCCCCTTCAGGGTCTTCTGGCTGACGTGGTAGGCGAAACCAGAGGACATCCATTGGCGGCGAAGTTTCGATGGATTCAAACTCACCCAGGTGGCGTAAACGTGAGTGGCGACCGTCTGCACCAACTGTCAGTATTGCCCGAATTTCATGCCAACCACCGCCTCCTCGATAGCGGACACCTTGAATCACACCATTTTCTGTAATTAATTCCTGCACATTCGCACCCATTACCAGATGGAAATTAGGATATTTTTCTGCTTCTTGGGTGATGAACTCCAGGAATTTCACCTGGGGAAGCATTGTAATGTAGGGATAATGGGTTTTCAGATGGCTAAAATCTGCGAATGTGACATTATCTTGAGGAGTTTGAATACTAATTTGGCGCATTTTGGTATGGGGAAGTCCTAGCAAGCGATCGCTAAGTCCCAATTCCTCCATAATTTCCATCACCGACGGATGAATCGTATCGCCACGAAAATCGCGATCCAAGTCTTTGTGTGCTTCCAGCAGCATCACAGAAATGCCTTGACGCGCTAACAACAGCGCCAATACTGCTCCTGCTGGCCCCCCACCCACAATGCAACAATCTGTAGTTTGTACGTCTACAATGTCATGGACAGGGTTAACACTTGGTTGGGAAAGATTTTTAGGTACATCGGTAGTCATAACAACACCTTTTGACAGCCCTAAAATTTAGAATAGTTTGCTTTTTATGGTTAAAGCTATTTTTTTAACTTTTCGTATTTACCCTGAACGTGTATTATTATGAGCGCTAAAGTGTCATTAGTCATTAGTCCTTTTTCCAATGCCCCATGACCGATGCTCCATGCCCAGTGATAATAATTAACAGTTGTGTCCCAAGTTATTTTAGAAAACGTTTATAAAAGCTTTTCCTCACGTAAAGGGGAAAGTGCTAGCTCACAAACCCAATCTCCTCTCACACTTGCGGAAAAAACTGATGTAGCGCCACGTGCGGAAAGTGTCAATGTCTTGCGGCGGATTAACCTGACGATCGCAGATGGCGAGTTTATGGTGCTGGTGGGCCCTTCTGGTTGTGGTAAAAGCACTCTGCTGCGGTTAATCGCCGGGTTAGAAGTGATGACTGGCGGTAATATTTGGGTAGGCGATCGCTTGATTAATGACCTACCACCCAAGGAACGCGACATCGCAATGGTGTTTCAAAATTACGCCCTCTATCCCCACATGACGGTGTATGACAATATCGCCTTTGGGTTACGTCGCACGGGAAGCAGGGGAGCAGAGGAGCAGAGGAGCAGAGGAGGAAATACTCCACATCTTCGGACGTGGGCGGAAAATTTTTTTGTGGGGGCGACCAGAAAGTTACCTAAAGGACTGCGCTACACTTCTGACAAAGAACGCGCGGTAAATGAACAGGTGCGTAGTGTTGCTCAACTGTTGCAAATCGAAACATTGCTGAATCGCTTACCCAAACAGCTATCTGGGGGACAAAGACAACGGGTTGCATTGGGAAGGGCGATCGCACGTGACCCCCAAGTATTCTTAATGGATGAGCCGCTTTCTAACTTAGATGCCAAACTGCGGGCGGAAACCCGCGCCCAAATTGTGAAATTGCAGCGCCAATTGGGGACAACGACAATTTACGTCACCCACGATCAAACAGAAGCGATGACAATGGGTGATCGCATTGCAATTATGTCTGAGGGTAAAATTCAGCAAGTTGCTTCTCCCCTAGAACTTTACAACCGTCCTGCTAACCTTTTTGTAGCAGAATTCATTGGTTCACCACCGATGAATTTTATTCCTGTAGAATTTCATGCCCCGCAGTTGATTACTCATTCCCAGTTGCGTTTCACCCTGCCAGAAGTTTGGGGAAAAGCTTTACAAAAATATGATGGGAAAACTCTAATTTTAGGCATTCGCCCAGAACACTTGAACTTGAGTATGCCTGCCACTAAAAACCTACCAGTACAAGTAGATTTGGTAGAAAATCTCGGCAACGATTCCTTTCTCGCTGTTAAGATTGCTGAACCGGGATCTCAACCTGCGACTACAGCCAAATCCTTGCAAGTGCGAATACCACCAGACCGATTTGTACAAGTTGGTGAGCAACTTTGGTTATCTCTAACTCTAGAGAAAATTCACTTTTTTGATCCGGAAACTGAGTTGGCGATATTTCCTTAAGAAACCAATTGCCTAGTTGATATTTTTAGAAGTAGCAAAGTGGCGTAGGCGTAGCCCGTCGTAGATATCGCTTGACTTACCATGAATTCTTTGAACGTAGACGCACATTGGCTTCCCATATTTCCTCAAAACAGAATAAAGTCGATCCTACCGGTGTACTCGATCGCGGTGCGACAAGGTTTGAAGTACCTCAAAACGACTTTGGAGTACTTCAAAACGACTTTGGAGTACTTCAAAACGACTTTGGAGTACCTCAAAACGACTTTGGAGTACCTCAAAACGACTTTGGAGTACTTCAAAACGACTTCTAGGTATAATTTAAACTATTAGCCATATAAAGTATGACTATAAATTTGCCTGTTCCCCAAGATTATCAATATCAATTTGGTGGTAGTCTTCCTGCAAATGCACCTACCTACGTCACGCGTAAGGCTGATGCAGATTTGTATCAGGCTGTGAAAGCTGGAGAGTTTTGTTTTGTCCTCAACTCTCGACAAATGGGTAAATCCAGTTTGCGTGTCCGCACAATGCAAAAGTTACAGGGTGAAGGAATTGCTTGTGTATCTATTGATTTAACCGCAATTGGGACATCAGGGCTAAAGTCTGAACAATGGTATTCTGGGATTATTGATACTATTGCTGGTTCTGAAAGTTTAAACTTAGGTGAGCAGTTTGATATAGATGAGTTATGGGAAGAAAATTCCCGCTTTTCTGATGTGCAGATTTTTGGTAAATTTATTGACAAATTACTCAAATTAATTTCCACACAGATTGTTATTTTTATAGATGAAATTGATAGTGTTCTCAGTTTAAATTTTCCGGTTGATGATTTTTTTGCTTTAATTCGAGCTTTCTTTAATCAAAGAGTTGATAATCCTGAATATCAACGCATTACTTTTGTGCTTTTGGGAGTCGCCACCCCATCTGAGTTAATTCAAGATAAAAAGCGCACTCCTTTTAATATTGGCAAAGGAATTGAATTAACCGGATTTGAATTTGCAGAAGCTTTACCTTTAATCAACGGATTCTCTGGACAAACTAGCAACCCGGAAGCCGTACTAAAAGCAATTTTAGACTGGACTGGAGGACAGCCATTTTTGACTCAGAAAGTCTGTGAATTTGTCCGTAAATCTGCAATTGTAATTTCCCCAGGTGAAGAAGCTACTTTTGTAGAGAATTTAGTCAGAAATAGAGTGATTCAGAACTGGGAATCTCAAGATGAACCAGAACATTTTAGAACAATTCGGGATAGAATTTTAAAAAGAGATGAACAGAAAGCAGCATATTTATTAGATTTGTATCAGCAAGTATGGCACTCAGGCGGAATAGATATTGATAGTAGTATTGAACAGAGTGATTTACAGTTAGCGGGAATCGTTGTTAAAAAAGAGAGTACATTAAAGGTTTATAACCTAATTTATCAAACCATTTTTGACAGCTTATGGATTGAGAAAAGTTTAGCTAGTTTGCGTCCTTATGCAGAGAATTATCGTCAGTGGATATTATCAAAAAAAGAGGATGAGTCTCGTTTATTGCGGGGTCAAACTTTAGTAGAAGCGGAAAATTGGGCAAAAGGTAAAAGTTTAAGTTTTCAAGATGGAGAATTTTTAGCCGCTAGTTGGACACTACAGCGAAAAGAAGAACTAGCAGAAACAGAAATACAGGCAGAATTAGAAAGAGAAAGGAAAGAAAAGGAAGCAGCAGAAAGGGCTAGACAAATTGAAGGTAAAGCTAAACAGAAAGCAGAAAAGCAATTGGTAATTGCTAGGAAAAGAATACGTTTTGGAATAGTGGTTTTATTTATTACTTTAGGGCTTACATGTTTGCTAGCAATAGGTGCATTTATTGGGCTTGAAACCGCTAACAGAAATACAAATGAACTCAACCAATCTATTGATAAAATTAGAAAATTATCAGCAGTGGCTTCTAAACTGCAACAAAAGGGAAAAACAAACGAAGCCAATCAGTTTTTGAATATTGCAGGTTTAGTATTGCAGAAGAAAATTAATAATTATCAGCTAAAAGAGGCTTTATTAAATAGTTCGTTGGTTTTAGGGTATCAATATCTAGCTGATGCTGAAAAAGAGCCAAATAAAAAAGATTTAGAATTAGAAAAGGCTGAAATAAATTTTACTAAAAGCCTGGAAAAATTATCAATAATAGAAAATGAAATTGATAAAACCCCCGACAATTTAGCTACTTTAGTTTATATTAACTACGTTAAAGGTAAATTAGAGGAACGCTCAAATAAATCTAAGGCTTTAGCAGATTATAAGAAAGCATTTGATTCTATCAGTAGTCTTAAATCTCAGTTTAAGTCTCATCTTGATTTATTTACCTTAGACCTAAATATTCTCTACAATGGTAATGCTGATATTGTAGCTTTGCTTTATCGTCAACTAAAAAAAATGGATAGCTCAAATCCAGTTTATGCTGAATCTTTAAAAAAGCATTTATTGAATGAATTAGACTATCTAATGCAGCAGCAAAGATGGAGGGAAGCAGATTTAAAAAATTGGCAGTTTATTCTCTATTCGGCAGGAAAGGAAGAACGCACAAGAAAGACCAGATTTAGGTATTTGGTCTTCTGGCTACAAAGCTGAACCCTTTGAATGGAGAGGTTCAACAATGCCACTCTTTGATAGAGCTAGTAATTTACAAGAATATTTAGAAGTTTATGATATTGGAAAATACCCAATAATTTTTATCGCTCATAGTATGGGTGGATTATTAGTTAAAGAAATGCTGCGTAATGCTCAGACCTTTCAAAAAAAAGCAGTTATTCAACAGACAAAAGGCATTGTATTTCTATCCACTCCTCACACTGGTTCTCATCTCGCTAACTTAGTCGATAAAATTGGTATTTTGGCACGAAGCTCTGTTAGTGTTAATGAATTGAAAGCACATATTCCCCAACTGCGTCAACTTAACGAGTGGTATCGGCAAAATGTTGATTCTTTGGAAATTACTACAAAAGTTTATTTTGAAACAAAGCCCACTCAAGGTTTTTTAGTTGTAGACCCAGATAGCGCTAACCCAGGCATCAAAGATGTCCAACCTACCGCTACAGATGATGACCATCTTTCTATCACCAAGCCAAAATCAACAGAGAATTTAGTCTACAAGGGAGTGAGTCAGTTTATTAAGCAACAATTGCTAATTAATCTAGCCATTGTTAAACAATCAACACCAAAAGCAAAAGAGAATAACTCCTCAGTGATTTTTGAAAATACTGATGGTCAAGTTCCTCTTAATTCCCTGTTTTATATCGAACGTCCAGAGGTGGAAATTAAATGTTATGAATCCATCCTCCAACCAGGGGCGTTAATCCGCATCAAAGCGCCGCAAAAGATGGGTAAAACTTCTTTAATGAGTCGCATTCTTGAGCATAGTAAACAAAAAGGTTATCGCACAGTTTCTATTAATTTATGGAGTCAAGAAAATCTTACCGATCTCAATAATTTCTTACAGGCATTCTGTGCAACTCTGAGTTATGAATTAGGACTAGAAGATAAAATAGATCAATCTTGGAAAAGACGCTTAAGCAGTCAAGTTAACTGCACTAATTATTTAAAAGACTATTTATTAAAAAATATTGATGTTCCCTTAGTATTAGGCTTAGATGATATTGATAAAATTTTTCCTTATCCCGAAATTGCTCAAGAATTTTTTGCTCTACTCCGAGCTTGGCATGAAAACGGTAAAAACGAGGAAATCTGGCAAAAATTGCGTTTAGTAA
Organism: Nostoc sp. LPT; assembly: GCF_017115165.1. Taxonomy (GTDB): domain Bacteria; phylum Cyanobacteriota; class Cyanobacteriia; order Cyanobacteriales; family Nostocaceae; genus Nostoc. The sequence continues at coordinate 55,415 of NZ_JABXKF010000135.1, read as the reverse complement.
TTGCTCATTCTCAAGAAGTATATGTTTCTTTAAATGTCAATCAATCCCCCTTTAATGTAGGTTTACCTATCGAAATCGGAGAATTCAACGTCACACAAATAAAAGAATTAGTGCAACGACATAAATTAAATTGGTCAGATACAGAAATCGGACAATTAAAGGAAATGATTGATGGTCATCCTTATTTATTAAGAACTGCTCTTTATCAAATTGCCACAGGTAATTTAACTTTAGAACAATTTCTGAAAGTTGCTCCCACTGACGAGGGATTATTTAGAGGCTTTTTACATCCCTATCTTTCACTACTAGAAGAAGATAAATTGTTAAAAGCAGCGATGAAAAAAGTTATTGAGAGTGATATTCCTGTGCAATTAGACTATACACAAAGTTTTAAATTACGCAGTCTGGGCTTAATTAAATTTAAAGAAAATAAAGTTCAATGCCTTTGTAATTTATATCGTCTTTATTTTCGAGAACGCCTATCCGAATGATTACACCCAGCTTGAGAGGATGAAGTATCAATAATGAGTGGTAAAATGATTAGCGATCGCAGCGTCAATACTAAAGGCGATCGCACCCCATTAAACCCCAAATTTCACAACTGCGTAGCCGTAAGGCTTGTCGTCAGACATCGCACTCTCAAAGTTACTAATTTGTAGAGATGCTAAAAGATAATGCAGATGCTTCCAGTAGATGCGGATGATGGTGTTGCCAAAAACTCAAAATCTGTTCGCCAACCTGTTGAGGATAGAAGTAGTGAAAAAAATGATACCCTTGTGGGCATTCCCAGAGTTTATCTTCTGGCTTCAACCAATTCAACCAGTCATGCAATGCAGGTGGATTGACTACAGGATCGCTCTTGCTACCACATACCATCATTGGCATAGAAACTCCGCCCTTGGGTAAATAAACCAACTTAAATAAAGAGTGTGATGATGGAGATTGTTCTAAATCTTTATCTAAGGCAGCTACTAACTTCTTAGTAGTATGAGGTGGTTGATTTCCAAAAAGACTGCGAACGCTACTTGCTAAAACTAACTCACGGCTGATGCTAAAAAGTTGTCGTTGAAAGTAATAGTGAGCTTGCCAATTGTTTGCAGGTTGAGCTGCAACAGCCAGCAGAGTGAGCGATCGCACTTTTTGAGGAAATCGACGCGCAAAGGTTAAAGCGATCGCACCACCCATCCCATGTCCTGCTAAATGCACGGGGCGATCGCGCCATTCTAAAAATTTATACAGCAACTCCACAGCTTGATCTATGCAACTGGCTTCATCTTTAGTTTGCTGGTATTCCCACTGGGCGACATTTATATAACTAGATAAATGTTCAAGTAATGGTTTATCAAAACGCTGTAAAACAGGACTGGCACTTAACCATAAAACATCAAATGAATCAGACATAAATACCTATAACTTCCAAATTATCAATTTCAATAAAGGCGCACAGCTAGCCGTGCGCCCCAAATCTCTACAAACCAAATTCTGTCTTCAACTGAGCAACCCAAGTTTTAATTCGCTCATCTGTTAGCTCAGATTGACTACCTTCATCAAGTGCCAATCCGACAAACTTGCCATTTTTCAAGGCTCTAGAATTCTCAAAGTCATATCCCTCAGTTGGCCAGTAGCCAACAGTTTTACCGCCTCGCTGGGAAATCTTTTCTTCCAGAATTCCAATTGCATCCTGGAAGTTATCGCTATAGCCATATTGGTCTCCATCACCAAAATAGGCAACCAACTTACCACTAAAATCTATTTGATCCAGATCGGAGAAAAAGCCTTCCCAATCGCTCTGAAGTTGACCAATATCCCAAGTGGGAGAGCCAATAATCAGCAAGTCATACTCATCAAAAGTGCTAGTATCCGCCTCGTAAATGGGATGTAATGTTACAACATCACCACCAAACTCATCCCGAATTTTTTCAGCATCAGATTCAGTGTTGCCAGTTTGAGTACCGTAAAACAAACCAATTTTTTTTGACATATTGACACCTGATAAATAAATAGTTGTGTGCTATGCAGAAAAGTCGCCCTGAGAGGTTGGTTAATCCAGCGTTCGCTGCCCATCAAGGCATCGACTCCAGTGTTTGAACTGCCACGCAAGTCAAAAGCGTTATCTTTTCAGAAAGTTTGCAAATACCTGAAATACATGACCCACTTAATGAGTATCAGTCTCAATAACTCTGAAGATATACTACCAGACTTATTGAGAGTCTTTTTTATTTAACTAAGTAAACTTTTGTTAAGACTTTCAGGAACCAAACCGAAAACTAGACGAGGCAGCAAGAATTCTCGTACCTTAATTGGTTAAAAACCTTGCACTTACTCGAATAGAAGTAGTTGAGATGAACGTCTAAACAAAAGAGTTTGGGCTAAAAGCGGTACAAGACTCGATCTTGGAGGAGTTATGTGACGCCATTTTTTGGTCGAGTAAAATACTATAACTTTATCGAGTTACTGTATTTTAATATTAAAAGTGAATAATGCACTCTGCAAGAGGATAGTTTAAATCAAACGGAAATTGCCCCTTATGCCAAAAGACTGGTAAAAGACCGCCCACAATATGCGGGGTATCAACCTTCTCCCGATTGCAAGATTCCGCTTAACGTCGGGCGGGGCAAAAACCCAAGTGCGAAAGTGCTGTTAGCGGAAGCGGGGCGTTTAGCCCGTACTCTTTTTATTACTCAGCACTCAGCACTGAGTATGGTAAAAAAGGTTCCTTGATCGTTTGGACTCGTGGAGATACTAAGGATATTTGCCATTCTGATACTGTCCGCAAACTTTTGCGTGAAGCTGAATTTGAAGAAGTTAGTTTCAAACTCACTCCTACAGGAGATATGGCAGTAGGACTTCATCGTTATCTCGGTGAAGGTTCAGCTTTACCAGAGAATCAACAGTTATTCGTGTTTTCCGGCACCCCAAACAGAGGAACGCAGGCAGTTTTTCAAACCTCTGGAGAATGAATCAGACTGTTTTCTAGAATAATTTGTTGACAGCAGTTTTCAGCTATTTAATCAAGAAAATTGATTGAGAAATAGTGCGATCGCTGCTAAAAATATCGATAACGCTTGTAGAGACGCGATTTATCGCGTCTTGAAAGACTAAATACCTTACGATATCCTCACAAAACATTCCTGATAATTACTGGTTTCAAAAATTACTTCGGTAAATGAAGCTAGAGGGAGTAAGTTTTTTGTGCATTTATGAAATTAATCCAAATACTAAAACTAGCTGTAATTCCGGTTTTGACTGTATTAAGCTTTGTGTCTACATCAAATAAAGTACTAGCTGACTATTTAAATAGTCAGGGATCAGGAGGTAATTACCGTTATGAATTATGGTCTACTGATGATAATAATTATTACTATTTGAAAGTTTGGCTATATGAAGCAAGTCCAGAAAGTAACCCATACAACATAACTAGAGCATTCCCCTCTACTAGGGAAGCTTTAATTTATTTTGATTGCAATTACGCTGAGAAAAATTTACCAGAATGTTCTCAATGATAATTTGGAACCCTCAGAACATAATTTGTAATTGCTAATTCGTAGTTCGTAATTAAAGAGTTCAATTACGAATTACGAATTACGAATTATAAATTAAACTTCGGCTGGTTGATATTCTTGTTGTCTTTCCACAAACGACTGGACACGGGTGCGGTAGTTTCTCACAGTCTCATCTACCCATTCGCGATCGTTGCTATTTGCATACAAATGCACCAGTGGTTCGCTGGCATCTGGTAAAACTAACAACCAACTGTCATCATAGGGTTGACAAATTTTCACTCCATCAATTAATTCTAGGTTTTGGGCTGGATGAGTTTCCACCAAGTAACGCATCAAAGCACCCTTGGCTGTCCACGGGCAACGGACTGTATAAGTTTTGTGAATTACACGAGGCAATTCTGACCGCGCAGCAGCAAGCGATCGCTCTTGGATAGTCAACATCTCAATTATCTTCGCAATGCAGAACATGGCATCAAATCCCGGATGCAGTTGCGGGAAAATAAAACCAGTCTCTCCACTACCTCCAATTACCACATTCGGGTTTTTCTGGCAAGCTTCCATTAAAGCTGTAGGGTTGGCTTTAGTGCGAATCACTCTGCCATCATGGCGACGCGCAACTTGTTCGATAGCGCTGGAAGCATGAACTGGTACAACTACTGTTCCTCTGGGGTTAGCGGTTAATATCATGTCTACCATCAGTGCTGTTAACATTTCCCCACGAATTGGGTAGCCTGATTCATCAACTAAAATTAGCTGTTCTCCATTCGCGGATACTTGCACCCCAAAGTTAGCTTTTAATGCCTCCACAACATGACCTAACTGAGTCAGCAATCCTTCGCGATCGGTGATTGACATCGCCGTTTTATTGACACTGGCATTCAGCACGACTGCATCAGCGCCAAATTTATCTAACATTTGGGGTAAAACTGCCCCCGACACCGCATAAACATAGTCAATCACCACTTTTGCGCGACTGTTGCGGAGTGTATGAACATGCAACAGTTTCTCAAAAGCAGTACAGTAGCGATCCATGACTTGGCTGGGATAAGACACATCCCCAATTTCATGAATTAGCGCCCGCCGCATATCTTCCTTAAAATAAGCACCTTCAATTTTCTTTTCCAGAGCTTTGGAGATATTAATGCCCTTGGCATCCATGAATTCAATCAGAATGTAGTCAGGGCGGTCGGGGTGTACCCGGACGTGGATACCACCAGCTACCGACATTGTGGGTATAACAGTACGGGCGATGGGGATAGCTGTGGCATCGAGGTTTTGAATGTCAACACCTACTGACATTAAACCAGCAATCAGCGATCGCGTCACCATCCGAGAGACATTACGCTGGTCACGGGAAACCGTTACCTTAGAACCAGGTTTTAAGGTAGAACCGTAAGCAGCTCCCAATTTCACAGCGAATTCTGGGGTGATGTCGATATTAGCTAATCCTTGGACACCACGTTGCCCAAATAAATTGCGTTGGGCGGTGTTCCCCCAAATCAAGTTAATGTTTAAAATTGCCCCTGACTCAATCTTTTTACTGGGCCAAACACGCACACCAGGGCTAATTTGCGCTTCTTCTCCCACCGTGGAAAGCGAACCTACAACCGCAGCTTCTAATACTTGAGCGCGGCGGTCTACACGAGCGCCACGGGAAATCACACAGGCAGAAAGAGCTGCTTCATCGCCAATGAATGCCCCATTCCACACTATGGGACGTTTAAGATTAGCATCAGCGCCAATAGTGACATTATCCCCAATTACGGTTCCTGCCTCAATTTGTACTCTTGCACCAATGCGGCAATTGTCACCAATTACTGCTGGGGCTTCAATCACAGCCGTATGGTCGATGTAGGTATTTTGGCCTACCCATAACTCATGGGAAACTTCTTTGTAGGCATAATCTAGTTGCACTTTTCGATCTAACGCGTCATACTGAGCCTCGCGATAGGCATCTAAGTGACCAACATCACACCAATAACCTTGAGCAATGTAACCATACATTGGCTCATCTTTTGTTAGTAGTAAGGGGAATAAGTCTTTAGAAAAGTCACATTCAACGTTTGCTGGCAGATATTCCAAAACTTCTGGTTCGAGAATATAAGTACCAGTGTTAACGGTATCAGAAAAAATTTCACTACTAGAGGGTTTTTCTAAAAATCGCCGAATCCGTGTCTCCTCGTCGGTAATCACCACTCCAAATTCAATCGGATTGGGAACCCTGGTTAAAATCAAAGTAGCTTTTGACTTCTTTTGTTTGTGAAATGCGATCGCTGCTGTCAGGTCAAAATCTGTTATGCTATCACCGCTAATAACTAAAAAAGTTTCATCAAGAAGTTCGGCAATGTTTTTCACACAGCCAGCTGTACCCAAAGGCTGATCTTCTTCGACGGCATAAGTCATCTGGACACCAAAATCGCTGCCATCTTGAAAGTAGTCTCGCAAGACATCAGGTAAATAATGCAATGTTGCAATAACTTCTGTAATTTGATGTCGTTTGAGAAGATTGATAATATGTTCGGCAATTGGTCGATTTAAAATCGGCACCATCGGTTTCGGCAGATCGCAAGTTAACGGGCGAAGCCGCGTTCCCGAACCCCCTGCCATCAATACTGCACGCATAAATCCTCCTTATAACTAGTTATAGCTTTCGCTACTTGAAAAGTGTCAGATATATTTTGTTTTTCTTTCTCTAGTCTGCTATGGATATTGATATTTGAGGAACTTCCACAAGATGCATTACCGCAAGGCGGAAGTCAAAAGTTAAAAGTCAAAAGTCAAAAGTTTTGTACAAGGCTTTTGCAGGGCATTGGGAAGAGGACTTGGGGACAAGGAGAATTGGGGACAAGGAGAAGGGAAAGACTTGTTGCAAGTTCTAACTTTTGTCCCCTTGTCCTCCTTGTCCCCCTCATCTCCCCCTGCTCCCTGCTCCCCACTCCCCAGCTTATTGACAATGATAAAGTTCATATTCGTAGCCATCTATGCTTGGCAAAGATTGAGTATCAGACATAACACATGTGTTCGCGGTTTCTGCTACGGGTGCGTGAAAGTTTACCAGCCACAGGTCAAAAGGTCGTGGTAATTTCTTTAAAGTATTTTTTAGAGAAATGGTGGAAGCATTCGGATCTCGATCTTGATGAGCAAGGAGAAACAGAGAATTTTGGAGTGAATTTGCAAGTTTAATCTCCCTCGCAACTCCCATCATTTCCCCAGTGTGTACATAAGTTTTGTGGGTGGTGGCAATCAGTACTGGTGTCGCAGATCTTTGTTGAATTAGTTGCACAAACAGGTCAGGACGATAATATTTTTGATAGCCGAGATTGCAAATTACTGTAACAGCACTGAAAAATGCCATTAACCAAATTAATATTACGGCTTTTTTCCCGTTTATTCCCCATTTACCTATGCTTGTTATCCCATTTTTCGCTGGCTCTGTTTCCATCCATTCCTGGGGAGGATGCCAACAAACTGCAAGACTTGCACCTAGTAAAACAACGATCGCGGGAAAGTAAACAAAGTTATATCTAGCACCCCTGGTGAGGTCAATACCCAAAAAGTACGTAAATATAAAGAATAAAGCGATCGCACTGATAACTACTCCAGCAAGCACCTGAATCATCATCCGGCTTTCTCGGTGCTGTAATTGAATTTTAATTCCACGCAACAAAATTGGTACTGCCCAAATAAAGAAAGTCAACATCACCAATCCAGAAGGAATCACAACCAAAGCTTGAGAAGATTCAACTGGTAATAAGGAAATCATTGCAATCAATGTTCCTAAAGCTTGAAAAATTGGGCTGAACCAATCTAGTCCAACACGCGAAACTCGAATCCACTCGGTTAAATTATCACGATTTTTATTCTCTAACAAGGTTGGTATCCAAATTAAACCCGCTACACAAGTACCTATAACAACGGCATAAATACGTTGCCAGAGAGGAGAGAAGAAAAGAGAAAATTTGCTGCTAGTTTGCAATTGAAGCCAAGCAAGAAAAATCAAAACTATGACTTCTGTGCAAAGAGTCAGGGTGAAGAAATAATGAGTAGCAATACCTAAAGCATTAATTCCTACCCATAAAAGTGCTACCCATATAGGTAAAGGTGTGCGGTTTTGAATATGACGTGTGGCAATTACTAAGCAGGTGAAGGAACCAATTACCCATAAGACTGCCAAAGTGTAATGACGCGCTTCTTGTGCTAAAAATACGCCGTAGGGTGATACTGCCATCATGGCAGCAGTCAAGTGTCCCACTAATCGCGAACGAAACGCTACCCTGCCTAATACGTAAACACACGGAATGGAGGCAGCACCGAATATAGCTGGTAGCGATCGCGCACCAAACAGCGATACTAATCCTCCGCCGCTAGGAAATAATTTCATCCACAGGTAAGCCAGCACAAAATACAGTGGTGGATGACTATCTTGTGTAGCTAAGTTGTGAATGACATCACCAATAGTCGCCGCTGGGTTTGGTTGCAGTGGTTGTAATAGAATATCAGGTGCGATCGCTCGATCTAGGGGTACTGATAAAAAAGTATTTCCCAAGCTAAACACCAAGGTGGCAAACTCATCAGTCCAAGGAGGCTTTGCAGTCAAGTTGACTAGGCGCAAGCTGATGCCGACAATCAACCAGATTAAGATCGGCAAGAGATGAACCCAGGAAGGAGGAAGGCGAGTCTGCCAATTATGCCAATGCTTGCGTTGTGAGTTGGAGTTTTTATCTGCCAGAGGCAGGAAATGGGTAGCTGATAGAGGTAGCAACGAGATAATTTGTTTGTAAAAATAAAATGCACCTTGGAAAAGAACTCTCATTGCCGGGCCTCACAAGAATGGATTTGTAGATTTGACGTTTGAGATTTAAGTTCGTTCTAAAATCTAAAAATAAAAATCTAAATCTCAAATCCCTCGTTGTGATTATTTCACGTCTGTGACGCGCCAGCTAAGTTTCAAGTTAACCCAGAAATTCCAGATGGTAGCAACTGCGATCGCTATCAACTTAGCTAAATACTGATTTATTTCCAAGACATTATAGAGAAAATTAATTATTAGAGCTTGTAATATAACTCCTGCCAAACAGACCGCACTGAACTTTAAGAATCGCTTGAAACGTTGATGCAAAGCACGTTGCCCCTGAGAAATATCACTAAAAGTCCATACATCATTCCATAGGAAATTATTTACGATTGCCACTCCGGCCGAAAGAATTGTACTGCGAGTTAAACCTAAATGAATTACAGTACGCAGCAAGTGAAACACCGTTAAATCCACAAACACACCACTAAAGCCAACAAACCCAAAACGGACAAATCGACCGATGGGGAATTTGACTTTTCTACTCAATCGTCCTACTTTCCCTGTGGAAAGCCGTAACCGTACCAAGTGGTGGATGTAATCTATATATTGCTTCCATGTCACCTTACTCTCGCCCTCTTTGCGTTCGCAAAACACATACCCAACCTCGGCAACTTGGTCTACTTTTCCTCGCCCGATTACTTCTAGGAGAATTTTGTATCCGACTGGATTAAGTGTTGCACCTGCGATCGCACTCCGGCGCACCATAAAATAACCACTCATCGGGTCAGAAACTCTGCCCAATACCCCCGGTAAGATCACCAAGCCTAACAACTGAGCGCCACGAGACAAGAAACGCCTAACAACACTCCAGCTACTAACACCGCCTCCTTCTATATGACGGCTAGCTACTGCCAAATCTGCTCCTTGCTCAATACTACGCAACAGTTGTATTAGTATCTCTGGTGGATGCTGTAAATCTCCATCAATCACCCCCAAGACACTCCCTGTAGCTGCTTGCCACCCACGAATCACCGCTGAAGACAGCCCCCGTTCCTGTTGGCGTCGCATCACCCGCAACTGGGGGTATTCTGTCGTCAAAGATTGTGCTATCTCCCAGGTTCGGTCTGGGCTATCATCATCTACCACTATTAGTTCATAGTTTCCTGCAATAGATTCATCCAGTAATTGACTCAATACGTTGACTACATTCTTGATGTTTTCACGCTCTTTATAAGTAGGAATTACTAGAGAAAGATGAATAGATTCATCACCTGTACCCACGGAGTTGGGAGGCAACTCTGAAATCTTTAGTGGGCCAGTTGATACTGCTAACAGCGAGTTGGATGAGTTTGTTTTCATATTCCAAATTGCAGAACGAGGGTGTGTAAAATCTGTGGAAAATAGAGGCAAACATCTGCTGACTTTATTAACTGAACCTAGTTACTCAAAACTTGAGGAATACTTTTGTTACAGTTAGATGCCCTGAAACTTTAGTAATTTCCGCACTTTGATTCTCAGTATTTTCCCATATATCATCTAAATTTTACATTTCACTCTTTGTTTTTATGATATTATACGAAAAGTTACGTAATTTTGTAGAAATATCCTGTAGTTTTAATTAAACTAAGTCAGCAAATATACAGTCAATTAAGCATATCTTGATGAATTTTTAATACTATGGGAATCATTAATTTAATATGGAGTATCGAAAATTTTGGTAATATTTATATATTATTCTTGTTACAAAAAGGTAAGAATAAAGTGCTAATGCTGATTACATAAGCTTGTTATACCCGTAAAAATTTAATTGTTGATGCCATAAATCTTGAATTAATTAAACACTACAAAACAAAGAAAAATTCAAATATTTTTTTAGAAATACTTATATTTCTAAACTGTTAAGAGCAGCTATAGATTACTATTTGATTTTTGAAAAAACGAACTACTCCATAAGGTAAGAAGCAGTTACTATTTCGCTATTACTTATATTTAACAGTAATTTCATGAACCAAATGAGACTATATCTGTACAGCCCCATTTTGTCAGATTTGTCAACGTTTGGTAAAATAAAAAATAAGCTTAACAAAAATTAATAAGTTATTAAATAAGTATAATATTGAGTAAACATTGTATTGTAAATATGTCAAAAGTAACACAATAAAATCCCCCAATAGGGCATTGCAAAAAACAGAAAAGTTTTGTTTGTTATTAATATTGATGGCGTAGTTTTATTGCTTGTTTTGAGTAAATGAACCTCTAAGAATACAGGGTAGATCATGCATATTCCTGATGGATTTGTTTCTATTCCGGTGGCAGGGGCTACCGGTTTAGCGAGTGCGGCAGCGCTGTTTGTTGCCTTCGGGCGATCGCAAGAGGCTTTTGGTATTCGTCGTGCCCCGATATTGGGACTAACCACCGCCTTCATTTTTGCCGCCCAGATGATCAATTTTCCAGTAGCAGGAGGTACTAGTGGTCACTTGTTAGGGGGAACCTTAGCTGCGATCGTTTTGGGCAGTCCTTGGGCAGGAACGTTGTGTCTGGCCACAGTTTTGATTATTCAAGCCGTGCTATTTGCTGATGGTGGCATTACAGCCTTGGGAGCAAACATTTTTAACATGGCAGTAGTTGGGGTTTGGGTTGGCTGGGTTTTAACCGAAACCTTGCAACGGCTGTTGGGGGGGTCTAAAGGGCGCTTACCCTTAGCAGCTGGGATTGCAGCTGGTGTGAGTGTAGTGGTAGCTGCGATCGTTTGTGCTATTGAATTAGCCCTCTCAGGAACTGCGCCGGTAGCGATAGTTTTACCAGCCATGACTGGTGTGCATATTTTGATTGGCATTGGCGAAGGACTGATTACCGGGGGTGTGCTGACTTATCTAGCCAGAGCCAGACCAGATTTGTTACCAGGCGAACAGCAGGAGTTTCGCGGCTGGTCAGTGCCCATTGTCACTATTTTTTTGATTGCGGGAGTGCTGTCACTCTTTGCCTCAGCATGGCCTGATGGTTTGGAGAAAGTTGCTGAAAATACTGGCTTCCTCAATTTAGCAAGTCAAGTACGGATAATTGTGCCAACTCCCTTAGCTGACTATGGAATTGAGGGTTTGGGGCAAATTGGCACTAGTATTGCTGGACTAGTGGGAGCTGCGGTTTGCTTTGCTGTTGCCTTTGGAATTGCCAAGGTAGTGAAACCGAAGAATGCTTAAACTTTCCTTACCGCTACGCTTGCAACTGTCTCTAGTGATTGTGGTGGGAGCAGCTTTATTAAAGCATCATGCCTGGTATGGACTAAGTATATATGGCGCGATCGCACTTTTATGGGCTTGCTTCTTACGCGTACCAATTCGCCAATTGGGAGGATTACTCGGTACAGAATTAATTTTTTTGTCATTGCTAGCATTACCCTTAGGATGGGAACGAGCCAGTTTTTTGCTAGTTCGTTCGCTGGTTTGTCTGGTGACGATGAATAGTTTTTTATTAACCTTACCCCCCCACAGTTTCGGCATTGCCCTCAAAACATTACCAGTACCAGCACCTTTAAAGGAAAACTTGTTATTAGCTGGGCAATATATGGAAATTTTGCTCTCAGAAGTGACGCGGATGCAGCGCAGCGCCCAACTACGTGGTCTGAATGGAACTACGGGATGGTTGCGCTATGCCAGTGCTGCCATGATTGGAGCTTTGTATCTCCGTAGTCTAGATAGAGCAGAGCGAGTCTATGCAGCAATGGTAGCTCGTGGTTACAACGGACAATTACCCATAGATTCTACCCTCAGACCAAAAGAACGTTTTGCCCTATTACTAGCTTGGGCGATCGCTGCTAGTGTAACCCTAACTTCTTACAAAATTTAACCCACTCCCAACTCCGTTACGCAGTTGATCACGACTACTTAAATATTGAGTTTGTAAATTTTGAAATCATTAACTTCTAATCCCCAATTATCAACCGATAATCCCCATGCAGCTGTAGTCGAGGTTAAGAACCTGGTGTATGCATATTCCCACCAAGAGCCAGTATTACAGGAAATATCTTTTAGCTTGAAGAAAGGCGATCGCGTGGCATTGATGGGAGCAACTGGTTCTGGAAAAAGCACCTTGTTGGAGAACTTAATCGGCTTAAAACAACCGCAAACAGGAAAAATTACTATTAATGGCATTCCCGTAGAACCGCAAACTTTACCCCAAGTGCGTCGTCAAATTGGCTTTAGCTTCCAAGATGCCAACGACCAACTATTTATGCCGACCATCTTGGAAGATATTACCTTTGGGCCACGTAACTATGGAATGTCACGAGCAGAGGCTAGCGATCGCGCCCGACAGTTATTAGCTGATTTTGGTCTAGAAGCCTATGCCAATCGTTCCGCCCACGAGCTTTCTGGTGGACAAAGACGCCTAGCTGCCCTAGCTTCGATTTTAGCCTTAGAACCAACAATTCTAATTTTGGATGAGCCAACTAACGGTCTCGATCCAGCATGGCGGCGTCATTTGGCGCAAGTATTATTAAAGTTACCCGTGCAGGTAATATTAATTGCCTCCCATGATCTACATTGGTTAGGCAGAGTTACTCAACGCGCTTTGGTGCTATCTGGTGGTCGTATTCAAATAGACAGCGATATTCAACCACTTTTGCAGGATGGTGCTACTTTAGACCAGTTGGGTTTGCCGATAGATTGGTGATTCCAGATCAGAGGGAGTGAGGAAGCAAGTGGATTTCGTAGCTCCTTTCACGAGTATCAAAGACTCGTTGACGAGTATCAAAGGTGGATAAACGTAGTTCAAAGACTCATTAATGAGTATCAAAGGTGGATGAATCGAGTTCAAAAATGGATGAACTGAGTTTTCTAAGGGACTTCTAGAAATTAACAATTCAAAATTCACGCATTCAAAATTCAAACATTTTAGACATTTCATATCATGTCCGGCTAATTAGTTATAATTCCTGAATCTATGCAGAAAGCCCAAAAACCCCTCTCCTCTGCACCTGGAGCCCCTCTGCTCCTCTGCGGTCTTAATGATAAGTCTTTAACCGGACACGATATCAGACGGGGATTTAAACCACGACTGAAACTGATCGGAGGCGGAGTGGCTCCAACTTTGCGCTACATATAAATGTAGGGGTCTTAAACCCTTGAATTTACGATAAATTATCCAATTTATTCAGATAATATTTTTCTTTCTCCCCAAGCTTTGAGCTCCCAGCAAGAACTGCCTACACAGCGATAGGATATTTTTTTAGTTGGAAGTCCCTAACTCCTGCCTCCTGCCCAATACCCCTACCTTAATTACTATCTTTACTCGTAATATTGGATACTATATTCTCAGTTTTATTGCTGTTGGGGTGTTAATGTCTGTTTCACATAAATATACTGTTCTTGCTCCTGTTAGCCTAAGCATTGCTTTGTTCATTACTAGTTGCAGCGAAACTAAAGTCTCCCAGTGCCAGCGACTGGTTCGAGTTGTGAATGCTGGAACTTCTCTGATTGATAAAAATAAAGGAACGCAAGTGATAACCAGCATACAGCTGTCTAAAGATTTGGAATTTGTGACTAAATCAATTAAGGAACTGAACTTAACAGACCCCAAGTTGAAAGAATTTCAAAACGGTTTTGTCAAGATTTTTCAGAATCTCAGTCAAGCGATCGCTAAAGCAGGTAAGGCGCTTGGTGCAACCAAGACAGCAGAAGCCTCGGTATCTGGGAGAGAAAAAATCCAAAAGGCGAGAGACGAAATTGACTCAGCACTGACAACAGCTACAACTCTTGGCAAACAGTCAGATACATTAGTGAATCAGATGAATAAGTATTGTAGCGAACCAGAATAATCTATCTGGGGCATTGAGCGTTAGGAGTGCTGAGTGCTGAGTGCTGAGTGCTGAGTGCTGAGTTAAGAGTTAGGAGTTTTGTTTATCTCCTTGTCTCCTTGTCCCCTCATCTCCTTCATCTCCCTGCCCCCCTGCTCCTCTGCTTTCCCTTAACACTCTGAGCTAAGGTAACTTTTATCACTTTCTTTTCAAAAAAATTCCTGATATACACCAACTTTATCTGTCAAAAGAAATATTGGTGCAAGTCAAATGAAATACCAGGAGTGATATGAGTCTACTGATGGCGAGTGTGCTGGCAACAGTGCCAATATCTGCGCTCAATTTACCAGAACAGTCCGTAATTCTGTCAGACAATCCAGTGCAGCAGTCAACACAGGATAATTTATCTCAAGTTGTCTCACCTGCTGAAATTACACCACCTGAATTCGTGCAGCCAGATATAACCACGTCGCCAATTATCAAAAATAAGTACGTAAATATATTTAGAAAAGTTAGAGAAAAAATTCAATTCATTAGTTCCTCTAACTTACCTAAATTAAAAGATACTCAACCTGTAACAGAAGTTGTACAGAACCAGGAAAGCACAGAAAAATTTTCCCAATCTCTTCATCCCTCAGACTCAGACAACCAAATGTCTCAAGTCACCTCAGTATCGCAACTCCAGGACGTGCAACCCTCCGACTGGGCTTTTAGTGCTTTGCAGTCTTTAGTAGAACGCTATGGCTGCATTGCAGGATACGCTGATGGGACTTATCTGGGGAATCGTAGCATCAGCCGTTATGAATTTGCAGCTGGTTTAAATGCTTGTTTGGAGAAGATTAACAATGCGATCACTAACAATAAAATTAATACTGTTAATAATGAAGATTTAATCTTGCTGCAAAGGTTGCAAGGCGAATTCAAAGCAGAGTTGCAGCAATTACAGCAGCGTGTCGAAGCTGTGGAAAAGCAGACTAGTGAATTACAAGGAAATCGGTTTTCCACAACTACCAGATTATTTGGTCAAGCCATTTTTAGCGTTCAGGGAACCAATAGCCCCGATGTGGATTTGTTTCCTAGAGATGGAGTACCTGAACGCCAGGAGAAAACCAATCTGACTTTCACAAGTAGCGCCCAACTAACCTTAGCAACGTCGTTTACAGGGCGAGATTTACTGCTAACAGGGCTGTCTGCGGGTAATTTGAGTTCTAATGCATCGTTGTTATCTACTAATATGGGACGGTTGGGTTTCGAGTCAAACACAGACAACAATCTAGTTATTAGTGACTTATCTTATCGATTTCTTCTCTCGGATAACTTGGGAATTGTCGTAGGTACAGGGGGAGTCAACCCGATTAACACCTTTCGCGGTATTAGCCCTTTAGAAGGTTCTAGCGACGGTGCAATTTCTCTATTTGGTCAGCGAAACCCGATTTTAAGTATTGGTAACGGCATTGGTGGTATAGGCTTTGACTGGCAGATTAGCGATCGCATCAGTTTGCAAGGTGTTTATAGTGCCGAAATACCCAGTTTTCCTGGCGACATCAACCAGGGTGGACTATTTGGCGGTAGATATACTGCTGGCGCTCAGTTAAGTTTAGCACCCACAAATAATATCGATGTCGGCATACATTATCTCTATTCCCACTCCCCAGATGGCTTACTGGGAGGTGGTATTGGCGATTCTCAACTGATTTCACCTTTTGCAGATCCTACAGCTTTCGATACCCAAGCCATTGGCGCTACCGTTGCTTGGCGAATTAACCCTAACTTGCATTTGGGCGGTTGGGGTGGCTTTACTTCCTCCAAGCCATCTAACCTTTCTGGAAGTGTAGAAACTACTAACTGGATGGTGTTTGCGGCTTTTCCTAATTTGTTTCGTCTTGGGAATTTAGGGGGCGTTCTCGTTGGACAACCGCCCAAAATTACTTCCAGTACTTTACCCGACGGCTTCAATTTTCCCAACTTTTCTGATGGGGGGACAGCAGGTGGACGTAGTGACACATCAATTCACGTAGAAGTTTTTTACCGCGCTCAACTGAGTGAGAATATCGCCTTGACTCCAGGCTTATTCGTTATTTTCAATCCCGATCACAATGCTGCTAACGATGCATTAATCGTTGGAACATTAAGAGCAAGTTTCCGGTTTTAATCTTGTACTGGTGTAGATGTAATAAAATACGCCATTTTTGTACTTACTGGTTCAGTATTAGATGCTTTCATTGCCTAGTGGGAGCAAGGAAAAACCGTGTGTGTTTTTTTTGATACGTGATTAAAGGAGCAAATTGTTCATGAAATTAAATTCATCAGTTCAGTTGGGTTGTGTTCTTGTTAGCAGCAGCAGTTTAGCCGCAGTCATCATCGGTTTAGGTGGAACAAGTGCTTTCGCTCAAATCACAATTCAAAGCACTGGCACATTATCAGGGACTATCCAACTCCCCAGAAATAATCCCAATTTCAATCAAAGCATTACTCGTGTTGATACAGACGACACGGGGACTTACTCGCGGAACTTAGGTACTAAGAACAATCCTAATTACGTCCCTATATACAAGTCAGACTATGTGCAGGTAAAAACACGTGCTGATGGTAGTTTGCATTATTTTGTTGACTTTAAAGGCATTCCGATTGTCTCCTTTAATGGCGTTCTGACTTCGCCGATTCTCTCTGGCGGTGAGTTGACACCCTATAAATACCAGGGACAATTGGCAGGAACCACATTTCAAGGAGTAGTTCAGGATGAATTTAATCTCACAAAAGCCTTATACACTGGTACTGTCACCGATCCAAACACTGGAAACCAGTATCAGGGTACTTTTGAAGTGAGTGGATATGGAGTCCGATATAGCAATCGCAATGGTGCTGCAACCCCCACAGTCTTTGATTTCAAATCCGATCTCCCAGGTTCGCCAAAGGTGACATCTTTGGAAATGACTAACTCACCCCTAGCAAGAATAGAAATCAAAGTACCTGCAACTGCAACTCTCATAACTCCTACACCAAGTACTGCTAATGGAAGTATACCCACTCCCCCGCCAGTAATTAACGGTGGAAGTATACCCACTCCCCCGCCAGTAATTAACGGTGGAAGTACACTCATTCCTCCATCAGTAATTGATAGTAGTGCGATCGCTCCTACACCAATAGTTGATGGTGGTAGCACACTGACTGTTGCACCAATAGTTGATGGTAGTAGCACACTGACTGTTGCACCAATAGTTGATGGTGGTAGCACACTGACTGTTGCA
Organism: Nostoc sp. LPT; assembly: GCF_017115165.1. Classification (GTDB taxonomy): domain Bacteria; phylum Cyanobacteriota; class Cyanobacteriia; order Cyanobacteriales; family Nostocaceae; genus Nostoc. Next base: position 38,075 of record NZ_JABXKF010000135.1, on the reverse strand, counting down.
CCAATAGTTGATGGTGGTAGCACACTGACTGTTGCACCAATAGTTGATGGTGGTAGCACACTGACTGTTGCACCAATAGTTAATAGTGGTAGCACACTGATTGTTGCACCTGTAGTTGATAGTGGTAGTGCGATTATTTCCTCGACACCTACATCTGGATCTAATTCTCCATCGCTCTCTACTACACCTAATATCGAATTCAGTAGTGGTAATTTTTTAGAGGTTAATCAAGTAGTTGTCAACCGTGCAACCCTTGCTCAACCTGCTTGTTCACAGGATTCTGCTAATAACTGTACAATACCTACTTCACCCAAACAAGTGATCGGCCCTCGTAGTCGAGTGCTACTGCGTTAGTTAGAGACTTTTCAATAAAAAATATCCAACTACTTCTTGTCGGGTGGGCGTCTCGCCCGCCCTTGAGCAAAGGCTGACTTGACAAAAATTTTGGGTGCTTCTGGAACTCTAGCAGGGCAAAATGAAATCAATATAAGAGTTAGCAGAGGGGCAACATTGCAATTAAAAAAGTCCATCATCAGTTATTTGCGGCGTTTTTGTTGCTCAGACTACCTTTCGGTGGTATGTTTTACCCTGATGATTTTCTGGCTATACTAGTGGCTTAAGCCGATTGATTGATAAATTTCATCCTCCAGCATAAAATACACAAAAACTCTGAATTTTGGACATATATCAGTATGCATTTACTTCTAACTGACACACAAATATTGTCTGATATTGGAGGAAATTAATTTTCTTGGAGGCTACAAAAACTCGATCGCTAAGGTTAACACTAAGACTACAGAGTGAATCTAGATCAATCAAACATCTTCCGAGTAAGCACCTATGAAAGAAGAATTGATAGCCAGAGTCGTGCAGGTCTTGCGAATTAATATGAGTTGGATGACTTGGAATTTGTTTCTGGCTTTTATACCTTTGGCTTTGAGTATCTGGCTATTTCGCATGAGGCGCGGTGGCACTTGGCTTTGGTGGCTAGGATTCTTAGTTTTCTATGCTTTCTTACCAAATGCACCATATTTGTTGACCGATGTAATTCACTTGATAGATGATATCCGCACGATTCAATCGGTGTGGATGATTACTTTAGTACTCATTCCTCTATATATGCTAGTAATTTTAAGTGGATTTGAAGCTTATGTAATATCGTTAATTAATTGGGGTCACTACTTACATCGCATCGGTAAGAGCCAATGGATTTGGCGCCTTGAGACAATTACACATTTTCTCTGTGCCGTTGGTGTTTATTGGGGGCGATTTTTGCGTTTCAACAGTTGGGATTTTATTACTCAACCCGATGCCGTTCTTACCAAGGGGGTAGAAGAAATTCTGGGAAAACAGCCCCTGGTGATTATTGCTATCACCTTTGTGGTACTTGCAGGTTTGTACTGGATTATGAAACGAGTAACTTTAGGTTTTGTTAGGCAACCAAAAAATGCATATCCTCTTAAGACAGAGCAATCTGATCCTAACACTCCAAATGCTGGATGATTGAAGGTTTTTGATCAAAATCTTGACTTTCTATTATTTTATAAAACACAAGGTGAATTACTACGCCCCCTATGGGCATAGCTTAATACTTTAAAACTTTATGTTCTTGAAGCAAGCAAACTGTGTGTTGAATAAAAGCTTAATTGTTCCTGTGGGGCCGTTGCGGTGTTTAGCTAGAATGACTTCTGCAATACCTCGATCGGGAGTATCAGGAGAGTAATATTCATCGCGGTAAAGCATGAGTACTAAATCAGCATCTTCCTCAATAGAACCTGACTCTTTTAAATCTGACAGCATTGGTCGTTTATTAGTTCGAGACTCTACACTTCGATTAAGTTGAGATAATACAATTACAGGAACATTGAGTTCTTTGGCTAGTCCTTTTAGAGAACGTGTAATCTTTGCTAATTCCCGCGCACGATTTTCATCATTGTCTCCTGTCAATAACTGTATGTAATCAATCACAATTAACCCTAAGAAATTCTCGTGTTCAAGCATAACTTGGCGGGCTTTAGACTGAATCTTAGCAACACTAAGATTTGGACGGTCATCAATATAAATTGGAAGTTCAGCCAAGTTTGATATGGCAAGTGAGAGAGGTGTCCACTGATTTTTGCTAATGCGACCTGTCCGCAAGTAACTACTTTCGATTTGTGCTTCTGCTGACAATAAGCGTTGGACAACTTGCTCTTTTGACATCTCTAAACTAAAGATGCAAACTGGTAGTTTATAAACATTAGTGACATTGGAAGCAATATCTAAGCAGAAGGCAGATTTGCCCATTGATGGCCGTCCAGCCACAATAATTAAATCAGAACGCTGAAATCCGCTAGTCATTGCATCCAAGTCATAAAATCCACAAGGAATGCCAGGTAATGTTATACCTTGATATCTTTCTTCTATATTTTGAAAGGTTTGGACTACTATATCTGATATATGAATTAGTTGATTTGTGTCACTTTTGTTAACGATTACCTGAATAGATGTCTGTATAGTATCGATTAATTCGATAATAGGTCGCTGGTAGTTTCGATTAAGTCGTGTAATTTTAGCAGGTAACTGTTGAATTTGTCGGCGCAGATATAAGTCATATAGTTCTTTTGCATAACTTTCTGCATTCTGTAAGTTAGGGCAAGAACTAACCCAGTTATTTAGCACTTTTTCAGCTTCTTCTGCTTCCAAAACTTTACATTGGGCTAAATAGCCAGCTATGATTACTGAATCAACCGCTTTTTCCTCACTAGCCCTGTAACATAAGTAATTAAAAACTTCTCTTCTCAAACTAGATGTAAAAATATCAGGAGGAAAATCAGATAAGCTTTTAATGAAAGCAGGAATTTGCTGGAGTAAAGCTCCAAGTAGTCTTTCTTCCAATCTTTGGTCTGCAAGCCTATCAACCTCAGCTAATGAATCATGATAGAGTTGATGATGCTCAGAACACAGTACTACTAAATCTTCTAAATGCTCCCGTTCATTACCAAGATTATCGTAGGAATTATGATGAACATCTAAATCATTTGTTTTTCCACAAATTTGACATTTATGCCCAGATCGTCGCAAGGCTAGTTTGCGGACTTCCTGCCAGTCCTGAGAATTTATATATTCGTAGTAGTTTAACGACATAAGACACTTCTTTATCAAATAGTTGCGTAGTTAAGCACTCGTTCCCATCCCCAGCGCCATGCTGTCTCTACAAGCAATTTTTTGCCATTGGTAAATACAATATACTCTTTTCCTCGGTCATAAGCAATATTTGCAACAGTATGATTGCGTAGATCATAACCCCAAATCTTAGTAGCACTTTCATACCACCTTTGCCCTTGAGATTGCAGCTGGGGTAAACCAAACCATTCTTCACACCAATTTTTTGGTTTCCACTGTTCGTTAAGTGCGCGGATTAATACGGCGCTAGGATATTCCATTGGTTTTTCTTGCTGCTGCAACCAAATCCAATACGCAATGACGGCTTTTAAAGCATCTTCGAGGCCAAAACAACATACTTCTAAGATATCCTTCACGTCTTCCCTGCCAAAATCTACACCAATTGCAGATAATGCATATTCGTATTTTTTGAATGTTTCGTACTCTATTGAGTCTTCCTCCCAAAACCCCATACTTAACCAACCTCCTAACAATTGACCTCAGAATTCTTCTGAAACCACCGATTTATCCATCTAAAGGATAGTGTATACAATGGGTAATTTTTTATCAAAAGAAAGATGCAACTAAACTCTCCTTCAACTAAACTCTGTTTGAGGTGAAATCAACTCAGAAGTAAACGGTTGAACTTCAACCGCCATCACCTGAGAATAACGTTTTATCAGATCGTTGAATATCGATGGTCTGGTCTGATGTATCTAGTCATGTTGATAGGGGGGATATAATATGCAATTAATCTCTAGAGAGGAAATCAAGACATTAATAGAACAGCCAAAAGGAAATTGTGTTTCCATTTATATGCCAACGCACCCAGCCGGGCCAGAAGTGCGACAAGACCCAATTCGCTTTAAAAATTTGGTCAAGGAAGCGGAGACTCGTTTAATTGATGCGGGTTTGCAACAGAAAGATGTGATCGCATTATTAGAAAAATCCCATGAACTTGATACCCAAGAATTTTGGGAGCAAATGGGAGAGCAAGGGTTGGCGATTTTTATTTCTGAAAATATTTTTCGCTATTATACCCTGCCAATTGATTTTCAAGAGTTAGTCGTGATTACAGACCGATTTCACATCAAGCCACTGCTGCCAATTTTAAATGGCAATGGTCGTTTCTATATACTGGCTTTGAGTCAACAAGATGTCAGGTTCTTTGAAGGAACACGCTACAGCGTCAATGAGTTGGAAGTAGAAAATCTCCCTAAAAGTCTAGATCAAGCTTTGCAAAAAGACGAGACTGCTAAAGAAGGTCAGTTTCGCATCGCCACATCAAAAGGGGGAACTGCCAATGCTTCTTCACAACCAGGCACGTTTCACGGGCAAGGAAGCCCTGACAAGGATAAACGCCAAGAAGACATCCTCCAATTCTTTCAAATTGTTGATGGCGCATTACACGAAAAACTGCGATCGCAAAAAGCGCCTTTGGTGCTGGCTGGCGTAGAGTATCTCTTACCTTTGTATAGACAGGCAAATACTTACCAGCATTTGGTGGATGAAGCTATCACTGGTAATCCAGAAATACTCAGCGCCCAAGAGTTACATAACCAAGCTTGGCCGATTGTCGAGGCTGATTTCCAAAAGTCACAGCAGGATGCTTTAGAGCAATTTCACGAGTTGTTTAGTGGTGATACTGGTAAAGCATCTAACAAGCTTGAAGAAGTTGTCTCAGCCGCTTATTACCAACGCGTGGATTCATTACTAGTTGCAGTTGGTCAGCAACAGTGGGGTTTATTTGATCCAACCTCAGAAACGGTTTATTTGCACCCAGAAAAAGAAGCTGGTGATGAGGATTTGTTGGATTTTGTTGCTGCTCATACTTTATTAAATGGTGGCACGGTTTACGCTATTCCCTTTGAACAAATTCCATATAGCACAGCCGTTGCGGCGATTTACCGATATTGAGTATTTTCGCGGTGTTGTATAAATTTGAATGTGCTATATACAACACCAACGATGATTATTATTCGCTCCTTGCATAATAACAAGGTAAAATGACCAAGATTCTATTTAATATACGATTCTACTTAATATACTTTGATTTATAAATTCAGGAGACCGACTTTTGAACAGGCTGCAACGATTAACCCTTAACGGATTCAAGTCTATTAAGGCGATGGATATTAAGTTGCGCCCCTTAAATATTTTGATTGGAGCAAATGGAGCAGGTAAAAGCAATCTCATCTCGTTCTTCAAGATGCTTAATGAGATGATGGCTGGACGCTTCCAACAATATATCGGTATGTCAGGGCGTGCTCAGTCCCTCTTGCATTTTGGACCTAAAATAACTCCTCAGATAGAAGCAAAATTGGAGTTTGAAGTCGAAAACGGGGTGGATACCTATCATCTGCGGTTATTCTATGCCGCTGGTGATACTCTGTTCTTTGCTGAAGAGACATTGAGCTTTCTGCAAACGGGTAGGACATCCCCAAGAATTGACCACTTAGGTGCAGGGCATCAGGAAACAAAAATTAGTGAAGCAGCAGACGGAGGTAAACAAACAGCCAAGGCTCTCAAGTACTTGCTTGATCGTTGTCGTGTATATCACTTTCATGATACATCTTCTACGGCGGGAGTGCGGCAATCCTGTTACATTGGCGATAACCGATGGCTCATGCCTGATGCCGGAAATTTAGCTGCATTACTTCTGAAATTCCGCGAAGACAATATTTCAGCTTATCAACGTATCGTCGGAACAATCCGTTTGATTGCACCATTTTTCGATGACTTTGTTCTTGAGCCAGATGCATCTAATCGTGTCATTCTGAACTGGCAAGAAAAGGAGTCAGATAGGGTATTTGGACCCCATCAATTTTCAGATGGCACTTTACGCGCTATATGTCTTGTAACACTGCTCTTACAGCCAGAAGATAAACTACCAGAACTCATCGTTGTTGATGAGCCAGAATTAGGTCTTCACCCCTATGCTCTAAATGTTATGGCTGCCTTGTTTAGCAAGGCTTCGCTTCATACGCAAATTCTCATCAGCACCCAATCGAGCTCCTTCTTAGATAATTTTGATCTTGAAGATGTGATTGCGGTAAACCGAGAGGGTAAGGAGTCGCAATTTAAGCAGCTCAATCCCACAGAATTAGAAGCTTGGCTCGACGAGTACAGTCTGGGAGAAGTCTGGGAGAAAAATATCATTGGGGGAGGACCGCATTAATGATGCGCCTCTACCTATTTGCTGAAGGACAAACCGAGCAGACATTCGCCGATAACCTCCTAAAACTATATCTTGCTCAACATAGTGTTTTGATGGACAAGATTATACTGATTGCCCATGCCAGAAAAAAAGGTCATGTGCATCGCGGTGGCGGTCGAAAGTACGAGCCTATGAAAGATGACATCCTGCGCTTTCTCAAGCAGGAGAAAGGCTCTAAGGTGTTCTTTACTACTATGATTGATTTGTATGCTATTGCTCCTGATTTTCCGGGATTGGCTGAAGCTGAGAGTCTGCGGCAAAATCCTGTACAACGGGTCGAATTTCTAGAGCAACGCTTTGCAGAGGATATCAGTGATCCCCGATTTATCCCGTACATTCAGTTACATGAATACGAGGCATACCTTTTTGCTGATCCAACGTGCTTTGAATATCTTGATGCTCATTGTACAAAGGAGATTGAGGCTCTTAACGCGATCGCTAATCAATATGAGACACCTGAGTTGATCAACGACGGACAGCAGACAGCTCCCAGTAAACGCATCATCGCTAAGTTTCCTGATTATGGAAAAGCGAAGTCTGCTTTTGGACCACAGTTAGCTGAACTAATTGGACTAGAAGTAATTCGGAGCAGGTGCCCCCACTTCAACACATGGCTGTTACGCCTAGAATCATTGAATCACACTCCTAGCTAATGCAGTTTTCGGCGTGCTGCTGCTAAAATTATGCGTTGTTCAGCACGAGCGATCGCTTGATATGTTCGCTCGACTGCTTCTGGTTCAACAGAAATGGAAGTAATACCCCATTCCACTAATTTATCAATAATTTCTGGGTAGAGGGCTGGTGCTTGACCGCAGATTGAACAAGGTATATCGACACTTTTAGCCATTTGGATCAGTTGAGCGATCGCACCCATAACTGCTGGATGACGTTCATTAAATACTTTTGCTAGCTGTCCTTGTTCTCGATCCACTCCTAGCAATAATTGGGTCAGGTCATTTGTACCAATAGAAATTCCCGCCACACCTGCTACAACATATTCTGGTAATAAAAACAAGATACTTGGCACTTCTGCCATCATCCACAATTGAAACTGCACCACCTCGGTTAAAAAAGCTTGCTCAACTTTGCGACGGCAAAAGACAAATTCTTCTACAGTCCGCACAAAGGGCAACAGTAGATTGACATTAGTGTAGCCAGCCTGCTGTACGCTCACCAATGCTTTCAGTTCCAGCTCAAAGACTGCGGGATTTTGTAAATAGCTAAAGGTGCCGCGTTCACCTAACATCAATTGGGGCGAAGATTGTAAACTATCACTCAATGATGGTAAATCCTGTGATCGCCAATCTAAAGAACGATAAAAAACTGGCTTTGGTGCAAAGGCACGGGCAAACTGCATAATCTGCTCAGACCATAGCTCTAACAATTCTGCCTGACGCCCGCTTAAAATCCAACTATTGGGATGTTGCCCGTTCAATATATTTAGTACCATCAATTCGGAACGCAACAATCCCACTCCATCCACAGGCAGGTTTTGCACTTGTTCTATTAAAGTGGACTGACTCAAGTTAACCAGCAGTTGAGTAGCAATCATAGGTAGATGAGACGTAACAGAAGCATGGGGTGCTTTCGGGTTAAGGTGATGGGAGGAAAGAAGATTTTCTTCTCTGCCTTTGTCCATCTCCTCCTTTGAGTCTCCTTTGATGCGAAAAACTTCTCCTCTGTCGCCATCAAGCAGCAGTCGTTCGCCAGTTTGGATTAAAGTTGTGGCAGATGTGGCGTTGACTACTGCTGTGATACCTAATTCTCTAGCTAGAATTGCCGCGTGACTGGTTAATCCTCCTTGTTCTGTGATAATACCACCAACTTGTTGCAATAATGGCAACCAATCAGGTGTAATCGTTGGTACTACTAAAATTACTTCCTTCGGTAGTTGTTCGGGTTTCTGTTGCGGATTAATAATTACCAAAGCAGTGGCTATAACCCGTCCCCCGGCTGCTCCTAATCCCCGAATGAAGTGTGAGTGGGAAATTGATTGGGAAGGACTAACTTGTGTTATGTAAAGCTTGTCAGATGTTGTTTGTTGAGTGATAGTCCACTTAATGGTAAAAGTTTTACCTAGTTCACTTACCAGTTGAGTTCCCAGAGAAATTATTTGTTGTAAGTATTCTTCTTGTAAAGAGTACTGTTTTTGTTGTGCTTCTGGAAGTATATAGGTAATCAGACAATTGCGATCTGGTGTTAGCACTGAGTTGGGTACGGGTTGCGAAAAAGTTCCAGATGCTGCATCATCAACACCATAAGCCAGCATTTTATTGCCCAGTTGTTGCTCAAGCACAACCCCAGTTTCTGGTTGAATGTAGTAAATATCTGGTTGTACTTCGCCTTGAGCGATCGCAATTCCTAATCCCCAAGTAGCTTCAATTTTCCACCCAGAGGAATTGGTTGTGAGCGAGCCACTGGCGATCGCATTCTCAACAGGTTGTATCAGAACTGCAAGATTAATTTGTTGGAGATTTATTCCTGAGTGCTGCCAATATAATAGACTTCTGGCCCGAAATATTTGGCTCCAGGTACGCTTTAGAGCCAAAGCGATCGCTTCGGGTTCGCACTGGCAAAATACCGACTCCAGCAAACCCGATATATTGTTGTTTATACCTGGGTTAGCAGTCGATACTGCCAAAGTTGGCCGAAGAATCAAACACCTAGTTTGCCATTCTCTAGCTACTTGGAAAATTGCACTTACCCACTGCTGTGCCACAGTTGCAGTCAGAATTTCTTGGCGCAAGCGACTAGCTACCTGCTGAAGTTGACGCCAATTAGTTACATCCAGGTGTAACGAAGAATGGGGTAAGTCAGCGACTAATGATTCTGAACTATTGAGATTTTCGAGAAATTGTCGCAAAATTTCCGCCGAAATTACAAAACCAGGCATCACCGGATAGCCACGCTGGATAATTTTGCTCAAGTAAAACGCTTTGTCACCTACTTTGGCGCGGTCTTGTAGTTTAATTTGGTCTAGCCAGTAGAGTTTATCCACTCAATTTTTTAGTTGTCAGTTGTCTATTTGTAGCCACAGCTATTTTTTCTGGTACGTTATCAGGTTAATCCACTGACTCCTGAATAAAAAGTGCTCAGGACTTACAGCAGTTTTCTTTTGTATGAAGTACAAAGTTACGGGTTTTGCAGCAGGAGGCAGGAGGTAGAAACTCTTGACAGCAGAATTCAGAACTCAGAATTCAGAAGTAAAACAGGCTTTATACCTGGCTTTGAGACGAGTCGTTGCGTACTTCAGTAACTTGAAATACGCTGTATAGCTGATTTGCTTGAGTTGTACATGGCAGTATCATATTTAATTATTAAGTGTATGGGTTAAATCTAACAAGTTAAGGTATTATTTTCTAGCTCCGTCATTTTAAATAGCCAAAAAACTATTTAATAAACTTAAAATTCATCTAGTTTGCCCAAATTACGGTCGTTGCCATAATTTAACAATGCAAATCTCCATTGATTGACCAGAATAATATTTTATTGAAAAATAATCCTAACAATCGAAAATATTAATTCTCAGTCTAAAACCATTCCTGAATTGATAGAATCCAAAGATGAGATCGGCTACTGTACTATACCCATTGGATTAAACTCCATTAATAAAACATTAGAATAATTTTGTACTATTTTTATAAAATTATTACGAGTTAACCTAAGTATATATAGTTCTTCATATCAGAATAAACATTGCCAAACACTTACTACCTTGCAACCAATGATTGGCTGAATATCAGCTTCCGGCTATGCATTGCATTGCTTATGGGAGCAATTATCGGCTTAGAACGCCAAATTAGGCGCAAACCAGCCGGTTTAAGAACTCATATACTGGTAAGTTTGGGTTCAGCCTTATTTACCTTGATAATCATGCAAACAGGAGGACTGCAAGCTAGTCCTGATGCACTTAGCCGCGTGGTTCAGGGGATTGCAGCTGGTGTAGGATTTCTCGGTGCTGGAGAAATTGTGCGTCAATCTTCCCAAGAATCACAGCAACTTGAAATTCACGGACTCACCTCAGCAGCGGCTATTTGGATTTCGTCTGCATTGGGAATTGCTGCTGGCTGTGGTTTATGGCAGTTAGGATTAATCAGTGCTGTGCTGACTTTTTTGATTCTCAACGTTTTTAAAAGGTTTGAAAAACATCAAAAAAAATTATAGTAGAGACAGATGAGCGCTATTATAAATCCCTGTACAAAAATGTCTTTAAAATTTTAATTTTTAATTGTTAATTCTCCTGCTTTCACGAAAATAATTTGGGATGACTTCAACCACTGGGAATCAAAAGAACCCAAGTGAGTGGTAGTAATCAGAGTTTGAAAGCGGTCTTGAATGGCATCCAGCAATTGATTTTGGCGGGATAAATCTAGTTCGGCAAGAACATCATCAAGTAATAGTAATGGTGGCTCTTTGACGACTTCTTCAATTAATTGTAATTCGGCTAATTTTAAGGCTAGAACCAGCGTTCGTTGTTGACCTTGAGAACCATATTGACGAGCGGGTGTCTGGTTAATGGTTAATTCTATTTCGTCTCGATGGGGGCCGACAAGAGTAGTACCTTGGTGCATTTCAGCAACGGTTCGCTGCTGAATTTTTGCTAAAAAAGCTTGCTGTACTTCTTCTGGCTGGTTATCCTCTAAAGGAATATTAGGTACATACTTGATTTGTAGAATTTCTGTACTGCCACTGATACTGCCGTGCCAAGTGGTAGCAATGGGAGCTAATCTTTGGATAGCGCGATCGCGTCGTCTAATTACCCTAGTTCCTGTAGTAGCTAACTGTGCATCCCACAGCGCTAGTTCTGATTGTAAAGACGTTGCATCTAACGTCTCTACATGGCGTTTTAAAAAGGCATTGCGCTGGCGCAACACATGATTATACTGCTGCAAAATGTGAGCATAAACTGGTTCAAGTTGAATTAAGAGTGTATCTAACCAGTTGCGGCGACCTTCGGGGCCGCCGCGTACTAGTTCTAAATCCAAGCTGGAAAATTGGACTGCATTGAGAACGCCAAGAAAATCCATTTGACGGCGGATCGATTCGCCATTGAGAGCAACGCTACGGCGACCATTGCGGCGCAAGGTCAAGGTCAGGTCACTAACACCTGTTTGTCGCTCAAGGGTGGCATTAATTTGGGCTATGGCTTCCCCTTCTTGAACTAAATCGCGATCGCGGGTCATGCGGTGCGATCGCAATGTCGCCAGCAACTCCACCGCCTCCAACAAGTTCGACTTTCCCTGAGCGTTATTACCTACCAAAATTGTTTTGGCAGCAGTAAACTCAACATTTTGGTCTTGATAATTGCGAAATTGTCGGAGGTTTAGAGTTTTTAGGTACATAGGGAAAAGTTAGGAGCGAAGAGGTAAGAGTTAGGAGTTAGGAGTTAGGAGTTAGGAATTGAAAACTCATATCTTAGTAACTCATAACTCTTCACTCATAACTCCTCACTTTTTCAAACGGCCTTCTTGCCCATAATCCGCAAGAATATCTTCTCCGCTTCAATCCAGACAAACATTAAAGCACTGAAACCAATACAAACCCCCAACTCTTGCATATTCAAGTAGTGAGTACCAAAGAAATCTCGCAGAGGTGGGACATAAACTAGCATCAGCTGCAAAATCGTGGTGACGACAATAGCCGCTAGGACAAATATATTGGAGAAGGGATTCATCTCGATCGTCAGTCGGTTGTTGGAGCGAATGGCGATCGCATGACCCATTTGGGCAATACACAAGGTAGTAAATACCATTGTTTTCCAAGCTTCGGGATTGCCCTGATACCCAGCAGCATGGGTATGTTGATAAGCCCACCACATCAAGGCAATACTGATAATGGCAAAAATGATGCCAATGCGAATCATATAAGAACCCAATCCCCTAGCGAAAATACTTTCGCGGGGACTAAAAGGTGGACGTTGCATGACATCCGGTTCTGGAGGTTCCACAGCTAATGCCAAGGCTGGTAAACCATCTGTCACCAAGTTCATCCACAAAATTTGTAAGGGAGTCAGGGGAACGCCTCCCAAGCCGATTAAGGGTGCGGCTGCAATTGTGAGAACTTCACCAATATTACTGCCCAAGATATATTTAATAAAGCGGCGGATGTTGGTGTAAACAACTCTGCCTTCCTTGGTAGCGCTGACAATGGTGGCGAAGTTGTCATCAAGTAACACCATGTCACTGGCTTCTTTACTGACATCAGTGCCAGTAATGCCCATTGCAATACCGATGTCGGCTTGTTTGAGGGCTGGGGCATCGTTGACACCATCGCCTGTCATCGCCACAAATCGACCCCGGCGTTGCAGTGCTTGGACAATTCGCAGTTTGTGTTCTGGGGAAACTCTGGCATAGATGCTCACCAGGTCAACGTTTTGCTCTAATTCCTGGTCAGTCATCCGTTGCAATTCTTGACCCGTAAGCAGGCGATCGCCTTCTTGAGCAATTCCTAAATCGGTGGCGATCGCTCGTGCTGTTAATTGGTGGTCGCCAGTAATCATCACTGGGCGAATACCTGCTTCTCGGCACTCTTGCACAGCTGCCCTTACCTCTGGGCGTGGTGCATCTAGCATTCCCACCAATCCCAGCCAGACTAAATCTTGCTCAGATGTCTCATCTGAACCTTCCGGGGGAATCTCCACCAGGGGTTTGTAGGCAAAACCTAGCACCCGTAAACCTTTACTCGCCATTTGGTCATTTTCTGCCAAAATTTTCTGGCGTTGTTCTTCGGTCAAGCGGCCTGTGTCATTACCCAAATGAATCTGAGTGCAACGTGCCAGGGTTAACTCTGGAGAACCTTTGGTAAACATTAAATAAGGTTCCGATTGCAGAAAACCAGCGATCGCAGGGTCAACACCTCTCGAAAATGCTTCACCTGTGGCGACTCCCTCCACCTGAGAAATCACGCTCATCCGCTTCCGTTCTGAGGAAAAGGGGAACTCTCCAACGCGAGGTAACTTACTGTTCCACTGGTCTTTTTCGATTCCGGCTTTTCCCGCTAGGGTGAGTAATGCCCCTTCTGTCGGATCTCCCAAAATCGCCCATTCACCTTGTTCTTTTTGCAAGACTGAATCATTACAAACAGCACAGGCGACTGATAACGTGGAGATTTCTGGAGACTCCTCTAGGGAAATTTTTTCACCATTTAACTGAAAGTCCCCTGTGGGAGCATAACCTTCGCCAGTAACGCGAAAAGTTTTGTTATTGGTGGAAATCGATTGCACCACCATTTTATTTTGAGTCAGGGTGCCGGTTTTATCAGAGCAGATAGTGGTTACAGAACCCAATGTTTCCACTGCTGGCAATTTGCGAATCAAGGCATTTTGGCGTACCATTCGCTGGGTTCCCAGTGCCAAGGTGACGGTAATTACAGCAGGTAAACCTTCTGGTACTACAGCAACCGCCATACTCAAGGAAACTTCCAAGAGTTCTTGGATGTTTTTAAAACCTCCATCCTTGAGGACACCGCCAACGACGACGATCGCCACGAGAATTAAAGAACCCGTAACTAGGACATTACCCAGTTGAGTCATCCGCTGCTGTAAAGGCGTAGGTTCACTTTCCACCGCCTGTAACATCGCAGCAATTTTACCCAGTTCTGTAGTCATTGCGGTGTTGGTCACCAGAACCTTGGCGCGTCCTTGGACTACTTCAGTTCCTTGAAAGACGACATTGAGGCGATCGCCTAATGATGTTTCCTCCGGCAATTTTAATGATGCCTGTTTATTCACCGCTTCCGCTTCACCAGTCAATGCCGACTCACGCACTTGTAAATTAGACTGTTCGATCAAGCGTCCATCTGCGGCTATCTGCATCCCAGCTTCTAGCAGCATTACATCCCCTGGAACTAGTTCTTTCGCTGCTATCTCCACCAGTCTGGCGTCGCGAAGCACCCGCACTAAGGGAGAAGTCATTTTTTTCAAAGCAGCCAGGGCTTTTTCGGCGCGGCTTTCTTGGACGTAGCCGAGTATGCCATTGAGAATAACAATTGCTAAAATTGCGATCGTATCTTTAAATGGCACTTCACCAGGCTTTAATCTGCCCTCCCGCAAAGCCATCAGGTCTAAAAACCCAGAAATGAGAGCTACGCCAATCAGCATCAACAACATAATGTTCTTGAACTGATCGAGCAGAATTTCCCAAGCACTACGGCCAGCAGTTTCTTCAAGTTCGTTGGGGCCGTATTTTTGTAATCTCTGTTGAATTTCTTGGGGTGTTAAGCCGCTGTCTGCGTTACTATCAAGCAGGTCTAGCGCTTTATCAACTTCTAAACTATGCCAAACGGCGGCACCTTCAGGCAGAGAATTAGCAGACATCGTGTAGGTCACAGCAAATGGTTACAAAATTCGATCATAATTTAGTGATGGCAGGAATTGCATCTTCTAAAGTTACATTAAGCTGATCGCCCAGTTGTATGAGTGTATATGTAATTCTTAATATTTGTAAATTCCTCCTGTTTTGACATAGTATTATTTCTCACGAAAGAGTTTTTCGGAACAGATTGTACCGATAATTATTAGTACCCCGCTGTAAACGTGGCGATCGAAAACCACTAATTGATGTACTTAGTAAGAGCAACGCCCATTGTGGGTAGTCTTTTAACTCAGCACTTTTCATCCACCCCAATCGGGGGAGCCATTGCTCGACTAGGATTTTCCATCTTAAGCAATTGGTGTGACGGCGGTAAAACCGCTTGAGTCATGTTTCCTCCCCTACCTAAAGGTGAGGGTTTTTTACACTTACCACAAGGTTTTATGAGTTTTGCACTCCCCACTTTGACCGTTAGCCAAATGTTTGGGCAAAGAACAATTCGACCGCTTACTGCTGCTGCCCTGTGTGGCATTACTTTCATTAAAGATAGACTGATTGCCATTGACAGTATTAAAGGACATCTACTGGAGATCGATCCTACCTCTGACAACAGCAAAATTCTCAATCCCCATCAAGTTGAAGAATTTACCGATGTCACTGGTCTAGCGGCGTGGGATGATACCCTGTGGGTAAGCCGAGAAAATAGTGTTTATTTGTGCAAGCTCGACACTTTGGATCTAGAACATTTTGTAACATTGCCTTATCCAGCTGATGGCGTTGCTGTTTGGGAAACAACAGTTTATGTTAGTTGTCAAAGGCTGGGCTACATTCTGGTTTTTGACCGCGAAACGCGAAAAGAGATTACTAAATTTTATGCCCCTGGAGTTGGAGTAGAGAATTTGGCAGTCAACCAAGAAATGCTATGGATTTGCGATCGCACCGAACAATCAGTTTACGCGATGGACAGAGCCACGGGAGAACTGCAATTTAGCGTCCTGACACCCTTTGAATGTCCTACAGGCATAGCAATACATAAAAATGCCGAAACAGGCAAAGAAAGTATTTACGTCGCCTACGCCTCAGAGGAGCCTTATATCCGGGATAACCCCAATGCCGATCCGAGTCATGAGCTAACATTCCGCGATCGCACTTTTATTCATCCTCTGTATTATCATTACCAGCCAGATAAGCGTTACGCCCTTTCCAATGGCTATCTGATTGAAATGTCCTATGCTGAGGAAATTGCACCTCTAGACGAAGTTCATTTACCTGATGTCGAATGGCGCATCGCCTTACCATCGGAAACTGAGCGTCAAAAGGTGAAACACGTTGAACCTATTGGTATGCCCTTTACCGAAGAAGTCATAGAGGGGCAACGTGTAGCAGTCTTTAAATTTGATTCTCTTGCACCAGGAGAACGGCATATATTTGGCTGGAAAGCACTTTTGGAAGTTCGAGGGATTAAGTACCGCATTACACCTAGAGATGTGGAAAATATACCGGAACTGTCCCCAGAATTACAAACACGCTACCTAGTGGACGACGACGATTTAGCAATGGATACTACCATTGTTCGCCGTTCCGCCAGAGAAGCGATTGGTTCTGAAACCAATGTGCTGCGGAAAATGCACAGCATCCGCAACTATGTTTATGATGAGTTATCCTACGGTATTAAACCTTACATTGACACACCAGATATAGTTTTAGAGCGGGGCGTTGGTTCCTGTGGCGAATATGTCGGTGTTTTACTTGCCCTATCCCGTTTAAATGGTATCCCCTGCCGCACCGTAGGCAGGTACAAATGTCCTCCCCATAGTGACTTCGTAGGAGTACCGTTACAACCCGACTTTAATCATGTTTGGCTGGAATTCTACGTCCCGAATTTTGGCTGGTTGCCAATGGAATCAAATCCTGACGATGTGAGTGAAGGTGGGCCTTATCCGACGCGCTTTTTTATGGGCTTATGCTGGTATCACATTGAAATTGGCAAAGGCATAACCTTTGAAACCGTGACAAGTCAAGGTGCGCGGCTAACCAAACAAGATATCCCCATCGGTGATTTGGCGATTAATCATATTCGATTCACAATTCTTAAAGAATTACCGCCTTTTTGAATTTCTTCGATTTATTTACCCAAATTATGCTTTTTAATTAGCTCCTGGTTTTCAGGCTTATTGAGCCAGTCTTCTAAAGCCTCAGCGATACGATCGCTGAGGTTTTTATCTTTGACTACCACAGCCCGAAACAATCGGTTTAACTCTGGAGAAACATAGCCCCGTAATTCCTTCTTTTCACTCATCAACCTTGCACAGCGTACAACCGCTTAATTTTTGCATAGCTTTTTAGGCTATGTTGATTTAGTTTTTTATCCGATTATCCGATTGTCCTATTTCGGCAGTATGATTGTGAGTGTTGGAATGCGATCGCCCTGTGGTTGGACACCAAATAACAATTCACGCATTCACGCATTCACGCATTCAAACATTTTAGACATTTTCAGACGGGGATTTAAACCCCGACTGAAAATGATTTGGAGGCGGAGTGGCTCCGACTCCGCGCTACCTGTAGAGGTAGGGGTCTTAAACCCTTTGATTTCCGATAAAAATCGGTGTATCTAACATCTAGGTTGTCTGATAAGAGAAGAGAATCAGGTCAGTAAAAATACGAGTATTTAGTAGATTTTTTTGAAAATTGAACCAATATAAACAGGTAAACTAATTAGCTATTAACTCTTAAACTGGGCAATGGATATGATTGATGCTGCTTAAAATCGGCAAACTCACAAATCGAGTTAAATGGGCAAAAGCGGCAGTGAGAGCCAGGATTAGGAGGGAATATTTTACTGAAATTACTAGTTTCTTCCTGATATTTTTGCAAATCGTGCTGGTGCTTGTGGGCAATATTCGCTAACTCAAATTTTAAGGATTCTAATTCACTATTATTAATACTAATTAACTCTGACTTTTTACATATTTCTAAATTATAAAATGATGCAACAGCTTCTCGTCCAGGGTAAAGATAACGAGCAGCTAACAAGTAAACTAATGCCTGTCGTTTGTCAAAAGCCGACTTACCAGTTTTGAAATCCAAAATATGTAAAGTACTATCAGACTCAATAAAAACGCAGTCCATAGCCGCGTATAAGCGAAAGCAATAATCTTCTTGTTCTACTAGTATCGGTTTGGGAAAGCCTTCATCACCCGGAGTTAATTGGATAATATCTTTATCCAAAAGCAATGGCGCATCGTGATATTTTTTCAAAATTTGCAGCACGCGTTGCTGGACTTGAACGCTTGAGTTGCCTAATTTAAGTAGCTGTGCAACTCTTTCTACACCATCTGCTTGCTTCAACAGATACCTGTGATGATGAAACTCATAAATGCCTTTTTGCGCTAGTATGCCAATCCGCTGGGGCGCGGTGGCTTGCGTTAAAAGCGCTTTGACTTGTGGTTCGTGTTGCCGTGCTTTGATAAACCCCCGTCTCATCTGGCAATGCCAGCGTTCTTGCCCAGTCGCTGGGGCAACTAGAGACCAAAGGTGATAACTGGCAAAAGGTCGATCGGGGGTTGACATTGCTCAGAAACAGTGAGAGAAAATACGGTGGGGAGAAGTTTAAGCTAAGGCTTCCTTAGAAAAGAACTTCGGAGGATACTTGCTGCTACACACGCTTTGCGGGAAGCTTTTATAGTACTGATAATGTACCGGAGCAAGTGGCAAAAATGTCTAGCAAGATAAAATTTGGTACCGATGGATGGCGAGGGATTATTGCCGATGACTTTACTTTCCCTAATGTGCGGAAAGTAACAAGGGCAATCGCCACTTACTTAGAAACAGCCTACACAAAAGATAGACCAGTACTTATTGCCTACGATACTCGCTTTTTAGCTGACCAGTTTGCCCAAACAGCGGCTCAAGTACTAGCAGACTTGGGTTGGACTGTGAAAATTACCGATCGGGATTGCCCTACACCAGTAATTGCCTACAACGCCCGTCACCTAAATTCCGCTGGGGCGTTAATGTTTACTGCTAGCCATAATCCAGCACCCTACTGTGGAATTAAATATATACCCGATTATGCTGGGCCTGCCACTCCAGAGATTACTGATACTATTGTGGCAAATATAGAAGGTGCATCGGATGAGTTGCCTGGGAGCAACCCATCAGGTTCAATTTCAATTTTCGATCCCAAACCAGATTACCTGCAATTTATCTACACTCTACTTGATGTAGAAAAGATCAAAAGCGCTAATTTAAAGGTGAAGTACGATGCTTTGTATTCTACCTCTCGCGGTTATTTAGATGAAGTTTTGCAACATAGTGGCGTTCAGTTAGAAAGTTTCCACGATTGGAGGGATGTTTTATTTGGGGGTGGGATGCCAGAACCCAAAGGAGAACAGTTAGTTGAGTTAGTGGAAGCAGTAGTTCGCGATCAAGCTGATTTGGGCTTGGCGACGGATGGAGATAGCGATCGCTTTGGTATCGTTGATGAACAAGGAAATGTCCTCACTCCGAATACTGTGCTGCTACTTCTAGCACGTCATTTAATCAAAAACAAAGGTAAAACTGGCGCCATAGTCCGTACTGTCGCTACAACCCACCTGCTGGATAATTTCGCTGCTAAAAATGGGCTACAAATTTACGAAACAGCAGTTGGTTTTAAATACATCGGCGAAAAAATGCGCGAAACTGCCGTATTAATCGGTGGAGAGGAATCAGGTGGTTTGAGTATTATTGGTCATATTCCCGAAAAAGACGGGGTATTAGCCGATATGCTGGTGGCAGAAGCGATCGCTTATGAAGGCAAACCGCTAAGTCAACTTGTCAAGGAAGCGATCGCTGAAGCTGATGGGCCACTTTACAACAACCGCCTAGACTTGCACCTCACAGAGGCGCACAAAACCGCCGTCATCGACTCCTTTACTAAAAATCCACCTACAGAGGTAGCAGGAATTAAAGTCAAGGAAGTGGGGCGTAAAGACGGTATTAAGCTCTATTTAGAAGAAGGTAGCTGGGTTTTACTGCGTCCTTCCGGTACAGAACCACTGGTACGTGTCTACCTAGAAACCAACACTCCCGAAAAACTCACCCAAATCGCCCAAGAGTTAGAGAGTGCCATTGCTAAACTAGAGGCAGTAGCAGTTTAATCTGTCAGAGTTAGGAATTAAAAGTTAAGAGTTATGAATTAGGAGTTAAGAATTATTAATTTACAATTCTTAACTCCTGATTTCTGTTTTTGAGCAAAATACAACTCCTAACTTCTCACTTCAATCAAAGTATGAAAACTTTCGCTCCTTTTTTGACATCTCTAGTTGTAGCGGTTTGGGTAATCGCGATCGCAATTATTTCAGTCCAAAATGCCACACCCGTATCGTTAAAATTTTTAACATTCCAATCGATTCAGATACCAATGGGTTTGGTGTTAGCTTTTAGTGCCGTTGTCGGGTTAATTGGTATGGCACTGCTGCAACCTCTGTGGGGACTTGCTGGTATTGGACAGGGTAATTCTCGATTGGAAGAAGATGCGGAATTTTTTGTTGACGATGAAGATTTTTAAGGTTTGAAAAAAACACATAAAATTACACCAGTTAAGTAATCTTCATCTACTAATATGCACGAATGTGCATACAATAGATTTAGATGGCGTATCAGTGGGATACGGATAAGGCAGCAGCTAATCTTCGCAAGCATGGCATTGACTTTACTGATGCAGTAACCGTGTTTTCTGACGATTTAGCAATTACCATCACGGATGAACGTTTTGATGAAGAGAGATTTATCACTATTGGGATAGATGCTTTCAGTCGAGTTTTAATAGTTGTGTATACATGGCGCAATGATGAGATTCGATTAATTTCTGCCCGCCAAGCTACGCGCTATGAACAAAAGCAGTATGAGGAGGGATAAGTTATGGAAGCTGAGTATGATTTTAGCCAAGGCAAGCGGGGAGCGATTGAATCAACACCAACAGGTAAAACTAGAATTACAATTCGCCTAGATGATGAAGTACTAGCATGGTTTCGTGACCAAGTTCATGCAGCAGGTGGGGGAAATTACCAAACTTTGATTAACGATGCCTTGCGTGAGTACATTCAGCAGCGCCGTGAACCGTTAGAAGAGACATTACGGCGAGTATTGCGAGAGGAACTTGAGCGCATCGGAAAATGAGGATATTTTGGCTTGCCTAAGATCGATAACGGCTATGAACGCAACTTATAAAGCAGATTTTAATTTGTGGATTGAACAGACAGCCCAACTATTGCGATCGCATCGCTGGCATCTTCAAAACGCTATACTAGTATCGTTAAAATTTTTAACATTCCAATCAATTCAACTCAACTCTCAGCAGTTTTAGTGCTAGCTTTCAATACTGGTATCGGGTTAATTGGCAATTTAAACTAAAATCATAAAAAGTAAGTGACAGACTTAAATGTATATTAAAAATTTACAGATTCAGAATTACGGCCCTATAAATAATATAAGCTTAAATTTTGAATTCGATAACAATTCCTATCCAATCCCTCCCTTAATATTTCTTGGTAAAAATGGTACGGGTAAAACCTTATTGTTATCCTTTATAGTTGATGGACTTATCGAACTAAAAAGAAGTAAATATGGTAAATTACAGGAAGTAGAAGAAAATCAGTTTTTCAAAATAGGCAAAAAGGATTATATAAAAGCTTCTAAAGACTTTAGTTATGTAAATATTGATTTTGAAACATATGGCAAAATATTAAGTTATACAGAATTAGTTACTAATTTGTCCTTTTCTGCATTTAATTCAAATTATTCGGCAAAAGTATTTTTGAATTTTGATGTTAATGAAAACCTATTCCAAGAACATGGTTTTTATAAAAAAACATCTCCAATAAATGAAGTCAATTTATACACTAATGCGATCGCTCATTAGTGTAAATTGATTTTAAGTAAGGAAACCCAGCAATTTATGTATCTTCAGCAACCACACTGCTTGTGCGTAGACGCTTTTTAGCGGCTTGCCGCCAGGCATCGCACCTGTGGGAGGCTAACACCTCAATGCAATGGACAAGCGATGTCTACGACGGGCTACGCCTACGTACTCGACTTGACGCTAGAATAATTAGTCGCAATCTTGTAGAGATGATTGGCGATGAAAATTAAAGCAGTTGATTTTTCTGGTGTCACTAGTATATTGAGTCCATGAAGTTTGAGTGGGATGAGCGTAAAAACCAAAGCAACATCACAAAGCATGGTTAAGACTTTGCTGATGCTTTCCGCATCTTTAATTACCCATGCTTGTCTACCTAGATGAACGAGAGGACTATGGAGAGGATCGGTATCTCGGTATTGGACTACTTGATAGACGAACCATAGTAGTTATTTACACCGAGCCTGGTGAAGAAATGGTTCAGATCATCTCATTAAGAAAGGCACTGTCTCACGAACGAAAAAGCTATGAACAATACCTCAAGAACCGATTGGGTTAGAGTCGATGCAATGAGTGACGAAGACATTGACACCTCAGATATTCCACCTTTGTCAGAAGAGTTTTTTGCTAAAGCACAATTGCGAATGCCCAAGTCAGCTGTAACAATAACAGTTAAGGTAGATCCTGAAACTTTTGCTTGGTTCAAAGAGCAGGGAGAGACTGCCGAACAGCAGATGGCTGTAGCATTAAAGATTTATGCAGAAGCACACAAAGCTTATCCAGTGTCTGAGGCGAAGTTAACATAAGTCTTTGGTCATGATTACTGCATTAGCGACTCGTGCTGCCTCAAAAATCTCTACATCTTTAGCATCTCGTAATCCAAGCTTTCGTAGGGCAATAGCCTCTACGTCAAAAGTCTCAGTTAGCCAAAGTGCTAATGTAGGAGGCAACTGAGCATCAATCCAAATTTTCATGCTATCAGTCGAGGAAAGTCAGTTCTCCGTGCTGCGAACAATAAACAAGCTTGGATATCTTCGAGTTCGAGATCGGGAAAATCCTCTAAAATCTCAGAAACACTGACATTCTCAGCCAACATTTCTAAAATGTCATTCACACGAATTCTCATGCCTCGAATACAAGGACGACCACCACACTGACCAGGAGTTTGAGTAATGCGAGTTAACAAATCAACCCTTGAGTTCATGCAAGTATTTTAATATCAGGTACTTTTATTTAACCTAATTCTGCGATCGCAATTATCCTAGCCTAGCATCTCAGTCTAGCAAAAGGGCGATGTTTACGACGGGCTATTCGGCGTCGCAATTATCCAAAGCTCACCAACAGAAGCTAAGTTGGGCAGTTTTGGGTTAGTTGTAGCTTTAAGTAATCAATAAAGTCCAGAATTTCTGTATCAGTGAGTTGTAGACGTGATCGCTTACCATATCTCTGCTGCAAATAATCCCTTCCTTGCTCTGGAGTCCAATTTAATTGGGCTAAATATGTGTCACTTTTAGCTATAAAAACATCACGGAATTCAACCGCTTTTATATTGTCAATTGTTTCTGATTGAGATTGATTTTTATCTGGATTAAAATTGTTAATTTTATTAATTTTTAAACTTACTTTTTGCCCTAAAGCTTGCCAGTCTAATTCCTTATGTCCATCCCAACTAACACCTACAGAGCGATAAGTGACTGGATCGTAAATATTACAGAATACTACTTTTTTATCTCCAGGACTAACGGCAATAGTAAGCGGATGACGCAGTTGTTCAAAAGTAAGAATATCTAAAGACAGCAATAAGCCTTTACAAAAATAGGTATCGCTTCCTGAACGGATAATATAAGGTTTATCTGCCAAAACATTTAAATCTGTTCTGATAACTTCTCCAAATGTATTTTCAACCTTTTTATTAACTTCTATTCCTGTAATTACCCCAGTCAAGGCTCTTTCATAAATTGGGATGCGTTTTTCATCTTCAGCAAGCACATACCAACAGTGATCAGATTCTTTGCTGACAAACACATATTGAGGTTTTGGGAATGCTCCAAATCCTAATTTAACTTCCATATTTTTGATGCAGGTTTTGGTAAATATATTTATTGAGCAACCCGCTTTTACGATTTGTATCGTCAAGCTATGAGTTATTTATAGATATAATTCCCTAGCCAGTAAGCTAATTAACATTAAGGCAGCAAAAACTACAAAATTTGGTGAATCTATGACAAAGTTTCTGGATCAACACCAAGCGCATTCAACCTTTCAATTAACATTTTAACTTGTTGTTCTGCTTCCACACGTCGCTGTTCTTCAAAAGCTGTGCGTTCTTCCGCTTCCCTGATGCGTTCTTCTGGTGTCAGCAATCTTTGCCCTTCTTCGTCATACCAGTACAGCCATTCCCGCACTATACCTTGATAAATTCCCCGTTCTCGCCCAATTCCTAAACCAATTTCTGGTAGCCAAACGGAATTTCCTGACATTAAGATATATTCCCCATCAACTAAGCGATATACCTCCAAAGGTGTCTTTTTACGCCGCAGGGGACTATACACAACGTAGTACAAAATTCCTAATTCTTTGGCATAAAATTCTTTCTTGATGTTATATTCTTCTCGATATATTTGGGAAACAACTTCCAATGCTAAAATTGGCAGTTTATTTTCTTCCCACAGCACATAACTTAGGCGCAAGTCCTCATCAATGAAGCGTTTAACTCCTAAGCTGAGAAACCCATCAGGGACAATAGCTGGTTTATCTGGGTGATAATAAATACCCATATCAACACCAAAAAACCAATCCCAGCGATCGCACCAAACCAAAGCTAGGATCGTTTTTAGCAAGCCGGGAATTAAATTTTGGAGTTCATTATCCACAGCAGTATCATCTGAGTCGGGTAGTTCTTCGGAAGATGGCAAACAATGCAGTGGATCGTAGTTTAACATGAGCGGTTTTGCCAAATCTGATTCTAGATAGATTGTACGTAATCTATTGATGTGCGATCGCACTGATTTTGATAGCCCTTGGAAATAAATTATAGAAGCTTATTTTCCCAAACAATGCAATTGGAAAAAATATATCTACTCATCTTACCCCGTACAGAATTTTTTTAACTTAGTTCAGTGAGTAACAAAAAGGGCAGGTTTTATACCCGCCCTGGAAGAAATAAATATTTAAACTAAACTAGCGATCGCAACTTAATTACCAATTTCCGGTGCACTCAAAGAAACCTTTAGTGTTTCTTCTTTTTGCTGTGCTAATGTCGGTACAGAATCCCGCAATCTTGCCGTCAATTGTACAGTTGTAGCGTCATACATTTGAGTCAGCAATTTTGGATAGAAACCAATACCAATAATTGGAATTAACAAACAGGCAATGATAAATACTTCACGGGGTTCAGCATCTATCAAAGCTTGGTGAGAAACTAATTCCTCGTTCTCTTTACCGTAGAAAATTTCTCGCAACATCGACAGCAGATAAATCGGAGTTAAAATCACTCCCACTGCCATCAAAAACACCACGATAACTTTGAAGGTAGAGCTATAAGCATCGCTAGTAGCAAAGCCGACAAATACCATTAATTCTGCCACGAAACCGCTCATCCCTGGCAATGCCAAAGAAGCCATTGAACAGGTGGTGAACATGGCGAAAATCTTCGGCATTCTCTTAGCGACACCGCCCATTTCATCCAACATCAGGGTGTGTGTGCGATCGTAAGTTGCGCCGACCAGGAAGAACAAACTCGCCCCAATTAACCCGTGGGAAACCATTTGCAATACTGCCCCACTCAATCCCAAATCGGTGAAGGAGGCGATACCAATCATCACAAAGCCCATGTGAGAAATTGAGGAGTAGGCAATTTTTCGCTTTAGGTTGCGCTGGGCAAAGGATGTCAAGGCAGCGTAGATGATATTAACTACCCCCAAAACTACGAACACTGGTGCAAAATAAGCGTGGGCATCGGGGAGCATTTGGGCATTCATCCGAACTAAGGCGTAACCGCCCATTTTCAAGAGAATACCTGCTAATAACATGTGTACAGGGGCTGTAGCTTCACCGTGGGCATCAGGTAGCCAGGTGTGCAAAGGAATAATCGGCAACTTGACAGCGTAAGCAATTAGGAATCCAGCATAAAGGGCAAGTTGGAAATTCAGGGCGAAATCTTTTAAGGCGAGCGATCGCATGTCAAACGTCACCGTATCGCCGTAAAATCCCATTGTCAGGGCAGACAGCAAAATAAACAGCGACCCGCCTGCGGTGTATAAAATAAATTTGGTTGCTGCATATTGCCGCCTTTTGCCTCCCCAAATCGACAGCAGAAAGTATATCGGTACTAGTTCCAGTTCCCACACCAGGAAAAATAACAGCATATCCTGGACAGCGAACACGGCAATCTGACCGCCATACATCGCCAAAATCAAGAAGTAAAATAGCTTCGGCTTGAAGGTAACAGGCCAAGCTGCTAAAATCGCCAGCGTGGTAATGAATCCAGTCAAAATAATTAGGGGCATGGACAAGCCATCTGCTCCTACTGACCAATTCAAACCCAATTGTGGTACCCAGGGGTAACTCTCCACTAACTGCAAATCTGGATTGGAAAAATCATACCCAGTATAAAAAGCGTAAACAATTAGTGCAAAATCTATCAGCCCCACGATCAGGGAGTACCAGCGCACTGTTTTGCCTTCTTTGTCAGGGATGATGGGAAGAAGTAGCGACGCGGCTATTGGCAACAGAATAATCGTCGTCAGCCACGGAAAATTAGCTGTATTCATCACAATTCGTCTGCTATCAAAATCATGTTTGGCAAAAAGTCACTAGTTATTAAGTAACAGCTTTTTGGGGATTTCGTCTTCCTCGTTAGGTTGATTTAATTAAATTAGCAATCCCCCATTTCTTTTCTTGGGAGTCTTTTTTGACATTTGGGGGTGCAAAATGTGCGTTGTGATACTCCAAGTCTTGTCAAAAATTTACCCTAAAAACTGTACGTTCGCTTATTTTGAGATGGCAAAAGGAATTAATACCTTGAGAGGAAAGGAATAAAACAATTTTCCAACCGAATCGCATAATGCCTCTCATTTCTCAGTAGTGTGGAGAAAAACGATAGGGCAATTCTTGGGTAAAAGCGATCAGTTCATTCCTAAACTTTGAGTGACTTCGCTCTATGTAGAGGATTCACTCAGTTTGAATTTATCACCATGCTTCCTGGGTCGGCCCTTGCCAGCTTATCAACTTACTATGAGTCATTCCTTGGTTTAAATAAACCTAGTACCATATTAGACTTGTCACGCTAGTATCTGTTTTCTACCTCTGTTTGGAACTTGCTAGTTGATCTGCAAGTTTGACATTGGCTGGCGACCCTTCCTCAAAAACCGAGCCAGCGATCGCATGATCTAAACGCGATCGCACCTTTGCTAGCAAGTTATCCGGCAAAGGAACGTAGCCACTTTCTGAGATTAAGGAACGGTTAGCAGCATTTAGGTGGTAATCTGCAAAAACTTTGACGACAGGATTTTCTTTAAGAGCTGTCTTGCTGACGTATATAAATAGAGGACGGGAAAGGGGATTATAGCTGCTGTTGGCGATCGTTTCTGGGCTTGGCTCTACACATTTACCTTCCTTGTTCTCAATAGCAAGAGCCTTGAGAATGTTCTGATTTTTTAGGTAGCGGGAAAAGGATGTAAAGCCAAGACCTCCCGGCTCAGACGCGACTGTCTGAACAGTTACGCTTTCCTCTTCACTGGTTTTGTAGTCGTTGCGGATTTTCCCACTTTTGCCAATTATCACCTCACTAAAATAGTCTACAGTACCAGTGCCTACAGCCGGTCCAGCCAGTATGAGGGGATATTGATCGGGGTAATCATTACGAACTTGGTTCCAGTTAACGATTTTGCCTGATGCAGCAGACTCCCATATTTTGCTCAGTTCTTGAGGTTTGAGGCAAGTAGCCCAAGTGTTGGTGCGATTGACTACAAGGGAGATGCCATCAAGGGCAAGGGGCAATTCAACGAATTCAATGTTGTTTTTTTGGCAGGCTTCAATCTCTGACTTTTTTATCGGACGGGCTGCCATTGAGATATCAGTTACGCCAAGGCAAAACCTTGTAAAGCCGTCTCCAGTACCGTTCTTCCCAATAGCGATTCTTACATTGGGGTTTACTTTTCTAAATTGTTCTTTCATTGCTTCACTAATAACAGAAACCGTACCCGAACCGTCAATCAGTACATTTTTACTTGCACCTAAGCCAGTATTGCCATTTACTCTGCTGTCTAGTGGAGTATAAACTTGCCTTTGCTCGCTGGTACAAGCAGTCAAACTCACCAATAAGATAGTTGCTAAAAAACACCTAATATGAATCATTATTTTAACTATAAATAGATACAGCCAATTTATATGTAAATTATATGGAAAAGTGTCAGAATACTTTACGAGAAAATTTATTTACGCTTTTGATAACTGGCATTTATGGAAAAGAATAAAAAGCAAAAAATACTATTCTTTACATTACTAACCCTTTGTGGTATCACTCTTGCATTAGCTCTATTTGGGTTTTACACCTATTGGCACACCGCACAACAGAGACTTCAAAAAACTAAAAACCAAGCCCAGCGAGAAGCTGTACTAACGACTCTGGAGATCGAGAACGAACTGCGTAACACTCAAGATAATTCTCTTGCTCTTGCTAACTCCCTCACAACAGGTGAAATCAACGATGAGCAACTATCAGCGCAACTCCAACAAAAAATTGAAAAAAACCCTTATCTTGCTACCTTCGGTGCAGCTTATGAAGCTGGTGTTAGTAGAAGCAAATCCCAAAAGCTAGATGCACCTGTCTATTTCAGGGTAAACAACAGTGTGCAATTGGGACAACAAGAGAAGAATGATGACAACACAAAATATCCCTGGTATCGCAAGACGTTGCAGGATGGAGCATCTTGGGGAGAACCTTACCGCAGGTCACAGCAGTCTTTCTTGACTGAACCCATAGTGGGATTTTATGCTCCGTTCTATCGTTTGCAAGGCAAACAAAAATTGCCGCAAGGAGTTCTTTTTAGTGAATATTCCTTAAGTCAAATACAACAGTTGATTGATTCCTTAAAACTGGAACTGGGAAAAACGGGGTACGCCTTTGTTCTTTCTAAAAATGGAACTTTTGTCTATCATACGATTACTGATAATGTAAAACAGCAAAACAACTTGGTTGAAATTGCTGCCAAGCAGAACAACAAACAACTCCTAGCATTAGTTAAACAGGCGCTTCAAGGTAAGGAAGGCGAAGCGGAGTTGTTCGATGAAACCACAGGTCAAAATTCTTGGTTTTTCCTGCAACCAACTAAGCTGAATAATTGGGTGGTGGGAGTAGTCTTTCTCAAACAAGAAGTTTTGCTAGATGATCAAACTAAGCGGCAAACGCTAATCTTAAGCTGTTTAGCCTTGGTCTGGTTTTTCATTTGTTTGTCAGTTCTAATGTTGCGGGCTTATGAGTTTCGTGCTAGCCGAGTGTGGATAGTGTCGTCAATCTCTAGTATCTTGTTTGCCACAGAAATCGGAATGATTTGGAAATTAGCTTTGGGCGATCGCAACTATATAGCCAATCACAACGTCCTGCTTAATCAAGCACAAGTTGATAAATTATTGGCTCCCCAAGTCAAGTTAAATAAAAACTTAAACCGAAAGCCGCCGTTATATGTGCCTACTGGAATTTTCATTCAGTCCTTAGAATTTGGAAGTGCTAAAAAAGTTTTTATGACGGGTTACATCTGGCAGAAGTATACCAAAGGCATTCACGATGGGTTGACTCGCGGTTTTATTATGCCGGATGCTGTCAGTGTCAACGATGTACAAGTGAAGGAAGCTTACCATTATACTCAAGGAAATGTTGAGGTTATTGGCTGGTATGTGGAAGCTACAGTGCTGCAAAATTTGGATTACTCTCACTATCCCTTTGACTACAAAGATATTCAAATTCGGTTATGGCACAGCGATTTTAACGCTCAAAGTAATTTAAACCGCCAAGTATTTCTCACGCCCGATTTTGAGAGTTATAAAATTATTAACCCCAGCGCCCATCCTGGTTTGGATAAGAGACTAGTTTTGGATGGCTGGCAGATTGAAGATAGTTTTTTTGAATATCTTTATGCGACATACGATAGCAATTTTGGGATACAAAATACTATTTTTAAAACAAATGTTCCTGAACTGAATTTCAATATTACTACCAAACGCCAAGTTATCAGTATTTTTATCTCCAGAATCGGCCCGCTGTTTGTAGTCGTTGTCATGCTGTTTGCCATGCTGGTAATTGCCGATAGAGATAAGGCTATGGAGGTTTTGGCAGCTTGTGCTGGTTTTATTTTTATTGTCATTCTTGACCAAGTTTCGCTTAGGGAACAAGTCCTTGCTAAAGAACTTGTTTATTTCGAGTTTTTCTACTTAGTTATTTATTTCTACATTTTCTTAATAACTATTAACGCTGTTTTAATGCTCGTAAAACCAGATTTAAAGCTGTTACAGTATAAAGATAACTTGATAGCTAAAATATTTTACTGGCCTTCTCTTCTGAAACTGTTGCTGTTAATTACTATTTTTATATTTTTCTAAAGCAATTTGTTAGAGAAGCCTATTATGTTATTCCTGAAATTAGAGACTTGAGCAATGTAGAGGCAAAGGGGCAGACAACCGCCCCTTTGCTTCTATGAAAATCAGGTAACACCAAAGACAATCACTAAACCCAAAACCGCCCCAAACACAATCAAGGCATAGAATTGAGCGCGACCGTTTTCTAGGTACTTCAGACCTTCACCGCTGACAAGGGTGAAAAAGCCTGTGAGGTTAACAGCACCATCGACAACGCGGAAGTCAACTTCCATAACTTGTCTAGCTAGGCGACGCAAGCCGAGGACAAAAACCCGATGGTAAATGTCATCAAAGTACCACTTATTGAGGGATAACTCGTAAAGTGGTTGGATTTTAGCAGCGATCGCAGCCGGGTCAATCTTACGGCGCAAATACATCAGCGAAGCTAAGGTAATCGCAACCAAGGAAATTCCCACTGAGGCACCCGCCATAATGTAGAATTCCGTCGGATTGAACTCGGAAGCCTTTTCTAGAACTTCGGTGATTTCGTTAGGAGGAAAGATAAACTCTTCAAAATAATTGGCGTAGGGAGTTCCCACTAAACCAATGAAAATCGAAGGCACAGCCAAAAATACTAATGGCAGAGTCATTGTCCACGGCGATTCGTGAGGAGAGTCGCTGTGATGCCCGTGGGAGTCATGATCATGGGAGTCATGGTGTGCACCAGTTGCCGCCAATTCTCCTTTTTTCATTGCCCCAGGCCCAAAATTCGGGGCTAGTTCTTCTGACTCTAACTCCAGAACAATTGTGGCTGCCTTCTTGAGTTTTTCCTTGATTTTCTCGTCAGTACCCCGGAATTTACCTTCAAATGTCGAAAAATACATTCTAAACATATAGAAAGCAGTAATCCCGGCAGTTAGCCACCCGATAAACCAGAGGAGTGGGTTCGCCTCAAAAGCCTTCCCTAGAATTTCATCTTTTGACCAGAAACCAGCAAAGGGCGGAATACCAGAAATTGCCAAGCAACCAATCAAAAAGGTAGTTGCTGTGACGGGCATATACTTTCGCAGTCCGCCCATCAAGCGCATATCTTGGGCTAAGGCAGGGTCATGTCCAACCACACCTTCCATACCATGAATTACTGAACCTGAACCCAAGAACAGCATCGCCTTGAAATAGGCATGGGTCATCAGGTGAAATAGTCCCGCACTGTAGGAACCTATTCCCATTGCCATCACCATGTAACCGAGTTGGGAAATGGTGGAGTAAGCCAAGCCCTTTTTGATGTCATTTTGGGTAATGGCAATGGTTGCCCCCAAGAACGCCGTAAACGCCCCAGTAAAGGCAATGACATTCATTGCGGCTGGAACGTCTTCAAATACTGGGTACATCCGGGCAATCAGGAAAACACCCGCCGCCACCATCGTTGCTGCGTGAATCAAGGCAGAAATGGGGGTGGGGCCTTCCATTGCGTCTGGTAGCCAGACATGGAGGGGGAATTGGGCTGATTTCGCTACTGGCCCTAAGAAAACTAAAATCGCAAACAGGACAGCGAGAAAATTGCTGATAGAACCTGATTCTACGAGTTGGGCGAGGCGATCGCCCATGATATTAAAATCAAAGCTTCCTGTTGCCCAGAACAGCCCCAAAATACCGAGTAATAGACCAAAGTCGCCTACGCGGTTGGTAACAAATGCTTTTTGCGCGGCATCGGCTGCTGACTTGCGATCGTACCAAAAGCCGACCAGCAAGTAAGAACACATCCCCACAAGTTCCCAGAAGATATAAATCTGTACTAGGTTGGGGCTGATCACCAGACCTAACATTGAAGAGCCAAACAAACTTAGATAGGCGTAAAACCTCACATAACCGGGATCGTGAGCCATGTAGCCATCGGTGTAAACCATGACTAAGCAGGCTACCGTTGTGACAATCACCAGCATTAGGGCTGTCAGGTGGTCAATAGTGTAGCCCATGCTCAGGTGAAAATTACCTGCTGCCGCCCACTCAAAGGTACGGAGATAAGGCGCGTGTCCTTGAATTTGACTCCACAACAAGGCAAACGACAGCCCCATAGCTGCTGCCATCATGGAGATAATCACCACAGCGTTAAGCTGCCGTAGGCGGTTTGTCACCTGATTCAACGAGATTAACCCTAGACCGACCAGCATCGCCCCAAAAAGAGGGAACACCGGAATCAGCCAGGCATACTGATAGATTACTTCCATCACTGACGCCTACTTTTAGAATTCTTGATTAGCGTGTCGAAACTGTTAATAATTGTGACACACACCCTTTAGGATAAAATAACCCACCCAAGGCTGATTGGGTGGGGTATTAAGCATGGCTTTAGATTTGTCGAGAATAGCTCTGAGTTCTGAGTCCTGAGTCCTGAGTTTAATTATTACTCACGACTGGGTAATCTTTTCAGGCTGACCGACACTCTAAATCCACTGTTTTTGAACTTTTGTAGATTTTGGGGTAATTGCTGTAGCTGGCTTTAATCTCTTCTAAAGCTAGACGTAAATCTTCTCTGCCGCGAAAGCATTCCAAGCGATGGCGAATGGTGCCATTTTCAATCAATAGTAAAGTGGGTAGTGATTTTAGCCTATAGGTAGTAGACAATTTAAAATTTTGATCGGCGTTAACCCCGACTAATTTAATTTCATCCCCGCACTGGGCTTGAAATTGCAACAATAGTGGGTGAATAACTCGACACAAGCCACACCAAGGTGCTTCAAAGTTAACTAAAACAGGAATAGGAGATTCTAAAACTTCTTCAGTAAATGTCCGCTCACTAACCGACAACACCATGACGCCTCTTGGATTATAAGGTTTTTATTTTTATATCAAACTAGCTATCAGTACTGAATTGAGTAGTACTGAGTCCGAGTTCTGGTTGCTGAGTAGAAGTCCATAACTAAAGTTAGCGGATTGAATGAGGAACTCGTTTATTTTTCTTTTAGAGTTAAAGCGGGGATTGGGACTAATTGCCAAGCTGTGAATACTAAGTTACTTGCTTTTACTCAGGACTCAGGACTCAGCTACTGCTTCAGCGGAGGATTGGCAAGTCACTAACTGCCGATAGATGCTTTCAGGACACAAATATTCAGGACACAGAATAATTGGCAAAAATTGAGGGCGTTAATGTGTCTCTGACAGAAAAGCCACCTTAGTAGTCACGTTGGCTTTTTTGGATGTTTAACTCCTGATTGCCATGGCTGCCTGGGGATTTGACTGAATCCGCCACTTTTTTTCAAGGAAAGGCAACTGACCAACGACTACCAATATAAAATCTCAAGCTGGCTGAACGCACCCCCCACTGATAGATGTTTGAATTTATCCTACATTGATTTGGAGCAATTGATAAGCTGAAATTTCCATCTATTTTGGATTTTTTGCTGACATTAGGGATCGTCTAAAGTTACCATCCTATCCTACTAGTTGCTTCCAGTAACAGAGGGTGCGACCACCAAAGCAAAGCTATAAAAATAGTAACTCCCAAATAGGCGGGGCGGAGAAATTCCTGCCATCTGAGAGATTGACGCCCGTCAATAATTGCTTTACAGGGAATAATTGAAGTCCGCTGTCTGGCAATTTCAAAAGCTTCCCCATAACGATCGCTCAAACGGCGATCGCCGTGCCAAACCCCAAACAAGTGATGCAATATCAATCCAATGGAAGTCACAAGGGTAAAGGTAGTACCCAGCCAGAGAGTATGGGCAACACACCAAATTATTTGTCCTACCATCTGGGGATGACGGGTAATCCGAATAATTCCTGTTTCGTAGAGATGAACTTGGGGCTTTTGAATAGCAGCAATTTCTAGTAGATTGAAGGTAGCAGGATATAAAAACAAGAACGAGATTGCTGACAGCAGCCAAACAAATTCTCGCACTCCTGGCACCCCTTGTACCTGCCAAATTTGCAAACCATCATAGCGGTGCCCAAAAAAGTAAATAATTAATATCACAGCCAACGGTAGGCTGACTAATGCAAAGAGAATGCGATAAAACCTTGGGCTAATATATTTTTCTGCCCAAGGGCGTAAAGCAGCGCCTCCACTGTGAGCGATCGCAAAAACTATTTGTAACCCTAGTATGACAAAATGACTGGGTGTCAACCAAGAAATCAGCAGCATATACACAGGTGAAGTAATTTAAAGAAAACTGAATTCAGTACAACCAATACCACAAAGTATTCAAAAGGGGACTTTAGTCAAGATGTTGTGCTATTGTCTTTTTCGAGTCAATCCTTCAAGTTTAATATGCAACAAATCATGTCCGGCTGATTGCTGTCAAACCGGATTTATTACGTGCATCTGCTCCTTTAAAAGTTTGTGGGTTGAGCCTTATGTCTGACCTTCCTTTCACTTTAGATCAGTTACGTATCCTGAAAGCGATCGCCCAAGAAGGAAGCTTCAAGCGTGCCGCTGATAGTCTTTACGTCTCCCAACCTGCCGTCAGTTTGCAAGTCCAAAATCTCGAACGGCAACTCGATGTCCCCTTATTCGATCGTGGAGGACGACGCGCTCAGTTAACCGAAGCCGGGCATCTACTCTTAAACTACGGTGAAAAAATCCTCAGTCTCTGTCAGGAAACCTGCCGCGCGATCGAGGATTTACAAAATCTCCAAGGTGGTACTTTAATTGTCGGTGCTTCTCAAACCACCGGCACTTATCTTTTGCCCAGAATGATCGGTATGTTCCGACAAAAATATCCAGATGTGGCAGTGCAATTACACGTCCACTCTACCAGGCGGACTGCTTGGAGTGTCGCTAACGGACAAGTCGATCTGGCAATTATCGGCGGTGAAATTCCCGGTGAACTGTCAGAATCTTTAGACGTGATTCCTTACGCTGAGGACGAGCTAGCGCTGATCATACCTGTCTTTCATCCTTTTACCAAACTTGAAAAAATCCAGAAAGAAGACCTGTATAAATTACAATTCATTGCCCTAGATTCCCAATCGACTATCCGCAAAGTCATTGACCAAGTGCTAGCACGCTGTGAAATCGATACCAGACGTTTTAAAGTTGAAATGGAATTGAATTCCATTGAAGCGATTAAAAATGCTGTGCAATCTGGTCTAGGGGCTGCCTTTGTCTCAACTAGTGCGATCGCTAAAGAGTTACAAATGGGCGTTTTGCACCGTACTCCCATTGAAGGCGTTGTCGTCAAACGGACGCTGTGGCTGATTTGTAATCCCAATCGCTATAGATCCAAGGCCGCAGAAGCCTTTAGTCAAGAAATCTTGCCCCAGTTTGCGAACCCAGGATGGAATCAAGATGTGTTAAAATTAACACAAAAAAGTCTAGTGTTAACTACATTGGAGGTAGCAACACCCACCTTATCTGGCGAAGACTAAAATCAGGTTATTAGTCCCTTGTCATTTGTCCTTTGTTTTTTGTAAATGACCAAATAATTCGTAATGACGCTCCTCTGTCGCTAACTTAATTCGTAATTATTAACCCATTGTGTTCGTGCAGGGTGCTGTAGGCAAGCCAAGGGTTTGACATCAGGAAAAAAGTTTCCTATTCCTCATTAACAAATTTAGTTACTCTGTAACCGGAACTAATTACGAATTACGTAGCTTGCTTCTTGCCATTCGCGTAGCATCTCGTAGAGAAGGCGAGTATTATCAATTGCGAATTATTTTGACTAATCACGAAAATGGAAGTTTACTGCACTCGTCCACGTTGTCCACGCCCACAAAACTATTTTGCCGATTTAGATAATGTTACGACACTCAAAACAACCCAGCAAAAATATTGCACTACCTGTGGTATGCCATTGATGCTAGATGGTCGATACGTGCCAACGAAACTCCTGGGAAGGGGCGGGTTTGGAGCAGCATTTTTGGCACGCGATCGCCGAATACCAGGAATGCGTCAATGTGTGGTTAAACAGTTTCAACCATCGGGAAATTTAACTTTAACTCAACTGCAACAAGCGCAGTTAATGTTTGAAAGAGAAGCAGAAGTTTTAGCACAGCTTGGTAACGATCACGAGCGAATTCCTGACTTGTTTGCCTTCTTTCCAGTGATAGTTAATAGCTTGCAACCAGGTGAGCAAGACCAATTTTTTTACTTGGTGCAAGAATACATTGACGGGCAAACCTTAGAGGAAGAATTAATTCAACAGGGGAAATTTTCTGAACAGCAAGTGTTAGAGGTATTACAAGGAATTCTGAGGGTACTAGAGTTTGTCCATGACAGAGGCATTATCCACAGAGACATTAAACCTTCAAACATCATGCGTCGTCGTGATGGTAAACTTTTCTTACTAGACTTTGGTGCAGTCAAGCAAGTAACAAATGCTGCACTTGGTTCTGCGGCTTCTTCCACAGGAATTTATTCTATGGGATTTGCACCGCCTGAACAGATGGCTGGGGGGCAAGTATTTCCATCTACAGATTTATACGCTTTAGCTGTAACTCTGATTACCTTGTTAACAAATAAGGAAGCAATTCAACTATTTGATGCTTATAGTAACCAATGGAAATGGCGAACCCAAGTAAGTGTCAACCCTCACCTTGCTGACATTTTAGACAAGATGCTGCTACCTGCGGCTAATCAGCGCTTCCAGTCAGCCCAGGAGGTTCTACGCGCACTTAACTCACAGGCAGTTCAAGCCCCTACACAACTTAATTCGCCCTCTGCAACCCTCCCCCCACAACCATCCAAAGGTTCTAATCCTGTTGTTCCCCGTCGTCCACCAACTCAGCCAGCGTTTTCTACATTGGAATTATTGGGTGGGGCGGCATTTAGTGGATTTGAGGGTGCATTGATCGCGATCGCCCTCTTCAGTCTAGTAAAATCACCAATAGTTACCTTGACTACTTCTGCGCTGATTTTAGGTATACTAATTTTTGCCCAAACCAGGCGGTGGATTGAAAAGTTCGATTTATTAATTATTCCCACAATTACTTTTGTAATTATTTTTTTTGTCCCCTTTTTACGGGGAGGTCAAGACCTTTCGTCAGTGGTGATTTTAGCAGTTGGAGCAGGCTTAGTAGCTATTTCACTAACCGCTGTATTTCGACTTATTTATAAATTATTATCTCTCTTACTTTAAAAAAATTCTAGTGCTAACAGCTACATAAATGTTTCAGAAAAACGAAACACTTAGTCTTTTTTTAGCCGTTGTCATCACTATTGGTGTAATCTTTGGTGGTCTATGGTTTCTTATGAAACGGTGGCCGCAATTAAACGGAACGTATACTTAATAATAGTTTCGCCCTTGGTGGGCGAAAGCGTGTAGCGAGACGTTCGCGGTAGCGTCTCGTAGAGAAGTACGGTTTTAAACCAATATTCACCACCCAGTGTACAGAATTCATACTGACTTTTGAGTTCTAAATTCTTCATAATAAATATTTTTACTTTATTGAAACTTATTTATGTCACAAAAAAATGAAACCACAATTTTAGCTTTGGCCCTGCTGCTGACAGTTGGAATAGTTGGCGGTGGTTTTTGGTGGTTTACTAACAATGGGGTCAAAATTGGTAATACCAACATTCAAAATCAACAACCAGGCAACAATTCATCCTTGCAAGACCGCATTAGTTTTGGAGAAAAATCTTTTACTCCGGGTGACATTTCTCCAGTAAAAAAAGAAGGAGTACAGGCGATCGCAGCTAAAAGTTATGATAAGGCGATCGCCAATTTCACAGCTGCCCTAAAACTCAACCGTAACGATCCAGAAGCATTAATTTTTCTTAACAATGCCCGCATCGGTTCTTCCAAGAGCTACACCATCGTGGCCTCTGTACCATTTGGCACTGACCCCAATGCCTCCTTAGAAATTTTACGTGGGATAGCCCAAGCCCAAAATCAAATCAATAGCTCTGGAGGAGTCAAGGGAGTACCGTTGGGGAGCATCTCAGTTTTTGAAGTGCCTCAAACCGACAATAATCCATTAAGGTAGG
>NZ_JABXKF010000183.1 GCF_017115165.1 Nostoc sp. LPT | reverse complement strand
CAGAAGGTAATAGTTCAGGATTTGAAGTACCGACTCTTATTAAAACTGTTGCTGATAGTGGTGATTATTTTATTGGCGTTGATACCAATGGATTACTGTATAAAATCACTAAAGCTGATCTATTAGCAGGATTATCTAGTGGTGGAATATCTAGTGGTGGAAGCAGTCAACCAACTTCCTTTGCTGTGATGCCAGAAGACTTGATACTTGTTTCCGGTGTAGCTCAAACACTAAGTTCTAGCGGTGCTTATACAACCACTGGAAGAGTGGCATTTCAAGATCCATCCGCAATAAACGATAGTCGCAAATTTACAAGGTCACTCTCTGCGGGTAACTATACGCTGACAATACTTACTAACACTGGTTCTCAGTTCGGGAAAGTAAAACTTGAAATTGACGGTGTACTAGCGTTTGATGATGTTGACCTCTATGCCGGTGGAATATCTCTAAACGTTCCCGTTGGTAGGACAATATCTATTAACAGTAGTGGTAGTCATGAATTTAAGTTTACTGTTTACGGTAGAAATGCTAACGCATCGGATTATTATTTTTCTGTTCAGCAGATTACTGCAACTAAACTTTAATCTCTGATATGCCAGCAGTAACTTACGCCGATCCAACTACTACTAGAACCCCACTACACTTTGATGTGATGCCACCTTCTAAACAGGCATCACCAATAGTAAATCCTCCAGCAAAGACAAAAGAATTATTTGGTGAAGAAAAGGCTGAAAGGAAACAAATTTAAGCATTTCTTCAAAAGCAGCATGAGTCAAAAATCCATGATTAATTTGCACAAGTATTTATTCCCTGCTTCCCACCCTGCAAGAGTTTTCACCCCTCACTGCACTATGCCCATTACCTTCTAGCAGGCGTTGATAATGTACAGGCGATCGAGCACTGTTTTCCCATGTGCTATCCCAGTTTACTCGCTGGGGATTCAGGACAATCTGGTGCCATATCAGGTCTGGATTGTCTTGCATACATGAAGCGACGTTTAATCACTCGCGACAAACATAAAAGCCGGGGAAAATCCAAAAAAATTACCGTGTCTGCAACCGATAAACGAACGTCAAGAGTACCACCATAGTTACCATCCATAATCCAAGATTCTCGTCGGGTTAAGTCTTGAATTATGCTCTGCCATTCAGTTTTTGGAGTCTCAACCCAACCAGGATTCCAGTAGCAAGCATCCAAGTGAATCACTTCTAAATCTAAGATGTTTCCCAATTCGCGGGCTAGGGTAGATTTACCAGCACCCCCAGAACCAATGATTAAGATTTTCTTCACCTTAAATGTGCATCTCCCTTTTCAAGCTCAAGAGGTAAGCATTGCTCACCCAAATAACCGTCTTCAGGGCAACTCAAGACGCCGCTACAATAGTACCACTACAAGGATTATGCCCAAATTATTGATATTATGACCACTGCTACGACCGTAAAAACTGAGTATGAAGCGATTATTGGTTTAGAAACTCATTGTCAGCTGAGTACCAACACCAAGATTTTCTCTAATAGCTCTACGGCATTCGGTTCTGACCCTAATACTAACATTGACCCGATTTGTATGGGTTTACCTGGGGTCTTA
The DNA here is from genome assembly GCF_017115165.1 of Nostoc sp. LPT. Taxonomy (GTDB): domain Bacteria; phylum Cyanobacteriota; class Cyanobacteriia; order Cyanobacteriales; family Nostocaceae; genus Nostoc. Next base: position 5,653 of record NZ_JABXKF010000183.1, on the reverse strand, counting down.
CCTGTACTCAATCAAAAAGTATTAGAATACGCCGTCAAAGCTGGTTTGGCACTGAATTGTCAAATCGCTAAATATAGCAAGTTTGACCGAAAACAGTATTTTTATCCAGATTTGCCGAAAAATTACCAAATTTCTCAATACGACCTACCGATCGCAGAACATGGTTGGTTAGAAATTGAGTTGGTAGATGCTGAGGGGAATCCGATTCGCAAACGCATTGGCATTACGCGTCTGCACATGGAAGAAGACGCTGGAAAATTGGTACACGGAGGTAGCGATCGCCTTTCTGGTTCTTCCTATTCTTTAGTAGATTACAATCGCGCAGGTATCCCGTTAGTAGAAATTGTTTCAGAACCTGACTTGCGTTCTGGACTTGAAGCTGCTGAATATGCCGAAGAGTTGCGTCGGATTGTCCGATATCTCGGCGTGAGTGACGGCAATATGGAACAAGGATCTCTGCGCTGTGATGTCAACATTTCCGTGCGTCCGGTGGGACAAAAGGAGTTTGGCACCAAGGTAGAAATTAAAAACATGAACTCCTTCAGCGCCATCCAACGGGCGATTGACTACGAAATTGAACGCCAAATAGCTGCAATCGAAGCAGGCGATCGCATTATCCTAGAAACTCGTCTCTGGGAAGAAGGCGCTCAACGCACAAGTAGTATGCGGGTGAAAGAAGGTTCTAGCGATTACCGCTACTTCCCCGAACCAGATTTAGCACCAATTGAGGTGTCAAATGAACAATTAGAGCAATGGCGTAGCGAACTCCCAGAATTACCAGCCCAAAAACGCCATCATTATGAAAGTGAGTTGGGACTTTCGGCTTACGATGCGCGAGTGTTGACAGAAGATCGTTCAATAGCCGAATATTTTGAAACTGCGATCGCATCTGGAGCAAATCCCAAAGCTGCTGCCAACTGGATTACTCAAGATATTGCAGCCCACCTCAATAAGCAAAAACTCACTATTACTCAAATCGCCCTAACTCCCACCAATTTAGCAGATATTATCACTCGCATTGAAACGGGCAAAATTAGCAATGCTCAAGCTAAACAAAAGTTGCCAGATTTGCTTAGTGGTATTTCTCCTGAGAAAGCCTTTGCCGGACAAGAGTTAATCACCGATCCTAGCGTATTGGAACCGATTGTTGATGAAGTCATAGCTGCCAACTCTAAAGAACTAGAAAAATATCGCAACGGTAACACTAACCTCAAAGGCTTCTTTGTCGGACAAGTTCTCAAAAAGACAGGCAAACGTGCCGATCCTAAGCTGACTAACGAATTGGTCGAGAAAAAACTGAACGCCTAGAGTATCTATCAAGCTAACAATGCTTGGTGAGCAAGCAAAAGGTGCAGAGGGGCACAGGTGCACAGGAGCAGGGGACAAGGGGGACAAAGGGATGAGGGGGACAAGGAGGTCAGAAACAAATTCCTATATCTCCCTTATCTCCCCCCTCTCCCTTATCTCTTCTCAATGCCTAATTCTCCAACTAAGTATTTTCCCGGTCTTGCTTCACACAATCTTCATATAAAAACTGGTGACAACCCTCATACGTAAAATGATATGCTGTGGTAAGTAGATGCACCCTGATGATCTGGAGAGCTGCCTAAGTAGCTCTCTTTTTTATTTTATTTTCGTGGTATTTACGGATAAACTTCAAAAAATTTGAGAAGTAATCTTAATAAATAAGTCTAATTTCAGTGCCAAGGTTGATCAATATGCGTCAAGTTGAAAAGCACGTAATCAAAGAAGGACATGAATGGTTTGATTATTGCACTGACATTACCACTATTTTCCGACAGCTTTACAACACTGCTCAATTCACGCAACGTCAGGGTTTTTTTTATGGCTGGGGGACTCAAACACAAGCTAGTTTAGACGCTTTATTTAAGCAAAACGAGAACTACAAAGCAATGAAGCGCGAAAGTAGCCCAACTTGTTTTAAAGCAGAATGCAGACGCTTGGATTGCTTACTACAAAGCATTATCAGCTTACGAAATGTCCACGAGTTTATTCACAGGTAGACCCAAACCACCTAGCTATGTTGAGGATAAAAACTTAATTAAGTTCAATAATCAAGCAATTGGTAAAAGAGAATTTAATAAAGGTTTGGTTGTCCCATCAATGTCGCCAATCAGGATTACAATCAAACCTGGACTGAAGTTTGATGACTTGTGCGAAGTACGAATTATCCCTAAAACCGGATGCTTCGTTATCAAAATAGTTTATGAGATTCCAGAGTTTTCACAGTTCTTTTGTAGTTTAAATACTGGGTTGAATGCGGCAATAGACATTGGTTTAGATAATCTAGCGACAATTGTTTTTAACGATCTAGAAATACAGCCAATTATTGTAAACGGCAAACCATTGAAATCAGCAAACCAGTTCTACAACAAGCAGGTTGCCAAGTTTTGGGGAATTCTTGCCAATGGTAAAGGGAAATCAAGAAGAATTGCAAACATCGTCCGTAACCGCAATCAATTTGTAGATTCATATTTACATCAGTCCACAAAAATGATTGCGGATAAATTTCTATCTCTTGGCGTAACTCACGTATCAATCGGAAAGAATGAACAATGGAAAACACGTCTTAATTTAGGGAAGCCTACAAACCAAAACTTTACCCAAATACCACACGCTAAATTTATCGAGATGCTGACTTATAAATTAGAGAGAGTCGGCATCACCGTCAAGGTTGCTAAAGATTGCTACACCAGCAAGAGTTCTGCCATTGATTGGGACATTATCCCTTTTTTTTTGCCCCGACAACAAGGTAAAACACACCTTCTCAGGAAGGCGCGTCAAAAGAGCGTGGTATGTCAGTAAAGAATGTCAGCGAACAAGGTGAAAACTTGTTAGGTGGTAAGCACATCCTTTCTAAAGCTGAGGAGTAAAGTAGTAAACCTACTGTTTTAGGAATTGTGTAAAATAATTCCTCTGACCTGATGCTATTAACCCTTCATTTGGATGAAGGGTTTTGAAACCTAAACTTTCAGTTACCCTGAAAGTATTGCCTCAACTCCCCCAACATTCAAACCGACGATCGCCCCCACTCATTTACAATGTCGCTACAAGATCCTGCAAGCGATCGCGTCCATCCCGAAAGACGGGCCAACCATCCCCCACCAGCACTGCTTCTACCCGACTCAGTTGAGCCAACCTGCGAACAGAAGCAACAGCCTCCTTTCGATTCAGCAGCTTGTCATCTGGTAAAATCGTTAAGCTACCTGCTTTACGTGCCCGTACTAAATCCCCTGTAATTAGAGTTGTCTCCTCTAGTAACAAAGCCAACTCACCGGGAGTTTTCGAGCCTTGGAGCTCAATCACCTCCAGTCCTGGCACAAATTCTTCACCATCAGATAGCCAGCGATCGCAAGGTATAGGAAAAGTGTCTTTTTCTGCTATGGGGCCTGCAATCTTAGCATAAGTTTGATCGGCAATTTCTTTACTTGCCCTGATATGCTCAGAATTCGTCAGCACAATCCAAACCACACCGCCGAGGGATTTTAGATGATTCCAATCATGGTTTGATAGGGCTACTGGGTCAATCAAGATGTTGCCATCTGCGCGAATCCAGGCAATCCCATTGAAATCAATATTTCTTGCCGGATTGAAATTAGACCAGCTATACAGATCGGGACGGTGCAAAGATTTCATGATGATTCTGGATCAGTACTTCAATAATTGACTATTAATCTCAATAATTCAGTATATAGATATATAAGGGCATTGGGCATTGGTTATTCTGCTTGTCCCACTCATCTCCCCCACTCCCTCATCTCTCCTGCCCCGGCTCCTTCCCTCTGGATCTAGAATTTGAGTATACTACGATAAATCTATCAATATTATGGTTTTTGTCTGGGTTACAGAAATTCCTGGATAACGGCAATAACGATCAACGGAGGTATAGGGGTGAGTAAGATTGGGCGGCAAAAAATATCAGCGAAGGCAGAACAGTTTACAGAGTCTGTGATTCGAGAAATGACCAGGGTGGCACTGCAACATGATGCAGTAAATCTGGCGCAGGGATTCCCTGATTTTCCTTGTCCCTTGGAGTTGAAACAGGCAGCATATCAGGCAATAGAGGCAGATGTTAATCAGTATGCCATTACTTGGGGCGATCGCCCATTTCGTCATGCGATCGCTAACAAAGTCCGTTGGTATCTCGGCTTAGATATCGATCCCGAAACCCAAATCACCGTTACCTGCGGTTCCACAGAAGCAATGGCATCTGTGATGCTGGCGACAGTCGATCCGGGTGACGAAGTAATTGTATTTGAGCCATATTACGAAAACTACGGCCCCGATGCGATTTTAGCTGGTGCTATACCCCGTTATGTGACACTGCATCCTCCTCATTGGACATTTGATGAAGCACAGTTGCGTCAAGCTTTCAATGCCAATACCAAAGCGATTATTATCAACACACCCCACAACCCTACAGGTAAAGTCTTCAGCCGTGAAGAACTCACCCTAATTGCTGAACTTTGTCAAAAATGGGATGTGTTAGCGTTCACTGATGAAATCTATGAACATATTCTCTATGACGGCACTCAACATATTGCCCTAGCGACCCTTCCCGGAATGGAAGAACGCACCGTTACTATTAACGGTTTATCCAAAACTTATAGCGTCACCGGATGGCGAGTCGGCTACATTCTGGCAAACCCCGAATTGACAGGAGCGATTCGCAAAGTCCATGATTTTCTCACCGTTGGCGCACCTGCACCATTGCAACGAGCCGGAGTTGCCGCCATGCAATTGCCACCATCCTATTATGAAGAACTAGGCAAGCTTTATCACCAGAAGCGAGACAGCATTTTACAAATTCTAGACCAAGTTGGGATTCCCTATTTCGTTCCCAAAGGAGCCTATTATGTTCTTGCAGATATTTCCAAATTTGGCTATAAAACAGATGTTAAATTCACTTACCATCTGATTAAAAATATCGGTGTTGCTGTAGTTCCCGGTTCCAGCTTTTTTAGTCAACCAGAAAAAGGACATTCATTGATCAGATTTTGCTTTAGCAAAAGACCTGAGACATTACAAGCAGCGAGCGATCGCTTACTCAAATTGCAATCAAATCTATAACCGACATCATATCTTATGTAAGTTGTGAAAATTACATTTTTGAGGAAATTTTGTTTTAAGTGCAGTTGAAATTCCATTATGAATTATGAATTTTTCAGGACATATATATTCAAGTTAATAGAAGTTAATAAAAAGCAGGTTAATATAAATTTACAAATGCTTAGTTTAGGCATTCATTTGTTAAAAACAATAACATTATTTTCGAGTTAAATTTAACTCTAACTTTTGATCCCCGATATAAAGTTGACTTGCCAAATAAAACCACACTTGTAAATGAGGGTTTATAAGCCTTAATTTATAGTATTTCCCAGAAAAACAACACCAACCTAGTGTAGAATGGCTTCAATTTACCGGTAATTATATCGGGATAGTAGGCTTAAAAATTCTGGATTAAAAACCCCATTGACTCTTTAAAAGGATAAGACTAATGTGATGAGTAGTCCTTTCAAGGACACTATTTTATGCATCAAAAAATCAGGAGGTATTTCCGATGATGATGATGATGACTGATATCATGTCCGGATAATCGCTTACGATAAAAGTAGTGAGTGCAAAGATGAGT
>NZ_JABXKF010000141.1 GCF_017115165.1 Nostoc sp. LPT | reverse complement strand
AAAATCGCTACACTCCACTATTTCTCATGCTTCCGCCTCCTTGTCACCCCTTCAGGTTTCCCATCTGACAAGTAATAAGTATTTACCTTTGACTTCTATACATTTATGCAATTCATGAGATAAATATCCGTCCATTGAGGAAATAATTTTAGAAGCTTTTTTGAAAGTAGCTTCAAAATCTGATTCTAGACCAGATTTGACATGAAGTATAACTGCCTCAAGAATCATAAAGTTTTGCGGTGAATAATTACGCTGATATTATGCTGATATTATTTAGTATAAAGTAGACGTGATGTCTAGGACGGGCTACACCTACGCACATATTTAATTGTTATTAAAACTAATTCTTCAGTAAATAGATAATCGCAGCACAAAACTCTTCGTAGTATCCTTGGAAATCAGTTTCACTGAAGCCTAAAATCAAGTCTTGTCTATCTTCTTCTGTAATTGTGTTGATAATTTCCAATATTGGCTCAAGAGCTTTTGCACGTAAATCTTTCAGTTTATTAATATTGAGTCCAAGTTTATCAATCGTTATTTCAGCAGGTAATTGCTTTTCTAAATTATTTGTCGCCAAAATCTGACCATCATCAGTGTACCTAAAAAACTCTGCACAGTTAATATTTAGAGGCGAAACAAAGAGATTTTCATCATGCCATTTATCTTTCTCCTTACCACAATGCAGAGGTTCTTTGGGTACTGTATCTTTTTGGCATGATGCCAATATATTTGTGTATTCTAGCGCTAATTGAGGATAAGTTGTTCTTGGTTTTAAATGTTCAAGATGGCTATCGTCAGTATTAATCCGTCTTCCACAGTAACAGCAAATAAAACCTTGCTCTTGCAACAAGGAATTATGTACATCAGTTTTTTGTGGTTTGCCGAAATTTTCCCAACTAGGTTGCCAATCCTCATTTGCTAGATTTTTCCAAACGGTAAAACTTTCTGGCTCCGCACCTTTTTTGATATATTTCACCGCTTCAAAATCTCTTTGCGTCGAATAGATACACTTGCTTTTACTAATTCTGGTTCATCTTGTCCAATAATATCAGCAATTTCCTGAGATAATTGCCTAGCACCATCAAGATTTCCTTCATCAATGAGCCTAAATAACTCATGTAGACGATCTTTAATTTCTTGTGGACGTGCTGGAACTCCCATGAGGTCTTCTAAAATCCGATTGCTGTCTCTCCCAAAGGAACTTTCTGGTTTTTTGGCAACAACACCTTTATCTGTTTTTTCTAGAATGTAAATTCCTTTTGGTTTGACTTGGCTAATTACTTGAGGCGAATGGGTAGTGACAATAAATTGGCAATTAGGGAATGTTCTTGTCAAAGCTGGAATAATTTCTCGTTGCCATTTTGGGTGTAGGTGGAGTTCAATCTCATCAATTAAAATAACACCACTACCTTGGAGGGGATCTGGTAAACCTGGATTGGCTATTGCCAATCGTCTTGCTAAATCACCCACCATTGCCAGCAAGCATTTCTCTCCATCAGACAGCTGATTTACTATCAGTTCTTCACCTTTTTTTCTGACAGTCATTCGTAGGGGTGAACGCCTTACTCGTAAATTAGAAAAACTTGGTATTAATGAAGATATGGCTTGCCTCACTGATTCTAATTGCTTATCTCGATAACCGGAATCATCTTCTAGCCGTAACTCATTCTCTAAATCTTCTTCCTTTCTAAACCATTCAAAGAAGAGTCTAAACTCACTTCCTGCTCCTGTAAGTGCATTTTCATAAATATCTATTTGTTCAAATAAATGCTTTGTCCGAATCTTCAAAGGAATATCCAGTACTGCACGATTTGTAGAATAATATACTAATACAGGAATATTTAATTGATTAAGTGTATATAAATCATTCTTGATATTTTCAGCAACCTTTGTTATGGCTGACAGATTACTGCTAGTATCTTTGCTGCTTCCTTTATGTACCTTGGTCAGAGACCATATTACTTCCTCAGAATTAAATAAAACAATAATTTCATTATGTGTTTCTTTTTGACCATTAGTGATGTCTTTCTCACTGAAGAGTCTTCCAGAAGATGTTGAGTGTTGAATTGAGCTAGTAAAACGCGACAAGAGAATGGCTAGGCAATCAATAATACTTGATTTACCCACGCCGTTGATACCAATAAGTACCGTTGGACTCGTTTCATCAAACTCAAGCGTCAAATCGCCGATTCCACGGAAGGATTGCATTTTTAAGCGCTTGACTTTCATAATAACTATGCTGATTTCAACTTAATAATACCTTTATCAAAAACGCGATTATCAGTAGCGATCGCACTTATTTCTATTCTATCTTTATACACTTCATAAGAGGCAAAACTTAAGTCACTGGTAGAATACCCTGTCCACTCAGAACGCCCTACAGGACGATTACCAGCACCCGCGCCACAAATTAAGTAAGTTGTACCATCAATAGCACGAGTGCGTTCATAACTATGTTCATGACCATTAATATAAAGTTGAACACCGTATTTTTGAAATAGAGGAGTAAAAGTTTTAATAAAATCTGGATTACTCCCATAATGACCCGATGAATAAATCGGATGATGACCAAACACTACTTTCCAAGGAGCATTACTCAGACTTAATTCTTTTTCTAACCAACTTAGCTGGTTTTTCCAATTAGCATTACTGTTAGTATCTAAAGCAAAAAATTGCACAGTTCCCCGGCGAAAGGTATAGTAACGTCCCTTCATATTAAAGCCAGCATACTTGACTTGGGGCTCGCCATTAGCAGTACGAATATCGTGATTACCTAAACAAGCCTGAAATTTTACACCTTGCTTGAGTAAACCTTGATAGGGACGCTCAAAAACTGCATTAATTTTCTCAATTTCGCCGTTATTGTAAATGTTGTCTCCAGCTAAAACGACTAAATCATAAGGATTTTTCTGATGATACACATTCATTGCTCCAGCCACAGCATACTGTCCTTTAGCCCCAGTCCCCGTATCCGCAACAGACACAAAACGTAATAATAAGTCTTTTTTGGCTGGGTTAGCGGCTATAGCTGTTGTTGAATCGCTAATATCAGCACTTTGATGATTTTGATGAGCAAACATCCAGCTTAAAAATCCTGTACTAATGGCGCTGACGCTACTTAAAAATACAAATTGACGGCGTTTCAGTTTCATAAGTCACCAAATTTAATAAATAGTCATAGCGGAAACAATGAGCAATGAAGTGATACATTAAGGCAAAAGAAGGCAGCACCAGTAATAATGTACGTTGTTTGTCTTTGATTCGCTGCTTTTGGTGAAAGTTCCATGTCACAAGACAATCAGTCAAAACCGACGGATGAGCAGATAACTCAACCTCCCCAAAAACCTTACCAGAGAGTTCAGCCATTTTGGAAGGCTAAAATTATCCAACTTCTCCAAGGGACAATTGGGGTTTTAGAAGTAACGGTGGAAAAACTGGAGACAGCACCCCCACCTGGTACTGAGGAAAAACCTGGTTTTTTTCAGCAGCTTCAGTTGTGGTGGGGTGGATTGTTAAGGACAATCCGCTTATTTTTACCATCAAATTTGTCAACAAAGTTATCAGATACAGCTTTGACGGGAATTGTTACTGGAATTGCTGTAATTCTCGTTTGGACAACTACGACTATCTTTACTGCTAAACCTACGGAAGTAGCAACTGTTCCTCCGGTTGAAGAGGTTCCCATACCAACACCAACAATAACTACTCCACCGAAGTCAGTCGCACCAGAACCACAACCACCAGAGGAAATTACGCCGCCGCCAGAAGTACAAACTACGCCACCAATGCCGGAACCAGAACCAATTCCTACGCCAACGCCAATCTCAACACCAACGCCGACACCAGTCATAGAATTGACACCTGAACAAGCTTTGATTGCGGCTATTGAAAATCAGGTAGTCGAAATTAGCGATCGCATTGCCTCTGGTCTGATAAAGTCAATTCAAGCCAACTTCCGTACAAGTAACTTGACTGTCAAAATTAGTAATGACTGGTACACTCTCAAAGAATCTGAGCAAGACAAACTAGCTGCAAAGATATTACAACGCTCTCAAGAACTCGATTTTACCCATTTAGAAATTCTCGACTCCCAAAATACGCTGATAGCTCGTAACCCGGTTGTTGGGACTGAGATAGTGATTTTTAAACGGCAAACAGCAAGTTAAAATAATTAGTAATTAGTAATTCGTAATTTAGACGTTTAACTTTAAGTATTTATGTTAGACAACGTTTCGCTATTGCTCAAAGCTTGTGAAAGCTTAAACATCAGCTATGAAATCCTTCATCCATCTGAAAACTTAATCAAAATAGAATTGAATAGTAAACAGCATTATTTTTGTAACTATAGCACTCCGTTACTTAATCAAGCAGTAGCACACCTGATCAAAGACAAAGAATACACTTATCTTGTTTTAAATAAAAAAGTTAACCTTCCTCGGACAGTAGGTTTTCTTTCGCCTTTTTGTGACATCCAATATAAGATTTACTTAAAATTTCCAACTATTCAAGATATCGTATTAGAAATAAAACAAAATTTTGAAACACCAGTGATTATTAAAAGAAATTCTGGTGCGGGTGGACATAATGTCTTTTTATGTGAGAATTTAAATGAAATTGAAACTGCTTTAAAAGAAATTTTTACTATTAATCACAAGTATGATTACGTCGCTCTTGCTCAAGAATTTATTCACATCAAATCTGAATATAGAGCGGTTTTCTTAAATAAAGAGTTAGTTTTGCTTTATGAAAAAGATATAACTGATGCCAAATTTGTTGGTAATCTCAGTCCTCTACACTGGGATGGTGCGAAAGCCAAATATATCAACGATCCACAAATACTATCAGAGATTGCTAATTTTGCTCAACCAGTTTTTCAAGAGTTAGACCTTGATTATGGTGGTTTTGATATCGTCTTAGATCGAGATAATCAATATTGGTTAATTGAAATCAACTCTCATCCAAATTTTAGCCTTTTTATTAGAGACAATGGAGAAGAGTATGTGTTGAAAATTTTTGAAAAAATGCTAATTAGCCTAGCCTCAAATTAAAGAAAGAGACAAGGGGAGAATTTTTGATTTTGGATTGAAGAAAAAAGCGTTCGACTGAGCGCTCACGCCAAAGTCTAAAATCTTAAATCGAATGACTTCTAACTCACCACTCTCACTGCCTGAGTTGGTATCCATACAGTAAAAATCGAGCCAATACTTACAGTTGATTCTACTTCAATTCGACCTCGATGAAGTTCTACAAGTTGTTTAGTTAAAGCCAGTCCTAGCCCAGTGCCTTCGTAGCGGCGGCGATAAGGTGTATCGAGTTGTTGAAATTTCTCAAACAGTAATGGTAATTGTTCCTCAGGAATGCCAATCCCGGTATCTTCCACTTGAAAAATAGCAGTATTATCTTCCACCCAAAGACGTAAAGTAACGCTACCACTTTCAGGTGTGAATTTAATCGCATTAGTTAACAGATTCAAAATAATTTGTTCTACTCGTTCGGCATCGGCAGTAAAGCGATCGCACCTGGGATTGATTTGCAAATCAAGTATGAGATTAATTTGTTCGCTCGTTGCTTTTTTTTGCAGCAACTTCACAGCATTTTCGGCAACATTCACCAAAGAAAATTCCGAAATATTTAAAGCTGTCTTACCAGCCTCGATTTGCGATAAATCGAGGATGTCATTAATCATTTCTAATAAATGTTCTCCACTATCGTGGATGGTTTGCAGATAACCCCGTTGTCGTTGACTCAATTCACCCAAAGGCCAGCGTAATAACGTCGAAGACATCCCAATCACATAAGTTAAAGGCGTGAGCAATTCATGACTGATAGTAGCGAGAAACTCACTTTTGATCCGGCTAGCAGCTTCGGCGGCGAGGAGAGCATCACGCAGAGCCATTGTGCGCTCAATAACTCGTTGTTCGAGATTTTGTTTTTCTTGGGTGAGCGTTTGCATTAACTCAGCTTGGTGAATAGCGATCGCTAATTGTTCTGCGATCGCAACCAGCAAGTTTTTTTCGCTATCATTCCACTGGTGTGGGCGATCGCACTGATGAGCAATCAGCAATCCCCACAGTTTATCCTCAAACATAATCGGTGCAGCCAACTTAGCCCTAACTTGGCATTCCCTTAAAAAACTCAACAAACACTCTTCCAGAGCATAAGTTTTTTCGACATCATCCACAGCTAAAGTAAAGCCTTGGCGATACTTCTGCCAACACTGAGAAGTGCGGATAAAGCAAATTTTTTCCGTGTAATTCAACACCGATGTAATAGCATCTGTAGCACGGGCTTCATAGACAATATAACCTCCATTCTGTTGGCAGTCTTTTAGTAGAGGTTGATTATTGACTGATACAAAAGGCGAGTGTTTACCGTTGTTCTCGTGTATAGAAAAATAGATTTCACCAGGTTCCCTAACTGATGGTTCTATATCTGTTGGTAGTGCCGTTTCATTAAGGGGAATAGTCTCAGAATCGTATTGTTGAGCCTTAACTTGGGAACCTGCAAATTTATAGATTACTAATCTGTCTAATTCTAGAAACTCACGCACCTGTGTAATTGCCGTTGCCATAATCACGGGCAAATCCAGGCTTTTGCGGATCTGTGTTGTTACCTGATTTAATAGCCGCTCTTGAGAAATCTGTTTTTTTAAAGCATCTTCCACTGGCTGACAGATATAAACTGCCGGGCCAATTGGGCTTGGATCTGCTATTATTTCTTGGTTTGGCTGAGTTAGGAGATATTCTAATAACAACAGCGAGAATTGACTTTGGAGCGTAGCATCATTAGGTCTAATAATTTGCCGATAGCGTTCGAGATTTTGGTAAGTATAAGAATCGCACTCAAACAAATCTCTCAACTCGTAGACAAAAGAAGCGATCGCCTCTAAATTAAACGTCAACTGAGCATTAAGTGCTAAATGAGTGCTGAGTGCTGAGTGCTGAGTGCTGAGTAGAGAATTAGGAGTGCTGAATGCTGAGTGAATTTCCTGCTCCCCTGCTCCCCTACTCCCCTGCTCCTCCTCAAAGTTTCCTACCAAGAGCGCACTAAACTGCTCGGAAACCACTAGGGTAAACCTTTGCCTTTGCCACTCCACAGGTATGCAAATCCGCACCAGCACAGCTTCTGTTAGTACCACGGCACTTTCCACCCTTTGAGCCATCTGTTCTAACAATTCCCCAAGCTGATTAAATACAACAATAGGCAAGGTTCGAGAAAAGCTCAAATCAGGAGAACTAAGCATTTTCAATCATTTTGGTGAGAGAGGGCTAAATCCGGGGAAAAAAGTTTGTTTTGATTATCTACTAACCAACAATTTTAAAACGGTAAGACAGGATTATGCATCGTACAAGTAGCACATCGGGTGGATGGAATCAGTCAGAGGGTTTAATTTTTCTAGAACAAACTCCAGCGCCTTTCGTGTTGATTACCGCTGCTGATACAGATATTCAAACCTTGGCAGCTGCGGTTACAAAGTTACCTGTAAGCTTTCCGGCATTAAGAGTCGCCAACCTTTTGCAGTTACAGCAACAATTAAGTATAGATACTTACGGAGAACAAGTTTTAGAACATGCCCAAGTAATTATTTTGCGTCTGTTAGGAGGACGCTCCTACTGGGGTTATGGCTTAGAAGTAGTGCAAGAAATTGTGCAACGTAATGGTAGAACCCTTATTGTAATGCCAGGGGATGACGCTTTTGATCCCGATTTAATTTCCCAGTCTACCGTGCCCTTGGGTATTGTTAACCAGGTATGGCAGTATTTTAGCGAAGGCGGCGTAGAAAATTTCGTTAATGCTCTGCAATTTATCTCTGACAGTTGCTTGTTAAGTGCATACAATCCCCTGCCACCGCGGCCAATTCCACGTGTGGGATTGTATGAATGGGGAGCAGGAGGAGCAGGGGGAGATGAAGGAGCAGAGGGAGCAAGGGAGCAAAGGAGACAAGGGGGACAAGGGGGAATTATTGAACAAGTCTCTCCCTTATCTCCCCCCTCTTCCTTGTCTACCTTGTCTCTTCTCAATGCCCCATGCCCCATGCCCAAAATTGGCATCCTTTTCTACCGCGCTCATTATTTAGCGGGGAATACTAAAGTAATTGATGCTTTATGCGAAGCTTTGGTACAGAAAAATTTACAACCAGTGCCAGTATTTGTTTCTTCATTGCGTGAACCAGATGTTCAAGTTGAGTTGAGTGAATTTTTTCAACCCAAAGAAGCCGAATCAATCGCTGTGCTGCTAAATACTACCAGTTTTTCTCTAGCACGCTTAGAAAGCGAAACACCCCAAACCGAACTTTGGCAAAAATTAGATGTGCCTGTGTTGCAGGTAATCCTCAGTGGCGGATCAATTGAGCAGTGGGAGTCACAATTTCAAGGGCTTTCTCCCCGCGATATTGGGATGAATGTGGCGCTACCAGAAGTAGATGGGCGGATTATTACTCGTGCTGTGTCTTTTAAAGCATTGCAAACTCGTAATCCTCATTTAGAGACAGATGTGGTAATTTATGAACCAGTGAGCGATCGCATCGAATTCGTTGCTAAACTAGCAGCAAATTGGGCGCGTCTACGTTCCAAACCACCCCAGGAACGGCGAATTGCCCTAATTTTGGCAAACTACCCCAACCGCAATGGCCGCCTCGCCAATGGTGTGGGACTGGACACCCCAGCTAGTTGTGTAGAAATCCTGCAAGCTTTACATCTGGCTGGTTATCAAGTAGAAAATCCACCTGCTCAAGGAGACGAGTTGATTCAACGGCTGACAGATGGTGTAACTAACGATCCGGAAGGTAGAGAATGGCTTCCGGTACACCAAAGTGTTTCTTGGGAAGAATATCAAGAATATTTCGCTTCATTACCGCCAGCAGTGCAGCAAGGTATTAGTGAAAGGTGGGGAATAGGGACTGGAGACTGGGGACTGGGGACTGGGGAAAAGGAAAACAGGGGAGACGAGAGGAATACCCAATACCCAATACTAAATACCAAATACTCAATACCTAATCCCCAATCCCCAATCCCCAATCCCCAATCCCCAATTCCCGTTCCCGGAATTCAACTCGGCAACATCTTCGTGGGAATTCAGCCAGCAAGGGGTTATGATAATGACCCCAGTTTGAATTATCATGCGCCGGATTTAGAACCAACTCATGCTTATTTAGCTTTCTACTATTGGGTCAGAGAAACTTTTGGTGCTGATGCTGTAGTTCATGTGGGAAAACACGGAAATCTAGAATGGCTACCGGGTAAAAGTGTGGCTTTATCGAGTAATTGTTATCCAGAAGTGGCTTTTGGCGCACTTCCCCATCTGTACCCGTTTATTGTCAATGACCCTGGCGAAGGTTCCCAAGCTAAACGTCGCGCTCAAGCGGTGATTATAGATCATCTCACGCCGCCGATGACTCGTGCAGAACTCTACGGTTCTTTGCAACAGTTAGAAAATTTAATTGATGAGTATTATGAAGCGGACAGTTTAAATCCTTCGCGTTTGCCAGTAATTCGCGATCGCATCCACGAACTGGTAATCAAAGAAAATCTCCATCTAGATTTAGGAATCCAAAATGAAACAGAAATTTTTAATTCTGAATCATTAATTTTGAATTCTATCGGTGGCTATCTTTGTGAATTGAAAGAAGCTCAAATCCGCGATGGCTTGCACATTTTTGGGCAATGTCCCCAAGGACGGCAATTAAGGGATTTAATAGTAGCGATCGCTCGCATACCCAATCGCCATTCTTCAGGTATTACCCGCGCCATAGCTGAAGATTGGGGACTCGACTTCGATCCCCTCACAGCCGATTTGTCAATGACTAGTGGTGAATACTCAATAGTCAATGGCAGAGAATGCCGTACCCTCGGTGATATCGTCGAAGTCCTCGAAGAACACGCCGCCCTCTTAGTAGAACAACTCCTAACTCCTAACTCCTCACTCCTAACTCCTAACTCCTCACTCCTAACTCCTAACTCCCCACTCAGCACTACCCTTAACTGGATACGCGATCGCCTGCTTCCCGCTTTACAAAAAACCCCCGAAGAAATCACCCATTTATTACACGGACTCGATGGCGGATATGTCCCCAGCGCTCCATCTGGCGCACCCACACGCGGCCGCCCAGAAGTTCTACCAACAGGGAGAAACTTTTATTCTGTCGATATTCGCGCCATTCCCACAGAGACAGCTTGGGATATCGGCAGAAAAGCTGCTGAAACCCTCGTTGAATATTACACTCAAGAGCATGGTGAATATCCCAAAACACTAGGCTTATCAATGTGGGGAACAGCCACCATGAGAACTGGCGGTGATGATATAGCTGAAGCTTTGGCTTTACTTGGAGTTCAACCTGTATGGGATGGTGCAGCACGGCGAGTAGTGGATTTTGAAATTT
This sequence comes from Nostoc sp. LPT, assembly GCF_017115165.1. Classification (GTDB taxonomy): domain Bacteria; phylum Cyanobacteriota; class Cyanobacteriia; order Cyanobacteriales; family Nostocaceae; genus Nostoc. The sequence continues at coordinate 64,041 of NZ_JABXKF010000141.1, read as the reverse complement.
TGCCTCTAGCGATTTTGGGGCGTCCTCGTGTAGATGTCACCTTGCGAATTTCGGGATTCTTCCGCGATGCTTTTCCCAACTTAATTGACTTATTCGATCAAGCAGTGTCAGCAGTAGCAGACTTGGATGAACCGCCAGAACAAAATCCTCTAGCGGATGCAGTTCGCCAAGAAACTGATTTGTGGACAAGCCAAGGATTAACTTTAGAAGCAGCCGTAGTGCGATCGCGTTATCGCATCTTTGGTTCTCGTCCAGGTGCTTACGGCGCCGGACTCCAAGGTTTAATCGAATCGCAAAACTGGACAGATGACGAAGATTTAGCCCGCGCCTACATCAACTGGAGTTCTTACGCCTACTCTTCAGAAAACTTGGCAGGGGAGCAGGGGGGACTCGGGGCCCCCTCTGGGGATAGGGGGGAGAGGGGAGCAGGGGAGCAGGGGAGCAGAGGGGCAGAAATTCTTCCTAACTCCCAATGCCCAATGCCCAATACCGAAGCCTTCAAGCAACGCTTGGCGCAAATGCAAGTTGTCCTGCACAATCAAGATAACCGCGAACACGACCTACTCGATTCTGATGATTATTACCAATTTCAGGGTGGCTTAACAACGGCGGTGCGTTCTCTACAGGGAAAAAATCCCCAAACTTATTTTGGAGATAATTCTATACCCGCCCAACCACGCATTCGCCAACTGAAAACAGAAATTGCACGAGTGTATCGTTCTCGCGTAGTTAATCCCAAGTGGATTGCAGGAGTTATGCGCCACGGATACAAAGGAGCATTTGAAATGGCGGCAACGGTAGATTACCTATTCGCCTACGATGCAACAGCTAAATGTGTCGAAGATTACATGTATCAAGGTATAGTGGAAGCTTATTTACTCGATCCAGTTGTTGTAGAATTTATTCAGCAAAAGAACCCTTACGCACTGCGTGATATTGCTGAAAAATTATTAGAAGCACACAAGCGCAATTTGTGGGAGGATGTAAATATAGGAACATTAGAAGCTTTGAGGAACCTAGTACATCAAGCTGAAGCAGTTATCGAAGAAAAATCAATGGTGTAGGAAACAAATATGGAGAATCTTGCGTATTTGCACCTAGCTTTCGCCTACGAAGACAGCACACCCAGTGAATTGGTCTCCCTCAGTTCTTTGTTTAACAAAGCAGCTGCACCAGACTGGAAAAGGCTTTCTGGTAGGGCTTGGAAGTATATGTTGCCCCTTGCTCTGTCTTTATCTATTCTTGGCGCCGTCAGCAGCGTCATGGCACTGGAAAAAGGCGATCAAGGTCCTTCTGTTAGGAATCTACAACAAAAGTTGAAAACAGCAGGTTTTTACCAATCTTCTGTTACCCAAGTATATGACGCATCCACACAAGAAGCTGTGCGGCGCTTCCAAAAGGCCGCTGGTTTACCAGTGGACGGCATTGTTGGAGCAAGCACCCTGCAAAAATTAGAAAGTTGGCAAGCGAAAAAGCCCACAACTAGGGCTACACAAGCTCAAAGAACCACTGCTGTAAGCGCACAAGCGAAAAAGCCCAGCACTACTAGTTCAGCCACCAGCAAACGCCCCAATCCCAACTACCTTGCTAAAGGGGATGAAGGTGAAGATGTGAGAGCTTTGCAAGAACGGTTAAGAGTCGCAGGCTTTTATTACGGAAACGCTACAGGCATATTTGGTCCAATTACCGAAGAATCTGTCAAGCGGTTCCAAGATTCTTACAAATTAAGCGTTGATGGAGTTGTTGGCCCAGCAACATTAAGTAAATTGCCAGGAACTGGCATCGGTGATGGAGAAGAGGCTCCCAAAAAGGTAGTCAATCGAGACAAACTTCGTGTAGGCGATCGCGGTGAGCCAGTTAGAATTGTTCAAGAACAATTGATCCAGGCAGGATATTTAGAGGGAGAGCCAAATGGCTACTATGGCCCCTATACTGCCGATGCTGTACGAAGATTTCAGGCAGCTAATTTCTTAGCAGCAAGTGGTGTTGCTGGCCCAACTACGCGAGCTAAGTTATATAGCTCAGTTAATACTACTAGCAAAAGCGAATTTAATACTTTAGAAATTCAAACCCGACTACGGGAGCGGGGTTTTTATAAAGGCAAGTTGAATGGTGTGATGGCAGATGATACCAAAAAAGCGATTAAACAAGCCCAAGAATTCTACGGGATTAGTCTCAAGGATCTTAAGAGCGGACGCTTTTAACATCCGCTTTGGTGTCGTTAGTATCACTTGCCAACTGATTGCTTGCCTCTAATAACAGCAAATTACGAACTGCTCAGATTCCATTTATTTGGTTAATTTGAGTAGTTTCTATTTATCCACCCAAGTGCTAAAGCGGCATCAGCGCCCGTTGGCACTTGGGACACACTGCATGAATAGTCATTTGGCAGTCCAGTAGGTGAAAACCTTCTTTTTGAGCAGTTTTTGACCCAATTTTTAAAATTGAGTCATTTTTAAACTCAATAGTTGAGTTGCATCGAACACAAATTAAGTGATGGTGATGGTGGGGATAGGGCTGGTTGATCTCATAATGCTTATGTCCCTCGCCCAATTCTAGTTCCCGTAAAATTCCCATCCTTGCCATCAACTTCAAAGTCCGATAAATAGTTGACAGACTGATCCCTTCACCATCAGTTTCTAGCCGATGATAAAGATCCTCCGCACTCAGATGTTCACCTTGCGGAAGTTCTTGAAAAATGTGTAAAATTGTTTCGCGCTGGGGAGTTAAACGCCAGCCTCGGTCGTTCAATTCTGCCTTAAGTGAAGTAGTTGTGTAGACAGTCATACTAATATTTCTCAACAAATATCGTTAATTGAGAATATAACAAATCTTTTGAGCAATTTGCAACAATCATTGCTTATTGACAAAATTTACTAAATACTTAAGAACAATTTATAAAATCTTGCTGAAAATTCAAGTAATAAGCTGTAGTGCATTTAATTTGCATACAGCTAATAGTTAGGATGTTTGTAACGATTACATCCCTTGACTTTGGATTTTGAATGAGTGAATTTTAAATTGCTGAGTTTATCCCCACTTTTAAGATATCTGAGCAAAGGTTTAGGGAAACTCTTGTACAATTAAATACAAATTATTTGCTACAAGCTTCTAAGAGGCTTTTGACCTGGGGATCAAATCAGCCCTTTGTCTCTAGTCATTTGTCAAGTGCAGTTTTCTAATGACAAATGACCCTCCGGGTTCGCCAGTTGCTCATGGGGGAAACCCCCAAGATCGCACTGGCTCACTAATGACAAATGACTAACTTAGAGACTCCAAATAGTCACGGATGAGATTGCGGCGCTTGGGTTGACGTAGCTTTTGCAAAGCCTTGGATTCAATTTGGCGGACTCGTTCGCGCGATAAGTCAAGAGCGCGGCCAATTTCTGCTAAAGAATAAGGATGACCATCTGCCAAACCAAACCGCATCAGAATTACATCGCGCTCCCGGCTAGTCAAATCTGACAGAAGATGATGCAAATCTCTTTGTAAAGATTCTCGCATTAACATCTCTTCTGGAGTTACACTGTCAGTTTCGAGTAATTCGCCTAACTCAGTGTCTTTATCTTTTCCTACTTTGGTTTCCAAAGAAACGGAGCGAGGAACCCGCAACAAAACTTCTCGTACTTGGGTAGGTGTCATCTCTAACTCAGTTGCTAAATCTTCTAGAGTTGGGGTGCGACCTTTTTCTTGAGCAATTTTGCGTTGGGCTTTTTTGATTTTGTTTAACTTTTCGGTAATATGAACCGGTAGGCGAATCGTGCGACTAGAAGTAGCGATCGCCCGTGTAATACCCTGACGAATCCACCAGTAAGCATAGGTACTGAAGCGATAACCCTTAGTTGGGTCAAATTTTTCTACAGCCCGCTCTAAACCTAATGTACCTTCTTGGACTAAATCCAACAATTCCAAACCACGATTTTGATACTTCTTAGCAACAGACACAACTAAGCGAAGATTCGCCTTAATCATGTGTTCTTTTGCTTGCAGTCCTTGGGACTGAACTTGCTCCAACTCTTCTACAGTCAACTTGGCGATTTCAGCCCAGCGACGTTTGCCATCTGCCAAAGTTGGTCTGAGATCGGATAAAACTATATCAGCAGTGGCAGCCCATCTTTCCAAAGATGGCCGATGTCCAAGTTCTGAGGTAAGACGTTCTTGAACTTCAATTAACCGAAGATAGGGCGTAATCACTGCATCCCCTTGTTTGGCGGCGTTAGCAAGTACTATCCGCATCCGCAAGTAGCGTTGGACTTTTTGAGCTTCTGAAACCTCTTCATCGCGCCCCAACAAGCGAACCCGACCAATTTCTTGAAGATATAGACGTACTAGGTCTGTACTCCGACGGTTGGTGCTAGTAGCAAAGTTAGCATTGTCAACAGAAGCCATCTCTAGCTCCTGTAAATCATCTACCGATAACTCACTTTCGTCAACCGTGAGATCCGAGTCCAAAGCCTGGCTAGACTTTTTGGTGTTGTAGGGGGCGTCTGTATAAAAAGATGTTGCTGGCATAAAGATCGTCTCAATGGCTCCAGGTAACAATAGATTTCGGTCAGCTTAGATTACGGTCAGCTATTCAACTGTTGCTATTGTTCCCGTGATTCACGATGAACTAACATGGTTGAACGTTCCATTACAATTTTTTTAGAAATTAACTGTAAGGGTTTTATTAGATACAGGATTACTGAACTGAATCGGCTGCTAAATTTTTGATTTAACCAATAGCTATTTATATTCACAGCTAGGTTTTCAATATTTCAACTACTTAGTTAATATTTCAACTTTGATGGCTTTTTGATGGTAACTTTTATAACACAGTATAAACATCCTTCAGTGAATGTCATCTTTATAATTGGCATAGTCACATTTACATGGCTAAAAAGTAATATCCTGACGATTTAGCAATTTTTTCTCAGGATTATTCAGGTATAAGTAGAACTAATAGATATCGGGGAAGTGATTAGCATTAACGGTAAAAATTCTCTCGACACGGAGATAGAAGATGCGGATAAATTATCAAATTCTCTCTCTGTGTCCCTGCATCCTCTTGTATGTCAGCTTTAATCTGCCAATTTCAATTTGACAGACTACTAGTAGTCCATTAAGCTAACGAAAGCCTGGTATGTAGTAAGCACTTCAGTGCTTAAGAAAAGGACTAAAGTCCTTGCTTAAGAAAAGGACTAAAGTCCTTACTACAAACTTATTTACGCAGCATAGTTGACTTGACAGACTACTAACTAGTAGTTGTACTCTGGCTTGATATCTCGCAACATCAGTTCATCAAGTGCTTGTCGGGGTGTGATTTCGCCTTGAAGTAACCGATAAACTTGCCCGGTAATTGGGACTGCGATGTTTTGTTGCTTGGCTCGTTGCATCAAAACCCGGCAAGTGTTTACTCCTTCAGCAGTTCCTTGTAAATTTGCGAGAGTTTCTGTAAGCGACTTACCACCAGCTAGCTGGTAGCCGACTTGGTAATTGCGACTTAAGGGACTGTTGCACGTTGCTAACAAATCTCCTAGACCCGATAAACCATAAAATGTTTCCGTCTTTGCGCCCCAGTTGTTGCCAATGCGAACCATTTCTGTAAGTCCACGGGTGACTAAAGCAGCTTTGGCATTGGTTCCCAGTTGTAAACCATCGCACACACCCGCTGCGATCGCAATCACATTTTTCAGTGTTCCCCCTAGTTCTACGCCCAAGGGGTCGGGATTGGTATATACCCGGAAACGATGAGAAGAAAATACTAACTGCACTACTTCCGCAGCCGTGGGAATATTACTGGCTACTACCGTGGCTGCTGGTAATTCCATTTGAATTTCTTTTGATAAATTAGGCCCAGACAAAACAACCACTGCATGGTTAGGGAATATTTGTTGCCAAATTTGTGAAGGCGTGCAGGTGGTTTGAGGGTCTAAGCCTTTCGTCGCTGTCACAAAAATTGTCTCTGGAGAAAGGGGGAAAGACTCAACTTGGGAAGCAACATCTCTCACACCAATCATTGAGATAGCGGACAGGACTATTTGGACATCTTGTAAAACTGCTTGGATTTGGGAACCTTGACGCGACCACACGCGCACCTGATGACCATTTGCAGCAGCGAGATTTGCCAGAGATGCACCCCAAGCACCTGCACCAAGAATTGCGACGGAAAGTTTTGTGTTGGAGTACATCTGCTCACTCATAATTCCTAATTCCTAACTCCTAACTTTTGAGCGTGGGTAACGTTCCATCAATTCCCTGACTTGTTCAGCATAATATGAGCTTCTTGTCAATGGTGAAGAAACAACTTGTAAAAATCCGATTTCTTCGCCGAATGCCTTCCAGTCAGCAAATTGTTCTGGATTGACAAATTCGTTTACCTGCAAGTGTTTTTGACTGGGTTGGAGATATTGCCCAATGGTCAAAATGTCGCAATCCACGGTTCGTAAGTCTTGCATGACTTGGCGAATTTCGGCATCAGTTTCACCGAGTCCAACCATGATCCCGGATTTAGTGTATGTGCTAGGAGAAAGTTGACGAGTGCGTTGCAATAATTCTAATGTGCGATTGTAGTTTCCTTGGGGACGCACCCGGCGATATAGACGTGGAACAGTTTCAGTATTGTGGTTTAATACCTCTGGCGCAGCTTGTAGAATCGACTCTAGAGCATTCCAATTACCGCATAAGTCAGGAATTAGCACCTCAATTGTGGTGTTGGGTGAAACAGAGTTAACTGCATCAATACACGCCATAAACTGAGATGCACCACCATCAAGCAAGTCATCTCGGTTTACAGAAGTGATGACTACATGATTAAGGTTCATGCGGCGAACAGCTTGGGCTAGTCGTGAAGGTTCCGTGGGGTCTAGTGGTTTGGGTTTTTTCTCAAAATCAATATCGCAGTAGGGACAAGCGCGTGTACAAGCCGGGCCCATAATCAAAAACGTGGCAGTTCCAGCGTTGAAGCATTCACCAATATTCGGACAGGACGCTTCCTCGCAAACTGTATTGAGGGCTAAATCCCGCAAAATTTCTTTAACGTTACCGATGCGCTCACGCCCAGGTGCTTTCACCCGCAACCAGTCTGGTTTTACAGTCACAATCCGCTTTTACCACTAGAGTTATACAAACTCAATCCTAGCAAGCAAAGTCTTTGATGAAGCGATCGTATATAGATGTAATTCTGCTATTTGGTACAGGTTGTGATATTCTTAATTTACAATGCCATTTTCATGGCGGGATGTGGCGCAGCTTGGTAGCGCACTTCGTTCGGGACGAAGGGGCCGCTGGTTCGAATCCAGTCATCCCGATTTATTTTGTCGAATAACTAATTATTTGTCGTTGTTAACAAATTAATGTCGTGATTAACGAATTAATATCGCTGTTAACAAATTAATGTCATCAAAGTTACTCTTGCAACCGTTAACAAATTAATGTCACCGACTGTCTTTTTTGGGACTGGTTCAAAATCAAGCTTCCCCAAAGTCTAATAGGGATTTTAGTTGATTGCGATTCCCCTTTTTTCAAGGCACTCAAGGGGGAAATGCTGTTTCAATCCCTAATAGGGATTTTAGTTGATTGCGATATGAGTGTTATTAGATGTGAACTCCCAGATTTTCTGTTTCAATCCCTAATAGGGATTTTATTTGATTGCGATTTAAGATATGCATTAATCAGCTAGAACTCTTTCCCTGTTTCAATCCCTAATAGGGATTTTATTTGATTGCGATAAGTAACTCCAGAAAATGTATAAGGTAAGGTAAATTTGTTTCAATCCCTCATAGGGATTTTATTTGATTGCGATCTTGCAACGCTGGAGGGTCGTTACTACAAAAGGCGTTGTTTCAATCCCTAATAGGGATTTTATTTGATTGCGATAATTAGCGATCGCACTGGTATCTAACTATTCACTGTTTCAATCCCTAATAGGGATTTTATTTGATTGCGATTGGCTTTACACAGAATAGCGCAACACATCTCCTCGTTTCAATCCCTAATAGGGATTTTATTTGATTGCGATTTTTTGCCTTGTTCATCTATATATACAAACCCATCTGTTTCAATCCCTAATAGGGATTTTATTTGATTGCGATACCTTTCATACTCATCGTGTATGCGTTTTAGCTTGTTTCAATCCCTAATAGGGATTTTATTTGATTGCGATATTTGAAAAAGATGGGGGTAGTTGTGATTGCCACGTTTCAATCCCTAATAGGGATTTTATTTGATTGCGATTGACAAATACCACGACTATCTCTGCATCTAAACGTTTCAATCCCTAATAGGGATTTTATTTGATTGCGATTTGAAGTCCCCTTTTTTATCCTTTGATGATTATTGTGTTTCAATCCCTAATAGGGATTTTATTTGATTGCGATCTATAGTATCGGTTACATCCTCAGTAGCCCCTTGAGTTTCAATCCCTAATAGGGATTTTATTTGATTGCGATTTCTTAATCAGCTATAGAATCTTCAAGAGATCCTAAGTTTCAATCCCTAATAGGGATTTTATTTGATTGCGATCAATAACTATCAGCAACGGCTCGGTTCAGTTGTTTCAATCCCTAATAGGGATTTTATTTGATTGCGATTCGATAAATTATTCATTGCTTGTCGAGAGATAAGTTTCAATCCCTAATAGGGATTTTATTTGATTGCGATGATTATCGATAAATTATTCATTGCTTGTCGAGAGATAAGTTTCAATCCCTAATAGGGATTTTATTTGATTGCGATGATTATCGATAAATTATTCATTGCTTGTCGAGAGATAAGTTTCAATCCCTAATAGGGATTTTATTTGATTGCGATCGTAGGCTTATCGGCAGGAGTAGGAGGAGGAGCCGCGTTTCAATCCCTAATAGGGATTTTATTTGATTGCGATCAGCTTCACGCATTTGCTCCACTACATTAATCTTTGGTTTCAATCCCTAATAGGGATTTTATTTGATTGCGATTTTTGTGGGTACTGGATGGGTTGCTAAGGTCGAGGTTTCAATCCCTAATAGGGATTTTATTTGATTGCGATGGGAACCTCGTACAAGGTTAGAAAAAAAATAGCAGGTTTCAATCCCTAATAGGGATTTTATTTGATTGCGATAGTTAGACTGGAAGTGTTCAGTTGGAATACTTTCGTTTCAATCCCTAATAGGGATTTTATTTGATTGCGATGATTCTCAAATATTCGCTCCTGGAGCTTATGTTGTTTTCAATCCCTAATAGGGATTTTATTTGATTGCGATATCATCTCAGAACTCAGTGGGGCGGCATGGCTCGTTTTCAATCCCTAATAGGGATTTTATTTGATTGCGATACCCTTGAGCATCAAAAGGGAGGTAGCAAGGCATTTTTCAATCCCTAATAGGGATTTTATTTGATTGCGATCAGAAAAGCTGAAGCGTCTGCCTATAGCGCTCGATTTTCAATCCCTAATAGGGATTTTATTTGATTGCGATGGCAAGCGGCTGAAAGTCCTGTGTTATTTGGTTTTCAAGGTTCAATAGCGCAAATGCAAAAATCATAACATAGGGACTGGCAATTGTGCTAACTGTAAATAGCTGAAAGTCAGTTTATATAAGGTGCGCGGATGGTTTCAAGATTTTAAAGCTCTCAAATTCTTGCAGATACGGCAATCTAGCCATTTTTGTAGTTACCCCTTCACCAACACCTACCCATTCGCGCACTTGCCAAAAAAACTAGTCTGATTACTTAAAATTTTCCTTAGGAGCTAACATCTGTAAAATCTTTTCTACACGATCCAACTCTCCAACGATTCGCCGAATTGGGTGAGGCCAAACCTTGACAAGGGTAGGAGTTGCAGAAACCTGATTCAGTTCTGCTTGTTCTGGATGACTTAAAACATCAATCACCTTCAGAGTATAAGGATGTCCAAGCGATCGCTCTAACAATTCATGTAAATTTTGCAGAATGCGTTCAGTAGAACTGCTATGTCCTGCAACAAATAAGCGGAGAACATAACCTTGGGTAATGGCTTCTTTTTTTTGTACTATTACTGGTTGGTGATATTTTGGCACAGGTTCAGAAAGGTCTAGACGGACAATTAAGTCATGATCCTCCCAAAGCTGCCCAAATGATGAATGATAGGTTGTTAAGACCATGCGATCACACAATCCCTCTTGCCAAGGAGCTGCTTGCCATACTAATTCCCCTGTGCCAAAAATAGCATTAAGCAAAGTTTGGTGTCTAATTACAGCCGGATAAGCTTCAGCAAAAGTTCGCACTTGTTGAGTGCGCGGATCTAACCAATTGTCAATAGTTGCAGTATAACAAGGCACTAAAAAGTGCGGTGGCTCTGGTAAATCTAGGATTTCTTGCAAAGCTGAGCACAAATGCAAATGCCATCGACCTTGCTTGCTAGGGTCGATGCAGTAAATTAAATCTCCTCCAGGTGTAAATAGCGCAATGCCTTTAAACAGCTGGGGTGTAGATAGTTTATTTGTCGTCAAGTTATTCACAGAGGTTAGGGAACTAAAAGTAAAAATTTTCTCTTTTACCTTTTACCTTAGCTATAACCTCAACCAGGATCGCAAAGATATTTGGGACTGGTGATTGGGGACTGGGGATTGGGGACTGGGAATGAGGGAGAATAATTACTAACTAAGCTGTTCGTTATTTAGTTTTACAGGGCAATCTAAGACAGGAAACAGTTTCAACCGCGAAATTATCAACTTTAGATGCGCGTCACCTTACTAAATGTTGAGCAATCACCCAGTCCCCAGTCCCTAGTCCCCAGTCCCCAGTCCCCAGTCCCCAGTCCCCAGTCCCCAATCGTTAAACTCGACCTCGGAGAAACTGTGCCATTTCGTTAGGAGTTGGTGACATTTCCAAAGCAGTTTCTTCAGTGATTCGTCCGTCTTGATAGAGATTCAGCAACGACTGATTCATCGTAATCATGCCGTCAAAGCCAGCTTGTTTCATTAGCTCGCCAATTTCATCATACTTACCGTCTTTGATCCATTCCTTAATTGCTTCAGTATTAATCAGCACATCGTGGAAAGCAGCCCGCTTACCGTCAGTTGTGCGACACAAACCTTGAGCAATTACTGCCACTAAAGACTCAGAAATCGCCACCCGCATTGCATCCTGTTCATCACCAGAATAGAGGTTGAGAATCCGCTCAATGGTTTTGACCGCACTATTGGTATGCAAGGTTCCCATGACTAAGTGACCCGTCTGAGCGGCTTTTAGGGCGGTGTTAACTGTTTCCTTGTCCCGCATTTCCCCCACCAGAATCAAATCTGGGTCTTCCCGCAAAGCTGCTTTCAAAGCGTTGTCAAATTTCCGGGTATGCATTCCCACTTCCCGCTGTTTGACTAAAGACTTGCGGCTTTGATGGACAAATTCTATCGGGTCTTCAATGGTGATGATATGTTTGGCCATCTCCTTATTGATGTAGTCAATCATCGCTGCCATTGTGGTGGACTTACCAGAACCAGTAGGCCCTGTTACCAAAATTAAACCTTTATGGTGATGGCAAATATCCCGAAAAACTGGAGGTAATCTCAACTGTTCCATAGTTAAGATTTTTAGCGGAATCAACCGCAACACCATTGCAGGCCCTTTGAGGGAGCCAAAAACATTAATCCGCACGCGAGCAAATTCGTATTGAGTTGCTCCGTCAAATTCTAAGGATTCTTCAAAGCGCTGAATTTCTCCCTCACTCATCACCTCCCGCAACCAACTCATAAAAGTTTCTTTATCTGTTTCTGGATAATCTCCTGATTGAATTTCTCCTCGGCTGCGGAAGCGGGGTGGTTCACCTACACCCAAGTGCAAGTCAGAATATCCCTGATCGTAAGCTTCTCTGATTAACTTCTCTAAAGTGAGTTCTGAACTGCTGTTTTGAGGGCGAACTGAATTAGGTATTGGCGGTGGACTACCTGGACGATGACCTGCAACAGGCAAATTAGTACCCCTATTCATTGACATATCGAGTGTTTGTGTCATCTGCCGCTGCGTACTAAAGGTTGGGGTTGGCGGTGGTGGCGGCGGCATTGGTGGTAGATTACGTCCGGCAGCAGAGTTAGAATTTGATGGAGACTGTAATTCTGTCATATATCTTCACATTTGGCAGTTAAAAAGTTGAATTAACGAGAAGTAAAGTCACTTGCTTTGATGACTTTTGGAGAATGCTTGTCTGCAAGCCTTAGCGGTGATAGAAGGCGATTGAAACTCTAGAACCACGGTCAATCTATCTCATCTACCTCAATTGGTATCTTTTATTTCCTAAGATTTCATTACTCAGAATATTTAGATAGATTATTTAAGCTATCTAAACTGGTTTTACACATGTAAGGACTCAAAATGCCTCAGTAAATACACTTAAATATAAAGTAATTTCTTATTCTTTTGATTTTAAAGTAAATATTCTCATGACTTAGATGAGAAATTTATCCCAGGCATGGGCACAAATTGCCAGCAATTAACAGCACAAATAACTAGCAGTTCATTTATTCAGCCTGTCTAGTAATTATGAGAAAGACTACTAATTTTTATAAGAAATGTTAAGTTGAATAGGAGCGATATAGTGGGGATCAAGGTTAAAAGCTCATACCTTTTAGGTTCTATACCTGAAGGTAGATGCAGTAAACAAGTTTTTTTAATAGATATAAAATTGACTTTATATCCATAATTACAAAAAATTAACTGTAAACTTTAGTAAACAAATGCTCATTTTTCCGATTAGTTTTTATATACTAAATTTCACTGAAACAATTCAGTTTACTCGTGAAAAGCGAGGTATGACTGAAATTAAAATTTGTTGTGTATTTTAGGAGGAAAAGTCATGGTTTCTGCTCAAAGCTCTAATCAAGGAAAGACCTACTCCTTGTTGATGATTAAAAGCTTTTTAATATGGACTTTTACATTAGCAGTATGTTTGTTGGTTGTGGGTTTTCCACTAGTTGTCTTGATGGCTACGGTCGGATGTCTGTTGTCGATTATCTTGCAATCTGTGATGCCTGTTAGTGCGGTTTTGCTTGTAGCTGGCGCTCTAATAATGTTTAATGTTATGGCAGTTGTATTGGCTGCGGGTGTGCTAACTGTTAAGGGAGTTCATCCTAGTGAAGTTAAATGGTTAAGCTGGCTGCATGGCGAGGCAGACCAAATGCAGGCTACTGTTTACGCTGCTTGCCCTCTAACTTGTGAGATTAAATAGTTATTACAGGTTAATTAGACAAACAGTGCGTCTGCCCGGTTAAGCCGGGTTTTTTCATGGTTTGTTTTTATAATTTGAACTTTTAAATAGTCATTACAGGTTAATTAGATAAACAATGCATTTGCCCGGTTAAGCCGGGTTTTTTTATATCTTGTGTAGATTTATCCATTAATATTTATGGTTTATATGAGGATTGACCATAGACCATTGACCATAGACCATTGACTATAGACCATTGACTATAGATGGTAAATTACAGATGACTAATGACTAATCAAAAACGCGTTTGCATTATTTTAGGTACTCGCCCAGAAGCGATTAAACTCGCTCCAGTGATTCAGGTTTTCCAGAAGTCTTCAGAATTTCAGTTGCAAGTAATTCTAACTGGACAGCATCGGGAGATGGTTGAGCAAGTTATGCAACTGTTTAATATCAAGTCGGATTATAACTTGGAAATTATGCAGGTTCAGCAATCTCTAAATGATATTACTTGCCGTAGTTTACAAGGGTTAGAAGAATTATTTAAAGTAAAAAAGCCAGATTTAGTAATTGTGCAGGGAGATACTACCACAGCTTTTGCCGCAGCTTTAGCAGCTTTTTATCAAAAAATTCCTGTTGGTCATGTAGAAGCAGGGTTAAGAACTGATGATCTCTTTAATCCTTATCCAGAAGAAGCTAATCGCCGATTGATTTCTCAAATTACTCAGTTGCACTTTGCGCCGACTCCTTGGGCTGTGGAAAATTTGCATCGTTCTGGTGTTTTGGGTAAAATTCACATGACGGGTAACACTGTAATTGATGCATTATTGAATGTTGCTGCAACCCAAGTAGTTTGTAATGTCCCAGGCTTGAACTGGGAATCATATCGGGTTATGTTAGCAACAGTTCATCGTCGGGAGAATTGGGGAGAACCTCTGTTAGCGATCGCTCAGGCGTTTTTACAAATTTTAGACAAGTTTCCTGATACAGCTTTGCTGCTACCATTGCACCGCAATCCGACAGTGCGAGTCCCCTTGCAGGAACTTTTAGGGAATCATCCCCGAATTTTCTTGACAGATCCTCTAGATTATGGCGAATTGGTGAGAGCAATTGGGCGATCGCATCTTTTGCTCACTGACTCTGGTGGCTTACAAGAAGAAGCCCCCAGCTTGGGAAAACCAGTACTAGTTTTGAGAGACACCACCGAAAGACCAGAGGCTGTTGTCGCTGGTACAGCCAAACTTGTTGGCACTACGACTGAGAATATTTTTGCAGCCGCTGCTGAGTTACTCAGTTACTCAGATGCTTATGAAGCGATGGCAAATGCAATCAATCCTTTTGGGGATGGTCATGCAGCAGAGCGCATTTTGCAGATTGTACAAAATTACTTGGGTATTTCATCAGAAACATCAACTTAGGAACTTTTTTCAACAAAATGCAAAATTTCCGTTTTCTAAGGTGCATAAAACCGGGGTAAAAGTCGGTTTTTCACTTTATCAGTTCTTGTGGAGTGAGGTCGTATTGCCCGCCTGATGACGGGCCAGACGTTCTGAAATTTTGATTTTCTGAACTTTTGACTTCTCTCCATTCCACCAGAAAATAGGTAGAACTTGGAAAGGAGATGTTCAAAGGGTGGCTTCTGGCTAAATACCCAGAGCAGATCGAGTTTCGGGGCCCACAACACCATCTACAAGTAAACCTTTACTTTGCTGAAAGCTGCGGACTCGGCTAACAGTTTCTTGACCGTAAATTCCATCAACTCTGAGATTACCCAAAGCTGTTTGAACGTCTCTGACGAGCAGACCTTTAGAACCAGGGGTAAGAATTATCGAACCGCCAACACCACCAGGTCTAGTTACAGGACGATTGTTAGGTCTATCACCAATCCATCGGGCAAAAACGTATCTACCCGTAGAAAGTCTGGCAAAACCGTTTTCATATCGTTCAATTGCTGGAAGTGTTGTCCCATTTGGTACACAGTCCACATAAGAGTAGTTGCTGCTTGGGCCTGAACGGACACGTAAACAACTGCCGTTAGTCTTTACATACGCAGCCGAACTCATTTGAATTTGGCTAACAGCAGCAAGTAATACACCAACACCAGCTAAAGCTAACCAAGCCGAAGATTTAAACAGTTTTTTCCAATTTAATTGAGGTTTAGGAAAATTATAATTAGTGTTTCCAGATGCCTCTTCTTGAGCAATAAACATGTGAGAATAAGCAAGATATTCCATAATGTGCTCCTTTATATGAAAAAATGAGTACTTGCAGAGAACCACTTGGTTGTTCTCTGTATTTATTCTTAGTATATTTTATATCACTACTTTTGAATAGTTTTTACTACTAGCGAAATTAATAAAAAATAAAATTAGTCAAAAGATTCCTGAGAAAAAGCATCGCCTGATGATTTAGGATAAAAATCACCAGGCGTTAGCATAGCCCTTCGTAGAAATTGTATTTTTACAATAAATAAAATTTAGTTAAAGCTTTCTTGCTTACTGGCTTCTGCCTTGTTGCACCCCAATATCTCAAGCCTATTGTCGATTCCAACTAAACTAGCAACTACAAAAGCTAATTCGTCTAAGTCTATCGGCTTGCATAGGTATATATCATAACCTAATGATAATGCCAAATTACGGTCTTCCTCGTCAGCAGATGCCGTCAGAGCAATAGCTGGAATCTCTCTCCCTCGTTTTGCTTCCAGATTTCTGGCCTTCAAGAGCAGTGAGTAGCCGTCTTCATCTGGTAAATAAATGTCACTAATTAGGATGTCTGGTTTAAAAAATGACATTATTTCTATAGCCTCCTCTGCTGAAGCAGCAGTGATAATCTCTGCTTCGCCTAATTCAAATAGGTAGGTAAGTAATGTTCTTGTATCAAAGTCGTTATCAACAACTAGCAATCGTATACCTTGAAAAGACATTGATTGATTAGACATTATCTAACTGCCCTGTAGCTCAAATGTTTGGAGTAGCAATTACATCAAAAGGCGGGTAATGCCATTTGATGTCTACTTTACTAAAGCTTAAAAGAACTAATTAACAAGTGTCTGTCCGGTTTCGGACATAGTAATTTAAAATAATTAAATAATTAATTCATTGGCGATGTCTACGACGGGCTACGCCTACGCGCCTTGGCTAATTCCCCAGCAACCGAGCAAATTCGCCTTGTATGACTTGATAACACTCGCAAGAAGTTGCTTCCAAAGCCTCTCGTTTCAGGATGCTAATATGACCACGCTGGTAGCGAATCATTCCGGTTCGGCTCAGGGTATTAGCCGCTACTGTCACACCGGAGCGCCGTACACCTAGCATCTGGGCAATAAATTCTTGTGTGAGCGGAAAATCCTCTGATTCTAGACGGTCAGAGACTGTCAGTAGCCAACGAGCCAGCCGCTCCTCTAGGGTATGAAAACGGTTGCAGGCACATCCTTGCGCCAGTTCAGTGTATACAGCTTGTACATAGCGCAGCAGCAGGTTTTGAATAGCTCCACCCTGATTGAACTCGGTTCTAAGTACATCTGCATCCATCTGCATAGCAGCACCTGAAACCTGCACAAACGCTTTTGTGGTTGTTGTGTTGCCTCCTAAAATTATCGGGATACCAACCATGCCTTCATTGCTCACTACCCCAACTTCCATCATCGAGCCATTTTCCATATTAGTGACTAAAGAAACTACTCCGTTTTGGGGAAAATAGACCTGTGTGATCGGTTCTTTTGATTCGTAAATGACTTGCCGAGTTGAAAGCGAAACCAACTTCAAGTGTGGAACAAGACGCTGATAATCACTAGTTGACAATGCCGCGAGTAACTTATTTACTTGCGGCTTAAGAGTGTTTTTGCTCACTGAACATTAAAAGATAAATTTGCTCAAAATACTTTAAATCAAGTTATTTTTGCGAGTCTGTTCGGTTTCGCACGCATATAGCAAAGTGCTGAGTGCTGAGTGCTGAGTAAAAACCCAGTTTTGTCAAGGCTTTGAGCGAGCAACACTGTCTTAACATTAGTGACTACGGCTATAAATCAAAAAAATTTTTCGCCTCGCTTACTGGGCTTCATGCCCAGTAAGCGAGCAAATTCGTTTTGTATGACTCGATAACACTCGCAGGAAGTTGCTTCTAAATCCTCTCGGTTCAAGATATTAATATGACCACGGTGATAGCTGATCATTCCGGCTCGGCTGAGGGTGCTAGCCGCAACTGTAACGCCGGAACGACGTACACCTAGCATCTGGGAGATAAATTCTTGCGTGAGGGGAAAATCTTCTGATTCCACACGCTCAGAGACTGTCAGTAACCAGCGAGCCAGCCGTTCGTCCAGTGTATGCAGACGGTTGCAGGCAGCTCCTTGCGCCAGTTCAGAGTATATAGCTTGTACGTAGCACAGCAGCAGGGTTTGAAGCGCTTCGCCCCGATTAAACTCGGCTCTAAGTACATCTGCATTCATCTGCATAGCAGCGCCCGAAATCTGCACAAATGATGTTGTGGTTGTGGTCTTGTTTCCTAAAATTACCGGGATACCAATCATGCCTTCATTGCTCACTATCCCAACTTCCGCTGTTGAGCCATCTTCCATAGTGGTAACTATAGAAACCATTGACTTATCAGGAAAATAGACCTGTGTGATCGGTTCGCCTGCTTGGTAAAGGATTTGCGGAACTTCGAGCGAAACTAGCTTTAGATGGGGGACAAGACGCTGATAATCACTGGCTGGCAGAGCTGCGAGCAGCTTATTTGATGGTTGCTGAAAATTTTTATCTAATGACATTACAAACCACTCTCCTTAAACTAGGTAACTTTAGAAAAGCCAACTCAGAGCACAAGGAAAGGATTTAAAGATCAGATCCTAATGTCAAAAGGTATATTCGCTAAAGAAACACGGAGACAATCTAAAAAAGCTTAAATGAACACACTTGTTTGAGTCTGTGCGGTATCGTACACAGAAGCTTAAAAAAAATTATTTTCGTCGTTTATTGGGCTTATTGCCCAATAAACGAATAAATTCCTCTTCTAGTATCTGATAACATTCACAGGAAGTTTTTTCTAAAGCCTCTCGATTCAGCATCTTAATCTGACCACGGTGGTAGGCGATCATTCCAGCTTGGCTCAAGGTGCTAGCTGCTTCAGTGACACCAGCGCTATTTACACCCAGCATCTGTGAGATAAATTCTTGGGTAAGCGGAAATTCCTTTGATTCCAGACGGTCAGAGATTGTCAGCAGCCAACGAGCCAGCCGCTCCTCTGGCTGATGAAGACGGTTGCACCCAGATTCTTGTACTATTTGAGTGTATACACCTTGGACATAGCGCAGTAGCAAGCTTTGAAGCACTGTACCCCGATTGAACTCACTTCTGAATATATCTGCATCGATTTGTATGGCAGTATCTGGAATCTGCACAAATGCTGTTGTGATTGTGGTGTTGTTTCCTAAAATTACGGGTATACCCACCATGCCTTCATTGCTCACTAAACCAACTTCTGCTGTGGAGCCATCTTCCATAGTGGTGACTATAGAAACCACTGCCTTATTAGGAAAATAGACCTGTGCGATCGGCTCGCCTGTTTGGTAAAGGACTTGCCGATTTGACAGCGGAACCAGCTTCATGTGGGGAATAAGACGCTGATAATCACTGGCTGGCAGAGCTGCAAGCAACTTATTTGCTGGTTGCTCAAAGGCATTTTTGTCTAATGACATTGGAATTCTCCTGAATGTAGCCGTCTCTAGAAAAGGCAACTCCAGGCATAAGGAGAAAAATCAAAAATCTAATCCTAATGTCAAAAGGTGTAATTCCTAAAAAAAGTTGGAATAAGAGTTTTTTATACTTCTATTTATAAAAATAACATAACTAAATTATTTAATGCAAAATAAAGGGCATTGCTGATTAAGAATACGAGTTTGTTTCACGCAGAGGCGCACAGACACAGAGAGTAAGAGTTGAAAATACATGATTTTTGCATTTCATATATAGCAGTCCTAAATCATTTCTGTTGGCTGTCATTAGTCATTTGTCATTTGTCCTTTGTTATTTGCAATTTACTTAGCGCAAAGTCTGAGCGGAGGTTTCCGACGCTCGATGACTCGCTAACGCTGCGCTATCCGTTGGCGCTTCGAAGTGTACGGTGTTTATTCAAAAATCAAATAGGAATTCTATATCTAAATTCAGCAACGGCAGATCAAGTATTAATATGCCACTTTGTAACTCCAATTGAATCCATCAAAAATGCCATAATCATCCCAGGAAATATTTTAATCATTCAGTATAATTATACTAATTTGTTACTTAAATCACATTGCTTTAGACATGAGTATTGTTGTCAGCGATCGCAGGTTTTCGGTGCGTTACGCTAACGCGGTAACACACCCTACGCCTTCAATCACATTGCTATAGACATGAGTATTGTTGTCAGCGATCGCAGCAAAAATTCCTGGTTATGCAAATCTTTAAAACCCTAAGTCTTTGTTATTGCTACTAGCTGTTGTAAAGTTACTTAAGTGAAAATAGTATGTTTTAATACTATAATAACCAGCTACTTAGGAATCCTACTATATATCAATATGAACATTTGTTAAGACTTAATTATAGAAAAATCTTAAGAATTTTTGATATACTACGGTAAGTCTACTTTTAAAACGTAGTATAAACTCCGGCTAAAACAGTTCATTTCACAAAAACTCAATAAAAGCAAGTATTTTCCACTACAATTTTAGATTTTTTCTTACTCCCAACTAACTTACTTATCTGGTTCATCTATGCAATAATAAACAACCATATCCATTTAATACGTTTTATCTATCGATTTTTAGTAGTATATGCATAATATTAATTTTGTGAAAAAATTATATTGGTTTATTGCCAAATTAAATATTGTTTGGAGCTAATACACTTAAAAATAGCGTCCTGGGAAAAAGGCAAAATATCCAATAAAAATATCACTGTTAAATCAACTGAACAGCAACGCAAAAATTATGAAGTATAACCAACTTGGCAAGAGTGACTTAAAAGTTTCTGAAATTTGTCTGGGAACTATGACTTATGGACAGCAAAATACCATTGTAGAAGCCCACGAGCAGCTAGATTATTCTATTGCCCAAGGAGTCAACTTTATTGATGCGGCTGAGATGTACCCTGTCCCACCAAGGGGCGAAACTTATGGATTAACTGAAACTTACATTGGGGAATGGTTAAAGCGTCAACAAAGAGATCAACTTATTATAGCTACTAAAATTGCTGGCCCTGGTCGAGGCTTTAAATGGGTACGTGGTGGAGCCAAAGCAATTGACCGTGATAATATCAAACAAGCTGTAGATGATAGTCTAAAAAGATTACAAACGGATTATATTGATCTGTACCAAATCCACTGGCCCGATCGCTACCTGCCACGATTTGGGCAAACGGTATTCGATCCGACTCAGGTGGAAAAAACGGTTCCCATCCCTGAACAGCTAGCAGTTTTTGCCGATGTAATTAAGGCAGGGAAAATTCGCTATATCGGTTTGAGTAACGAAACACCTTGGGGAGTTGCCCAGTTTAGTAACGCTGCTAAACAGTTAGGATTGCCCAAAGTTGTTTCGATTCAAAATGCTTACAACTTGCTGAATCGAGTATTTGATGGAGCCTTAGCAGAAGCAGTTTATCACGAAGAAATTGGGTTACTAGCTTATAGTCCTTTGGCATTTGGCTTCTTGACTGGCAAATACCTAAACGGCAAACCAGAGAAAACAAGAATTACTTTGTTTGAAAATTTTGGTCAGCGCTATCTCAAACCAAAAGTAAGTCAAGCAGTAGCAGCTTATGTGGAAATTGCCAAGCGCTATCAACTGAGTCCAGCGCATCTGGCCCTAGCATTTGTGCGGAGTCGTTGGTTTGTACCTAGCACAATTATTGGTGCTACCACACTGGAACAACTCAAAGAGAATTTAGAAAGCGTCGATGTAGTTCTCGACAAAGACATTTTGGAAGAGTTGGATATAGTTCATGCTCAGTCGCCAAACCCAGCACCATAAACAATTCAAAATTCAAAATTCAAAATTAAAGACAGTTCGCCTCGTTACCAGGCTCCAGCCTGGTAACGCCTCCCTAGAGCCTCTGGCTCTCATTATCAGAGTAGAAGTAGAGATGCGCGATGCACTCTGTCTTAGTTCTTAGATTAAAAACTAGATATTTAGTTAGTAGGTAAATATGACTTTTACAGCAACATCAGTTGACCAAAATACTATTCGTCGTCGGGGTACTGGTTTAAAGGCTTACAATCCCGAAAAAGTATTTAAAGGATACACACTTTTCACACCTCTGACAGGTCAAGGTGAAGTCTACCTTCTGAACCTGGAAGGAGAAGTCATACACCAGTGGAATCTGCCTTATCCACCAGGGTTATACGGTTATCTCTTACCCAATGGCAACCTTTTTTATAACGGTAAGACTCCACCAGAAGAACCACTACGTTTTGCTTTATGGGCTGCGTTCAAAAGTGGCGTTGTTTTAGAAGCAGATCCCAAGGGAAATATTATCTGGGAATATAAGCATCCAGATCATCATCACGATGGGCGCAGGCTAGCCAATGGCAACACAATTCTACTAGCGATTGAAAAGATACCTCAGTCTTTGGTTCCTCGAATCAAAGGCGGTGTACCAGGTACAGAACCCGATGGTGATATTTATGCGGATGTGCTTTATGAGGTGACTCCAGCAGGTGAAATCATTTGGACTTGGTACGCCCACGAACACCTCGATCCAGATATATTTACGATTACACCCCAAGATCATCGACATGAATGGACTCATGGGAATACTGTGGGTGAACTTGCCGATGGCAACATTATAGTGAGCTTTCGTAATATCTCCACAGTTGTCATTGTCGATCGCAAAACTGGAGAAATCATCTGGACGCTAGGCGATGATGTGCTAGCACAGCAGCACTTCCCAAACGAACTAGCTAACGGTAATATCCTGATTTTCGACAATGGCGCACATCGTCGTAACATCGCTCTCAATTTCTCGCGTGTGATTGAAGTTAATCGCCAAACCAAAGAGATAGTTTGGGAATACACCGACAACCCGCCCCAAAATTTCTTCAGTTCATACATATCAGGAGCGCAACGTTTGGCCAATGGCAATACCTTGATTACAGAAGGTGCTTATGGCCGAATATTCGAGGTGACAGTTGCAGGTGAAATAGTTTGGGAATATATCAATCCCCACTTTGGATCTCGGAATATTCCAGGTGAGAAGTCGCCGGTAACTCGTGGAGAGCAAAATACAGTCTTCCGCGCCTTCCGTTATGCACCTGAAGAAGTGCCCTGGCTTTAGGAGAAGGCACAGGGGCACAGAAGCAGGGGAGCAGAGGAGAAATAATTAATCCCCATTCCCTATTCCTTACCCTCACCAACAATCTTGGGTTATTTGAGTATTACTTGAGTTTCAAAGTTTGGTTAGTGTCGAGAATTTTTTACGCTACATTCGCCTCAAAAAGAATTTTGTGACACTAACAATTTAAGATTTGGGATTTTTGGATGAAAATTCAATTCCCAATGCCGATTAACAAGTCCTATTTACCAAGGAACTTAAACATGGCTCAAATTAAAGTATACAGTGCAGTTGTTTGTCCTTATGCTCACCGTACCCGCTTGGTACTCCAAGAGAAAGGCATCGACTTCGATTTGATTGAGATTGATTTGCAAAATAAGCCTGAAGGATTTACCAAAGTTTCCCCCTATGGGAAAGTGCCTGCAATAACTCATAGCGATAACCGAGTTTGGGAGTCAGCAGTAATTAACGAGTATCTCGATGAGGTATTTCCCAATCCACCACTGTTACCCAGCAACCCCATTGATAGAGCACAGGCTCGCATCTGATCGATTTTGCTAACACCAGGTTCGTTCCTGCTTTTTCTACGCTGCTGCGGAGTTCAGACCCCGAAAAACAAGAGGAAGCTAAACAGGAACTATATAAACATCTGGAATTCATTGAAAACGAAGGTTTAGCAAAGCTATCTGGAGAAGGCCCTTACTGGTTTGGTGAATCCATTAGTTTGGTCGATTTCACCTATTTCCCTTGGTTTGAGCGCTGGGCTGCACTCAAGCAGTATCGCGGCTTTGGAATACCAGAGCAATTTACCCGTCTACGCCAGTGGAAACATGCTTTGAAAGAGCGTGAGTCTGTGAAGGCGATCGCTCACTCTAAAGAATTCTACATTGAGCGATATGCTAAATTCGCTGCGCCTACTCTCGCTGCTGTTTAAAGGTAATTAAGAATTACAGCATTTTGCATCTAAATGAAGTACATCTTTACCCCCCTTAATCCCCCCGATGTATTGGGGGGAAATTCTTCCCAATCTAGTTGCCTCCCCAATACATACGGGAGCCACTGCGTTGGGCGGGCAATGCCCGACTTGAAGCAAGTGGCGTGAGGGTTAGGGAGGGGTAAGGATGTACTTCATTAACTTACAATCTACTGTATGTTTCAAGTGGGAATTTAAACCCCACTTGAAACATAAAATTAAACTTTTTAAAATTACGAATTACGAATTACGAATTACGAATTACGAATTACGAATTACGACTTTACCGAAGTGAGCCGCACTTTTAAGATAATGATAAGCTTCTCGTGCTTCAGCGAAGGAGAAAACTCGATCAATAATCGGTTTGATTTGATGCTGTTGCATTGCCTGATTCATCGCCTCAAATATTTCCCGACTGCCAACATAAATGCCTTGAACTGTTAAACTCTTAAAAAGTATTGGCATGGGGTCAATTTCATTTCCTCTACCTGATAATACGCCAATGTAGCTAATACGTCCTCCAATGCGGACAGCTTGTAGTGATTTTGGCAGAGTACCTGCACCGCCTACGTCAACTACATGATCTACACCCGTGCGATTGGTTAATTGATAAACTTGCTTTTCCCAATCTGGTGTTGTTTTGTAGTTGATTGTTTCGTCAGCACCAAGCTGTTTAGCTCGTGCCAATTTCTCATCACTACTGGAAGTAATAATCGCTCTAGCACCATGTATCTTGACAAACTGGAGAGCAAAAATAGAAACGCCCCCAGTACCGAGTAATAAAATACTATCACCTGCGCCAATATTGCCTTTTGTTACCAGTCCATGCCAAGCTGTGACTGCTGCACAAGGTAAAGTTGCACCTTCAATGTAGGATAGGTGATCAGGTAATATCACTAAACCATCTTGGTGTAATAAAATATATTCAGCCAGCATTCCATCGATACCGCCTCCCAAATCGGATTTCATTTTCTCTTTGGTTAAAGAGCCATAAATCCAGTCTTGGAAGAAAATACCAGCGACGCGATCGCCTATTTTCACCCGTGTCACACCTTCCCCTACCGCCACAACTTCTCCCGCACCGTCAGACATGGGAATTAATGGATATTTCTGTCCAGCACCGTAAGCTCCTTCAATAACCAGCAGATCCCGATAATTTAAAGATGTTGCCTTCACTTGAATCAGAACTTGTCCAGCTGCGGGTTTTGGTTCGGGGTGATCGACTAATGCCAGGGCATCAATCCCGGCGTTGCTTTGAATTTCGTAGGCTTTCATCGATGTCCTTGTTCTAGCTACAACTTTGGTATTGTAGCTAGGTTGACACTCCCTGCTCGCTCAGAGACAGGGATTCTTGAATCTATGACAAAACTTGCTCAATGGACGCTACAGAGAATCTATGAACTGCTGTACTTTTTCCAAAAGTGGCTGATATTCGATTTGCTCTGCTAACTCTTGGGCATTTTGGTAGCACGATCGCGCCATTTTTTTGCGTTTCGTGGTGGCGTAAAGGCTTCCCATATTTAGCAAAGTTGAAATTTCTCCGAGATTATCGCCCAGTTCTTGATAAATCACAATGGCTTGTTTGTAGAACTTCATTGCTTGGCGATGCTCTGCCAGGGTGCTGTAGGTAAAACCAATGTTGTGAAGGGTTGTTGCTTCACCAGAGCGATCGCTAATTGCTCGACGTGTCAAAAGAACTTGATTGTAGAGCAATAGTGCTTCTTTAGGTTTTCCTAAATCATGATAGACAGAAGCAATATTGTTCAAGGTCGTTGCTTGTGCAAACAAATTCTTAACAGCTCGTTGAATTGGCAGTGCTGCTTGAAAAAATTCTAGCGCTTGCTCAAACTTGCCTAAGACATTGTAAGCAAATCCAATGCCATTGAGCGTTGTTGCTTCACCAGAAAAGTCACCTAACAATCGCCGCATCCTCAAAATTTGGTGTTGTAGCAACAGTGCCCGTTTCGGTTCTCCTAAGCGGGTATAAATTAGGGCTATATCATTAAGAGTAGAAACTTCATTTTGGGTATCTTGCGATCGCCTAAAGATTGGCAGTGCTTTGTCAAAATATTTCAACGCTTGCGAAAAGCGTCCAAGATGGCTGTAAGTAGAACCCAGATTGCTAAGTGCAGTTGCCTCTGCTGGCGTGTTGCCAATTTCAATAGCAACCGAAAGCGCCTGATGAAAGAGCTCTAATGCTTTTTGAGGTTGCCTGCAACTGAGGTGAGCTAAACCGAGGTCGTTTAATGTATAACCTTCTCTGGCTCGGTCTGGAATTGCTCTAGCCAAGTGTAAATTTTTGGTTGCAAGATCGAGAGACTCTTGAAATTTCCCCCGTTGGTAGTAGCGGTTTGCTTCGTCACGACGTTGTTCCCATTCTTTGACTTGATTTAAAGGTTGCGTCATCTGACCTCAGTTGCATTCTGCGATAAGTAGGTAGGACATCTCTTGGGAATGAACCCCTCTTAGGTTTCCCAAATTTTAACCTTAATCATCTATCTTTAGATATAAGACGTAAACAGATAAGTATGCTGGTGTTTCATACTTACAGGAATATCAATAAAGTAATTAATACAAATAAGCTAGTACCGCAAGGCAGAAGTCAAAAGTTAAAAGAATTGTATTCCAAGCTCTTGCGCCATTTGAAGTGGTATGTTTATTTCCTGCCTTAGTCGCAATCGTGCAGTTTCTATCTCAGGCATAATGACCCCAATTCAAATTTGCAAAATGTAAAGAGAATCATCCGAACGCCATTCTGAACGAGCCAGAGCATAATACACTACATCTAAGTTGTAAAATTGAGCATTTTTCTCGTATTTCAAGCCGCATTTCTCCATCACACGACATGAAGCTGTATGTTGTGGTGCAGTGATGGCGACAATGCGATCTAACTTGACTTCCTCAAAGCCGTACCTTAAACTTGCTTTTGCGGCTTCGCTGGCAATTCCTTGATTCCAATAAGCTTCCTCTAACCGATAAAGAACTTCGACTTCCGGGCTATTGGGTAAAAAATTCAGCCCACAATGACCAATTAATTTCGCGCTGGCTTTTTCCACTACAGCCCATACACCAAAACCGTGCTGTTGCCAGTGTGTAAAAAAAAATTGTAATATTTCCTGCGTTACTTCTTTTACTTGATCTTTAGGTATAGGCCCTCTGGGTGAATACCTCATAACTGCTGGGTTGCTCAAAATAGGAGCAAGTTCATCCAGGTCTTGAGGTGTATAGGGTCTTAGTAGTAGTCTTGCAGTTTCTATCTCAGGCATGGTATCAGAGCAGGAAGATAAACGCTACTTTAAACAAGCGTGTTTTTTTCCAAACATTAATATAATGCTCTTACTATGAGCATCTACCAATCTCTCAAAAAATCTTATACACCAGATCGTCGGCGTGAAAATGATTGGCGGTTATTTTTGCGTTTGGTGCCTTATGCCCGTCGTAACGGGCGGCTACTGGCGCTGTCGATGTGCCTACTTGTACCGATCGCACTAGCTAATGCCTTACAACCTTTCTTGATTGGCCAAGTAATCTCTCTGATTCGTAACGAACCAAGCACTTACGAATTTTTCAGGAATCGTCCCTTCTCGCAAGGGCTAAATATCCTAGAGGGATTACTGGTAATTGCGATCGCCATCCAATTGATATTGACAGGTTTCCAAGGTTATATAGTCCAAAAGCTAGGGCAACAAATTACCGCAGCAATTCGCCAAAACTTATTTCAGCATGTAACATCTCTAGCAGTGCGCTTTTTTGACCGCACACCCGTAGGTAAATTAATTACCAGAATCACCAGCGATGTGGAAGTGTTAGGCGATGTCTTTTCTACTGGGGCAGTTGGCATTATATCTGATTTGTTTTTAATGCTGGTGACTTTGGGTTTAATGTTTTCCATCCAGTGGCAACTTTCTTGCTTGCTGCTATTGATGCTGTTACCAACTAGCTGGGTAATTGTTTACATTCAAAAACAGTACCGCAAAGCCAATTACAAAGGGCGAGAAGAACTTTCGATCCTGAATTCACAGCTACAAGAAAATGTGCTTGGTATTAACGTCGTGCAGTTGTTCCGTAGAGAAAAATTTAATGCCGAATTGTTTCGTGCTACGAACAGCAACTACACTCAGCAAATGGATAAAACCATCTTTTATGATTCATTTGTTTCAGCAACCTTAGAATGGATTGGACTGATTGCGATCGCAGGTGTTTTGTGCGTGGGTGGTTGGTTGCTGTTGGAAAAAAACTTGACTTTTGGGACTTTATCTACATTTGTATTGTATGCCCAGCGATTATTTGACCCTTTAAGGGCTTTTGCCGAGAAATTTACAGTAATTCAAGCTGGTTTCACTGCCATTGAACGCGTAGGCGATATATTAGATGAACCGATAGAAATTCGCGATCGCGCCAATGTCCGCTTCTCAATATTTGATGCAAAATTTGGCTATATCGACGAAATCCTGGCAAATCTAGAATCCCCAGACCTCACTTCTCCCCCAGAACTGGGAGAGATTCGTTTTGATCACGTCTGGTTTGCTTACAAAAATGATGATTACGTAATTAAAGATTTAGATTTCACCATTCATCCTGGTGAAAAAATTGCATTAGTTGGCCCTACCGGTGCAGGTAAAAC
Source organism: Nostoc sp. LPT (assembly GCF_017115165.1). GTDB lineage: Bacteria > Cyanobacteriota > Cyanobacteriia > Cyanobacteriales > Nostocaceae > Nostoc. The sequence continues at coordinate 36,004 of NZ_JABXKF010000141.1, read as the reverse complement.
TTCGATTATCCGTCTTTTGTGCCGCCTCTACGAACCCACTCAAGGACGCATTCTCATCGATGGCATAGACATTCGGGAAGTACCACAAGCAGAACTGCGGCGTTACATGGCAGTAATTTTACAAGAAGGCTTTTTGTTTGCTGGCGATGTTAAAAGCAACATTTCTTTAGGAGATGGCTACACCATTGAACAGATTCAACAAGCAGCAGAGCAAACCAATGTTGCCCAGTTTATAGAAGAATTACCCCAAGGTTATGATACTCAACTTCGAGAACGGGGCACAAATATTTCTAGTGGTCAAAAGCAACTTTTAGCCTTTGCGCGGGCTGCCATTCGCAATCCGCAAATTTTGGTACTAGATGAGGCTACCGCTAGTTTGGATGTTGGTACAGAAGCTTCAGTTCAAGAGGCATTAAACCAGCTTTTGCTTAGACGTACCGCCATTATTATTGCTCACCGCTTGTCTACAATTCGCAATGTAGACCGGATTTTTGTTCTCAAGCGTGGCGAATTAATCGAACAGGGAAATCACGAACAACTACTGCAACAAGGAGGGCTTTATGCCACTTTACATAACTTGCAGATGTTGGGAAGTTAGGGGAGGCTAAGTACAGTTTTGCGTAAAAGCGTAGCGTTTTTAATGCAAACCGATGCATTATAGCAGTTCTCGTTTGGATGCAATACTCTTTGACCTCACTTCCATTCCTCTCTTTTTCTAGGAGAGAGGCTTTGAATCTTACTCCCCTTCCCTATAAGGGAAGGGGCTGTTCTTGTTAGGTCTGTATTGCACTCAACCTAGAAGCGCTATAACAATGCAAGCCGATGCATTAACAATGCGGGATATTGCATTAACAATGCAAGCCGATGCATTAACAATGTGGGATATTGCATTAACAATGCAAGCCGATGCATTAACAATGTGGGATATTGCCAAATTTAATTCGCTACAAATTAATGAAATGCTGTACTAAGTAATTGAACTACACTACTCCCCAATCCCCAATCCCCCTCTCACTCTCTAAATACCTAAAAATTGCTGTAATTACAGAAATGACTGAAAAATTTTGCGGAATATGTCACACAGTTTGTGTTGACAATAAAGAAAAGCCTTGTTGTGACGTAGCTAATGAAACTGGATTTACAAAAGTTTTATCAGGCTTGCAACCCTAGCAAGACCTTGGCTGTCGAAAATGCTGAGGATCGAAAGTACTATATTGATTTTTCCTCAGTGCGCGGTGGCAGGATTATTGAGGAGTTAAAAGAGAATATCACATTTTTCTCACCTGAAGGGACTACCTGCGAATTATTTACAGGACACATAGGCTGCGGCAAATCTACAGAATTGCTCAGGCTGAAAGCAGAATTAGAGCAATCAGACTTTCATGTAGTATATTTTGAATCCAGTCAAGACCTAGAAATGGGTGATGTTGATATCAGTGATATTTTATTAAGCGTAGCTCGCCGAGTTAGTGAAAGTCTCAATGGCTTAGAAAAACTGGAAATTCCTGAACCCCAAGGTCTGAAAAAAATCCTTCAAGGAGCCGCTAAACTGTTGATGACAGAAGTTGAAGTTTCTGCCGAAGCATCAATTCCTGGAATTGGTAAAGTTTCTGCGAGTACTGAAGGTAAGTTTGCCGTCGAAGCAAAAATTCCAGGTATTGGAGAACTGAAAGCAAATGAGAAAGAAGGAGTATCAGTGGTGGCACTAGGCATTGGCAAAATTACAGCCAAAGCCAAAAATAGCCCTGAACTTCGCAACAAGTTAAGAGAATATTTAGGGCCGCGCACAAAAGGCATTATAGATGTAATTAACGAGGAATTACTCGAACCTGCCATTATTAAACTGAAGCAACACGGCAAAAAAGGACTAGTAGTAATTGTCGATAATCTCGATCGCGTTGAGACTGCTAACAAGTCTTGGGGACGACCTCAGCCGGAATATTTATTTGTAGATCGGGGAGAACAATTAACTCAACTCAAGTGCCACGTGGTTTACACCATGCCTTTAGAGTTGATGTTTTCTAACGATTTGAGCAGGTTAACACAGCGATTTATGGTTTATCCAAAAGTGTTACCGATGGTGCCAGTGCAATTACGCGATGGCAGTGAATGCGCTGAAGGTATGGCACTATTGGCACAGATGATTCTAGCAAGAGCTTATCCTGATAATCAACCACAGGAGCGCCTCGGCTGGATTACAGAGATTTTTGATACTCCAGAAACATTAGAAAGACTCTGCCGCATTAGTGGCGGTCATGTCCGCGAATTACTCAGACTGCTCAACGATTGGATCAAAAAGGAAAGAAAACTGCCTTTATCGCGTGCGGGGTTAGAAACTGTAATTAGAGCCTACTGCAATCAAATGACCTTAGCAATCACAGATGATGAGTGGAATTTGTTGCGCCAAGTACAACAGCGGAAATGGGTAAGCGGCGATGATGGATACCGAATTTTGGTACACAGTCGGTTCGTCTATGAGTACCGAGACACTCAGGGGTCTTGGTTTGAAATTAATCCGATTTTGGCAGAAGCACCAGGGTTGCAGCTTTAAGTTAAGAGTTAGAAGTAGAGACGCGATTAATCGCGTCTCTACAGGAGTTATTATTCTTTGCCTGCTCCCACTCCCCCCACGCGAGGTCTAGTCATGAGTCATCCACAGCCACTCGCAATCAACAACGAAAATTCTTTACAAGAATTAATATGGGCGATCGCTACTTCTCAAGAAGAATTTTCCCTGATTTTGGCACTCTGTAATGGAGCTAGTTTGCGAAGGCGTTTGGTGCAAAGTCTGCAAGCATCGAGCGATTTGAAAATTCGGGAGATAGTTTTGGATAAATCGATTAAAACATTTTTCCAGACTATCCAAAATTTACTCGGTTCTGAGCATCCCCAGGCGCTGGTAGTATCTGGTTTAGAATCAGTCAGCAAGCTAGAACAAGTGCTGAGTGGTGCAAATCAGGTCAGGGAGGAGTTTAGAAAAAATTTTCACTTCCCGTTGGTGTTGTGGGTAACGGATGAGGTGCTGCACAAACTCATGCGATTAGCACCAGATTTACACAGTTGGAGTACTATCGTTGAATTTGCGATCGCCACTGATGATTTAATTGATTTTATCCAGCAAACTGCTGATGAAGTCTTTGAAAAAGTTTTAGCCGCTGGTGCAGGCAGATATCTCGATAGTACGGCGCTGAATTTACAAGTTGGCTCTCCACGCCGAGTTGAGTTGGAGTCAGCATGGCATGATTTACAAAATCGTCGTTTGAGTTTGAATCCAGAACTGGAAGCGAGTTTAGAATTTATGCTAGGTCGGGCGAATTCTAATTCACTGGAATTGTCAGGGCAATATTACGAGCGTAGTTTAACACTTTTTGTCAACAATTCTCCATCACCCCGCTTCCTAGAACGACGCGGCTGTTTACTCTACTCTCTAGGACTTTGGTGGCGTACCTATGCAGTGTTACATCACCCCGAACGCGATCGTGCTCATAGTCTTGCCAAAGATTATTTTCAGGAATGTATTCAGGTATTTGAGCAAGCTAATCGCCAAGATTTGGTAGCAAAATTTATCAACGCTTTGGGTTCTGTACTGCAAGATTTGCAACAGTGGGAAGAGTTGGAGGCTGTTGCTAACAAAGCAATTGCGTTGCATCAAACCTATCCTAATCAGTTTAAACTAGCCAGAGCTTATAGCTTTCTGGCTGAGGTGCTAATTGCTAAATCCGCTTGGAATGAGGCAAAGCAAACAGCCGAACAAGCGCTTTCTCTGCTGGATAGCGTGCAAATAGATACATCTGCGCCAGTCTCAGAGGAGATGAAAGCAGATTTAGATTGGGAAAGGTCGTATCATCAGGGTTGGTATTTGTTTGCGTTAGCGCGATCGCAATCTGCACTCAATCAACCAGAAGCAGCACTACAAACCTTAGAAACTGCCAGAACAGAAACCAAAGCACAATACGATCCAGAACTTTACATTCAGATTTTGGCAGAGTTACGAGCAAACTACTTTAAAAAAGGTGAATATCGAACTGCATTTCATTTTAAACAAGAACAGCGATCGCTTGAACAGCAATATGGTTTCCGTGCTTTCATTGGTGCAGGTAGGTTACAAGCACAACAAACAGTAAATAACCCGGCTTTAGCATCCGTTGAACAACAAGAAACAGTAGCCACAGAAATCGCTGCTTCTGGAAGACAGCAAGATATTAATCGCCTGATTGAGCGCATGGGTCAACATGACCGCAAACTAACAATTATTCATGGGCAATCAGGTGTTGGTAAAAGTTCAATTTTACAGGCTGGATTAATCCCGGCATTGAAACAGAGATCCATTGGTGTTCGTGATGTTTTGCCTGTTTTACAGCAAGTTTATCCAGATTGGATTATAGAATTAGGCAATCGTTTACGAGATGCTATTTCTGATTTACCACGCATTCCTTATGAAGGCAGAAGCTATGAATACTCTCCTCCTTTAAGAGAAGACACAGCAGGGGAAAAGTCTATTCTCAACCAATTAGAAAAGCATGATGATTATAACCTGCTGACAGTTTTAATCTTCGATCAATTTGAAGAATTTTTCTTCATTTATAATGATCCAAGCAATAGACGAAAATTTTACGAATTTTTACGTGACTGCTTAGATATCCCTTATATAAAGGTTATCTTGTCTTTACGCGAAGATTATCTACATTATTTATTAGAATGTAATAATCGGCTGGCAAACTTTGATGTTATTAATAATAATATTTTAGATAAAGATATTCTTTACCATTTGGATAACTTTTCATTAGAAGACGCTAAATTAATTATTCAAAATTTAACTCAAAAAAGCCAGGTAGTTTTAGAACCATCATTAATTGATGAATTGGTGAAGGATTTAGCTAGAGATTTAGGCGAGGTACGCCCCATTGAATTGCAAGTAGTAGGAGCACAATTACAAACAGAAAAAATAACGAAGTTAGAACAATATCAGCAACATGGCCCTAAAGAAAACTTTGTTGGGCGATTTTTAGAAGAAATTGTCAAAGACTGCGGTTCTGATAATGAACAGATAGCCAAACTAGTTTTATATTTGCTCACAGATGAAAATAATACCCGCCCTTTAAAAACTCGTGCTGATTTAGAATTAGAGTTAGATGTAAAAACTGAAAAACTCGACTTAGTTTTAGAAATCTTAGTGAAATCAGGGTTAGTGCTAAGGGTGCCAGCATCACCTGCTGACCGCTATCAACTAGTACATGATTATTTAGTGCCATTTGTGCGCCAGCAACAATCAGCTAGATTAATTGCTGAGTTGGAAAAAGAGAGAGAACAACGAAAGCTAACAGAAGCAAAGCTGAATGAAGTTCTGCAACAACAACTTTTAGAGACACGTAGAGGCTTAGTCTGGAAAGTAGCATTGGGTGTAGTTACTGGTGGATTAGCGATATTCTTACCACTTTTGTGGATAAATCAAAACAATGTCCAACTTTTATCATTGAATAATGAAGCAAAAGGGCTGCTAAAATCGAACCAAGATTTAGAAGCATTGGTAAAAAGTTTAAAAGCCAGCAGACGATTGCAACAGTGGTGGTCAGTTGGGGTCAAGTCCCAAACCCAAATGCAAGTAGTTACTACACTACAAGATATAGTCTATACCATAAAACAACGTAATACTTTAGAAGGTTATAACGATACTGTCACCTGCGTGAATTTTAGCCCTGACGGTGAAAAAGTAGTTTCTGGAAGTGCAGATGGGACAGTAAAACTGTGGAGTCGAAATGGCAAAGAAATTAAAACTTTCAAGGCACATGATAAAAAAATTACTAGTATCAGCTTCAGCCCTGATAGTCAAAAGTTGGTTTCAGGCAGTGAAGATAAAACTATAAAACTCTGGAGTCTAGAAGGCAAAGAAATCCAAAAATTTGCAGGGCATACAGAAGAGGTTACTAGCGTTAGCTTTAGTCCAGATGGTCAGAAACTAGTTTCTGGGAGTAAAGATTGGATGATCAAAATGTGGAGTTTAGATGGTATAAAAATTAAAAAATTTGATAGGCATCAGGGTAGTATTACCAGTGTTAATTTCAGTGCGGATGGCAAGCAAATTGTTTCTGCAAGTGAGGACAAAACCATAAAAATTTGGAGTTTGAATGGTAAAGATATTAAAACAATTAATAATGATAAAAAACTCACTAACGTTAATTTTGCTCCCAATTCTCAGGCTCTTATTTCATTAAGCGGTGATTATCCGGCGATGATTAAACTGTGGCGACGTGATGGCACTTTAGTGGCTATCAACGATATAAGAATTACACAAGAGGAAATTGTTTATCCAAGATTGATTAATTTGAGTCCTAATGGTCAGATTCTAGGTTTGACTTTTGAGAGCAAAAACTTTGTAGAGGTACAACCTTGGAAGATAGAAAACTCGTGGGATACAGATAATATATTAAAGCTTGAAGGGCATAAAAATAATATTACTGGCATGAGTTTCAGTTCTGACAGCAAATTACTCGCCTCCGCCAGTGAGGACAAAACCGTGAAACTTTGGAGTGCAGAAAGCGGGGATTGGAAAACCTTTGATGATGGTACAGCTGTAAAAGTTAATTTTAGTCCAGACGGAAAGCTAGTTACCTCTATTAATCAAAACTCTCAAGTGCAACTTAGGCAGCGTAACGGCACTCAGAAAATAACCTTACCCGGCAGTAATTCCGCAGTCAGTTTCAGCACTAATAGTCAAATTTTAGCGTCTGCTAGTCAGGACAGTAGAGTGCAACTGTGGCCGCGTGATGGTACTTCTGGCAGAACTCTCCCAGGTGAGATTGTTAACGGGAGTTTTAGTCCTGATGGGCAAAAAATTGCTCTAGTTAGAAATGATAACACAGTACAAGTATGGACAAGTGATGGTAAAGCGATCGCAACTTTTAAAGGTCACAAAGATACTATCAATGAAATCAGTTTCAGTGCAGATGGACAGACCCTTGCAACATCCAGTAAAGATAAAACTATCAAAATCTGGCGATGGAATGGCAGCTTAATCACAACCATTAAAGATGAATATCAAAGTAAAAGTATAAGTTTGAGTCAAAATGGCAAAAATTTAGCTATTTTGAGCGCTGATAACACAGTTAAATTCCTCCGACAAGACGGGAAAATAACAAGAACTATTAGGTCTGATAAACTTATGTCGGTTACTTTTAGCCCTAATAGTGAGATAGTAGCTATTCAAAAAGGAGATTATGATGAAAATCAGGGAGTAGAACTATGGCAGATTGATGGTACTTTGCTAACAACCTTGAAAAAACAGAACAAAACAGACTACATGAATGTCGAAGGTTTTACCTCTGATAGTCAAATAATAGTCACCAAAGACTATCAAAATAATAAAGTGACTCTCTGGAAGCAGGATGGCTCTGTACTTTCAACTGTTGATAAACAAGTAAATAGTTTCAGTCCTGATTACCAAACTCTAGTTACTTTCGAGGGGAATAATAGGCTAAAACTTTTGCGGCGCGATGGCAAATCAATCAGCACTATTGAACTTAAAACGGAAAGGTTCAGTCCAGATCGCTATAATTGGTATCCAAAAATCAGTTTTAGCCCAGATGGTCAAATCTTAGCCATACAAACCAATGAGCGCACTTTAGAAATCTGGCGGACTGACGGTACTTTCCTCAAAATCTTCCGTAGTCTAAGTAATCCAGAGGTTGAGCGATTTAGCGGTTTTTCCATTGAACAGCATATTAGTTTTAGCTCAGATAGTCAAACCATAGCTATCCGCACGGGTGAGAATGCCGTACAATTCTGGAAACTTGATGACAAGGCAAGTACAAAATTATCCTTGCTAAATACTATCAAAGGCAAAGGCAATTGGGTTGGACAGGTAAAATATGTCTCTAACAACCAGACAATAGCAATTGTTGGAGGTAATGACACAGTAAAACTTTGGCAGCTTCCTCGTGAACCAAACAAAGAAGCACAATTGTTAAAGACTTTGTTAGGTCATAGTAATGAAGTCACGAGTGTGAGTATTAGCCCTAATGGTCAGTTAATTGCCTCAGCCAGTAAGGATAAAACTGTAAAACTTTGGCAGCATGATGGCAAGCTACTTAATACTTTCAAAGGGCATACCAAACAGGTTAACGATGTTAGCTTTAGCCGAGATGGTAAGCTGATTGCCTCAGTTAGTGATGATAAAACTGTTCTACTCTGGCGACCTGATGGTGAGATAATTAAGACCTTTAATGAACACGGTAATGCAGTCACGAGTGTGAGTTTCAGTCCCAACGGGGAAATTATAGCCTCTGCTAGTGAAGACAACACTGTAAAACTCTGGAGTGTGAATGGTAAAGAGTCCAAAAGTTTGACAACTTTAACCAGCGACGAGCCTGTTACTAGTGTCAGTTTCAACCCCGATGGCAAGATAATAGCCTCAGCTAGCGCTCAAAAAGTGAAACTCTGGAGTCTGGATGGCAGTTTGTTAACAACTTTTGAGCGCTTTGGCAGTCAGAATGTAAGTTTTAGTCCAGATGGTAAGAGTATTGCAAGCGGTGGTGATAGAGCTTCAGTTTGGAATTTTGACCTCAATGAACTTCTCAAACGCGGTTGTGAGGAGGCTCATGATTATCTGAAGAATAACCCAAAAACAAAGAGCGATCGCTATCTCTGTGACGACATCTACAAAAAAAAGTGAAAGCTCAAGGTGTCTTATTTTGAGTTAAATAAAACACCTTTAAATTAATTTAAAATTGATTGACCTACCACTTTTGGCGCATCAACCCGCAAACTCATCTGCTCACAGCGCACAGTTAACCAAGGTTGACCCAAACCTACTCCAGAAAAAGGACTTTCGGCGGGGATTTCTAACTTAGAACTAATCAAACCCAACACAGACTCAAATTCAGCAGGGAATATCAGCAAATCAGCACCCTTAGTGCTGAAACTAGAGGCACTTAACCACTGTCTCCATGCCAAGCTTTGTTGATTATACTTAAGACTACACAATTTCCGCTTTTCTTGATGCACAGTAACATACTTTCCTTGTTCCCAGGTAAACTTAGCTAGTTCCTTTGGTAGTCCCCAAATTTCTCGACCACCAGCCACCGAATCAGCATTATCTACATAAATGTGAGAAATCCAAGCGCCGATTTTCCTCTGGTAATTAATCAAAGCTGGGACAACAATTAACTCACTATACTCCAGTACTGAGCCTGACCCGTAATTAGAGAGATACACGCTAGCTAGGGTTTTACCAGGCCATACAGAAATAATTTCTAACTCTAAGGGAATCAAAGGGCGCACTTGGTCAATATTTACCAAATGTAGAGTTTGGATAGCATAACCTTGAAGTGTCCAAGGTGCTTGTGGATATGGCATAAGAGATTAACCGGACTTTATATAACTCCTAATTCCTAACCCCTAACTCCTTAAAAAAAATCCCCACTCAGGCATTTGCCTGAGTGGGTAATTATAAGGTCGAACAAAACAATCTTCCCAAAAGGAGTAGAGAAATTATTTGCTCTCTGTAAAATCAGCGTCAATCACATCGTCGCCGTTACTAGAACTAGAGGAACTGCTACTATCTTGAGGTTCACCACCAGATGTAGCACCGGCACCAGCACCGGCACTAGCACTAGCACCAGCTTGTTGATAGATGTTGCTACCAACAGCGAATAACGCTTGTTGTAATTCTGGGGTGAGCTTCTTAATTTGCTCATCGTCTTCTTTAGCAACTGCTTCCCGCAGTTCTTTTACTAAACCTTCGACTTTAGTCTTGTCAGCATCAGGAACTTTATCGCCCAACTCTTGTAACTGCTTTTCAGCTTGGTATGCCAAAGAATCGGCTTGGTTCTTGCGTTCAATCTTCTCACGTCGTTCTTTGTCAGATGAAGCGTTCTGTTCAGCTTCTCTTACCATCCGGTCAACGTCATTTTTATCCAGGGTAGAAGCGCCAGTTATGCTGATGGACTGTTCTTTACCAGTACCTTTGTCCTTAGCGGTGACGTTAAGAATACCGTTAGCGTCAATGTCGAACACCACTTCAATTTGAGGGACGCCACGTGGTGCAGGAGGAATACCATCGAGGCGGAAGGTTCCCAAGCTCTTGTTATCGTTAGAGAATTCGCGTTCGCCTTGGAGGACGTGAATTTCCACGTTGGTTTGTCCATCCACAGCAGTGGAGAAGACTTCCGATTTTTTGGTGGGAATTGTGGTGTTGCGGGGAATAATTTTAGTCATCACGCCGCCCAATGTTTCCACACCCAAAGATAGAGGTGTCACGTCTAACAGCAAGATGCCAGTTACATCACCAGCCAGTACTCCGGCTTGAATGGCTGCACCAACTGCTACGACTTCATCAGGGTTAACGCTTTGGTTGGGGTCTTTACCCAATACCTGCTTCACAATCTGTTGGACTGCGGGAATGCGGGTAGAACCACCAACTAACACCACTTCATCAATATCACCTTTGTTTAACTTGGCATCCCGGAGGGCGTTTTCCACAGGAATACGACAACGGTCGATTAAGTCAGAGCAAAGTTCTTCAAACTGGGCGCGAGTCAGCGTTGTATCCAGGTGCTTGGGCCCATCCTGGGTTGCAGTGATAAATGGTAGGTTGATTTCTGCTTGGGTAACGCTAGAAAGCTCAATTTTGGCTTTTTCTCCAGCTTCCGTCAGACGTTGTAAGGCTTGTTTGTCTTTCCGCAGGTCAATACCTTCAGCTTTCTTGAACTTCTCAGCTAAGAAGTCAACTATTTTTTTATCGAAGTCATCACCACCAAGGTGGGTATCACCAGATGTGGCTAGTACTTCAAAAACTCCGTCTCCTACTTCCAGCACGGATACGTCAAAGGTACCACCACCAAGGTCAAATACTAGGATGGTTTCGTTACTCTTCTTGTCAAATCCATAAGCCAAAGAAGCGGCTGTCGGCTCGTTGATAATCCGTAGAACTTCAATCCCGGCAATTTTACCAGCGTCTTTTGTCGCTTGCCGTTGCGAGTCGTTGAAGTATGCCGGAACGGTGATTACAGCTTGGGTTACAGTTTCACCCAGGTATTTGCTGGCATCTTCAACTAGTTTGCGAAGAACTTTTGCAGAAATTTCTTCAGGAGCAAACGGTTTACCAGCTATCGGACAATCTAATTTGACATTGCCATTGCTGCTGAGAACTTTGTAAGAAACTTCCGTAGCTTCGTTACCCACTTCATCGTAGCGGCGACCGATAAAGCGTTTGACTGAGTAAAACGTATTTTCGGGGTTCATCACCGCCTGGCGTTTGGCGATTTGGCCAACCAAGTTGTCGCCATTTTTCGCAAATGCGACTACTGATGGCGTTGTCCGAAAACCTTCAGCATTAGCAATTACTGTAGGTTTACCACCTTCCATCACTGCCACGCAGGAGTTCGTTGTTCCTAAGTCAATTCCAACTACTTTTGCCATTTTAGGTGCTGGCTCCGTATAACTACAAATGAATGAATGAGAATATAAAGCACTAAATTTTGAACCAACAGGGTCAAGAAATCAGCCAGTTCAGCATGAATACCTTTGATTTGGTTTTCCTGAAGTTGAAACTCCAGACTATGCTGAATATATATACTGAAGCTTAGTGGTAGCCAGTCCATGAAGGGTGGTTTCCCGAACCTTGCTTGGGACGGTTAAACTAACTAAATTGTGTTTTTAGTTTGTTCATGGATTAATTTGTCTTCACTCTGTCTAATGTAGAAGAATTAATACTTTCAGTAATTAGGGTGAACCGTAACGTATGAGTGGTGTTTGCCGTCTTTAAAGGTAATAAACTATGGAAACACTGAGAATGGAAGGAGATTAAAAGGCGCGTAGGCGTAGCCTGCACTTCTCTACGAGACGCTCTTGCTAGCTTGCTTCCACGTTCGCGCAGCGTGCCGTAGGCAAGTGGTACGACTTGGCTCAGTGACCACCGCAGGCATCGCTTCCGTAATTCCGTATAATCGGCAATATTTACTAGTTTTCATGGCTGTGATTTTGCTGCCATCATGAATCCACAGTGTGGATGAGACAATCACTGCTGCTATTATTTAGTATTTTGTATTTCCCACTACATGCCTTAACACAATTCTTTTCTTTCCCTCCACGGATAAATCCGCTTGCTCTGTACCGTTGTGTAGGAAAATAATAGACGTGAACAAGGATAAAATGTTGGGTTTCGTTCCTCAACCCAACCTACATATATTATAAGTATTTAACCGGACACGATATTAAACCCTTTGATTTCTGATAAAACAATACAGTTCAGTTAAGTATTTCTTTCTTCTCTTCCTTGTCTTTCTTCGCGTCCTTCTCTACGAGACGCTGCGCGATTGCGGTTCATAAAAAAAGAATTAAGCCTTAACCCAAGCGTATTGGGTTATAAGATTTTGACATACTCCTCGGCGTAAACGCACGATAATTCTAATTCATGGTTCACAGAAATCCGCTTGCTATTAAACTCTGAGTTAATGAAAATAACTAACGGAGAAATCAGGGCTTGGAAAACCATCAAAATGACCTTTTCCACATACCGTGAAAAGTCAAGTCCGCGTATCCCTTACAATACAAGCAAGCTAGCAAGAGTGTCTCGTAGAGAGCGTCTGGGGTTTCCCAAGTGGAGCATCTGGCGTCGTCTTTGCTTCAATCCCACGCTTTTAAACGTGGGTTACTCCTGTCTCCTGCCTCCTGAATATTAATGCGAGGAGAAAAGAGTTTCCCAGTCGATTCCAGGTGGTCTTTCTCCCTGGTTGACGATTTCAAAAATTTTCCTAGAACTACTTAGGTGAAAAAGGCATTCCACACAAGCGCTTGCTACGTCAATCCGGCTGGCATCGCCTGAAAGTGTATCTCCTGTACCAAGTACCACACCGTATTTGCCTCCTGTTTTTGCCTTCAGGAGAGTGTTAAGGTCGTATGAAGTGTAAGGGCCGTCAATGAGGCGTCCTGGGCGGATAATAGTGTAGGGTAATCCTGAATTAATGATGGACTCCTCTCCCTTTTGTTTGGCATCCAACACCCCAAAACCATTAAGAATACTAAAAGGAAAGTGATTTTTACGGAGAATTCCACAAGAAGAGACGAAAACGAATCGCTTCAAATTCTGGGGTGCTGCTGCTACTAGATTGCTGACACCTTGAGCATCAATCTTTGCCGGACTATTCTTTGCTTTAGCTTCACTAGATTTGGGATTAAGGAAAATGATTCCCCATTCAATCAAGTTCGGGGGTTGGTCAAACTCCCATCGCGCAGAGGGAAAGGCAGTAGTTCCAGTACAATTTATGATGTGGGTAACACCTGGCATTGCAGCTGGCAGTGTAGCTGGCTGGCGGATATCGCCAACGGCAATTTCCACTCTTTGGTTAAACATCTCTTCAGCTTTTGCGGCATTGCGTGTTAAGACACGAACTTTCAAGCCCTTCTCCAGCAACTTGCCTACCACAAGTTGCCCTACTCCACCAGTGGCACCAGCAACTAGTACCAAATCTTCAACTGAAGTTTCAAAAGAAGTCATAAAGTGCCTCTGAGATAGTCTAGTGTTAATCGTGCCAATGTTTTTCAGCCCCTAAGTGCGACGCCGAATAGCCCGTCGTAGACATCGCAGTTAGAGAGGAATTGCCCCTGAATTGTTCGGTTCTACGACTGTCACCAGTATACAAATAGCTATAACCTCTTAGATAGTAGTGAAATGTCTAACCTAGACGCTGTTAGTCGCTCTTGAATTAAGGGGTGAAAGCCTGTGTACCAATGGATATTGCCAAGCCTGAGCGAAATCTTGGCTGAAAATCAATCAAGAAGTGTGGCAGAATGTTCACCTGCTAAAGCAGAGCAGCAGTGGCGTATCAGCCTCGCAGCGACAGAACATTTGCTATTAAATACTTTAGCAGACCCTTCAGTTGACACAACCCAAGGATTAGTTTTAACCGCACCAGCACCCTTATTTAGTCAACCAAAATTGACTCAAAGTTTACAAACAGTAACTTTTACAGCAAAACCATTTAACCCTTTGGCGCTGATGCCATTTCAGATGCCAGGTACGATACCTGCGGCAGACTACGCCAACGCATCTGTAAATGAAGACATTGCTCCCCATGATTCGGTACTTCCTTTACTACCTGCCGATCCTCTAGGTGCAGAACAGTTTTGCTTAGTTTTTACAGATAAATTTAGATTAGTGCTGGTTTTAGCAACCCACAAAAATGGTAAAAAAACCTTTTCATTTTCTTTTGAGCCAGAGATAGTGCAGCAGGCTTGGCGATCGCTAGGGGCACGGGTAATGCTGGCTAATCCAGAATTTTTTGCCCGCTTGGACGCATTAGTAGAACAGTATTCTCCGGTAGCACCAGACTACCGGATGATGATTCACTTTAGTCAGTTATTGCTTCAGGAATTAACAGAACCAGAAGAGACTAAAGACTCTTTACTAGGGACTGGGGACGAAGTAGGGGAGCAGGGGAGCAGAGGAGTAGGGGAGCAGGGAAGAAGAGTTTTCCCCAATTCTCAATGCCCAATGCCTAATGCCCATTACTCCTTATCCTCAGAGGGGGCCCCACCTTCCCCAAATCCTGATGTAGAATTGCTCCAAGCCTTCGCTCACGAAGTCCGCACACCTTTAACAACTATTCGCACCATGACTCGTCTGCTGTTGAAGCGGCGAGACTTAGATGCTAGCGCGATCAATCGCTTAAAAATTATCGATCACGAGTGTACCGAGCAAATTGACCGTATGGAATTGCTGTTTAAGGCCGCAGAACTAGAAACTACTGCCTCAGCAAAATCGTCAAAAACTCAACTCACGCCGATGTCTTTAGATCAAGTGTTGCAGCAGAGCATTCCCCGTTGGGAACAAGCAGCGCATCGGCGGAACTTAACTTTAAATGTTGTTTTACCCCAGCAACTACCGACAGTGGTAAGTAATCCCACCATGCTGGATCAGGTTCTTACTGGTTTGATGGAAAATTTTACTCGCAGCTTACCTGCTGGCAGCCATATTCAAGTACAAGTTATCCCCGCTGGAGATCAACTCAAGTTACAATTATCGCCGCAATTGAGGTGCAAAGATTCAAATAAAGCCACCATACCTGCAACGCCACCAATTCGCAAAGCTCTAGGTCAACTGCTGATGTTCCAACCAGAAACAGGTACGATTAGTTTGAATATCGCTGCAACCAAACATTTGTTTCAGGCGATCGGTGGCAAACTAATTGTGCGCCAGCGTCCACACTATGGGGAAGTGATGACGATTTTCCTGCCTTTAGAAGTTAGTAATAAACAGAAACCGACAGTCAAGAATTAGAGATATAGCAATCCTAAATGAAATTTTGAAAATTTTTGTTATGGTCGTCCTTGGTCATTTGTCCTTTGTCATTTGTGACTACAACGGACAAATGACTAATGACTAATGACATGAAACAAAGTACTTTTCCACGCATCTAACAAAGATTTCCACACCCATTGCCAAGGCGGTTTCGTCAAAATCAAACCGGGGATGATGATGGGGATATGCTAAGTCTTTCGCGGGGTTAGCAGAACCTAGAAAGAAATAACAACCAGGAACCTCTTCTAAGAAAAATGACATATCTTCAGCAGCCATAGTTTGGCATTCTGGCACAATCCCCACAGGAGTTTCTACAACTTCTTCTGCTACAGATCGCACTAGTTCTGCTATTTTTATATCATTAATTACTGGGGGATAAAGTGACCAATATTCTAAATCATAATTTGCACCATGACTTTGACAAATTCCAGCAATAATTTGCTCGACACGCTGGTTAAAAAAGCCTTTCAAACTAGGATTAAAATACCTGACAGTGGCACTCATTCTCGCTGTATCAGCAATCACATTACGTTTTGTTCCAGCGTGAAGTTCTCCCACTGTCACTACTGCTGAATCAATGGGATTAACATTCCGAGCGACAATGGTTTGCAAAGCATTGATGATTTGCGCAGCAACAACAACGGAATCAACAGTTTGATGAGGTAGTGCGCCATGTCCACCTTTGCCCAAAATTGTGCAGTTAAAGCACTCTACAGCTGCCATCAACGCCCCAGCACGCACACCCACTGTTCCTAAAGGCAAATTATTCCACAAGTGCAAACCAATAATCGCGTCAACATCTGGATTTTTCAGAACTCCAGCTTCAATCATCGGCTTTGCGCCTCCTGGTGATTCTTCCGCTGGCTGAAAGATAATTTTCACGATACCGGAGAAGTCTTGACGATGCTGCTGGAGATAATAAGCTGTACCTAAAGCGATCGCTGTATGTCCATCATGCCCACAAGCGTGCATCACTCCATCATGCTGCGATTTATACGGCACTTCGTTGAGTTCTTGGATTGGCAAAGCATCCATATCCGCGCGAATCGCTAAAACTTGGGGAGTCGTGATTCGGGAGTCGGAAGTGGGAAGTTTGTCGCCTTTGATGGTGGCAACAATGCCAGTGTGGGCAATGCCAGTTTGATGCTCAATTCCCCATTCTTGCAGCTTTTGTGATACAAACTCAGCAGTCAGTTTTTCTTGAAAACCCAACTCTGGTTGTTGATGCAATCGCCGCCGCCACTCTACTAACTGCGGTTGCAATGAGCGGATCGAAAGTCGAATGCGAGATTGATCAACAAAAGAGGGATTGGGAAAGGTGGAAACCATTATGAAGACAAACTAGTTTAATTACAGCTAATACCAATTTGAAAAAGAATGCAACACTTAACAATTCACGCATTCACGCATTCACGCATTCAAACATTTTAGACATTTTCAGACGAACGCGAGTGCGTCTCTAAGAGTTGAGAAGTGCCTTCTCCCAAAGGGAGACGCCAAGGGCGATGCGCGGGTTAAGAGCGTTGTGGCAACTTCGGGGGATTTAAACCCCGACTGAAACTGACCGGAGGCGGAGTGGCTCAGACTCCGCGCTACGTGTATGGTTGGGGTCTTAAACCCCTTGATTTACGATAACCAACATATAGATAAGACCCCTCCCCAACCTTTCTCAAGGCATCGGGGAAATTACACGTCAGCGTATCATGTTGCAAACATTTTTTGAATTGGTATAACTTAGATTATTTTCCTAGTTTAACGTGACTTGGATAGAGTCTTCAGTAACGAGGTACTCAGCACTGAGTGCGGTCAAAGAGCCTCTAGTTAATAGCTGTTAATTTTCTCTCTAGGTCAAATAAAAATCCGTGGATATACTCCTCAGTCCATTCCGCGCCATAGAAGCGTTTAAACATCCCTCGCGCTGGGTCTTTTTCAGCCCGATATCGCAGGTATCGCAGTTGGGCTTGCTCAATGGCTACTAATTTTTGGGAATCTGTTATGGGTTCTGCCTGCTCCACGAAATCTAGATAAGCTTTCAAATAGTCTTTGAAAGCGGCAAACACCTGAGTTTCTACGAGAGCCGTTTCTTGGGGACGAGTCCACAGAAAAGCCGGAGAGAAAAATGGCTGTGCTTCTTCGGGAAAATCTCCTCCCCAAGACAGATGTTGTTGGTGGGCGTGGAAAATCGGCAGAATTGGTTCAGTATATTTTGCCTGATATGCTAGATCGTCCCGAAATAGGGGCTGCATATCCAAAGCAATTAGATGTCCTCCTGGCAATGTCACCAAATCTGCCCCAAAAAAGGGCAAATCGTAGTTGAGGCGCGGAAAAATCACAAAATTCAGCACTTGCAGCGAATTGCCACCCTGTACGTGAGCTGCACGAATTTGGCGCAATTTTGCAGTTTGAAAGGCATAACTGGTAGTGACAACCTCTTCTTGATTCTTCCCCTTGCCCACAACAGCACTCTTGGACTCAAACCCAGTGGGGATAGGATAGGGCTGTAAATCCAAGCGCGATCGCATATAGGCGATCGCATAATCGAGAAATGGCTGATAGAGTGTCACGTCGCTTCGCTCCGAATTCAAAATTCACGCATTCAAAATTCAAAATTAATAATCCCCAATACTTCGGCTTCTCTACGAGACGCACTCGCGTTCGCTCAGTATAAGTGCCCAATGATGGTTATCTTTTGCTCCCACTAACTGCTAGGGGAACAGCATCTTCAAATAAGAATTCATGGAGAAAGCGCTCTGCCCATTCATGACCAAAGTAACTGCTAAACAAACCAGATGCTGGATCGCGGTCTGCACTATATTGGTCATAGTCTTTTTGGGCTTTGACAATCCGCTGGATATCTTCAGGGTCTTGGAGTGGTTTGGCATCTGCTAACATTTGCCAATACAAGTTTAAATAATCCTGAAAAGCTTCAAAGACTCGCGTTGCCACTGTTTCCGGGTCGGTTTTGGCAAACAATAGGTACTTAGAAAAATATTGGTTGGCATCGTAAAACTTCATTTCTAAGTTTTGCGCCAAATCCGGGTATTTATCATGAAGAGATTTTAGCGGAACTATATATTTTTTTTGATAATCCTCATCCTGAAATAAAGGCTGGAAATCAAGCACAATCAGGTTTTTGACTTTCCCAAAGGATAAAAAATCAATCCCTAACAGAGGTAAATCGTAGTAATGACTGGGATAAATCACGCTGTTAAATATTTGAGCGCTTTCCCCAGCATCAATGTAGGTATAGCGAATTTTCCGCAACTCTTGACATTGGTGACACCAACTGCAAATAGTTGCTGGGTTTCTGCCGCGATCGCTAACTTTGAATTCCAAATCAGGGGGAATGACCCTACTTTGTAAATCAAACCGCTGAAATAGCTCTTTTTCTAAAAATTCCAGGAAAGGCTTATACATGGAGCATGATTTATTAACCCTTGCATGAAAATAAGTGATGGCAATCATGCACGTCTCATTTATGAGAAACAAAGCAACATTCCTTAATGGGGATTGGGCGTTAGGAGTGCTGAGTGCTGAGTGCTGAGTTAGGAGTTAAGAGTTAGGAGTTTTGTTTGTCCCGTTGTCTCCCTTTTCTCCCTTTTCTCCTCATCTCCCTCATCTCCCTCATCTCCCTCATCTCCCTCATCTCCCCATTCCCCACTAACGCCTAGCATGATTGCGACTGATCATTTGCTCCAAGACTTCTTGGGAAACACAGCGACGCTCGGAACAATAAGTCATTAAGTTGATTCCGTTCATCATTCGCACGGTACTGACCCTGACACGAAAATCATCCGTAACAAACCAACAACGTTCCTGACCTTGATTATTATCATAGTCAGTATCAATCGTCAGCACTCCATCATCGGCAAACTGATATCGGCTCACAACCGGAATGCTCTCAACATAGCCTTGGTTGCGAATCAGTTTTCCAGAACGCCTTGTTTCGTCGGGAACATCAACCAAAATCGCAGCATTATCGGTATTCGGTAGCCTGGTATCTAGGTTAGCCTGCCATGCAAAGCTAGCACCGCTTGTTGCTTTACTAGGATCTATGCCTTGGGCTTTACAAACTTCTTGGACTTTGGGATCGTCCTTTTCCATGACTTTTATAATCAAATTCGACTCCCCCGACTCATCAGCCGCCGAGTCAAAATGATGAACGGCGCGTTCCGTAAACCATGTACCTTCACTTTTACGGAAGAAGTCGATCATTGTCAAAGGCGGTATTATATGCATCTGTTTTGAAACCTCGTTTTATCAAATTTTGGCTTTATTAATACTGAGTGATGAGATGAAGTCCCGATTTAGCTAAAGTGTAGAATAACTCCAAAAGTGATATTTTAATCAACTGATGACAAATAGTGAAATCCAACTTATTACAAGCGTTCGCCCCAGTCCAACTCCAGAAATATTAACAGCCCTCAAAGCTGGAATCCCTGTGGATTCGATAGATTTGTACCAATTCAATTTGAGGGAAGTCGATTTACGACAAGCTAACTTGAGTAAAGCCAAGCTACTGGGAGCCGATCTCAGTGAAGTGGTCTTGAGTAATGTCGATTTGAGTGGGGCTGATTTACGAGGCGCTAATCTGCGAGGAGCCGATTTGAGTGGGGTTAATTTGCAGGGAGCCTATTTAAACCGTGCTGATCTCCAACAAGCAAATCTCAGTGGCGCAAATTTGGAGGGAGCCAAACTCCAAGTAGCGCGTTATGATTCACAAACGAAATGGCCTCAAGAATATAATTACAAAGCTTCTGGAGCGGTAGGGCCAGGTGCTAATCTCAATGGTGCTTTTCTCAATACAGCTTCTTTACGAGATGCAGATTTACAAGGTGCTAATCTGCGTGGAGCTTACCTGAGTGGCGCTGACTTGACAGGAGCCAATTTACAAGGTGCGGCTTTGAGTGGTGCCGATCTCACAAAAGCTTATTTGACAGGGGCTTGCTTACGAAATGCTCGATTGACTGGAGCCGATTTACGGGATACAGACCTGCGAGCAACCGATCTCAGTGATGCAGAGATGGAGAATCTTCTAAGTATCGCTGGGGCAGATTTTACTCTTGCTCAAGGACTCACAGAAGCAACTAAAGCCATGCTTTCCAGCCGTCCACATTCAGAACTCGATGTTTGGAACGCCTATACCCGCACAACAACTCGTGAAAGTTTGAGTGCTTGACCGTAGCAATTTTAGATTTTAGATTTTAGATGCAAGCCGCGCTTTTTGTGGGCGAAATAAATCCAAAATCCAATTTGCGCTGACAGCGTAGTAAAGGTGCGACCCAAAATCGAAAATTGTTTGACCAGTTGTTCTGTAGTGAGTTTACAATGGCTGCCAGTTCTTTTTCAGGAGCGCTAAAAATGTCGCGTATCCTTCGGAAAAACCGGGCGGATCGGGTAGAACATATTGTGGAAATTCTTTATACGATCGCCAAGGTTCCGAAGTATTATGCCGCAAATATAAAGCAGATTCTGAGGAACCTGGTAGTCGCCAAGTCATTTGACCAGCTTGTAGATCAGTCACAAATGCCTCCTCATCTAGAAAAAGTTAATCTTTTCTTCCAGATTTTGACAGATTACAGCAGTTTTCATGTATTTGAACCACATCTGTTGTAGGGGCGCAAGGCCTTGCGCCCCTACCGCGTGGTCTATTTACCTGAAAATAGCTGTAACCGGATATTTTAGTCAAATTTAAGGTAAAATCAAATATTTACTGGTTCTCTGATAAGTTTTATCAAAAAGAATTCAGAAGTCAGAATTCAGCATAAATTCTGTGCAACTATATTAGATGAACATTGATTTAAAATTTAGCTCCTCATGGGGGAAACAAAGTTTAAAATTTCTTTCTTATTAAAACTTTATCCATTTATGGATAGACTATTCTGACTCCTGACTCCTTTTTATTATTTTGAAGAAACCCACGCTGCTACTGTGGTAGCAGGTCTTCTAAAGCAGCTCCGACAACTCGGTGATCCTCATCCTGTCTGAGTTGATTCAGGGCTGCTTTGGCTTCCGGCTCATCAAATCGTTTGAGAGCATAGCTAACTCGCACGCGCATCCGCCAAGATTGATCATTCACCAACGTTAGTATCTGGGATAATGCCGCAGCATGTTGGCTAGAATTAGCCAGTAACCCAAGTGCATCAACAGAAGATTCCTGAACTGTGAAATCTTCATCTTTTAAACCCTGAACGCATATATCAAATAGTTCTTCAGGGCAATCCATTTCAGCGATCGCAGCCAAAATGCTCCGCCTAACTAGCCAGTGGTCATCTTGATAATATGCCAAAACTAGATGAGAAACTGCGACTCTGCCAAATAGCGATAAAGAATTTGCCGCCTCAGCCCGCACGTTGGGAGTATCATCAAATTTCATAATTTGCATCAAAGCCGCAAAAGATTCCGCTGATTGTTGATTACCCAAACCCCTAGCCACAAAAGAACGCACCAAAAATTCTGAGTCATGAAGTTTACTTGTTAAGAGAGGAACTGCAACTTCTGATTCATAATCATTGAGGGCTGCGATCGCCTTCAAACGATAGTGAAAATCTGGGTTCTTCAGTTCAGCTTGGATTTTATGGATTTCCATAAGTGCATTTGGTACAACTATTCTTTACTTTATTTTACAGATGTCAGCAAATGGCGATCGCATTCTAGGAAGATTGAATCAAGGGCATTGGGGAGAGACAAGGAAGACAAGGGAGAGGGGGGAGACAAGGAAGAAACTTGTTGAATAATTTTCCTTTGTTCCCGTTGTCCCCCTTGTCCTCCTTGTCCCCCACTCTCCACTCCCCACCAATGACTCAATTAAGCGAAACCGTCAAAGAATTAATAGCCAAAGCTAGAATTGTCAGCTTTGCAGAGTGGGAACAGTCCCATCCAAAAGCAGCGATCGCTATATTTCAAGCTGCGGATGATGCTTTTCGGTATCTGAGCGACGAAGATTTATTGCAAATTATAAGCTTGTCACCGGATAATTCAGCCTTGATTCCTGTTGCTGTGTTATTACGCGATCGCGCAGCCGAAATCGTTGATGAATCTAGGGAACAAGTTTTGGCAACTTATCCCGAAATTATCCAGCCTGGAGGTGGTCTTTATCCACCTGAACGTGCCCAAGCTTGCTGGCGAGATTTTTGGCATTTTCTTCGCTGTATTACCTATGGCATAGCAGGTGGCCACACTGAATATACAAATTCCATAGGACTGCACTATATGAATTTGCTCTATCAGGAATTACAAGTTCCATTGGATGCAATGATTTTAGGCTTAAAAAGCATCAAGGCTGCTAGTTTGAAACGCTGCCAAGCCGATCAGCAGCAAACTCTTGCTCCCTATTTTGACCATTTAATCAGCCAACTGGCTACTTTCCAAATTCAATAACTCCTAATAAACAAGGCAGGAGGCAGGAGGCAGGAGGCAGAAGGGAAGAGGATTTGACCTTATTTCTTCCATCCATAACGGAAGCGAGCGCGTCCGTAAACAGCTTATATCATGTCCGCTTGATTACTTATCAAACCCGAATCACCCCACCCTGCCAAAGCTCCCCTTAATCCCCTCCCCGCTTTTCGGGAGGGGATTAAGGGGAGCCGTGCGTTGGGCGGGCAAAGCCCGACTTGTTCGCGTAGCGTCTCCGACAGGAGAAGCACCTGGCGTGTGGGGTGCAATGACTGTGGGAATCATAACTAATTATGCGGACATGATATTACAGCAGTTTTCATATATTTGAACCACATCTGTCGTAAGGGCACAGCATTGCTGTGCCCCTACCGCATGGTCTATTTACTAAGAGACAATCTTAATTCACTTTACATTGCGTAATATAGTTGAATTTATTCATCCCCACTTATTGAAATAAACTTGGGTGACTCAGCACGATTAATACTGTGGCTCAAGGGAATGATCACAACACCATCCCTTGTATCCCAATCGCAAATGAAATACTAAAAAAAAGCTGGGATTTTTTAAACCATTATTTAATTTAACGCCGTGTGCAACTTTCTCTCAAACATAACCCCCAACCCCAACGCTACAAGGGTTGGGGAGAAAGCCTCTCTCCCTTTGGGGGAGAGGAATGGAAGTGGGGTTTAAAGAATAAGTCGCACATCGCGTAACTTCACAAATTTTAATAAATATGGTTTCGGCATCGTATCAGAATATGTAAAGACAAATGATGCAAAAACTTAAAATCATCACGACTCATAAGGATTTAAAGTCTCTATGTCCTCTCCTTTGTCATCATGATGTAAAGTTTTTTAACATCTGCTGAATATCCTTCTCATAAAATTTAGTTGTTAACTAGGAGATAGTTTGAATGGCTTTTGGACCAGCATCACGATTAGGGGTCGCTCTGTTTGAAGACACCGATCCGATTGATCTGTGGCCAAATCGCTCTAATGAGGATGTTGAAACCGTAATTAGAAATGTCTACAAGCAAGTTCTAGGCAACGCTTATGTAATGGAGAGTGAGCGGCTTTCTGTTGCTGAATCCCAACTCAAACGGGGTGAAATTAGCGTTCGCGGGTTTGTGCGTCAAGTCGGGAAGTCGGAACTTTACCGTTCGCGGTTTTTTGATAGCGCCCCTCGCTATCGGGCGATTGAATTAAATTTCAGACATTTCCTTGGTCGTGCGCCATTGGATCTAGAAGAAACGCATACACACAGCACTATTCTAGATACAAAGGGTTTTGAGGGTGAGATTGATTCCTATTTAGACAGCGACGAATATCAAGAAACTTTTGGGGAAAACATTGTCCCTTATATTCGGGGCTACAAAACCGAAGCTATCCAGAATTTGGTTCAGTTTACTCACTTATTCCAACTGGTACGTGGTTCCTCTAGCAGCAGCCTGAAAGGTGACTTAGCTGGCAAACAACCAAAATTAAACAGTCTGCTAATTCAAAGCACGCCTACCTCTGTGGTTTCACCAGCCAGCAAGGGTGCTACATTCCGTAACCCAACATCTACTCCTCGCACTCGTCAAGGTGTAGGATCTGGTGATGATGGTAAGGTCTACCGGATTGAAGTGACTGGCTATAAGGCAAATGTGGTAAATAACATTTCCAAATTTCGCCGCACTAACCAAGTCTTTTTCGTGCCATACAATAAGCTCTCACAAGAGTATCAGCGGATTCACAAGCAGGGCGGTATGATCGCCAGTATTACCCCTGTAAACTAAAGAATAGAAATTGGGGATTTAGAGATTAAGGATTGGGAAATAATTCCGCTATACTTAGTCTCTAGTCTTTCAATCCCCAGTGCCGATCGTTCTGGGATTTACGCAAAACTACACGTACTTCAGAGGCAATATCCTGTGGGAAATTGTTTCTCTATTAGATGCTTCGGCAATGCGTCTACATACATTGCCCTTACCTTAAAATCATTCTTTTCGGCTATAGTTTGCGTAAATCCCGATCGCTCAAAAGTTAGCCAAAGCGATCGCTAATCTGGCGTTTGACCAATTCTGCCGTCAGTTGTGATATAAGAACACATTTAACACACTTTCACAAACTAAAGTTTTACAAAAGCTAGTCAGTAGCAAAAATAACTGACAACTGATGAGAAATTCTACCTCTACAAGGGGTAGGATGCTCGGAAATTTAATTTAATTAGCATTTTTCAGGAGATACTTCAATGTCACTTTGGGTTATTGATTCACCTACTGTTGAACTGCGTCCAAACACCAGCGAAAGTGAATTACAAACACTGATTCGGGCAGTTTACAAACAGGTTTTGGGTAATGCTTACTTGTTGGAAAGTGAGCGGTTAGCCACTGCTGAATCGCAATTGCGCGATCGCAAAATCAGCGTCCGCGAATTCGTCAACGCCGTTGCGAAATCAGAGATTTATCAATCCCTGTTTTTCAACTCTTCTTCCCAGTATCGGTTCATTGAACTGAACTTCAAACACCTGCTAGGGCGTCCTCCTGCCGATCAAGCAGAAATTTCCGAACACGTCCGCATCTACAACGAACAGGGCTATGATGCTGAGATCGAATCCTATATCGATAGCAACGAATATCAGCAGAATTTTGGCGAGAATATTGTTCCTTATGTTCGCAGCACAAGCTCCCAAATCGGAATTAAGAATGTTACCTTTAACCGCACCTTTAGCTTAGTGAGAGGATTCGCTAGCAGCGATGGCGATCGCAAAGCCAAACTAATCGGCGATATCGGTTCCAATTTACCGACATCCATCAAGGCTCCCGCCGCTGGTTCTAGTGTAAACAGCACCGACAAACGCTTTTTGATTAAAGCTGTCAAAGGTGCAGGTAATCTCCGTACTCGTCTGGGCAACCTGGAATATGTAGTTAACTACAACCAACTGTCTGGACAAGTGCAAAACATTCATCGCACAGGCGGCAAAATTATCAGTATCACTGAAGTTGCTTAGATTTGTCTAAGTAGGAGGCTGGGGACTGGGGACAAGGGGACAAGGGGACAAGGGGACAAAAGAAAACTCCTAACTTCTAACTCTTAACTCCAAACTTCTAACTCAGCACTCAGCACTCAGCACTCAGCACTCCCAAATGCAGTTGTGGTCAAGGAGGCTAACATATAGACTAGGAGAATAACTTTCTTTTTTGCCAAGATATCTCTTGGATTTTAAGCTACTTTTTTAAAATCACTTTTCTAATGGAAATTACTGAATTTTTTGAACTTTCAATTGGACGATGGCGATCGCAGCGAAGCGCTCATCATTTAGCATTCGCCCACTTTGAAGAAGTATTGTCTAACATTGACATTGAGTCCCTATCCACCAACGATCCAGCAGTGGTGGCAATTTGTCAATTGTATGACACTGAACCCGCCAGTATTACTCACCCCTTTCGGATGACTTGGGAAGGTGAGTCAGACTGGGACGATAAACCAATCTCTGGCAATACTGTACTAGTACCAATTCCCGATGTCGAAAATCCTTCTAGAGGCAAACTGCTGCGGGATAAGGGGTACGCTGAAACAATTCCAGCAGTGGCTAAATATCATCTGAGTGACGATGGTATTTTTACTTTGTTAACAGAGTATGAACTCGCTGCTGCTGAGGAGCGAATTTGGTTTGCTAACCCAAATCTCCGATTTCGGGTAGCGATGATTAAAACCAGTGATGGTAAAGGTGTGACAACAGCTTCCTTTTCTTCAGAGATTCGCTCTTTGTCTTCAACCAATTAGCAAATATCAGGTTAAAACATAACAAGGATACAAGCTCCTAAATTTATTTATGGGGATTGTAATGTCTGAATGCGTGAATTTTGAATTTGGAGCGAAGCGACGTGACGATAGCGCCCAGCGAATCTAGCACCAACGCTAGCGATTTGCTCACCTTAGCCTGTTGGATGGCAGGAGATTTTAGCAACTACAAGCAATCTTTTGCAAATCCGCAACTTTACGCCCACATTCACATTTATTTTCGTCCATTACCGATTGAATTTTTTTCTGGCATCGGTTTCTATTCTGAACAAGCTTATGACCACGATTTATGGACACCCTATCGTCAAGGAGTACATCGACTAGTCGATTGGGGCGATCGCATTTATATCGAAAATTACAGCTTGAAAGACCAGATGCTTTATGCAGGTGCAGCTCGTGAATTAGATATCCTCAAAACCATCACCCCAGAAAGCATCGAACGGCGTTATCACTGTTCAATGGTTTTCCAACGAGAAGGTGAAATGTTTCGAGGTAGTGTAGAACCAGGCAATCAATGTCTGATTAAACGCAATGGATGCCAGACATATCTTGTCAGCAAAGTAGAAATAACCGAGCGTACTTGGATAAGTCTAGATAAAGGTATGGACATTGCAACCCACGAGCAAATATGGGGATCTACTGCTGGCCCATTACAATTTGAGAAACGGGAAAGTTTTGCTGATGAATTACGTGCGGTAAGCGCATTATGTTGATTCAGCTTGAATCTATTAAAACCAAAATGTTGCCTCCACTGGCTGAAAAAAAGATGCGCTGCTGGATTCGCAGCCGCCATTTGATTTGTTCGGGTAACTTTTTTATATTCGAGACATTAGAATACACAACGATTGAGAGATTCTCTGAATGCGTTGCTTCTTTAGGAGGGACAGTAATATGCGTTGACCCGGTTAATAAAATCTGGATGGGCGATCATCGCCAAGTTATTTTATATCAGGCAAAAGCTAGTTTACATACACCTCATCATACTTTGAAACAATACTGGATAAAATACGGTGGTTTCTACACTAGATTTGATGAGCGTGCTTGAGAGTTACTATCCTGTAGAAATTTTTCTGACAGGCGTCTACACTTCAATTCAAAATTAAGTTTTGAATTTTAAATACTCCCCAAGGGGGTTGGCGGCTAATTGTTAATGTCTAATTGCTAATTTCTCATCGTGATTAGCTGTTAGTTATTAATAGTTAGCCGTCTAAGTTTGTTAGAAAATGTAACTAAAAAACTACCCGAAACTTGATAAATTAATATTAATACCCAGTAATTAGTAAATCTTAAGTAGGGCCTGTTATGGCTTTGCTATTTAGTATTACCACCCTACTAGAGAAATTTTATTTTTACTTGACAAATTAGTCCCTCTTACCCACACTAACCCAACTATGCAAATCTTCCTAGACGACGAAACCAGACGACGCCAATATCAAGCATTTCCCCAAACAGAACCCATCGAACTGTGGACAACTGCTTCAGTTGATGACATTGAAATTGTAATTCGGGCAGTTTATCGGCAAGTATTGGGTAATGCCTACATCATGGAAAGTGAGCGGCTCATAGTTCCAGAATCTCAACTCAAGCAAGGCATAATCGATGTGCGTGAGTTTGTGCGTCAAGTTGCCAAATCAGAGTTATATCGCTCCAGATTTTTTGATAACGTTTACCGCTACCGGGCAATTGAACTTAACTTTAAGCACCTGCTGGGTCGCGCTCCCGATGACTACTCCGAAACTAAACATCACAGCAACATTCTCGATCAGAAAGGTTTTGAGGCGGATATTGATTCTTATCTTGATAGCGACGAGTATCTAGATGCCTTTGGCGAGAACATAGTGCCATATTATCGGGGTTATAAAACTCAAACGGGCAAAAAGATATTGGAATTTACCAATATGTTACAACTGGTGCGGAGCAACTCTAGCAGTGATAAGAACTTAGCAACGAATAATGAACCTCAACTGGTGCGATCGCTAATTACCAACGTTCCTTATGGTAGACAGAAACTCACGGATATTAGTGCATTGCTGGCTGAAATATTCAAGCCCAAGCCAGAAACTGCTGCTCCAGTTAATACCTTTATTGCAGCTTCCACAGCAGCTGAGGAAAGCTTGCAGCAAAAGATTCAAGAGCAAGAAAGTCAGATTGCAACTTTGCAACAACAATTAGCAGACTTACGACCATTTGCCAACATTGGGACAACAAAATTTAGTAGTAATTGGCAGTCTTCCAGTTCTGTAACCACCACAGGCGAATATAGATATTTGCAACAGCAAGCTGACGCCCAAGAAAAACAGATTGCAGCTTTGCAAGAGCAAATTGCTGATGCCCGCCGATCTGCCACAATTGGGGAAGCCCGATTGAATAAGTGGCGCAGTCGCGTTTTTAATGGCTAATTTCTCTACTGTTTAATTTTATCGGGTGGGTTAGGCAAGTTTAACTCACCCAGCCCTCTCAATTTCAGGGCAGGTAAATGACCTACGTTTTAGTCCTGATAGTAAAGTTCTTGCGACGGTCATAGGAAATGGTTTTGTGTACTTATGGGACTTATCAGGTCAGCAACTTGCTAAATTCCAGTATGTAGGGCAGATTAATCACTTACGTTTTAGTCCTGATGGTAAAATTCTTGCGATCGCATCGGGAGATGGCTTGGTTCGTTTGTGGAACTTGCCGAATCGGCGACTAATAAAAATGAAGCATCCAAGGAGAGCTTTCAAGGTTACTTTTAGCCATAATAGTCAATACATATAGCGGTTCTCGCTTGGGTGCAGTACAGTTTTTACCAACTCAGTACTGAGTGCTGAGTGCTGAGTAAAGAAAAAGTACTCGGTACTGATGTACTTGGGTTTTAGCCCCGCCCGCAAGTGGCGCGGAATCTTTTTTCAGGAGGAGGTTGATACCCCACCCGCAAGTGGCGTGGTCTTTCACGCTCTTTGCCGAGGCACTCGGAACTCAGCACTTTTCATCTCACTTCCATTTTTCTCTCCTTTTAGGAGAGAGGCTTTGAATCTTACTCCCCAACGCTACAAGGGTTGGGGCTGGGGGTTAGGTCTGTATTCCATGCAATTGGGAACCGCTATAGTTACCAGTTCCGAGGATGAAATTCTCCGCCTATGGGATATTTCGCGCGTAACCACCATCAACCCAGATAATATTGAGACGTGAAACCGTGTTTCCCATCTGTTTAACCTTCTAGAGTACTTGTTTACCCCAACTTTTCAAACATCCTCTAAGACCTCGTTGGTGAATTACAAAATCTAAAAAGCTAGAAAGCTACAAACTCACTAAAGATTTCCTGATATTTTGCGAGTAAGCTTGAAACAACAAATAATCAGAAAGTATCTGAATTATTGTTCTAATAGACTTGCAACTTATGAAAAAAGCTACTGCTTATCGATACCGTACTTATGGACTAATTGGGTTAATATCTTTAACCACTGTATTAAGTACAGCTACATCTGCATTAACACAATTAACAGGCGATTCCCCAATTGGGCAAACTCCTATCCCTACTTTTAACTTAATCTGGCCAACTCAAGGGTTTATTTCTCAAGGCTTCCGCAAATATCAACATGAAGGAATTGATATTGCAGGAGCATCTGGAACTCCTATTGTTGCTGCGGCATCCGGTACAGTCGTTAAAGCAGGTTGGGATGATTGGGGATTAGGAAATGCCATAACTATTAAACATCTCGACGGCAGCATTACTGTTTATGGCCACAATCGTCGTTTGTTGGTGAGCAAGGGTCAACAGGTCATTCAAGGTCAAATGATTGCCGAGATGGGATCTACAGGCAATAGTACAGCACCTCATCTGCACTTTGAAGTTCATCCAAATGGTCGAGTAGCAGTCGATCCCCTTCGTCTGTTGACATCCGTAACTGCAAGTGTTAACTCCGGTTCTAAAGTTCAGCAAGTGGATAACCCGAACCGTTCAGTCTCGCCACCCCCAGTAGCAAATCAAGTTTCACCCTCACAGCAGCGAATTCCTATAGATTTTACACCTGTAAGCACTGATACTAAATGTAATGGAATTAGTCTTATTGAAGGCGAGACTGCAAGCTCTCGTGTAAAAGTCTGTGAAGAAAATGGTCAATTATTTTATATTAAGCAATTGAAGCAAGCCCCAAGCAAGCCTATAAAGATAGTAGCTTTGAATATTGGTAAAGACAGATATCGAGCAGATAATGGTAGTTTTTATTATTTAGTCACTCCACAAAGAGTTGAAGTTTGGCGAAATGGCAGTCAGATTCGTTCTGACAGTTTTTATAGTTTAACGAAATCGCCTTGATATTCTTTCTACCTTACTTTGGTGAAGATGGTTATTTAAATTACTTTTTGCTATACTAGATTGTTAAAAACTTATACCAATTCCATTAATGATTGCAACATATTCTTGGGTAAAGATGCGATTCATCGCGTCTCTACAAATGGTCTATTTATCGCATTCTTTTTTCAAATTGGTATTAGCTACTGCGCAGATTTTATTTCGCTTACACTCAAGTTTTGAACCGCTTGATATCCCCTGCCTACCAAAGGTTGAGGCAGGGGTATTACAGCGATTAGATAAAACTTTCAGTTTAAATACATTTGCTAAAAGTTAAGTGTTAACTGATGCAAGTGATTGAGAGCCATTTGGTACAGAGCCATTATTTAGGATAGGCTGACGAGTTTTCAGGTCAAATTTGAAGCCATGTGGCAAAATATGAAGCTTTGCTCCACAAATCGCCAAAGACTCATCCTTCAAAATTTCGCCCATATTGTTATATGTAGCTTCTGATTCATCAACAATCGTAACCGCACCTGCACCAATTACTTCAATTTGGTTATCTATCACTACCATAGCGGTATTTTCGTCAATACCAAATCCCAAGACAGCAGGCTGTAGTATCAAAGCTGATATTAAACGTCCCAAGCGTCCCCGTTGGGAAAAATGCTGGTCAATTACTACCCCTGGTAAAAATCCCAGACCTGGGCCCATTTCGACAGTTTCAATCCGAGGATGTGTTTCTGAGTCGCCTTCCACAATCATTACGTCTGGCATCACAGCAGCTCCGGCACTTGTGCCTGCGATCACTACACCTTCAGAGAACCGCTGGTGAATCGCCGCATCGATTTCGGTGTCCTTGAGGATGTTGGTAATACGAGCTTGATCTCCCCCTGTAAAAAATACCCCAGTTGCTTTACTAATAGCTTCCAATGCAGTAGATGAAGATGCATCTTCACGGGTTTCTGTATCAATAATGCGAACAGTTTCCGCTCCCAGGCGCTCAAAGACTCTGATGTAATTTTCTCCTACTTCTCTTGGTAGTTCTGTGGCTGCTGTCAGAATTACAATATACGCTTTTGTACCCCCAGCGCGTCGTACAAAGTCCCGCAAAATTACGGAATCTCCCTCTTTATCTTCGGCTCCCCCAATAATTACTAACTGCCTTTTGATATTACTTTCCACCATGATGCCCCCCTGGATTTGAGTTAATAAATATCACTAAAACATGACAATTCAATGTATCAAATCATCCCTTTGATAGATTACTTGATAAAAGTAGGGTTAACATTTGCGTAGACGCATTCGCAAAGCGTCTCCAAGAGTTGCGGTAAGCCAGCGCGGTCTTCTCCCAAAGGGAGAGGCTAGCGCCAAGGGGGTCTCCCCCATGAGCGACTGGCGCACCCGGAGGGCTTGTCGTTAGACATCGCAATTAGACCAAAATACTTTTCCAATTACTAAATAAAATTCACAACGTCAAGTGCCTCTATAAATATTTTCTAGAGGCATTGCTGGCTATATTGCTAATTGTCGATTGGAGATTTATCGGGCGATGTAAGTAATTGGTATTGACCCTAGCTAGATGCAAATAGATATCTGATGGCAAGTCCTAATCAACCCGACTTTTGTTAAGCAAGTTAGTTAAGAAAAAACGTGCTTGTTCTAGTGGGAGATGCCTGGGTTTTCCTTGGTAGACAATTTGATACTCATTCATGTCTTCCCCATCTCCATGTCCAGAGATCAGCTTTTGGTGAAAAGCTTCGTCAGCAAGTTCTCGAATTTCATCTCTTAGAGCAGCTTGTGTGCTATTCATAACTTTGCTGTTTTTTTATGCTGTCTTTTTAATGCCTCATATATTTATACAATTTTTGGATGAGTGTTGCACCATTCAAAGGTTATATCTTTGATTATTCATGAGGATGAATTGACTGTTCTTGATTCCTGGCAGAAGATTGGAGATTTAATTATGCCTTAAGATAGTTAAAAATGCTTAGTAATAGAGTTAGCGTGGGTTCTGATTAGCTCAGTGGCAAAGCCATCACTCTCCAAAATTAACGTGAGTCAATCTACAATCAGTAAGTCTGAGTAACTACAACTCAGCATTAAAATTTCAGGGTGTTTAGCTGAAGGTTCGTAATCAATGGTTTTACAAAAAAGCAGTGAATTAGTCCGCATTAATGCTAGAAGAACGGATGTATTCGATATTTTCAACTTCAAGCATTACCTTGGCCCCAACCCTTATTTAGATGTAGGGGCGCTAGTATTTGATTTTGCTCTAATTGACTCTAGAGAGCCTTTGCCCATTGAAGATTATATTGCCAGCATTGGCGATCGCTATCCAAATATTCGCGATCAAACCTACGAATCTTATGCCCATCTCTTTGCCCAAGTTGTGTCCGAAGCCGGAAAATTGGACATGGATTTACACCTTAACCGCTGGAGTGTTAAGCCATATCCAAATCTGACGCGGATTAGCGTCCAATCACTACATGAACGCACAACTAGAGAGGTAGTTTACTTTGTTTGGGATTGGTTTGAAGCCATTACCCAAGACGAAGACTTTGCATTTGATGAGCAGCTAGTGAAGCTGCAAGATAAATTTCGCGCATCTGTCTACGGTGGCCCCACGGTTTACGCCCTATTGCGAACAGCATACCAGAAAGGTATTCCCGCCTTTTATTTGTGGGAAGAAGGATTAATGCAATACGGCTTGGGAAGAAAACACGTCCGGGGGGTAGCAACAACATTTAACTGTGATAGCCATCTAGATTCGGAGTTTACTACTCGCAAAGATGATTGTAAGGCATTTTTGAAAACCTTGGGTTTTCCAGTACCTGAAGGTAGTATTGTCTTTTCCGAGAAAGAAGCCTTGGCAGCAGCAAGAGAAATTGGCTACCCAGTGGCAGTTAAGCCAGTGGTGGGTCACAAAGGAATTGGTGTCACGGCTGATGTACAAGACTCAAAAGAACTGATATCTGCTTATAATCGGTCAGTAGCAGCGATTCCCGAAAATCAGCAAACCCGAATAATTGTTGAGAAAAGCATCACAGGATCGGATTTTCGTTTGTTGTGTGTCAATGGTCGATTTGTCGCCGCCACAGAACGCCGTCCCGCATCAGTTGTGGGTGATGGGTATTTAACGCTTGCAGAGTTAATTCGCCAAGAGAACCGCAAACCTGCACGTTTAGACACGCCAACTTCGCCGATGAGTAAAATTCAGATCGATGAAGCGATGGAACTTTACCTAGAGGAACAGCGCTTATCATTAGACACCGTGATTGAGAAAGGACGCACTGTTTACCTGCGTAAAGTTGCCAATCTTTCAGCCGGAGGTATGAGCATCGATGCAACCCCGACAGTTCATGATGACAATATTATCTTGGCGCAAGATATTGCCCAACATTTCCAACTGACTTGCCTGGGAATTGATGTGATCACCAAAAGTCTTGCAGAATCTTGGAAATCCAGTAACTTTGCCATCCTGGAAATCAATGCTGCACCAGGTGTTTTAATGCATCTTAAACCTTCTGTTGGTGAAAGTGTTGATGTACCTTCTCATATTTTAGAAACCTTTTTTGAGTCGGGTACAGATGCCAGGATACCAATTATTACCTTTAACAAAATCTCAGTTGAAGACCTACAAGCAACGATTGACCATATCCTTTTGCAAAATCCCAACTTGACAATAGGTGCTGTTTGTCGTGATGCCGTTTTTGTGAATCGCTCGAAAAAAGTATTAAGCAAAGATTACAACAGTAATGTTCAAACTTTGCTGCGTCATCCCAAAGTTGATTTGCTAATTGCCGAGTACCCTGAAGACATCCTCGAAGAACAGGGCATATTTTACCAGAATAGTAATATCGTAGTTTTGGATAATCCCACCGAAACTGAGATGATTTTGGTGCGGGATGTTTTCGATGGTTCGACTGTGGTGATTAGAAAAGGCAACGATATTTCTATTCGTCGCAAAGGATTGATTGAAGATTATACTTTGGGTGAAGATGAACCATTTACGCGGGTTTATTTAAAGGAAACTGGAGTGATTTTGTAAGTTAAGTAAATAGGTGTTTCGGGATTGGGGAGCAGGGGAGCAGGGGAGATGAAGGAGACAAGGGGGACAAGGGGGAATTATTGAACAGTCTCTCCCTTATCTCCCCCATCTTCCTTGTCTACCTTGTCTCTTCTCCATGCCCAATTTCCAGTTCAAGCTTCCAAAGCTAGAGAAATTATAGAGTGCCTGGAGTCAGGTAAACTAAAGAGGAAATTGCCTAATAAGTTTTAATAATGCTGTTATGAGTACTGATTCACCTGTTAATTCTCCCGAAAAACTTGAATCTACATTCGGGAAGCGTTTGAGAAACTTCTTAATTGTAATGGTAGCGATAGCTCTTAGCGTTTCCCTCGTCTTAGGATTGCGAACTGAAACAACCTCGGCAACTCTAGCCAAGTTAAGCGAGACTTCCACACCATTAGAAGTAGCCGTCAGCAACGGCAAACCATCTTTAGTAGAGTTTTATGCTGATTGGTGTACTGTCTGCCAAAAAATGGCACCAGATATCACTCAATTAGAAACAGAGTATGCTGACAAGATGAATTTTGTCATGCTGAATATAGATAACACAAAGTGGCTGCCGGAAATGCTGAGATATCGGGTAGATGGGATTCCCCATTTTGTATTTTTGAGTCAGCAAGGGGAAACCATAGCCCAAGCGATCGGCGATCAACCCCGGACGATTATGGCTAGTAACTTAGAAGCTTTGGTTACTGGTTCTTCTCTCCCTTACGCTCAAGCTAGCGGCAAAGTTTCCAAATTTTTAGCCCCAGTCGCACCAACGGCGAATCAAGATGACCCCCGCAGTCATGGCAGCCAGGTAGTAAATTAGGCTTTGCAGGGGGAGCAGGATAAGTGATGATTCATTTAAGAGATTGTCGTTTGAGACGTTTATGAGCATACATTAATTTGTCAGACCTAGCGATTAGTTGTTCTAGTGACATATTGCTCTCTGGTGAGTAAGACTGTATGCCGATACTCATCGAAAGTTTATAGCTACGGTTTTGCTGTTGATTAAAGTTAGCGATATTTGTTTGTAGACGCGCTTGGATACTATCAGCGTCCTTAAAGTAGCTAGAGATGAAAACAATGAACTCATCCCCACCCAAACGGGCAATAATATCTGAGTTCCGAAAACTTTGCTTAAGTAATATCATGTCCGGGTAATTAGTTACGATTAAACTCCAAATTGAATCCACCAGTGA
>NZ_JABXKF010000071.1 GCF_017115165.1 Nostoc sp. LPT | reverse complement strand
ACAAGGTCAAGATTACAGGATTTCCGCTCTTCTCTAGTAAGTTTTGCCACGCTAGGATTTAACTGGTACGCGGCGGATTTTTTCACGTAAAGTTTCTAAAACTTTGGGTGTGACTATATACCACCAAGGACTTCTAGGAGTTTCTTGGAATGCCTGAATAATTCCTTTGTCTCGCCAGTAATAGACAGTATGAATTCCAACACCAAGTTTTTCAGCCAGGGCACTGGTGGAATAATAACCTTCTGGACTAACCCCTAAGTGTGCTACTTGTGGATTACTTAAAGGCTTTTCAATCCCAAACTTCCAACGAATCCAGGCGACACCTTTTTTCGTAAAAGCACGCCCAGTACCACCCACCAAACCTCGGCGATTCAGTTCATAAGCAATTTCGCTATCAGTTCTACCCACAGCTAATTCTTCAATGAGCTGAATGACTTGGTTGGGTGTTCGGAATTTTTCTGCATTTGTTGGGCGTGTCGCAATCAACTCACTTGTAACTCCTGTATGCCAGAGTATTTGGACACGAGTGGAACGAAAGGGAGCATCTATTGGGGTGATAGCAACTTGTTTTACTAACAACCCTAGTATCTCTTTACGCTCAAGGTTCGTAGTAGTACTGGCGTGCCAAAGTGTGGGAATATCGTTGGCTAACTGTAAAATTTGTTGCCGTTGCACTGCTGTTAATTCCAGGCGTTGTACAAGACGTGCTTTTTGGTATGCCTCTTCTAACTCTGCTAACTGTTGTAATTTTTCATTCCATCGCCTTTCTAGTGTACGGGCTACTAAACGATTTTCTGGCTCGGTTGCATCATATTGTCGAAAAGCTCTGTCAGCTTCGTAACGTGCCCTTTCCAGTCGCAGTTGCCATGTTTTATCTGCCTCGTCTGCAATATTTTCAAGTTCAGATAGCACAGCAAGGGAAATGTCTAGTTGCTCGTCCGTAAAAGCTGACAGCACATGAGCCGAAACAGCTGTATCAATTGCTGCTCCCGCAACGCTCCAACAAGCACCGACGCTACCATCAAGTTTACGAGCTTGGGTACATTCGTAAGCTGCTCTACAACCACCAGTACCGTGGTAGCGAGGACTCATCCGACGACCGCATTTACCACAAATTACTAAACCTTGGAGGAGAGCAAAGCCCTCTCTAGGTGTGCCTGGACATCCATCTGATGAAGAAATTGGGCAATTGCGTCTGAGTCGCTCACAATTAGATAAATATTCTGGCCAACTAATGTAAGCTTCATGAGCGTTGTGGATGATTACTTTCCATTCTTCTTGGGGTAGTTGCTGGATTTTAACCTTCTTTATTTGCCCAGCCTCAATTACATTAAAACTGCGTCGTCTACCATATACGTATGTTCCTGTGTAAGTTGGGTTGTGCAGTAGGGCAGTTATACGACTCAGGTTGGCTGGCCCCCAATGAAGTGTACCAATATCTCCAGGTCGCCAACGTCTTCTTGGGAAAGGAATTTGGTTTACACAAAAGTAGCGCATCACCTTAAACGCCGTTCTCAGTTCGCGGAACTTTTGAAAGGCTAACTGTATTGCGGCAACTACACCTTCATCTGGGTCTAGCACCAATTTACCTTCTGGGTCGTAGACATAGCCAGTAGGTGGAGAACAGCGCAACTCTCCTTTTTTAGCCTTATTGAGTTTGGCTCCTTGTAAGCGTAAGCGCATACCATGTAGTTCCGTGTGGCTCCAAGTTCCCTTAAACCCCAGTATCACTCGGTCATTAAAATCATTTGGGTCGTAAATCCCATCGTGGTCAATTACTAAGGTATCTGTAAGGGCACAGATATCTAAAAGTTTATGCCAATCTGCTTGGGAACGAGAAAATCTTGAGGCTTCTAGAGCCAAAACAGCCCCCACCTCCCCTAAACCAACAGCAGCCATTAGTCGATGAAAATCTTCGCGTCCTGTTGTGGTTTGACCACTTTTACCGAGGTCACTATCCAATACTTCAATTTGACTCTTGTCCCAACCCAAGGTTAATGCACGGTCAGCTAGGGCATATTGTCTCTCAGTACTTTCACGGTGAAATTCTACCTGAGTGGGTGTTGACTGTCTTAAATACACAACAGCACGGCGTTCCAGATGGGTTGAACTAATTTTATTATTCATCTGGTTTACTCCTAGTTATCGCTTTCTCTGTCTGTTGATTGGAGAGTATTTTGTCCACTAACCGTGCTGTTAGTTTGATCAGGCGACTTAGCCTTTCTTCGTTTTTGAGTTGAGCGGTTGCTAGTAGATGCTTTTTTCTCATTTTTTTTCTTGTATTCGACTTCAATATCATCAAGAACACAAGAAGATTCGGACGTTATAATTTGCGATCGCCGAGCTACCCATTCGCTTAATCGCAGTAATTTCTCTGGTAAAAACTTCCCGACTGTTTGGACAGTGAAAGCTTGCTGTGTCCATAGGTCGGTTTCCGTTGCTGGTAGAGACAAAAATCCTCCTAATGGACTTTCTACAGTTACTTTAGTCTCAATCCCTACTTTGCGAATTTGCTGTATTACAACTGACTGACCACATAACGGGTGGATGGGATTGGTGATGGTGACACAATTTCCCAAAAGTGACTTGAAGTTATGTGCAGTCTTACTATATTGTTCCCACTATTAGCTAATATCGCACTCAACGGGATTGAGAGTATACACAGATACAAAGATAAAAATAGTCGCTGGAAAGAACCATCAATCCGATACGCGGACGACATGGTTATTATACTCCGACCCGAAGATGATGCGACAGAGGTACTTGAAAGAATCAGCGAGTTTCTCCGCAAACGCGGAATGAATGTAAGCCAAAAGAAAACCAAAGTTACCGCCGCGACAGATGGGTTTGATTTCCTCGGCTGGCACTTTAAAGTCCAGATAAATGGAAAGCTTAGAAGCATTCCCTCAGTGGATAACTACAAAGCATTTCGTAAGAAAGTAAAACACATCGTCAACAACTCGAATTATGGTGCTACCACAAAGGCTGAGAAACTAGCCCCGGTAGTTAGAGGTTGGAGAAATTACCATAAGTTCTGCAAGATGGACGGGTCTAGAAACTCGTTATACCACATTGAAACAAGAGCCTATAGGGTATTCAACAAGGAAACCAAGCAAAATCGCTACTCTAGTAAGAAACTACTAGACAAAGCATTTCCAACAGTTCCCTACTCCGAACACAAACACGTCATGGTCAAAGGAATAAAATCCCCCTATGACGGAGATACAACCTACTGGAGCGAACGAAAAAGCAAGCTCTACGACGGTGAAACCTCTAAAGCTCTTAAAAAGCAAAGCCATAGATGTGCATCCTGTGGTTTGAAGTTCATTGATGAGGAACGGGTTCACCTGCATCACATCGACGGAAATCACACCAACTGGAAGAAAAATAATCTTGAAGCAATTCATGAGAGTTGCCACGATTACAAACACATGAGCAAAAGCGCAAGCTGAGAACATCGGAAGCTGGGTGCGGTGAAAGTCGCACGCCCAGATTTAACTGAGAGGTGCGGGGAATAATATCCCCCATCGACTCAACCTAGTTGTATTGAGGTATATAGTGAAGGCTATTACGGGAAAGTTGATTATACCTTCGGAGAAAAAGCCATCTCTGCTTTAATTGGACACCCGTTGGTTTTTTGGGAAGATACACCTAATATCCGTGTAGAAATTGTCAAGGGAGAACCGGAACTACTGGTTAAAAAAGGGAAACTTGATCGTCTCACCTTGGAATTTTCTCCCAAATTACCAGAATCACAGAATATTCTGCATATCAAAGAAACCCCAACCCGCATCAAAGTCATTGAAATTACTGCTGAACACAGACGCATTGCTGAGATTATTGGTAAAGATAATAAATTAAATGTACCTGCCTTCGCCGAAAAGCAAGTTTTGGCAGCGATTAATGCTGTCTCTAGTATCGTCACCGTACATTCTGATATTGGTGGCGGCTCAGAAGGAGCAGAAGAAGTACCCGCCCAGACTCTACCCCATATTCACCTTTTACCTGCCAATGCCGGCTTGAAAATCAGCCTTTTGTCGCGCCCCTTTGCCCAAGGTGGCCCCTACTACCGTCCTGGTACAGGTGGTGAAACGGTAATTGCCGAGATTGACGGGAAACGTCTGCAAACCAGACGAAATCTACCCCAAGAGAAACAACTTGCTAAAGCCGCCATAAAAGGGGAGCAATGCGATTTTGTGAGGTAGGCAAGCAGGGGAGGCAGGGGAGGCAAGGGAGGCAGGGGGAGAGAAAGAAATCAAGTATATTTTAGAAGATTCTAGTAGCAAAAATTACTAATTTTTCTTTACTCCCCCTGCTCCCCCTGCCCCCCCTGCCTATTTCACGAGGATCTCACTTTTTCGCGTTGCTCCCCCATAAAAGCCTGTCCCACCTTGACGCAAACTGAAGAACAAGATGGTGAATGGGTTATAGCTGACCCAGAAGACTGTTTAGAATTGCTGCTAGAACTACAAGCACTGGAAAGTAGCGTAGTCATAGAATGGCCACAAGGAGAAAAACTGCGTGTTAGCCACAATGCCGACCTAAAAGACTTTAATTTATCAATTCAACGTCAGCAAGACTGGTTTGCAGCCACTGGGGAGTTGAAATTGAATAACGACCTAGTGCTAGATATGCAGCAACTACTAGAACTATTAGAGAAAACCCCCAGCCGTTTTATCCCCCTTGGTGATGGTCAATTTCTGGCTTTAACTCAAGCTTTTCGGAAACGCCTCGACGAATTACGGATGTTTTCGGAAAAGCATAGTTCATGTATTCGTTTTCATCCTTTGGCAACATTAGGGTTAGAAGATTTTGTCGATGAGGTAGGTAAAGTAAAAGCAGATAAACATTGGAAGGCACATAGAGAGCGGCTTAAGGAGGTGCAAAACCTCCAGCCGGAACTGCCATCTACACTTCAAGGAGAACTACGTGACTACCAGATGGAAGGTTTTTGTTGGCTGGCGCGGCTAGCACATTGGGGTGTAGGTGCTTGTTGGGAGCAATGCGATTTTGTGAGATCATCTTAAAGACAGCAGGGGAGCAGGGAGCAGGGGGCAGGGGGAATGGAAAAAGAACCAATAAAAAGTCATGAAGACTTGGAAGTATATAAAATGGCATTTGATGTAGCCATGAAAATTTTTGAGCTGTCAAAGAAGTTTCCCATAGAGGAAAGATATTCGTTGACTGACCAAATTCGTAGATCATCACGCTCTGTTTGTGCAAATCGCAGCAGTTGCGTGGAGAAAGCGTCGTTATGAGGCAGCTTTTATCGCTAAATTGAATGATTCTGAAGCAGAAGCAGCAGAAACTCAGACTTGGCTGAAATTTGCTGTCAAATGTAGTTATTTAGACGTTGATACAGGCAGAGAGCTTTATGGAGTTTACAACCGAGTTTTAGGGATTCTAGTAACCATAATCAATAATCCATCTCCTTGGCTCATAAAACGCTAATTTCTAATCCCCCTGCTCCCTGCTCCCTGCCCCCTGCCCAAACGAAGCGAGGCATCTCACAAAATCGCATTGCTCCCGTGCTTGTTTAGCAGACCAAATGGGACTTGGTAAGACCTTGCAGGCATTGGCGGTCATTCTCAGAAACGCCCATGAGGGGCCAACCCTAATAATTGCGCCGACTTCCGTGTGCATGAATTGGGTGAGTGAAGCGCAGAAGTTTGCCCCAACTCTGAATATTATTCAATTTTCTGGTGCTAACCGCCAAAAATTATTGGATGGGTTACAACCGTTGGATATGTTGGTATGCAGCTATGGTTTATTACAGCAGGAAGAAGTAGCGCAAATGCTTTCTGGTGTACAGTGGCAAACCATTGTTCTGGATGAAGCCCAGGCGATTAAAAATATGACTACTAAACGTTCTCAGGCAGCTATGAACCTAAAATCTAATTTTAAGTTGCTGACTACTGGGACTCCCATTGAGAATCACCTGGGTGAGTTGTGGAATTTGTTCCGTTTTATTAATCCTGGGTTATTGGGTTCATTTGAAAGCTTCAATCAACGCTTTGCTACCCCCATTGAAAAATATCAGGATAAACTTGCACGTAATAAACTCAAAAAACTTATTCAACCATTTCTGTTGCGGCGCACAAAAAATCAAGTACTAGAAGAGTTGCCATCTCGCACCGAAATTCTCCTTCATGTGGAATTAAGTCGAGAGGAAAAGGCATTCTATGAAGCGTTGCGCCGTCAGGCCATATCTAAACTTACCGAAAGTGATGCAGAAGCAGGAAAGAAACATTTGCAGGTTTTGGCTGAGATTATGAAACTGCGCCGTGCTTGCTGTAATCCTAGTTT
The DNA here is from genome assembly GCF_017115165.1 of Nostoc sp. LPT. Classification (GTDB taxonomy): domain Bacteria; phylum Cyanobacteriota; class Cyanobacteriia; order Cyanobacteriales; family Nostocaceae; genus Nostoc. Next base: position 68,350 of record NZ_JABXKF010000071.1, on the reverse strand, counting down.
GGTTATGCCTGATACGGAATTATCCAGTTCCAAGTTGCAACTTTTTGGTGAAGTATTGGGTGAACTGCTGGAAAATCGTCATAAAGCGTTAGTGTTTAGTCAGTTTGTTGACCATTTGCACATCATCCGCGATTACCTCGAACAGCAAGGTATTAATTATCAATATTTAGATGGCAGTACTTCAGTGGCAGAGCGCAAAAAACGGGTCGATGCATTCCAAGCTGGTTCAGGGGATGTCTTTCTGATCAGTCTCAAAGCAGGGGGGACAGGACTTAATCTGACTGCGGCTGATTATGTGATTCATACAGACCCTTGGTGGAATCCCGCAGTCGAAGACCAAGCCTCAGATCGCGCCCATCGCATTGGGCAACAACGCCCTGTTACTATTTATCGTCTAGTAGCAAAGGATACTATTGAAGAAAAGATTGTGCAATTGCATCAACACAAGCGAGATTTGGCAGACAGCCTCTTGGAAGGTGCTGATATCAGTGGTAAGATTTCGACGGAAGCCTTGTTACAGTTGATTAGTGAAGGATAAGCTGTCCTGCTTATATAATTTTAGATTTTTGATTTCCTGATTGCACAAGTTCAAGATTAACTCAACTCTAATCAACTATGCCCAAGACTTGGAACATTAAGATAGATAACTATTTTCAAGCCAACCCAAACTGCATCATCGCCACCGCCCATGTAGACAGCTTCCCGATAGACCTGCCGCTAGAACCGAACATCCGGGAACCGAACCGCAAAAGTGCGACCTACAGACAAATCTTCGATTCACTGACAACCGAACCTGCAAAATTCTTCTCGCGTCACAGTGGAATCGTTCTGTCAGCTAATATTGCTAAACCTGTTAAGAACAAAACTGAACTGGAGCTAGAAGTTTTAGAAGCTAACGAGGGAGGTAGCGACGGTATTATCAACGGAGGACATACAGTTTTAGCTTTTGAGCAAGCGAAAAATTACAAATATGACCTAACCGAAGCTAGAGTAAAAGTTACGATCCACATTGGACTGACTGAAGAATCAGCCAAAGATATAGCCCTGGCCTCCAACACCACAACGCCAGTAGATTCTCGCTCCAAAGTCAACGCTAGGGGTGATTACAAATTCATCAAGCAGTATTTAGCCCAGTTAGAACAGAAAGAAGATAGAAAATTCCGCATTGCCTATTATCAAAACCAAAGCGGCGCTCCCAGAAATGCCCAGTGTAATGTGAACCATTTGTTGAAGTTGATTAACTGCCTCGATAGAAATAGATACAACCCCGACGGCAATAAACGAACCAAACACCCAGCAGGGATGAGTCCCCCATCTAACATCACAGACACGGAAAGGGAAAGATTAACCGCCTTACTGCCTCTCTTGACTCATGCTCTATGGATAGAGCAAAGACTCTATGAAATAATCCAAGAACATATCAGCAACCCTAGAAGAAAGGGTGCTAACGACTTAGCATCAATTGATATACGTAAAACGACGTTATTGCCTGACAGCAAGTATTCATTCGGGTTTGGTGCGCCAACTGACCTTGCACTACCGATAATTGCATCATATCGGGTATTTCTGGATAAGGACTATAAATGGATTCTGCCGTTTAACGAATTCGCTGAAGATTTCCTCCAACACTTGTGGACGAATTATTTCCGCAAATACTTGGTATCGGAGAAAACAGCAGGCAATACAGTCGGCACAAAAATTAGCCGCAATCAAGAGATTTGGGAAAGTTTGTATATTTCGGCGCAGAGTTATCTAAATCAGCACTTGGTGAAAATGGTTAACTCCAGTAAGCAAGAAGAAGAATCGAAGGTGACACAAGGTACAAACAAGAGGGCAAAAGGTAAAAATGATGGTGCAACTACTGTTCTGAGATAGCTTTTTATCGTTCGATTGACTCACTGTAAACTTCGTCGTAAAGCCTTCGGCATAGCTACGCTTAGGGCGCAGCCTAAGAAGAGAAGTTGCGCTCACGGCGAAGCCTTTCCCCTTGCCCCAAACCTCCTTTATAAGAGCGCATCGACTTTCCAGGTAAGAGATAATAGCACAAGCTTTTTATTTAGAGATTTTGGTCTAACCAAGTTTCTAAATCAGTGAGGGATGAAAAATCTAAAAAGGCTTCTCCTAAAGTCTCCAATTGGTCAGTAGATAAACCTCGAATTCGCTCAAATACTGAAGAGTCAATCTCACCAAAGCGATGATTTAGTTGACGTATAATTAAACGTTCTTCACCTTGTTTAATTCCCTCTACTTGTCCTTCCTGTCTAGCTTGTTCTCGGTCTTGTTGATAAAGTGGTGCTAATCGCATAACTAACTCCCTGTCATCTGATTCTTCAATTTGAGACATTACCAAGTTCTGCTGTAAATTGTACAGTAATTCTAGCGTGGCTCTCCGAAACGGGTGATTAGATGATAGCGCTTCTAATTCATCAATAGCCTGCCTTTGTACTTTCCCTCGACCGAGAATTCTTAGCCATAAAGTTTCTTGAGTACGTGGCAATTGATGAATTACAACGATAGCTGTTCGCAAATACTCCCCCATTAAGTATACTCCAGACACCCAATTAGATGCTTGAATTGCACTAAAACCTGAAAGTATTCTCACAGATACGGTTGGAGAAAGTATCCACAATTTCGGAATTTCTAATTCTTTAATAGAGATTTTATTGCGGTTAGCTTCGCGTTGTAAAGCACCTCTTACTTCCAATAGTTTCAGCAAACAATCACAGATTTCCTCCTCAGAGGCAGGATTGCGAAATGGTTCAAAAATAGCAGGTGTAGCTGCAAATCTCCCCAGAATTCCTAGCATCTCTAAATTATTAGCTTGTTGGGCAGGAGAAAATAAAACATCAATTTCTCTAATCTCACCAGCTACACGGCTAGAAGCTTTTACTTCCCCATAAGGTTTTAGTAACTCTTCCAAATAGTCTTTAGCAAATTGGTCATGAATAAATCGAGTCATTTAAATTACTATGGAAGTTATTTATTCTAATTAATATTTTATCTCTTTTTAGAGCAGCTTTTAAAAATGCAAGCGCTCCAATTTTACATTTTCCCATATTTAATACTGAAAATATCAACAATGCCTATTCTCCAGGCTTATCAGCTAAGAAAGTCTTTTTCTAGGCTGATTAAATTAGCATTAAAGTTATATCTTTGAGTAGTAGATAATGATTTACTCCGTATTAGTTTGCTTAAGCTCCGGCGATTGTTGCCAGAGCTAGAAGATTCATTTTAGCTTTTGATAGTCTTGAAAAAAGCGATTCAAATCACCTAAAAGTTGACAAAACAAACTTTTGTTTTCATAAGTGCCAGTAGCATTCTCCCAAGAATCGCAAATTCTTGGGCTAGTAATCGGCAAAATCAAAACGGATAGAGCCGCAATTAAAGGCACAATTAAGATAAGGTTTCGGGCATCATTGATTAAATTACCAACTTCGCTCAGAATAGGTAACTCGTATTGATGACGATGTGTAATTAGTGTATCCTTGCTTTTCTGTGGTTGAGTTTTTTGCTCTTTTTCTAAATTGAGGTTGGGCTGGATATCTATCTCAATAATATTTTTATTGACTACTTCAATTGCCTTCACTAAATCATCTATAGGTTGTCCATTTTTGGCACGAGTGACAAGTATTGCTTCAAGAATTATTAATCTTGATTTGGAAGTTAACAGTATAGGCATCTGTTGATTAGCTTCATTGATGAAATCCTGTTGTTCTTTGAGAAACTTACTAGTCTGCATATTATTTAGCCACTGTTTTTGAACTATTAGTTCGCGTTCTGATAGTTTAAAGCTTTGAGAGAGACTGTTAATAAAGTTAACAACACTTGTCGTTAATTTTTCTAAAGAGCTTGAGGCTTTTGAGGGGGAGTTGCTTTGATTCTTGTCTTGCATAAGTTATTCAACAAATTTTAGTTTTGATTACTATCGCAGCCGTCAAATTTGTATTTAATTGGTGAATTTTGGAGTAATTTTTCAATTCCCAAACGGATTAGTTCTGGTGGAACTCCGTCTAATTTCAACTCGCTTTGAATAAACTCATCAATGGAACTGGCTTTCGTTTTCTCCAAAAGCGCCAACATCTGTTGAGCTTGGGTTGTTGGTGTGGTTGACTCCTTAGTTTCAGCTTGAGAGGTTTGCTTATTACTTGGTGCAGAGTCAATAAAGTTTTTGGTATCCCGGTCATAACCAGAGAAATTCTTTAACAGAGGCATTGGTATCCATTCATTGATGCCGCCGTAATAAACTGCTCTACCGACTGGTGATTGTGCAGCAATCTCCATCACTTGAGTTGAAGTAATCTTGCGATCGCTGGGGATGAGTTGGGTAGCAATCATGGCATTGTAAGCCGGGACGTTATCAGGATGAACCAACGCCACAGAGGTTAACTGCGATCGCAGTCCGCCAGAAATGCCCAAATCATCAGTATGAGGGTTTTGTACGACAATCCAGAAATGCCAACCGGAACTATCACCGCAAGAACAGTAAGAGATGATTTTGTCTTTGAGCCAGCCAATTTCACCCTTGGTATTTTTAAATTTGGAACAGACAGCCGTTCCTTCATCCAAAATAATCAGCTTGGAGCCAGAGATATTTTGAAATTCGGTAAAGCATTCTTTGACCCATTTAACGGCTTCGACCGGGGACATTTCTAGGATTTTAGCCCGTTTAAAAGTATCAACACGACCTTTAAAATAACCGGTTTCTTTTTCGTCACCTTTTGGGTCAATATAAAAGATGTGTATGCCAGGATGCAGCCGCTTGATAGCATCGATTGCATTGCTAATGGTGATGCCCTTGCCAGAACCAGGGACACCAACCCACAGCATATTGGTAACTTTCTTAGCAATATGCCCAATTAGGTCATACTGCACTTGGGGTTTAGTGGTGTAGATGGAGATATCGGTATTGACTGGAGGGGAAGAAGCACTTTGCATGGGAGCAGAAGGTATGGGAGAAATTTCCCCTGCGCTCTGCCCCGTTTCCTCTACAAACCTTGCTCCCACAGCATGATTCGGTAATTGAGCAAATCGAGCTTGTGGGATACCAAGATTTTGCGGTTGTATGGCCTCTTGAATAACTGTTACTTGTTGGTAGTTAACTCGTGGGTCAATTGTCACTTGCGCTAAATGCCCAGACAATTGCTCACGGGTGGGAAACTGCCCACGTAGCTGAATAAACCAATCAAGTAACCAACGGTAAGCGTAAAATCGTTTTCCTGACCCAACAGCACCCAGGTATTCGCATAAAACATGAGAAGATTGCTTGAGCATAGCAAACTCATATTTAGACATTGGCTGCAAATGAAGCATCAAGTCAGCAATTTCATTTTGGTTAGCGAAATATTCAGCCCGTGCGACGCTATCACCCATTGCAGAAAGGAAAGCAAAGAAGTCACCACGAATAAAAGGGATGGGTGCAAATTGATGGGTATCGTTTAAGTCCTGAACAATTGACCAAAGATAACCAACCCCTGCAACAACCGCACCGATTGGAGCAAGAGGAGATGTAGCATAGCAAACCGCACCAGTAAGGGCGGTGGCCAATGTGATGAACTTAGCGAGATTCATCTCGTTGCGTTCATCTCTGGCACGAATCAACAACTGGTCTTGTCTTTCTTGTAGCCAAGAGGCGATATTTCCAGCTTCCAAATACTCAATGCTGGGGTAATCGTCACGTAAAAGTGCCGTTTCTTTAGTTCCTAGCATTGGTATTTGTTGCTGCATGTGAATTCCTCTTACTTAGTTAATTTCCAAATGTTGTAACCAATCTCGCCAGCCATCATTGAGGCACAGTTATAAGCGAAACAAGCCAAGATTGCGGCTGGGTTAGTGTAACGGAAAGGATTACGACCAACGAATGTGGTGGTGATGTCTAGTACCCAGAAAAATAGTGCGATCGCTCCACCTGTATGACGTTCTTTCATACCAGCAGCTTTATAATCACCCCACAATGCCACTGTCAGGTCGATATTGCCATTCGGTTTACTGCCGAGTGTGTATTGTTTTGATTCCTCAAACTCATGCTTGGCTTGATTTGGGTCTTTGCCACGCAATGTTCGCGCTTCCATCACCTGAACAAGTGCAGAGATACCAAAGCTAATCCAAAACAAGGGATTAAATAGGAGTTGTAACCAACCGAACCAGCCAATCCATTCAGTTTCAAACCACGGTAGGAGGGGTTTTCCCTGGAATAAAACTTGCCAGATGCTATCAGTAGAAAGGAGTGTACCAATCCAGAAACCAATTGCACCAACCAGCTTGTATCCGGGTGTGCCTGGGGTAACGAATTGGGCAATGATATGTGAGATAAAGATGACTGGCAGTGAGATTAATGCCACAATCCACCGAGCTAATAATTCTAGGTAGTCACTCCCTCCTTTTTTTGGCTCTTTTTGTGGTGATGATTCTGGTTTCGGTTGTGAATTAGATTTGTTTGGAGTGAGATATTTCATAAATCAATTGGGTGAATCTTTAAGTAGTGGCGAATTCTTACAAGCATTTTTGAACCGATATTTCCATTTCCATTGCCTTTGTTCAATTCGCCCAATACATAAACCAGTTGAGTCATACACAAAAACTGTCTCATCTTCTAAATAACCTGTAGTGTCAGGTCTAGGGTTACGTTTTTTGGAGTCTAGATAGTTCCTGATTCGTAACTTACTGAATGAGGGCGTAACTCCAAGAGAGTTAATTTTGTCGGCGGTTGCTGCCCTTTGCTCGGCTTTAATGCGTTCTAGTTCTTCAGACTCTCGAATCGTAATGCCGTGAGAGTAAGTTTTGAATTGGGCTGGCAGTTGTGATAACCAAGGACTTGCGATTAATCCCATGCCCAATAATCCCAACATCGCTTGCTTCTGATATTTCATCAAACACTCAGCCAAAATATTTTACGGTTGTTGCCCGTTGATACTTTGTGTTGTCTGGGGTGGCGGTGCATTAATAACACGAACATAAACAGACAGCCCAATACAAACTAGAAAAAAAATGACTGACAATCCGAAAAGATTCTCTTTGAAGAACTTGCGCCATTTTAAGCTGGAGATTGGAATTTCTCGCTCAACAAAGAGCGTGTCAAATTTTTCAAGTCCTGAATCGTCGCAGGTCGTGTAGACTTTTTTTCTGATGTCGGCACTCCTAATTCGTCTAAAAATGCTTTTGGGTCAAAACCAACAGTTGCAGCAGTAGTGAGGGTTTGAACTTGTTGCTTAATCTCATCCCCAGTCTTTAACCCGTACTCTTGGGTAATTTGTTGCCTGATTTCGGGATTTTTGGCCAATTGATAAATAAACGCTATTTCATCAAAACCTTGCTCTGTGCGTCGCTGTAATGAACGAGCATCAAGTTCACTCGTGATTTCATCGAACAATTCTTGCTCAAACTCATGAACTGCCAGCGCTTGAGCAACAGTCTTGCCTGCCACAATGTCCAAGAATGCCTTAAACGTTTCGCGGCTGACTCCTTCTACTCGTAATTGTTCAGTGGCCATGTCCATAGCTCCCGTCTGTGTATTCGCTAAATTGCCGCTACCTCCTAACAGCTTCGATTTGTTGAGGGTTGCTTGCGCTAGATTGAACAACCTTTCTAAGCGATCGCTAATATCTACGGGAAATTCTTGAGCGTTCGGATCAACTGCTGGATCTGACTGAGCCAGTTGTTCTAATCCAGCAATAATTTGCTCTGGGCTGTAGCTAGCACTCAATAATTCAAATAATTCTGCACGGGTGAATATGCTATTCGACATGATGTATCTCTCCTAAACCGTATGATGTGAATCTAAGTTGTTCTTGTTCAAAGTTGCTGCGAGTATATTCACCTTTGTTAGCTTCAATAATGGCCTCAACAAGGGGCTTTTTATCAATGCCTTGAACAATGTCAGAAAACAATTCGCCAATCTTTCCTACTACCCATACTTGATACGTTGTCATTAATGGCGCACGTAGTCTCTTTTCTTGAGCAAAAGCTTTCATTCTTAAGAGTATTAATCTATACTCTGGAACAAGTTGAGCTACTTCTGTCCACCGTTCTAATGTACGGGGGCAGATGCCTAAAATTTTAGTTGCTTTGGCTTTTGACATCGGTAAAAGCAAGAAATTGACTCCCGATTGGCTTGGTTTTTGATGAAAAAGTTGTTCTCTCCATTGTGACTTCATGAACTTAGTCAAATCCGTGTCAATAGTCTCAAAAAGATAGTCAATATCTGTGTCAATCTCTGTATCAATCTCTGTATCAAGACCATTGTCAATATCTGTATCAATATTGATGTCCATGACAAACAACTATTGACTATCTATTGACTTTGCTCTTTTATAATAAAAAACCCGCATCAAAGTGGGTAGTGTCTGTGTGACCTTTTTTGATTTAAGAAGCACTTAAATATAAATCTAGTAAACCAAAATGATTTAAGACAGATTCTTTTGGTTGTTGGTAACGACTACTATACTCGTCAGCTAACCAGTGCTTTAGAGTTTCTGGTGGATAATCGCTTAGTTCATGAATCTCGGACACCGATAATCCGTGCTTCAATTTAAATTCTTTAGGATGAATCGGTTTCACCTTCAGTAAGTGTTTGTTTGACATAATGCAATTACTTATAAAATCTTTCATCCGGCCTTTTGATGCAGCGATACCGAATCACAATTTTTGTGCCTTCGCTAAAAAGCAAGCAGACCATGAGACTCTGCTCGACCTCAAACACGGTAGCATCAAGGTTTTGAGACACGCGGATGATTTCGATGAGGCTCAAAACCCTAGTAATGCCGTGAAAATAACTGTCTCATGGTCTGCTCAATCCCTTGTCCTGACTGATTCCGCGCCTCTATGAGAAAGAAAAATCATTTTTTTGAATTTTGCAAAAAACCCCGGTTTTTGGCTCTTTTACTTAAAGTGGGTTTTTCCATTTGTCCTGTGGTCATTTTTGAAGCCTGACCCTGTTTGACTAGCACCGAGCGCAAGTACTGCCGACAGGCTGCCTCTCCCCGATAAATCAGAATCCGCAGTGCCTCTATTTCCTGCATTGGAGAAACACAGATTTCGGCGATCGCACTAATCAAATTCTGTTGCTTCTGCACATAAGAAAGATGCTGCTGCTCCAACTCTTGAATCTTGGAGTTTAGCTGTTGTATTTGCCGTAATGCTTGCGTCAAGGACGATTCTTTGTTTCGAGAGCGATTATTTAAGGTTAACGCCATTTTTTTTGCTCCTTTGTAATTTATAAGAATGCCAATCAAGTTTGTACAAGGTCTTCACGACTAAATATCTTTTTCTTTGATCCGATTGAAGTGCGAATAAATCCAGATTTTTCGCAATACTTATCCATTTTTAGATCCGAAGTTATTGGACAAGCTAAAGGGCTAGCAATTGAGACAACAGAAGTAGCAAATTCGCAGGGTTTTGTTAATTCTTCCTCGTGCCAGTCGCCTAAACAACGGAATATAGTGACGTGTCCAGTTGGTTCGTCTTCGTCGGGCTGAAAAAGAATATTTACAATTCTTTCAGTTGGATCTAGTTGTATAGATTCCTGAAAGCCTTGCCAATCCGGGCATTGTTTGCCAAATGATCCTTGAGGATGAATAGCGCAATTGAGCGTTACACCGTTGTACGGGATACCGTGATAGTATTTGCACCCTTTACAGTTGGTAGGTATAGGTAAAGGCTTGCCCTGAGCGTAGTTGTTAGCGCAGCCTCTCCAAGAGTTGGGCTGAGGTTGGCCTAACAGAATTTGGTTAACCTCAATTTGTCTTGCAATTCGATCAGTAATGAATGTTGTGATCCCGGTTCCGACTATTGCCCCGCTTATGGCATACATGATATTTTTACCGAGATATTGAGTGCCAACATAACTACAGATAATTGTTGCCGTTACTGCACTGATGCCTTTAATGAAAGGACTAAAATTCATCTTTTGTTACTTCTTTTTTACTCAATTAGTTCCTTAGTGCTGGGGAACTTCTCATGATCTGAGCAAGTATCACCTTCTACTCCATGCGGATGAATCGCACAAACCAGCTTTACTCTTCCATATTCAATACCATGAAAGTTCCGGCATCCTTTGCAAGCCTTTGGTTTCGCTTTGAGTCTTTCGTCTAAAGTTCTGTCGATTTGTTCTTCAATTTGAGTTTTCAACAGACGATCTAGAGCTATTGTTTGCAATCCAACTCCCCCTAGCATCAGGGACAAGCCAGAAATCCAACTTTTTGCACCCTCTCCCGCAATTGCTCCTTTAACACCGATAATGATGCCGATCGCCATTGCCGTTGCTCCTGATGCTGCAACAAAAACATTCAAATATTTAAGCTTTAACATTGGTTTTTCTCTCTATTGTCGAACAAAATAAAATTCTGTACAACTGACCGATTTGACTTGTTCTTTATATGAAAATCATCGGCATTTCGGCGGTTCATACTTCGATAACAAAGCTCCAAAGTCGTAAATCGTTACTGTTGATTTGAGTTCTGATGTGGTTAATTTTATTTCCATTGTCGTTTCCCTCCCTAAAATTTGTCCCGGTGAATACTAAAACTTGCTCCGACTAAAGAACTGCCTAAGAAGGCGGAAAAACAGACCAACATAGCCCCAAGACTTCTGTTTTTCTGGTACTCCCAACCAGAGATGATTATGTTGGAATTAGTATTAGTCTCGATAATCTCCATTCCCCAGCACCCCATTGCTCCAACTCCTGAAAAGCTAGTCAAGAGTAGAGAGACGATTGCAGTTGTTTCTATGGTGCGGTCGATGAAAATCCTGGGTTTGAATCTTCTCCTAGTACGGCGGCGAAGAACCAATTTACTCTTGTGGTCTAATTGAGATTGGTAAACAACTTGTTTGTGGTTAGTCATTTGACATCCTCCAATTGAACATAAAAACCTGCACCTGTATTCGTAATCTTTACCTTTCTTTGATTGACCAAGCCTTGAATCACTCCCAGGCTAAATTTAATACTGCACAACCGTGCGCTCCCCCCACAACGACGGAGGTATTGTAGACACAGTGAGGGCTGGTCAGTAGAGGTGGGGAAAATGGATTTTTTGGGCATAATCTTGACTATGACTCTACGATTTTTAAATGATGAGAATTGAAAAAATTCCTTGGTCAGGTGGCATATCTGGGAAATGAGCACAAACCATGCCGTGTCCTGAATACTGAATTACTGTGCCTGTTTGCCCTAGCCTTGGGTCTTTTTCTGCAACTGTTTTAATGACTTTGACAACTGAATTAATTGGTGGAAGACTAGCCATTCTTAATCCTTTAATGAACAGTCTATTATTGATTAATAATTCGAGTTTTCGCCGATACCATATTGCCATTTGAGAAAACTGACGGGAGTACAGATTTCTTGCCAATCACAAGCTCCCATTGGCGCATTCCAGTCTTGTCGGTATTCCTCTTCAAAATACCCCAGTCCCCAATGCCAACCGTCATATTCCGGCTGTGACTCCCATCCAAACCAGAGAGCAACATTTACTTTAATCAGATAGAAGAACTTAATCATCCATCCGCCATCGTCATCAGAAATAAAATCGTAAAACTCTCCTAGAAAGCGTTCATTTGTTAATGCAATTAAATTCATTCTTGACCAAAGATTCATCTTTTTATTTACCCCCTAGTTGGAAGTATGATTTCTCTTTTCAATTCAGTTCCGGCAATTGTGCAAGCGCTCCGTCCATCCAGTCGCTGATTGCTGTTGTTTCATCTACTCCTCGCCCTATAGCGTCAACGACATGCTTTTGATAAGAGTTAGCAGCATGATTCGGATGGACAAACTTATTTCCTGCCCAAGCCAAACACATGGTCTTCACTAATTCATTAATCTCTTGAGAATCAAGCTCACTCGGACTAGTTACATTTCGAGAATGCAGCCAAACTTTAACTAAATCGAGTGGGTAATTTAAAAGTGTGCGAACTTCTTTAATTCGCAAATCTTTTGGGTTGATTGATGGTGGAGTTACAGCTTGTTTTGTCGGCTGAACTAAAGAATGTTGATTATCTTTGCGGGGTCTAATGTTATTCTGTGGTTGTTCAGGCTTTTGAGGAGTAGTTGCGCCTTCAGCATCATTATCTTCATCAGCAGTCACCGATAAAATTGCACAAACCGCATATCGTCGTGCATAAGTTAATGCTGCGCCAAACTTCTGAGAATCACTAATTTCAGGTAAAGGATAAGTACTGGTAATGCTCTCACCTGATTCATGATAAAGATGAGTCCGCAGTACGGTTTTACTTTCACACAGTTCAGTAGTTTGAATGATGACTAATCCGTATTTACCCAATGCGGAAGTGACAGCAGCTAGTACAGCATCTAAGGTTGCATATTTGCGCTTGTAGTGAGGATTAGTCCCGTCTTTTTGAATGGGATTAAACTCTGCCTTTGCTTTGATTAAAGCTTTGATTAGTTCTTGCATTAATTGGCTCCAAATTATTACCAATCACTTTCGTTTACATCACCAGACACTTTTTTGCTAGATTTAGCCTTATTAATTTGGAACTCCGAGGCTTTCAGCACAGGCATTGCCGCTTGTTTTACTGAAGCTTTGGCTTGGTGATAGAGAAATTGGGTTATTCCATCAGCGTCTTCCCCATCTTCCACTTGCGCCCATAAAGAACAACTCAGTTCCAGCGATTCATAGTCGCCTAAATTAAATTTTCTAGAGTAGCTAACAGATACAGTTGTGAATTTCATAAGATGTCAGGTTTTGTAAATATTGGTTGTCAATTTTCTTCGTTAGTATCAACCATTTCAATACTGAGTATTTGACATAAATCGCTAGCTTTTACACCAACAATTCCCGGCTCAATTTCAGTAGATAATTCCTCAATCATTGAATGAAAGCCAGGGTCTTTATCATTGATTTCTAACTCAATTAAACCTACATTATTTGATATAACAGTCGCCCAACTTGGGCTTTGCTTGAGGAATACTGGTTGCGTAGAGTTTCATGATTTTGATTCCTGATTAAACTTGATTTCAACGACTTCTTCTACGCACCCCATTGCCTCACCCAAGTAATGCATGACATCAGCTAAGTGAGTCGCTGCTTCTGGGTCAATCTTCTTTTCAGCAATCAACAAAAGCCAATTTTCATCTTGGGCTATTGCCTGAATATTTACGTAGCACGAATTGAACTGCTTCAGTATTTCTATCGGTTCCATTGGTTTATCCGATGAGTTGTGTTGTTCTATTTAGATAAACTGATAATTTAGTTTTGCTCTGGTCGTAAAGGTGGGTCTTACTGCCCACCCATTTTTTTACGCTGCAACTAAATCTTTCGCTTGTGGAACGTATCTCTTTAACCGCTCCCATTCGTCACTCGTCAGCGCATCAAATTCTTTATCGAGTAATTCCTCTTCTGTGGGTGGTTGTTCCGTAGTCACTGTTAATCTGCCTGCCACATTCATAAATTCATCCAACCTAACTGCTGCACCAACCGGCTCGGCGTATCGAAGAGAATCTACTCCGTTAGACCAGTGGGTAATGTGTTGAAAAACCACCCCAATCATTGAATCAGCTTTGTAGACTCGATAATTTCTGGGGCAAGCTCCATTGACATACACGAGTTTGTATCCAGGGATTTCCATGACCTCTGCATTGGGGTCTGTTGGAGGCAACAGTATCTTGTCAAGAGACTCTTCCAACTGAGTCTGTTGAAGAGAAAATGTGGTAATCATATTCTGTGTGCCATGATGATTTAAATTGTCATAAATTTCGTTGTAGAGGCGATCGCATTTCTCTTGGGGGAGCAATCGCCCTTTCTAACTTCAGCAACTAAGCCGCTACTGCTGCTCGGACTCCCAACGATGCAATCACTTGTTCTGCACTCGGAGCCACGCGATTGACTCCATACTGTCTTGGTCTTGCGTACCAGCCTTGTTGATTGCACCCGACAAAGCCAACAAAACGCCCGTCTTGGAAGAGTTTGGTGCTGAAAGATAACCAATCAACTTCGCCGTGATACAGACCAAAAACAGTACAAGCTTTTTCCAATTCATCGCTCAATCGTTCGTTGCGTTCCAGTGCTGTTTCTGGTAGAGTCGCTTTGACTTCTGCCACTCTTGTAGCGAACCAGTTGCGGTCAAAGGGTAGCCGTCCGCCACCGACTAACTGCACCCATACTGTAATCCCGCCTTCGATCCAGATGGTGCGAACTGATTCGGGTTCGACCTGGATAATTTCGCCAATGATGCGACGGTCACGAGATGTCAGGGGATCTTGGGTTGGGGCTACAGCTTCGGCTTGGGATTTCAGGTGGGTGTATAGTTCAGCTTGGGCTGTGGCTTGCTCATCTCTGTGAGAGGCATCAGCAACTAGTGTTTGATTTAGCTTGAAGCTTGAGGGTGCTTGCTGTGTATAGGTTGAATGCGTCATAATGAGGATCTCCTGCCTCTACATGGGGTTAGGTTTTTCACAAAGGGTGATCGCTCAAGTTGTCCAGACCTCGCGATCGCCTTTCGTTCGCATAGCTTCAGTATATACAATTGCTATGCAAATGTCAATATATTTTCTAGATTTTGTATATGCAAAACTGGAAAAGCCTTATAAGTCATGAAAAAACTAGCATAGGCATTGCATAGACAAGTAAATGAGGCTAGTCTTATGTATAGACAGATAAATGCAGGAAGCGTATGGGTCAGCTAAACATCCGAATAGATGATGAGTTAAAAGAAGCTTTCATAAGGAAAGCTAAAGAAGATAATACTTCAGCTACAGAATTACTAATTGAATATATGAAGCAGTATTTAGCTTCTCCCCAAAAAAATGAATCTCAGAAAATAGAGGAGCTAGAAAAAAGATTAGTAAGGGTTGAGCAAGTATTGGGGGAATTAGCAGCCTGAGAAACGAGCTTCAGTTTTTCAGGCTTTGGCGTGAGCGTGTTCGTAAATCTTTAAAAACTAATTCTATATCCCCTGACGATGAGTCAGGGGATTTTGCATAAATAGGCTGTATATACAATTTTAGGCAGTGCATTGACTATTCTATGCACTGCCTATACTATAAATATATGATTTAACTTTATTTTGACAATATGACACACCAAAAACTATCGGTTTATATGCAACTGCATTCAGAAGATATAGAGGCATTGCAAAATATATGGATTCATTGGAAAGTGTGCAGACACCCATAGGAGTAAGCACAGATAAAGGATTGGAAGATCAGACTCTCAAGCGTCCGCAGCAGTCATAAATTAAAAACCCCACAGGGAAGTTTTGCAGGCTACCAGTGGGGGCAGAACATAACCAACGTTTAAGGCTATGATTTATTTAACAGTACCAAATTTCCCTGTCCTATGTACAGAGTTTAGTTGTATTATTAACAGCTGTCTATCTCTGTTACCCTGTGGTTGTAATAAAAAGAATAATACTAGCTCTGGCGGTGTAAAACCAGGGGTACAAAAAATTTTTCATTTACTAAAGGTAGTTTTTGGCACCTCTTCTATTTATTGGAATAGGAGAGGAATATGCTAACATTAAACCTTTCCGAAACAACATTAGCGCTCAATTATGGTCTTCTCAACAGCAGCATTCAGGAAACCTTTGCCGCTATAGACCGATTTGAGTGGCAGGCATCGGATGAACTGCGGTTGATGCAAGATAACAAATATTACCAAGATGGCGCATACACTAGCTTTGAAGCCTATTGCGAAAGCGAGTTGACCAAACACGGGGGATATCGACGGGTCAAGGATTTATTTGCGGCCAAGCGAGTGGTTGATACCTTGCCAGAAGATTTGAGGGACAAGATCACCAAACCTTCTCAGACTCGCCCCTTGCTCAGACTGGTCAAAACTCCCGATAAGTTAGAGCAAGCTGTTGCGATCGCAGCCAAAGAAAAACCCTTCCCCAGCGCCGCAGACTTCGCCAAAGCGGTGCAAGAGGTTGCACCAACAGTTAAACGCTCCACAAAAAGCGAAAATCCTAAAACGCAATTGTGTAATTCTGTCACTGTTTCACAACAGTCACATCCAAGGTATGGGGATTCGGGAGTGATTGAAGCAGACGCACCGAATCACTGGCAACAGATTGTCACCTTCAGCGATGGTGAAAGGTTGTTGATCAACAATGCTGATTTAGATGCGGCTAGTGTTCCATTTTCCAGAGAGCGGAACTATCCACCAGAATATACGGAAGCGATCGCCCAAATCAAAGAGCAATACCAGCAGGAACTAAAGCGCCTAGAGCAAGAATTGAGGATTGGCTTGCTTTCAGAAGCCACTGCTAATGCCGAAGCCCAAGTACAAGAACAAATCCAATCTCTGCAAAACTTGTACAAGCAACAAAGGGAGCAAAACGTTCAGTTACAGCAGCGATTGGATGAAATGGAAGGGTTAAGGAAATTGGAGGCTGAGAATCAACAACTCAAGCAGCGTATTCAAGATTTAGAACACGCCGTAGAACAGCGCCCTTCCCAACAGTGGGGGAATACCATGACCCAGCAAGCGACTAAAGCGTTGAACAAGCAGGTGAAGCAAGCCTTGGAGAAAACCATTGATTTGCGATCGCTAGCTCAGGAACCACCCAAAGAGAACGCCCAAGAATGTCTGCGTTTGATGGGCATGGCGTTGAAGCAGATAGCCAGTGCCATGAACAATACCCAGGCATTAGAAGCTGCGGCGATAATTCTGGGGAGTGAACCTACACCACAGGCTATCGCATATCGAGCCGAGCAATTGGAAATGCTACCCCAAGCGGTTAGTGACATTAGGGCAGTGCTAGCTAAACCTGGGTGTACTTGGCAGGACTATTTGGCAGTAGCCCAAGAGTACGAGGTAATAAAAGCAGACTACTGGGCGGAACTTACCACGGAGGAAACAGAATTAATCGCTGCCCTGGAAATTGCGTCTCATCCTCCCGTGATTCAAGTCGGCTCTATCGTTGCCTACGCTGATCCCTACTACACCTTATATAACGCTAGGGGTGAAGTCGTGGAGGAATTGGGTGAAGAGGAGGTGCTTGTTGCTTGGGATCATTGGAAAAATGAAGGTAGAAAAATTAGGTATTTTCGGAATGAGTTGCGATTCTGGCAACCTCAATAGGCTTTTATCAGTGAACAGTGAACAGTTACCAGTTATCACCGATAACTGATAACTGGTCTAAAACCTACGCCGATACGCCGCTCTTGACTGATAACTGATAACTGATAACTGATAACTGATAACTGATAACTGATAACTGGTTTAATAGCCCCGCATCACAGTGGGGGAAATTTCCGTGCGTCAACATAAAATTGAGATTGTAGAATGACCGCAACTATTACAAGACCCAAGCCCAAAAAGGCTGCCACTAAACCACAGTCACCGTATAAAAGGCTTCATGTGATTATTCCCATAGAAGATATGTTATGGGCTTCGCAACAAAAGCCTTCAGTTACGCAATTGTGGCAGGAGTGCTGGACGGCTGACCCCTATGGTTCTCGGTGGATGCCGCTAACAAGTGCTTTGGGCTACAGTACTTTTATCTCTGCGAAGAAAATTCTCTCCGAAAGCGGGTTGTTCATCTTCAAACCCGACAAGTCTATTCAAGATGGCCGAGAAACAGCTAGCTGGATGGTGAAGAATTTGCATGGTAGTCGGATGAAGGAGTTTTGGGAGAAAGCTAATGTTGAAAATCAACAACCAGATTCTCTAAAACGAGAACCAAATGCTGGGGATTCAGAGATAGATGCTGGCTGTGAAGAAATACGTGCTTCGTATAAAGCATCTATCTTAGGTCAAAGTCAGTTAGAGCAAGGCTTTCAGGAAACCTCACGAACTGCTCAGGAACAGCTAACGAACTCTTCAAAAGAGTTCGTTAGCTGTATCTCTGACACGCTTACAGGAAATTCGCGTGAGGAGGAGACGGCGAGTGCGCCCTTGGGGGGCGCTTCGCCTCAGTCTGTTCAAGGCGTGTCAGAGAAAGAGAAAGACTTGCCTGTGGCAATGGACTGCACGACGCTAGCGCTTGTGGATGCTGTACAGGGTGAATCTGCTTCTTCGTTAGCTGAAAACCAGAATTGTGGTGTTGAGCCGAAGGACTGTCATGGAGGTGCTTGTGCCGCCGCGCCCGTCGCACAGAATTTAACTGACTTGGAAGAACAAACCCAACATAGCCTTTCCACTTCGTTATTGGCTGAAAATCAAGATTGTGGTGTTGAGCCGAAAGACTGTCATGAAGGCACTGATTCCGCCGCGCCTGTTGCACAAAATGAATTTTCTTCCAAGGAAGCGATCGCTAATCAAACACAGGGGCAGGTAGAACAAGGTAATTCCACTTCGTTGTTAGTTGAAAATTCAGTTTCGGGTGTAGAAGTCAAAGCAGTTGATGACGGTGAAAGTTCCGCCGCGCCTGTCCCCAGTGCTGAAAAATGGTCGCATGAGGCGATTGTAGCGAGGTCAAATGTGCGACCTGAGCGTATGCAGAAACTGAAAGTTGCGGCGAATTCGGGGCAGAATCCGGGGTTTGACTTTTTGCTCTCGTGTTGGAATGATGATCCGGCTTTGCAAATTGTGATTAAAAAGTTGCTGGCGAAGTGTCCGCAGTGGGGGATTGCGATTGTGGATGGGGTGTTGGTGGATTGGGAGAGGTAGCAACAAATCAATAATTGTATATTTAGCTACAATAGTATTTATTTAGTTAAGTAGGAAAAGTGGGTTTAGTAGGATCTTTTGTACTAAGCCTTGATTATGCTGTTGATAAGCTGTAAGTTGATAAACGATAGATAACTTAAGCTCTTTTAAAGTCAGCATTCACCTGAAGCTAATTATTTATTTAACTATAATGGATTGGTATTAATAACGGCAAAAGAGTAATTTATATACTGAATAGTATTTGGTGAATAATCCTAAAAATAATTTGTTCCGCAAAGAAGCTTTAGAACGCGCTTCTTCTCCAGAAGAATTAGACCAAATCATGCAGGTAGTCAGTCCTCAAAAGTGGCTACCTTTATTTACTGTTGGCTTGTTAGTGACAGCAGGGCTTTTTTGGAGTATTTTAGGACGAATCCCAATTACAGTCACGGGTACTGGAATAATAGTTTACCCCAGCAAGGTTGCGTCCTTCCAATCGCCAATCGCAGGTAGGTTGCGAACAGTAAATGTCAAAGTTGGCGACTTTGTTCACAGAGGAGATGTACTGGCAACGTTAGACCAAAGCGAATTGCTTAAACAGCTACAACTAGTACGAGACAAACTGACGCAACTGCAACAACAGGGACGTGATGTTAATTCCTTACAACAACGGCGGCAAGATGTAGACAAGCAGGCAATTGAACAGCAACGCCAAAGCTTGCAGCAAAACTTGCTCTCAACAAAGAAGCTAACATCAATTTTAAAGGAGAAAGGACTAGACTCAATTCGACAAGATCGGATTAGTCAAATACAAAGCTTGCAAGCTACGGAGCAACTGCTACCGACTTTCAAACAAAGATTAGATAAACGCCAGCAACTATTGCAACAGGGAGCAATTTCTGGTGATACAGTGCTTCAGGCGCAGCAAGACTACTTAAACGCAGTCAAACAAATTAATGAAGCGCGCTCGCAACTCAAGCAACTGGATGTTAAAGAAGCAGATGCCGAAAGACAATATCTAGAAAACTTGAACTCAATTAAAGATTTGCAAGCGCAGTTAAAGCAACTAGATAGCAAACAGGTGACATCAGAACAACAGGACTTAGAAGCTGACACTAACCGCAAACAAGAAATTCAGGAAGTCCAACGAAATATTTCTCAATTGACAGTGCAATTAGTAGAGAACAGCCAGATTAAAAGCAGTTACACTGGAAGGATTTTAGAAATATCTGCAACACCAGGGCAGGTTGTACTACAAGGTACAGCAATTGGAGCGATCGCTGCCCAACAAGCATCAGATCAACCCGTAAGCATAGCATTTTTTCCCGTTGGTGATGGTAAGAAAATTCAACCAGTAATGAAGATACAAATCACGCCTAGCACAGTGCAACGAGAACGTTTTGGAGGTATTATTGGTTATGTTAGCGATGTCTCAGCTTACCCAGTGACTAAAGAGAGTGCATTAAGCATTGTAGGCAATTCCGAAATCGTCCAAGGGTTTATGTCAGAGGGGCCACAAATTCAAGTTACTGCCCGACTACAATCAGACGCTAACACCTTCAGCCACTACAAATGGTCTTCTTCTCAAGGGCCGGAGTTGAAAGTAACTCCTGGAACTACTACTACTGTACAAGTCACCGTAGAAGAACGCGCCCCAATTACTTTTGTCCTACCGCTTTTAAAATCCTGGACTGGCATTAACTAAATATGATGTGGTGGCAAAATCTCCAAAGGATAATAGGGCGTAAAAGCAAGCGGTGTCATACTCCGACTATACTCCAAATGGAGGTAGTAGAATGTGGTGCGGCTGCCTTGGGAATTATTTTGGCGTACTATGGTCGCATTGTCCCGCTAACGGAACTTAGGCAAGCTTGTGGAGTATCACGGGATGGTGTTAATGCTTTTAACCTTGTCAAGGCAGCCAAAACCTATGGACTCAGCACTAAGGGCTACAAAAAAGACTTAACTGCACTGTGGCATCTTAAACTTCCTTGCATTGTATTTTGGAACTTTAACCACTTCTTAGTCGTAGAAGGTTTAAGCAAGGAACGAGTTTATCTAAACGATCCGGCTACTGGACGGCGTAGTGTCTCTTGTCAAGAATTTAGTGGCTCCTACACAGGTGTTGTGCTTGTTTTAGAACCTGGTTCAGGTTTCCAAACAGGGGGACGCAAACCCAGCACGATTTTGAGTTTATGGTCACGTCTGCAAGAATCTGTTGGTGCGATGATTTACTGTGTACTAGCAGGTTTTTTGCAAGTAATTCCGGGATTAGCCATACCTGCATTTTCTCAAGTTTTTATAGATAATGTGTTAATTGGGAGTAAAAGTGAGTGGTTGCGTCCGCTAATTTTAGGGATGATTTTCACAGCCGCGCTCAATGGATTTTTAACACTGTTACAGTTGCAATTTCTGCGTCAGTTAAAAGTCAAGCTGTCTGCGAGCATGAAAAGTAAATTCCTATGGCATATTTTACGCCTAAGCATCAGTTTTTACGATCAGCGATTTGCAGGAGAAATCAGTAGTCGCATACAACTTAACGATAGTATAGCAAACTTGCTTTCCGGGAAGTTAGCTACTAGTGCGATCGCCGCAGCTTCTATATTTCTATATGTAATAGTCATGCTGCAATACGACGTATTACTAACTTCAATTGCGATCGCCTTTGTCGCGGCAAACTTAGTTACTTTGCAATGGGTAAGAAGGCATCGCACAGATACTAATACTAAAATGATGCAAGAGTATGGGAAAGTCGAGGGCATAACGATTTCTGGTCTTCAAAGTATAGAAACGCTCAAAGCATCTGGATTAGAATCAGATTTTTTCTCGAAATGGGCAGGTCATTACACCAAAGCGATCAATATACGTCAACAATTGGATCTAACAAACCAAACACTAGGAATTTTACCAACATTTCTATCAGCTAGTGCATCTCTGCTCATGTTAGCGATCGGCGGTTTGCGAGTCATGGATGGAGCAATGAGCATCGGCATGTTAGTTGCTTTCCAAAGCATAATGCATAAGTTTCTTGAACCTATAAATAATTTAGTGAGTCTGGGAAGTGACCTGCAAGACATGGAAGGCAATCTTAATCGCCTTGATGATGTTTTACAGAACCCCATTGACCCACAGTTAGAACCGAAAGGAGGCAAGGGAGCACAGGGGAAGTCCTCTCCTCTGCCCCAGACTTCTGTCCGCAAGCTGAAATTACAAGGGGATGTTGAATTACGCAATGTTACCTTTGGCTATAGCAAAATAGCTCCACCGATAATAGAGAATTTTAATCTCTGTGTCAAAAAAGGACAAAGAGTTGCTCTAGTAGGTGCTAGTGGTTGTGGGAAGTCTACTATTGCTAAACTTTTGTGTGGACTTTACGAACTCTGGCAAGGAGAAATTTACTTCGATGGCGAACTCAGAGAACAAATTGACCGCCAGGTATTGGTCAATTCTATCTCTGCTGTAGACCAAGAAATCTTTTTCTTTGCTGGCAGTGTCAAAGATAACTTAACACTTTGGGACAGTACTATACCCAATGAATATTTAGTTCAGGCTTGTCAAGATGCTCAGATTCATGATGCGATCGCTTCTCTACCAAGAGGATACAATGCAGAACTGTTAGAGGGTGCTGCTAATCTTAGCGGTGGTCAGCGACAACGCTTAGAAATTGCGCGTGCCTTGGTTAATCATCCCAGCATCCTGATTTTAGATGAAGCTACCAGTGCCTTAGATGCCAAGATTGAAAACCAAGTCAGTCAGAATCTAAAAGCGCGTGGTTGCACTTGCATCATTGTGGCACATCGACTTTCGACTATACAAGATTGCGATGAAATTATTGTTATCGAACGCGGAAAGATAGTTCAACAAGGAACTCATGAGCAATTACAGCAAATTGAAGGGACATACTTGCAATTGATTCGTAGCGAACAAAACTTTAAGCTTGAATCTAATATTGTCCCAATAGCAGAAACTAATGTTGCTGATGATTCCTCTATTTCTCCCACTTCTTTAACTAAAATAGATGCTATCAAAAATCCTATACAAAAGATAGATATAGAATTACTCAGATTAGAGTCAAAGGAACGCCTTGAACGCGAGTTAATGACACAAACATTAGCAGAATTGGCATCTGTGCTGCAACCAAGGTCAGATAAAGTAAGTAATCGCTCAGCTTTGAATAAAAATCTTTATTTAGGTGACAGCCAGCAAGCTTTATTAGTCGCGGCTGGTGCTGTAGGCAAAGCTTTAGGAATTGAAATTCGCCCCCCAGTAATTTCCGCAGATTCCCAGGAAATCAAAGACTCTGTAGAGGCTCTAGCTCGCGCTTCGTGTATTCGAGTGCGGCAAATTAAGTTGCCGGACAACTGGTGGCGACAGGATCTCGGTCCGATATTGGCATATACCGAAAAGACCAAGTTGCCAGTGGCATTGTTACCAACGTCTGATACCCGTTATCAACTCTATTCGCCTAGCGAACAAACCTCCGTCCCTGTAGATGCTCGCACGGCAGCAACACTAATTCCAAATGCTTACATATTTTATCGACCGTTCAGCCAGAAACATCCCAGAGCTATTGATTTACTTCAGTTTGCTTTCCAACGACATTATAGAGAGTTGATTGTAATTTCAGGGGCGGGAATTGCAGCTACTTTACTTGGAATGCTCACGCCTTTTGCTACAGCTATTTTAATTGACAAAGCTATCCCTGATGCAAATCGCGCTCTACTGGGTCAAGTTGCTTTTGGATTAGTGGCTGCTAATGTAGGCACAACGTTGTTTCAATTAATTCAAGGGCTGACTACGATTAGGCTAGAAACTTTTGCCACCTCCTCTATTCAAGCAGCAGTTTGGGATCGATTACTTAATCTCAAGCTTTCTTTTTTCCGCTCTTTTTCATTTGGTGATTTAAATTCTAGAGTCACTGCTGTTAGTCAAATTCACCAAAGATTGGGTAATACAATCTTAAAATCAACCCTTTCTAGCTTGTTTTCGTTGCTCAATCTCGGATTATTGTTATACTACAATATTTCCTTAGCTCTATTAGCTTGTGCAGTAGCACTGATAAATACTGCTGTGACTATCATCTTCGGTATTGCGATCCTCCGTATAGCTCGTTCGGGATTAAACTATGAAGGTAAAATCTTTGGGGTAGTTGTACAGTTGATTAATGGAGTAGCTAAACTCAGAGTCGCTAAAGCTGAAACTCGTGCTTTTGCTTACTGGGGTCAACAGTATACCCAACAACTAAAACGAATGCTTAGTAAGCAAGGTATTGAAGATAATCTTGCTGTAATTAATCAAGTATTACCTACCTTAACGACTGCGGCTTTATTTTGGTTTGCTGCTATTTTAATTGAACAGTCCCATTTATCGAGACAACCTAGCTTATCCACTGGTACTTTCTTAGCATTTAATGTTGCTTTTAGTACTTTTATTCATGGAGTAACTAGCCTCAGCAATACAGCCGTAGAAGTTTTGCAAATCTTGCCTTTGTGGCAACGAGCTAAACCAATTCTTCTTGCAGAACCAGAAATTACCTTCAACCAAGCAGATCCTGGAAAACTTTCAGGTAGATTAGTCCTAAAGCGTGTCAGTTTTCGCTACAGTAATGATTATCCTTTAGTATTAGATAACGTTAGTATTCAGGCTCAAGCTGGGGAATTCGTTGCGATTGTTGGTTCTTCTGGTAGTGGAAAATCAACTTTATTAAGACTACTTTTAGGGTTTGAATCCCCTAAATCAGGCAAGGTTTATTACGACGGACAAGATTTAGCCTCTGTAGATATTCATGCTGTACGCCGTCAATTAGGTGTTGTATTGCAGAATAGTCGGCTAATGTCAGCTTCTATTTTTAATAATATTACTAGTGGTGCAACCCTGACGATGGATCAAGCTTGGGAAGCAGCTCGAATGGCAGGTTTAGCAGATGATATTGCTG
Organism: Nostoc sp. LPT; assembly: GCF_017115165.1. GTDB lineage: Bacteria > Cyanobacteriota > Cyanobacteriia > Cyanobacteriales > Nostocaceae > Nostoc. The sequence continues at coordinate 43,879 of NZ_JABXKF010000071.1, read as the reverse complement.
CCATGCCGATGGGAATGCACACAGTCGTCAGTGAAGGCGGTAGTAATCTTTCCGGTGGGCAACGGCAACGACTATTGATTGCACGAGCTTTAGCACTCAAACCGAAAATTTTACTGTTTGATGAAGCAACTAGTGCGCTCGATAACACAACCCAAGCGATAGTTAGTCAAAGCTTGGATAAATTGCAAGTCACTAGAATCATTATTGCTCATCGGCTTAGTACCATCCGCAATGCTCACCGCATTTATGTACTTAAAGCAGGCCGAGTTGTGCAACAAGGAACTTTTCAAGAATTAGCAACTACTGAAGGATTGTTTGCTCAGTTAATAGCTCGGCAGGGCATTGTCAACTTAATTGAACAGTAATCTAAAAAGAAGGCAAAATACAACCAAACTGCAAGCTGATGATTTCATTAGCAAAGCGATGACAAGGGTACATTATGGGCAACGAACAGAGCAGAGGCAGTATCCAGATTTTACTATCTACCGTCCTCCTGATTAACTTGACAATGCTGGGAAATTAAATCAGGTTTTGTCTGCTCGGATTGCTTCAAGGTAAATGTTTTTTAGTCTAGAAGCATAGTCTTCAATGGAATGATGCTCGATAATTCTAGAGATCGATCTGTTTGATTTATCTAGAATTACTTTGCGATCGGCAAATATCTCATGTACTGCTTGCTCAATTCCCTTACGGATCAATTTACTAATGACGAATCCACCTTCTTTTGTCGTGTAAATTGCTTCTCCTAAACTATCTTTAGGAATTTCTATTATCCATCCTACATTATTATCGTTTATTTCTGGTAAAGCCCTAATATTAGTTGTAATCACAGGGCATCCTGCTGCTTGAAATTCTAAAACAGAATAGCCATAAGTATCAGCATAGGTTGGTAATAAACCAATATGAGACTTTTTCATTAACTCAAGAACCTCCTGATTAGGCAGACGTGGAAAATAGTTAATCCAGTCAGAGTTTTGCTGAATTAGATGCTTTGTCCTTTCAACATCAGCGGGTGTTTTTTTATTTTTAATAGCATAATAATCAATCACAAAAGAACTAACAATTGTTAATTCAAAATTGTATTTATATTCATCTTTCAAATATTTGAATGTCTCAATAATTTCTTGTCCTCCTTTGCGGAAGAAACTAGAACCTACAAATAAAAATCTTATCTTTTCATCTAGACTAAGCTGTTTGTCTTCATATTTATAGTTAAGCAATCTTTGCGGCGGATGCATAACTATCAGTTTGCTTTGTATGCTTTCTTGATATTCTGGAAATTTTTTTAGAAGCATTGTTTGCCTATTAGCATTGCAATCAGACATAGCAATAATGCGGTGGCAAGCATTGCCAGATAGTGCTTTAAAAGCCTTATGTATTTTAACTTCAGCTTTCAGAGCAGAAAAATCTGATTCTAGCTTGCTAGTGTGCGGATATGAAATCAGGCAAGCAAATCTTGGGAGGTACGTTTCAAATGTCGTAATCCAGGGAGTAGAGCCATAACTGATAGTGTTGAAAAAATGAAGTAGACTAACTTGATTTAGATCGAAATCATCAAATTGATAGTAATAATCAAATCTAGGATTTTTAGTGTTAAAGCTGGACAAAACTTCTTCATTGGCAAGGCGACTTAATTTATTCGCAATCTCCTCTTTTAAGCTGAAAGTATCGTGAACTTTTTTGTATTTAACGTCAGGCACTATGCCGATAATGTTTCTTTCCTCTGCATATGAATTGAACTGATAACCAACAAGCACAATTGGCTTCTCCTTTTTACAAAAGTGGCGTAACTAGAACAAAGTATCTAGCGATATAGCAAGACTAACAGCGCTCGAGCGTTTATAAATTTTTCAGTTAGATTTATTGGCGATCGCCAAAGTTTGGTTGATTTTACTATATTCCTGCATTGTCAAACCTTTCAAAAGCCGCATTTGCTTGTTGAGTATAGTCAACTACAACAGGAACGACAACAGTTGAAGTACAATCTTATAATAAGACTTATGCCTTTTCTATTACTCCGATCGCGGTCAATTACCGAAAAATTCGACAGCGCTCACTACAGCATTTCAAAGTTATGGTTTTGTCTATGTAATATCATGTCCGGCAAATTACTTATGATATGTCCGCTGTGAGTGCAACGAAGTGGAACGTAGGCACGAAGTGGCTTCCCGCAGGGTAGCAATCGTAAGACCTCTGCGATTGCTTCACTTCGTACCCTTCGGGGAACCCGAAGGAGTACGCAATGACAAGTGTTTAAGCGGACATGATATCACGCTCGATTTAAAAGGTTATCGCAGTGAGAAATTAAATCAGGTTTTGTCCGCCCGGATTGCTTCAAGGTAAATGTTTTTGAGTCTAGAAGCATAGTCTTCAATGGAATGATGCTCGATAATTCTAGAGATCGATCTGTTTGATTTATATAGAATTACTTGGCGATCGGCAAATATCTCATGTACTGCTTGTTCAATTCCCTCACGGATCGATTTACTAATGACAAACCTAGCTTCTTTTGTCATGTAAATTAATTCTCCTGTGTAAATTGCTTCTCCTAAACTACTTTTAGGAATTTCTATTATCCATCCTACATTATTATCGTTTATTTCTGGTAAAGCCCTAATATTAGTTGTAATCACAGGGCATCCTGCTGCTTGAAATTCTAAAACAGAATAGCCATAAGTATCAGCATAGGTTGGTAATAAACCAATATGAGACTTTTTCATTAACTCAAGAACCTCCTGATTGGGCAGACCTGGAAAATAGTTAATCCATTCAGAGTTTTGCTGAATTAAATACTTTATTATTTCAACATCAGCAGGTGTTTTTTGATTTTTAGTAGCATAATGATCAATAGTAAGAGTACTAACAATTGTTAATTCAAAATTGTATTTATATTCATCTTTCAAATATTTAAATATCTCAATTATTTCTTCCCCTCCTTTGCGGAAGAAACCAGAACCTACAAATAAAAACCTTATCTTTTCATCTAGACTAAGATATTTTTCTTCATATTTGTGGATCAACAATCTCTGCGGTGGATGCATAACTATCAGTTTGCTTTGTATGCTTTCTTGATATTCTGGAAACTCTTTTAAAAGCATTTTTTGCATATTAGCATTGCAATCAGACATAGCAATAATGCGGTGGCAAGCATCGCCAGATAGTGCTTTCAAAGCCTTATGTATTTTAGCTTCATCTTTCAGAGCAGAAAAATCCGATTCTAGCTTGCTAGTGTGCGGATATGAAATCAGGCAAGCAAATCTTGGGAGGTACGTTTCAAATGTCGTAATCCAGGGAGTAGAGCCATAACTGATAGTATTGAAAAAATGAAGTAGACTAACTTGATTGAGATCGGAATCATCAAATTGATAGTAATAATCAAATCTAGGATTTCTAGTGTTAAATCTGGACAAAACTTTGCGGTTGGCAAGCCGATTTTGGTTATTCGCAATCTCCTCTTTTAAGCTGAAAGTATCGTGAACTTTTTTGTATTTAGCGTCAGGCACTATGCCGATAATGTTTCTTTTCTCTGCATATGAATTGAACTGATAACCAATAAGCACAATTGGCTTCTCCTTTTTACAAGAGTGGCGTAACTAGAACTGAAGTATTTAGCGATACAGCAAGAGCAACGGTTGTGTTGCCATCTTTTTGAGTTATCTCATTAAGATTATTTATCATAATTTTTACCCAGTCTTACGTTAAAAATATAACTTTATGTTTCGTTATATATTTTGGCGTTCGTCGTACTCCTTCTCCTAACGCAGACGCTAACGCGAACGGAGAAGCAAGCTACGCGCAGCGTCTCGTACTGCGAAGCAGAACCCGAAGGGTAGAGAAGACGTTGGTGCAGCCATCGCTCGATGAATATCCGACTTCAGAAAATCGCGTTGCTCCCGCTTCAAGTTTAGAGGCTTTTTGCCCAATGTATTTTTCCTTTCTTGTATAAGTCCTGATTCGGTTAAGTAGAAAAGTGGGAAAAGTGGGAAAAGTCGGATGTTTTACATAAGGTATTGATTATTATGTTAACAAGCTGTTAAATTAATACATGGAATAGACAATAAGGGAAAATAAACATGAACTCTTCACAAAAACCCACCAACGAAGAATTACTAGATGGTGAGCTATCAGAAGAATTACTAGATTCAGAAGAATTACTAGATAGTGAACTATCAGAGGAAGAATTGATCGCAATAGCAGCCGGAGCAACGGTGTTGGGTGTATCAGCATCGGTTGGACCGTTCAGGGGAGGGTTCAAGGCTGGCTAAGTATTAAATTCATTTAATACTAATTCTCTATGAAGCTGCACATTGTATTTTGACCCCTTCTAACCTTCCTATGCATTGTCCAGATTTTTTTTTACAATCTTGCAAGGCTTGTTATACAAAGTTTATTAACCTTGAGTCTTAGTAAGTCTTGAGAATTAACCACTCATGGTTATCTGGAAAAGAGCAATTTTAGGGATTTCTAGAAAATGAAATGCCAGCCGTCGCTTTCACCCTTCGGGGCGAATAGAATATGTCATTGCGAGCGCAACGAACTCAAGGGTGGCGAGGGCAAAGGTTTTAGGATTACTTCACTACCAAGAGCGCTCTGTACCTTAAGGGAAAGCTTCCCACCAAACCTGAGGACAAATGTTCAAACGGACACGATCTGACTTTTGGCTCTTGACACGAAGATATCTGCCAGTTGCGTGAGTCTTAATCTTATTAAAATAGCTGGCATTTGATTACTTGTAAATGCTTCATTGAGAATCTATAATAAAGTATTAGGGTTTGGTAGTTAGTGAGCGCTCCCTCTCACAAATCTTAAGAAAGATCCGAGAATAGATCGCAACCTTAAAGAAAGTGCCATAGGCGGTACTTTTTTCCATATAACTACTAAACCTTTATTTTTATTGGCGCTTTTTAGCGATCGCTAATTATGTAAGGCGATCATGAGAAGCTTGAAAGTCCTACTTTCAGAGGAAATTTTAGAATTATTGTTTGAAAAGTGTGAAAGAATCAACTAGGGGATTGCGAATACTAGTGTATGCGCTTTGCGCCCAGTGCATCCCAACCCCCAGCCAAGCTAAACTCAGCTGTCCAGTGCTAGAAGTTCAGGGGGAGGGCTGTCTCTCGCCCAGCCTTTGGAAATACCAAGCATTTCAAAACACTACATTAATAGGTTATTTTTGTTGCCCCTAGCAGAATTTCTCGTCAACTGCATGTCCGCATGATTCATTTAAACCCAATCCCTTTCACTACTACCTATACATGAGTACTATAGTCATCACAACTCACGGTACATTAGGAGACAACTTGCCTTATATTGCACTTGGAAAAGCCCTGAAAACTAGAGGGCATGAAATACGCATGGTGGTAAATGAGGCGGTACATTCCTATGTTTTAAAAGCTGGACTGGAAGCTTTTACTAGCGTTCACTCAAGGATTGGTCCTGAAGAGGTGCGAGGTAATGCACAACTATGGAATCAATTGCCTTTATTGAGGGCTAAGTCAAAAGACAAAACAAAATCTGTGAAAAACAACGATGACATAATAGAGGGTGCAACACCTCTGTTAAAGGTATGTCACGGTGCAGATATGTTAATTTCTGATTCTGAGCAGGATATATTTGCCGCTGTAATAGTAGATGTTTATGATATTGGCTGGGTTCGATCTCGTGTGACTCCATTTCCTCAGGGATTTTCTGACACAAAAACTAAATATTATCCTTATTACAAAAGTTGGCTAACTACCGAAAATTCAAAGCGCTTTATTTTGGCTGCCAGTCCCCATTTTTGCCAATTATCTCCAGAATATTCTCATGTACATCAAACAGGTTTCTGGTTTTATGAAGATTCAGATTGGAGCGGCGGCGAACCCAGCGAAGAGATTAGGGAATTTGTCGAGCAGGAACCTAAACCTTTAGTACTTTCATATAGTAGTCAGCCTCTGGAAAATCCTCAAGAAATTGTGGAAATTCACGTCCGCGCTGCGGCTAAATTAGGTCGGCGAATTTTAATTCACCAAGGCTGGGCAGACTTTAATCAAAGTCAGTTACCATCAGACATCGGCCAGGATAACGTCATGTTTGCCAATGGTTTTATAGCGCACGATTGGTTGTTTTCCCGTGCCGCCGCCGCGATCGTTCATGGCGGAATTGGAACGATCGCACGGTCGTTGCGTAATGGCTGTCCTGTGTTGGTGGAACCTTTTGCTTTCGATCAATTTTTTAACGCCTTACAGGTGCAAAAATTAAAAGTCGGAACTGCTATGGATTCAGAGAAGCTGACAGCAGATAGAGTTGCTAATGTTTTAGACAAAAAAGTATTGACACCTGACTATAAAAAACGGGCTGTTGAAGTTGGTGAGAAAATTAATGCTGAACAGGGTTTAATTGCAGCCTGCAACTTAATTGAAAGCTGGTTGTCAAGCTGATGCTCACAAGAACAGTAGACCAAAAACTTGTGCGATGTCTTCTGGTGCATCGGCTTCTGTTTCAGAGAACGTAAGATTAAGCATTCTAAACCATGATAACTGGAGATATGAACTTGTGTAGAGAAGGATATTTCGTCGCCTTCAACACAAGAGCATTTAGCGTAAAGCCCAACAATTTGTAAATTTGAATAAGCTGTTTTATCTCAAGAGTAGTGATTAATAAATAGTTAGCCAACACTCACTTGATATCTTCTTGTATAGAAATTTCCGAGATTTGACAACGTGCTAATGTGAAATAAGCTATACTCCTTTTGTTACACTAAAGAAGTTGAATTTATGATTGAAGTATCACCATCAAGCTCTTATAGCTATGTTGAAGATTTGTGGATTATCACAACATATTTTAATTCGTGTAACTACCAGACAAAGCTAAAGAATATGACTGCCTTTAGAGAAAGAATAGAGGCAGCCGGACTAAACTTAATAATTGTTGAATGCGCCTTTAACGAGCAAGGATTCACATTAAGCAATTCCAGCAAAAATACTTGGATCGTCAAAGTTAAAGCAACAGATGTGATGTGGCAAAAAGAAAGACTATTAAATATAGCACTATCTCAACTGCCGACAGCGTGTAAAAAAGTTGCTTGGATAGACTGCGATCTTTTATTTAATAACTCAGAATGGGCTGTGGAAGCATCGAACCTTCTAGATGTATTTCCTGTTGTACAGCTTTTTGAGATGGGCATTAGGCTTCCAAAAGACCAGAAAATCTATAGAGGAGAAGGAGAAAGATCGAAAAGTTTTGCTTCTATTTATCAAGATAAACCTAACCACATATATAAAGGATATATGCAGCATGGACATAGTGGTTTTGCCTGGGCGGCTAGGAAGGAGCTATTGTTAAAGCATCAATTCTATGACGCAGCTATAGTTGGAGGAGGAGACGAATATATGGTACATGCTATGTGTGGAGCTTGGTATTCAGTATGCGTTGCCAAAAATTTAGGAAAAAGTAAATATCATTTTAATTACTTCATAAATTGGGCAGAAAAATTTTATGAAGATGTTTCTGGTCAAGTCGGTTGTGTATCCGGTTCTGTTCTTCATTTATGGCACGGAAATAGTAAAGACAGACAACATTTTGAAAGAAATATTCAACTTCATATCTCTAATTTCGATCCGGAAAATGATATATCTATTGACGAAAATGGTTGTTGGAAGTGGAATTCCGATAAAAAATATATGCATGAATGGATAAAGGAATACTTTTTACAAAGAAAAGAAGATGGTGATTGAATATTGGAAATTATCCACGTTCTCTATCCAGCGCTCAATAGCGAAATAATTGCTGGAGTCGGTGAAACCATACCTTACCCCGGAGTCATAAAAATTGAAGGTAAAACGTCTAATGTGAAATAAGCTATACCCTTTTTATTGCACTAAATAAGTTGAGTTTATGATTGAAGTATCACCATCAAGCTCTTATAGTTATGTTGAAGATTTGTGGATTATCACAACATATTTTAATCCATGTAATTACCAGACAATGCTAAATAATATGACTGCCTTTAGAGAAAGAATAGAGGAAGCCGGACTAAACTTAATAATTGTTGAATGCGCCTTTAACGAGCAAAGATTCACATTAAGCAATTCCAGCAAAAATACTATCATCATCAAAGTTAAAGCAACAGATGTGATGTGGCAAAAAGAAAGACTATTAAATATAGCACTATCTCAACTTCCTAAATCGTGTAAAAAAGTTGCTTGGCTCGATTGTGATATTTTATTTAATAATTCGGAATGGGCTTTGGAAGCATCAAAGCTTCTGGATAGATTTCCCGTCGTACAGCTTTTTGATATCAGCCTTAGGCTTCCAAAAGACCAAAAAATCTATAGAAAAGGTCAAGAAATGCCTAGAGGACAAAGAAACATATGGAAAAGTTTTGCTTCTATTTATCAAGATAACCCTAAGTATATATACCAAGGATATCAGCAGCATGGACATACTGGTTTTGCTTGGGCAGCCAGGAAGGAGCTGTTGTTAAAGCATAACTTCTATGACGCAGATATAGTTGGAAGAGGAGACGAATTAATGGTACATGCTATGTGTGGAGCCTGGTATTCATTCTGTGTTGCTGAAAAGTTAGGAAAAACTAAATATCATTTTAATCACTTTATCAAATGGGCAGAGAAATTTCATGAAGATGTTCTTGGTCAAGTCGGTTGTGTATCCGGTTCTATTCTTCATTTATGGCATGGAGATATTAAAAACAGATTATATAATGAGAGAAATGTTCCACTCCATATCTCTAATTTTGACCCGGAAAATGATATAGCTATTGACGAAAATGGTTGTTGGAAGTGGAATTCCGATAAGACATATATGCATCAATGGATTGAGGAATATTTTTTGCTAAGAAAAGAAGATGATTGAATAGTGGTATAAAACGCTCCAATTTAGCAAGTGAAATTAAATCATAAATATCAAATTAGCATGACAGTTATATCACGTCAATCACCTCGCATTTTCTTACTGAATGCAGACAAGCTTCTGCAAATTAAAGAAAGTCGTACATCGGGCGATCGGCTATTTGATTCTGCAATTAACCAATTATCTCAGATAGCTGATAAAGCCCTTAAAGATGGACCTTTTAGAGTTGGGGAACGTCCACAACCGGATGCACTTTTATCTCCTGAAGGAGATAAGCATGACTATTTCAGCTTGGCACCGTATTGGTGGCCTAATCCTAACACTCCAGATGGACTACCTTATATCCGTAAGGATGGAGAACGCAACCCAGATACCGATAAGATTCCTGATGCAAAAAATCTTAACGGCATGGTCAATTCTGTTGCAAGATTAACGCTTGCTTACTATTTCACTGGCAAAGAGGTATATGCAAAACACGCAGCCGATTTACTGCGAATTTGGTTTCTTGCTGAGAACACGCGCATGAATCCTAATATGGCATATGCACAGGTAATTATGGGTATGAATGATGGATACGGAAAACGGCATGGAATTATAGAAGCACACGGCTTTATTTATGTTGTTGATAGCATTGGGCTATTAGCTGAATCAAAAGACTGGAATCTCAAAGATCAATACGAAATACAACAGTGGTTTAGCCAATATCTAGAATGGCTTTTAACCAGCGATAACGGCAAAGACGAAGCAGAAGCATCTAATAACCATGCAACATGGTATGCTGCCCAAGCTGCTGCGATCGCTCTTTTTTTAGATAAAAAAGAAATTGTAACCCGATGCTTGCAAAGAATTCAGGCTCTAATTGCCGATCAGATTAAACCAGATGGTCAACAACCGTTAGAAACCGAGCGACGTACACAGCCTTGGTACTACAGTACTTTCAATCTAAACGGTTTATTCCATGTAGCAGCGCTAGCAGAACGAGTTGGGATCGATCTTTGGAACTATCGTACAGCGGACGATCGTAGCATTCGCAAAGCACTGGACTATCTTGTACCTTTTGTTCTCAATCCATCAAAGTGGCCCTACAAGAAAGATATAAGTAAGAATATAGGTAAAGACAAAAATATTACAGTGTTATTACGTCAAGCATCTGTTCGTTACCGAGATCAGCAGTACTTGGAAATCATTCAGAAGAGCTATCAACTTGATGAGCTTGATAAATTGAATATGTTAATTGGGTGGTGCGTCAGGGAAGCTTGGGATTGACTATCATACGGAAGAAGAAAATCAGGCTTGTTCTCAAAAGCTATGCCCTGCTTACTCTGCGGTCATGATAAAACCCACAATTACAGAAAAATTAGTAAGGCAGGGTTAGCGCGTCTCAAAACCTCTTGACAAGCGGACTTGTATCCCCTATGCCAATTTCAACAAACAAAGCCAACTTCACTGGAATAGCAACAGCGCAAAAGCCCAGGTGAATATATAAGCATTAGCCCATAATACCAGACAATTTATAAGTTCGTAATCAGGTTCGTACAGCGATCACTCTCAACTACTAGCGTATTCCAGCACTCGTTCCCATTAAGAGCGCCACGCCGTCTCTACCAATATTTCCTTGCCGTTGGTGAATTGGATGAATTCTTGCCCATTATCGTAAAACACATCAGCCACTAACCTATTACGTATATCGTAGCCCCACTGAGAAACTGCGGCATTCCACCATCTTTGCCCGGGTGATTGTAACATTCAGTAAACCAAAAAGTTTTTCCCAAAGGCGATCGCCAAAAAATAGTTCAGTAGGATAAGTGCTTCATAATACCAATACCTTCGCCAAAAAAAGAGTATGAAGAGATGGGGCTGATGTAGTAGAGTTATTGTCTCTCACAACGACAACTCAAAAACTACTCTTCAACCCATGCCTGATATCCTATCACTGTTACAATGCCTGCTACCGCAGATCAACGTGACAACAATGCGGCAATTGAACCACATAATCATCGCCATGTTAGCAATGAGCGGCCGAGTCACCATGTTGGGAATCTCCCGCCCTTGCAGGCATTGGCGGTAGTTATCGGACGGTGATGAGATTCTTTCATACAGTCATACCCTGGGCAACAGTATTCTGGGTATTTTTTCGTCGGCATTTGTTTTGCCCAAATGATGTCTATCTGTTGGCAGGAGATAAGGTAGTAATAACCAAAGCTGGCAAAGAAACATATGGGTTAGATAAGTTCTTTTCAAGTCTATTGAGCAAACTTATATCGGGACTATCTTTTTTCACATTATCATTAGTAAGTGTTGAACAAAGGCACTCATTTCCAATTCAGATAGAACAGGTAATAAAGAGCGATGTAGAAAAAAGTCTTGTATCGCCAAGTCCAAAAATAAAACCCAAAGAGAAACGTGGACGTGGAAGACCAAAAGGAAGTAAAAACAAAAACAAAACGGAGGTAATTTTCACATCTGAATTACTCCGAATTCAAAAGATGATTAATCAGCTATTCAAGTTAATAGCTAATTTTATCCCCCTCACCTACTTAGTCTTAGATGGTCACAAAGGACAACAATAATGCCTTGCAAATGGCTCGGCAGGTTAACTTGCATATAATTTCCAAGTTACGCCACGATTCAGCATTATATATACCTTACCAAAATTCTGACCCCAATCATCGTTCCCGTCGTAAATACGGTGATAGGTTTGATTGGCGTAATATTCCCCAGGCATATTTGCGCCAAAGTAGTATTGACGACGATATTCTTACCTGTACTTATCAAGCTACTTTACTGCACAAAGAATTTGCCCAGTCTCTGAATGTAGTTATTTTGGTTAAAACCAATCTGAAAACCAATGCTCACAGTCACGTAATTCTATTTTCTAGTGACCTAAATTTCTCGCACGAAAAAATAATCGACTACTACAAACTGCGCTTCCAAATTGAGTTCAATTTTCGGGATGCCAAGCAATTCTGGGGATTGGAAGACTTTATGAACCTGGGTCAAACTGCCGTGACTAATGCTGCTAATCTCTGTTTTTTTATGGTTAACTTATCCCATTATCTTCTGGCTCAGTTTCGTCAAGATAATCCCGGCTCTGGCATTGTTGCACCTAAGATGAAGACTCCATCAGCGTTAAAATTCGCAATGTAATCAAACACATATAACAATGGATCAGCATGTGGTGGTTTCTTATACTCTGGCACTGGCTTAAACACCAATCCCCCATCTGCTGCGATTAAACATTGTTCTAAGGTTGATACTCCCAGATTCCAGAAGAACACTGGACTTGAGAGCTTGTTAGATGCCTCTGTAGTCAGCCACTGAATAATCGTTGCTTCATCAGGAGACAGGACATCAACCGCAGCAATGGGAATTTGTGAATCAAGCGTGGAGAGAAGATTTGAGAGTTTCATGTCAATTATTCAAATATTTCACTTATGAAATGGCGAAGCCTTTATGATCAGCAGTTACCAGCCGAGTTAAAACTGGTAACTGATGACTGATTACTGACGCAGGCGTGTTTGATTACTGTTCGTAGTCCGAAGTTGTTGGGTTTGGGCTTCATCCTTGTAAGTGCGATCGCCCTCCACAACTCCAAGTGCTTCTTCAAATGGTTGCGTAGCTCCAAGACAACTTAGCCCCTCAAATCCCTCAGCCTCTACGCAAACTTCACCTGTAGCATTGTCGAAATGAATCAGTATTGAACGTTCCATATTTATCTCCGTGCAAATTGTTTAACTTCTTGATGTCCAGCAAAAGTCAGCCGTAGAGTTTGCACAGTGCCGTTGGTTTCTTCGGCGATCGCACATTCCCCAAACCGCTCTTGTAACTCGGCAGCTTTAGCTCTCACCAAACGTTTACCGTAAGCCAACATCAACTTGTTACTAAAGAAATCTTGTCCCAACTTCGGAACTGTTTCATAACTGTCGTGTATTACGTCGTACACGCCGCTTGACTGATTCCACTTGAATCCGATGTCTGCACGGGCTTTTATGGTGCGACCAGACACAATAATTTCAGCGCTTTGTCCTTGAGAGCCACCGTAGTATCCTTTTAGTGACTGTGCTGTTTCATGAACTTGCGGATTCAGTTTCAAATCTTGTAAAGCTTGTACCAGACATTCGCGGTTAGCAAGCTTAGTTGTAACGGTTGAGAAATGCGACATTTTTAGCTCCAAGGCTTTCAAATTGGTTTGAGAAATAGTACGAGTGCGATATCCTTTTTGGGTTATTCTGAAAACTACATACGAATACGTTGGTCGAGTCTTGAGCGAATGCACCCGCCCAAGACTGTTTTTTACCTGAACTTAAACGCGCTAACTGTAGCTTTCGCCAAGCCCACGTCGTTAGTCGAAAGTGATTGTAGATTGCGTTGTTCGTCTAGGAGTTTGACCCTGATTTCGTCCATTTTTTGCTGTAACTGACTGCGCCCATCACTGGCAAGATTTTTTGACTCAATCGCCGGATCGGTAACAATCGAATCCAAATGCTCCATCATCTGCTGTAAACTACTGCCAGCTTCCGGGGATGCATTTGCCAGTAACACCCGCACTTTCATCAGGTGTTTTTCCATCTTTTTTTTGAACTGCACCGGCTTGCGTCCTGGCTCCCAATCGCTCAATTCTTCAAGGAGTTGCGCTGCCAGTTGTTCACCACCAGCGATCGCAGATTCCCGTAGCCTTTGCTCCAGATTTTGGTCATACTGTTGGATAAATTGTGTGATTTGGTCTAAGCATTCGGCTTGTTTCTGGTCAAGTTGTTCAGAGAGGGCAGGGATAATCACCGGACGACCAATAACAACTTGCAAATAGTCTTCAAGGTCATTGAGAGTGGGGAATGCTGTTAACAAATTAGCTTTGACTTCTTGTTGCTTGTCGTCAGGGAGCTGCCAAGCATTTAGCGAGAGGAATTTGTCAATTCGTTCTTGATAATCGATAAGTCCTGACTCGTAATCAACTTTTAGCTGATTTCGTAAACTGGGAGCTATATTATCCCTAATATTGATTAACTGATTCCACACAATTGGAGCTAAGTCTATAGGACAAATCCAATCTCCAGTATCAGCAGACATCCACTCTTGGACTGAAGCGATTTCTTGACGCAGTTGAGCAGATGCTTCATCCAGCTTTTTAAAAACTTTAATTCCCCTCAATCCGACTTCGGAATTAGTAACTTTTACAAGGTCTGATTCTACTTCGCTAATTTCAGCTTTTAAGACATCCGCCCATTTGGGAGCCGCAGATTTTGTACTCTTTTTTAACTGAATGCGGAATCTGATACGGGTTTTATTTAGTTTCGAGAAGTTCAGATGTTCAACTGTGGCATTTTGGAGAAAAGTTTCTGTTTCGGTGTGAGCAATTGCCTGTACCATGATTCAATACCTATTAATTTTCAGCAAAATTCAGCGTAGCTGATTCATTATGTTGGAGTTGATCCGCTACACCTGTTAACAAAAGTCAAAAAAGGACTATACAATCACCCAGTAAACACCCTGCTTACGAACCATGCAGCATCGTCGTTTAATAGTTGCAGTTCCTAGCTCATGGCTATCTTTCAGGTGTTGGATGTTTTTAACAACTCTGTAAACTATCTTGTTTGAGCCATTATTTTGTAACTTGATGGGTCTTCTAACGACAGGTGGCTTATATAGGGGGTATGACGAAATACGTGCAAAATGACCCACGTTGTAAACTTTTGTAACGTAGAGTCTCAAAACCCTTGATTATTCGATGTTTCAACATCTAACTTCAGTATTGTCTTCAGAGCGAAACATTCCCTAAAACAATCATTTATGGGCAAGTTTGATGAAGTAGCAAGGGTGAAAAGTCAATTCTACGGTCATGAATGTAAAAAGCTCCTTTATCATTTTTGGGCAAGTTAGTAAATCTAGAAAGTGCTTTTTGTAATTCTTCTTTACAACGTGTCTGATTTTACACGTATTTCGTCATGACCCCTATATCGCTGGCTCATCCTTTCTCTAACTGCTTATCTCATAGCCCATTGGAGCTATCTGCATACTCAGGTAGCATCACTACCTGATTGGGGTCAAGCGGCACAAACTGCTTTAGAGTCTATCTTTCCCCAAATAGTCGTGTCTCTTCTTTTACTTGAAATTAAACGGCTAGCTCCCCTTGCACGTAGTTGTGGTTTTGACATTTATACTTCCAGGTGCAAGATGTGAGTTTACCCATTGCATGACCAAATTGTGAACCATACTGTAACCAAAAGTTAACGTAATTTCAAGGTTTTGAGCAAATCTTCAACATAACAAAATGAATCAAATTATGTCCGCGTGTTTTAAATATGAACCATAATGCAACCAAAAGTTTTATTTTTGGACTTGGTGAAAAATGCAGATCAAGACACACTAATTTAACCCTTAAATTTTAAACTTTCGGTCAAATCAGGGTAAAAATACCCACAATATGGTTCAAAAATATGTTTAGCCAAAAATTGAGTGATAAAGCGATCGCCTGAAATCTGAATTTTTATTTCTCTCTCATCGCGGTACGGTACAAATGAACTATAAGACCATGTTCCTTGCTGTAATTAAGTTTTGAGTTTTTTGAACTCTATTTATAGCTCTTACCTTCATGTTGTCCTAGTGCAGAGTGAAGTATGTCCCGTCCCTTTGGTCAAATTATCGTTCAAATCACAGTTTGCTCTATCCAACCATTCAAATATCTCACTTTGACTCAATGACACGGGCGCGGCGGAACAAGTACCTCCATGACAGTCCCTCGCTTCAACACCACAATCCTGATTTTCAACCAACAACGAAGCGGAATTACTTTGTTCTACTTGCCCCTGTGTTTGATTAACGATCGCAGAATTTAAACATTCTTCATCTTCAGCAACAGACGCGGCGGAACAATTTTATTTTCCTCGTTTATTCTCTGTTTCAATCCCTAATTGAGTTATTCAAATTCAGGTGGCCATAATTCTGCTAGAGCTAATTCCCAACCTGGAAGTAACTCTGGTATTACTAATTTGTCGTTATCTCTTAAAATAACTGGTTCCTGGTTAGGGCGATAAACTGTAACTAAAAGTTTGTCAGGGTCAATGAGAATACCTACTGTAGAACCAAGTTCTAGGAATAGTTTAATTTTCTCTTCCAGTGGTTTGATACGGTCACTTTTAGATTTGACCTCAACCGTCAGATCGGGGACTAACTGCACAAAATCACGCTGAGTTTTCTTGAGTCGTTCTGCCCGAACAAATGAAACATCTGGAGCGCGTAAGTTTCTTTTTTCCGGGTCGCCCGTAGTTTCACCGATTTCGATGCTTGGCAAGATAAAGCCAGCGCTGGAACCAGTAACTCTGCCTAGCTTGCGAGGCATGACCCAAATATTAAGAAACGTTAACAGGCGAGAACCAATTTCGTCTGATTCATAATCGCATGGCCCCATAACAATGATGTTTCCCTCTACTAGCTCCATCTGCCAATCGGGATTCTGTGACTGTAATTGTTCTAAGTCTTTGATTGTCAGAGACATAAGGTATAACTCGCTTTCAAGCGCGATCTCTTTCTATGATAGGCGATCGCTACCCCTCCCAATCCACTAACACCCCATCCACAATCGCAATCCCCCACTGTGGAAACTTCGCTAAAAGCTTTTTGATCACTATCACCAGCGCCGGATCATCATTCCAACACTCTTGCAAGAAGCCAAAGCCCGGATTCTCCCCCGAATTCGCCGCTCGATTCAGTTTTTCTCTTCTTACAGGTCGTACATTCGCCCTTGCAACAATCGCCTCATGCGACCACTTTTCAGAATTTTCGACAGGTGCGGCGGAACTTTTACCCTCATGAACTGCTTTGATTTCTACACCCGAAACCGAGTTTTCAACTAACAACGAAGTGAGATTACTTTGTTCTACTTGCCCCTGTGTTTGATTAGTGATCGCTTCCTTGGAAGAAAATTCATTCTGAGCGACAGGCGTGGCGGAACAAGCACCTTCATGACAGCCTTTCTGCTCAACACCACAATCCTGATTTTCAGCCAACAACGAAGTAGACTGACTCGGTACAGCATCCACTAGCGCCAGCGTCGTGCAGTTCATTGCCGTAGGCAATTCTTCAAGTTCTGACGCGCTTTCAATACGTGAAGGCGACGCGCCCCTCAAGGGCGCATGAGCCGTTTTTTCCTCACGTGAATTTCCTGTAAGCGTGTCAGAGATACACCTCGCAATCTCTTTTGTAGAGTTTGTGAGGTGTTCCTGAGCAGTTCGTGAGTTTTCCTGGAATCCTTGCTCTGGCTGACTTTGACCTAAAATAGATGCTTCATACAAAGCACCCATTTTTTCAGAGGCAGCATTCATCTCTGTATTTTCAGCATTTGGTTCTCGTTTTTCAGCATCTAGTTCTCGTTTCGCAGAATCCTCTTTTTCCCAAAAATCCTTAATTCTGCTTCCATGTAGATTTTTGACAGTCCACCTCATCGTCTCCCGCCCATCCTGAATCGACTTGTCCGGCTTAAAAATGAACAACCCGCTTTCGGAGAGAATTTTCTTTGCACAGATAAAAGTACTGTACCCCAAAGCAGAAGTCAAAGGTATCCATCGGGAACCATAAGGGTCAGCCGTCCAGCACTCTTGCCACAATTGCGTAATTGATGGCTTTTGCTGGGAAGCATTAGACTCAACGAGGTTGTCACCAACCCCGTTGGTCTTCAAAACCGTGCTTAATAGTTTCCCATTACACGGCTCCTCAATGATTTGGCACATTTGTCATGTGTACTTCACAACTGAACCATCTTCAGTTGTTTTTTCATCATGGCAGTGTCTATGTAATATCTGAAGATTTTTGTATTCGTCTTTGCCTCCCAAATTCTTAGGGGTTATGTGGTCAATCTCCAGTACATCTGACTCTCGGAAGTACATTTGGCAGTGGGTACATTTCCCTTTTTGTTTCTTTAAGAGTGTCGCCACTCTCTTAGTTACTTCTGGGTGTTTCCCCATTCTTGAACTCCAGTAAATTAGGTTGCCATCATAAGGACTGGCTTCGCCATTAACTTTCACATATAGAACTATTGATGTTTCTGCGTGTGAACGTAATTGAATCGGGTTTTTACCCTTTTGCTTGTTTGCGAATACCCAATTATTACCGCCTATGGTTTGCCAATATTTTTTTGCCAACCATTTACCATTTTTTTTGTTGTGGCGGCGTTTTGCCCAAGCTCTAAGCTTTAGATACATGAGATGATCCTGAGTGGAATAAACCACTGAACTTACTACGGTTGAGTAGAATTTTGACCATCCTGTGATTACCGGATTAAGGTTACTGATTAACGCCGATTGTGGCGCTGCCTTATGGTCGTCGATGATACTTGCTACTCGGTCGTAATGTATCTTCTGCTTATATGAGCTTGGGGTGATGATTGTCTTGAAACCTTGTTTTGAGTGGTATTTACCCACTTTCCACTGCTTTACGTTAAAACCGAGAAAGTTAAATCCTGGTTTTTCTGTCTCATACTCATTTAGCGTATGAGTTAGTCGTGTTTTTGAAGGTTTCAATTCCAAACCCATGTCTTTTAACCATTCAGAGATTATCTCTGTGCATCTTTGGACAACGGTTATGTCTTCATGAAGAATCACGAAGTCATCGGCGTATCGAATAAGTCGGGGGCTTCTAAACTTTGTACCTTTTTTGTGATACCAAGTTTCCCTGCTGGTATACGACATTTCAGGAAATGTCTTATCTATTCGTTCTTCCATCCCGTGAAGGGCAATATTTGCCAGTAGTGGGGAAATTACCCCGCCTTGTGGCGTACCCTCAGATGTTGGAAACAACTGCTTTCCATCCATCACTCCTGCTTTCAACCATGCTCGAACTTGTCGGCGGATGGTGGGGAATGTATTTAATTTTATTAGCAGTGCCTCATGGTCGATGCGGTCGAAACACTTTGCGATATCAGCATCAAGCACGTATTTGCTTTTCTTAGCGATTGATAAAAATATGGCTTTAATCGCATCATGACATGAGCGCCCAGGTCGGAACCCGTATGAGTTAGGTTCAAATCGCGCTTCCCATTCCGGCTCTAATGCCATTTTGATTAGCGCTTGCAAGGCTCGGTCGTTCATTACGGGTATTTTAAGCATTCTGGTAGTCCCGTCCTTTTTGGGGATGGGGATTTCCCTTAGTCCTTGATGCTTCCAATTTCCACTATTCATTTTCAGTAATTCTTCAAGGTTGAAGCGTTCCTCAAATGACAGGGATTTCTTACCATCAATACCAGCCGTCTTTTTACCAGCATTTAGCTGAGATACAAGTCTAATTGCAAGAAATCGAGCCGAGGTTGATTTTAGAATAAGCTTTTGGAGTGACCTAGCTTTCCGCTCGTCTCCAACTTGAACCGCTTTAAATACGCGATGAGTGAAGGCGGAAAAGATTTCGGCGGAATTTCTTCCACGGTAAAGCTTTCCAAGATTCACTAGTTTTTACACTGTGTCTAATCATTTTCTCTTCTGGAGTTTGTATTTTCTGAACACCTCAGACCAATTACGGTCTGTCCTACCCGACTTGTGAGAATTCCGCTTCTCGTCTAGCCTACCGGGGGTTCGACTGCCCCAAGACTCACAAATCGTTTTTATTCGTTCCCTCGGAGAGATTGATAGTTCCGTTAGGCGTGGTCATTTCAACTACTGGATTCCCTTGACTCTAGCCGTTAACATCAACTATATGCGGCGGGAATTAATTCTCCAGTGAAGTCAGGGATTTTGTGTTACGCCCTGCTTGGGATTAAGTTGCTTTCCTAGACCCGGTTTCACCGTAGGAACTCCCTGTTAGCGCCAGTGTCAACCCGTAACGGCTGTCTGATTGCGCCCTGTTCCCAGCTTCACTCTACAAGAACCGAGCTTGTTCGGTGTGGGCAGATAAGGAGTCAATTCTGAGTCTGAATGGCAGGACTTGCACCTACATCAAACCGAGAGTTCAACCTTTGATGACAGTAATCTGCTATCAGGTTGGATTAGTTATGTACGGGCTTACACCGTGATTCACTAATCAACGAATCGCACGTAGATTATCCCCCACAACTGGATGGAGTCAAAACTGTTAGCAGCTTACTAAAGCGATCGCTGTGTTGATTTTGGGCATTTTAAAATAGCGTTTACTAAATACAGCTATGTTTAAAGGATTCGGTGGGTCAAAGAAAAAATCAGTGCTTGAGGACAATGAACTGACTACAGGCATTGTGCAGCACCCAGTTACGAAACGTTGGCAGACATGGATATCATTTACAGGTAATGATATTCAATGTATTACCGCCCATGCTAACCCTGATGATGCTGACCGGGTAGCGAAACAGATTGCTGATGCTTGGAGTGAAGGGAAATATAAAACTGGGGAAGAGGTGACAGCTTTTATTAAATCTCTGCCGACCGATGCTGTCGTAGACCCATTACCCCAAAATCTTGTGATGCAATTGAGCAAGCAGGCATTAAGCACAAGGAAGTAAGAAAGAGCGAACGGTCTAAATTGAATCATCCATCCAACCACACTCACAATCCCAATGCACTCTTGAGGTGTAGTCTCGGTCAAAAAATGCACCGCACTGGGGACACTTACCAGTAAACATTGGATGCCAATCAAGTAACTCCAGCTTTTGCTGTTGTGTCCACCGCTGTTGTGGTTGCAGTATTAATTCACCGTTATAGTAGCTTGCCCCCTCCGGTTGCCATAACTCCTCTGCTTTGGCGTTGGGGTCAAGTCGAAAGTCCAAGCAGCTCTCACCCTCTACCCCATCAGGGTGAACGACACAGACGAGGTGGGGGTTATGTGAATAGAGGAGACAGTTATCGCACTCTGGAAGTTTCGCCATAGTACCAGTGTACTGCTTTATCACAAGCGATCGCTTCCTCAATCGCTTTAATATCTCCCACAGGAGTGCTGTGGTAATGGGTTGCTGATGTATATCACAATGCTGCCGATGCGATGCTTTTTTGAGAAACGGTAAAAACTTACTTGACCAGAGTACTTATTTTGTCTTAAGTTATTTTATACTTTCTTGGCACTGCCTTAATAATTGTTGTTTTTAATAGACTGAAACTTTATCTTCTGAAATAGACTTTACGTCCTCACTATTATTTCCAAAAACATATTAGTTTGCTTTATCATCTCTTAAATTAAAAGCCAGTGGTAGCCCCATGTTAAAGAACATATTAAGTGATTGATATTAGAGAAGTAGTTGCTAAATCAAACTTTTCTAATATTATGAATAAAAAATGGGCTGCTAAACGACTTACAATCAATCTCACCTCAAGTGAAGCAGAGAAGCTGGAAAAATACTGCTCAATGACTGGCAGACCAGCAACCGATGTAATCCGGGAATTAATTCGTTCTGTGACTACTGAAGATAAAGAGTAAAAACCTAGAATAAAAAAAAAGTAGACTGGATAATATTTTCTACTTTAAAACATAAAACTAATTTGTGGTTTAACTAGCGATCGCTTGGCTGAAATTGGGAATTCTAAAAGAAGTTAAGAGTGATTTTTAGTACAAATGGTTTTTAAATTTCGCTTGATTGGTGTTGGCGCTTTGCTTGTAGCTCAAATGTCGTTACCCGTATTTGCCAACAATCTTACCGCTACAGTTGTAAGCGTAGGTGATGGTGACACCATACGGGTGAGAACGGGTAACAAAACTGTGACTGTCCGCCTCGCTTGCATTGATGCACCAGAGATGAAGCAAAACCCTTGGGGTCAACAATCATCTGCAAGACTTAAACAATTGCTGCCAGTGGGACAAGGAATTACCCTACGTGCTATTGAAACTGACAAATATAAGCGCCTGGTTGCAGAGGTATTTGTCGAGAATCGCAGTGTCAATCTCAAGATGGTGCAAGAGGGACAGGCTGTGATCTATCGTCAGTATCTAAAAAGCTGTCCAGAATCTAAAGATAGTTTGTTGCAGGGTGAAAACACCGCTAAACAACAGCGTTTAGCTTTTTGGAGCCAGTCTAATCCTGTGATGCCTTGGGACTTTCGCCACAAAGCTGCTCAACGGGCAACTTCAGTACCAACTCAAGGACAACAACAGAATAACTGCGACCCTGCTTACCCAGGTTTTTGCATTCCAAAGAATTCACCAGACTTAAATTGCCGAGATATTAGCCAACGAAGGTTTAAAGTGCTGCTACCCGATCCTCATGGGTTTGACCGAGATGGGGATGGAATTGGATGTGAACGGTAAATGTGATTTTAAGAAGATTTTGGACAGCCTTTGGAAAGAGAAGTCAGACAAATTGTAAGCTGAAATACCTAAAACTTTGTTAAGGGAAGAATAAAGCTATCGTCTTATGTAGTCTGACAAAAGTTTATGGTTAGTCTTTAGCCATCTGGGTGGCATTAACATAGCCCTTGAGTATCGCGTATTTGCCTATCTGCCTAGACTGGGGCATTTGGTTGATTTCTGAATCACACCAAAAGTGTGTCAGCATTATAATTGGCTTACTTTTTGTAAATGAGTTTGGCAAAGCGATCGCGTTGCTTCCTGGCTGGCGATCGCTTTTGCATTATCACTACCTCAGTGTAATCAAAAAACTCTAAAAACACAAGTTGGTGTTGTAAATTAGAGGAGAGCTAAATGACAGAGGAGGTCTGCTTGGTGAAACTGTCCTATGTATCTCGTTTTACTTGGGATGAAGAAACAGCACAGCGATTGAGAAAACTACGGGGTAAAACTAGCCGAGATAAATTAGCGAGTAAAGCTGGTCGCAGCAATACTTTTATCCAAAACCTTGAATGGGCAAACCCTGGAAATAGACCAGAATCAATTTCCAAAGAAGATGCATTTGCTATCTGTAATGCGCTTGATGTACCTATTTGGAAGTTATTTCCAGCGTTAGTAATCAATCCTGAAAGTTTACAAGAAATATGCAAAACTCTATTGACATAGTACAACATAATGTTGTAAATTGTATATACAAGAGAGGAATTGAGCGCGATGCCTCTCAGAGAAAGAAAGAAGCCCTCAAAACTCAAACCAAACAAATTGAATTAGCAACAAAACTATTAGAAACCAATAGCCGCCGGGACTAGCAGCCGGAAGCCTTAAACTTGTAATGGCCAAGCCACCGTGAGATGATTCCGATGACCCACCAAGTCTAAAAACTGGTTCTAAAAACTTCAATCTTTGCAGAATTAAGGCGATTATTACTCCTCAGTATGTAATCGCCTTTTCAAGTAGTTTCCACATGGCTGTACAGAGGACACGGTAACATCCCAATATCTTCTCTACAGCTTTGTGCTGTCTGGTGTTTTGATCATCAGTTAATATGCTTTACCCTGGAATACTTTTATAAGGCTTCGCCAAATCTAGATTGAGAGTGTTGTGCCTTCAGCACAACAAGATGACCAATAAATAGGACGATCGCTCTGTCTGGAAAACTACGCGATCGCCCCTATGCCCCCAACCTTTTAAAGAAGAGGCAATTTCTAATGATGACACAAAGTTTAGCCCCTGCGCCAACAAAAGATCCGTTGACCACGCAGGATCGCCAAATCATCGCAACCATCGTCAATCAGTCGGACTATTCAAAAGAGTGCAAGCCCGAAGATGTAGTAACTATCTGGATCAACAGTGATGATATCGTGTGGGTAAAAATGATCCACGGCTATGCTCGTTACCACAAACAATCTTTCAAATGCGCTGTTGCAGAGGTAAAAGCGAGTCTTTCTGCTCCAGTAAAGTGCAATCACCAGGAAGATGAGGAATTAAAACAAGCTTCTGAGAAAATTGGCTTGTTGGGTGATTGTGATTGGCTATCGTTGAGCATCCAATACTATCCTGATAAAGTAATTGGTCATGCTGGTTGTTATATTTCCCACAAGGCTCGAATATTAACCCCACTGGCTGAATGGGATTTTACACTGCCGAAGTGGAATATGCCTGCTGCCATCTGTCCAGACTGCGAAGGTCATGGGTGCGGTAACTGTGGATATCGCGGGACTCGTGCAGAAGACTTGTGTACGCCAGTAGACGGCTATCGACTAACTTATGTCGGCAAGACTGACCTCCAGACGGCTCACAATGTATATCTGAACGGTGAGTTTTTAGGCATACTCTTCAAGGTCAGAAACGGTGATGAAGTCTGGGAAAATGACCCTAAAACTTACTATTGGCGGTGCGGCGATGGAGTACGGTACTGGAGCGTCAGGGAGGCTGTAGAAGCACTGTCCAGGGTAACTGCTCCGATTGAACTGCCGCAAGTTCGTCGGGAGTTGGTAGCGGCGTAAGTGAAATGGTGGAAGAGAATTCTCTTCCACCACTGTTTTAAAATCAGTGCCATTCGCCACTCAGAATTAAAGCTTCGCTTATTTTTTGCGAAAACTAACATTAAAGAAAGGCAGCAGCTACTATGACAGCTTTTGACTTTGATTCTGCTGAACATCAGTCATACGAAAAGACTCCAGCAGCTAAAAGCATTCCTTCACCCGCAGGCATTTGGATTGCTTACGAAAATCAACAATTAGCAGGATGGTACGAAAATAAAGAACTAGTTGGTGGGAAAGAGTATAAAGTTCTTACTAACAAGTTGGACGAAAACGATGAAAAGATAGGCATTCCTGGCGCTCTCTATAGACAACCACGAATACTTGTGATTGGGCGATCGCCTCTGCTATACGGAAACGATAGAAAGGTGATTGGAGTTTGGCGTAGCAGTGATGGTTTGGACAAGAACGCCTACAAATTCGGTAGGCGGTATATGGTGATTTTCGTCGATGTCCAAAATCAACCTCTTCATATCGCACCAGTACAAATAACTGCTTGGGGAGTGTTTCAAGTGTCGTTTGATCAACAACTAATGGCATTCCGTGAAACCTGCGAACAAGCTTATGCAAGTTTTCAAGGCAAACATCACCAACCAAAGAATTTACTTTGGCATTCGATGTGGGTATTTTGTCCCATATTGAAAACAGAGAAACGTGAGAAAGGGGGGCAAACTTCCAATGCCTGTGTATGTAGCGGATACGAAAAGCCAACTGCGCCCGACTGGGAGAGTTATTGTATTGGCAAGAAACCAATAGCTCAAGAAATTGCCCTTGTGCATAATTCCATCTGCGATTGGTGGAAAAAAGGATTGCCTAACAATAACTTACCAAAGCATACGTCTCATGCACTAGATCGCAATCAATTGATGATGGAGTCACAACGATTGATTGAAGCTTTAGGTTGGGGCGAGGAAAAGGGCAAACAGTTTCTCATAGAGAACTATGGTAAAAAAGGAAGGCAGTCACTAACTAACGAAGAATTTGCTAACTTCGTCAACAAATTGCAGTCTATGCAAGCAAATTATGATGATGAAGTTGGTTTCTCGGAGGATGTGCCTTCTTAATAACTAAATACTTATTGCAGTGATTACAGCAATTGTGTTCACCTTTATGCTTCCCTACTTGCCTTCCATGAGGGAAGCATATTTGATCAGTTCTCAAGTCTTATCTACAGCTAATAAAGAAGGGACAGGGGAAAAGGTAAAAACCTTGCTTTTCTAAGGATAATTTAATTCATGAATTCCTTTCTCTTTTCCTCTTTCCCCATCTTTTGATTGGGCTGTATGCCAATCATTTAAATACCCCATGACTATTATAATCGTTCACCCCAGTATCGAAAACTTACAGCAGTTTTCTGACTCGTTCGACATTGAGAAACTATTACAATCTAAGGGAGTTCTGCCGTGGCTTTTAGCAAATGGCTGGAAGCATGATGATGAATCGAGTTTGATTGCAAACATTATCGATGAGTCAACAAGTCTTGATGAAGTTTGGGACTCTGAAGAGTTTGATTTTAACGCCTTATCAGATGAATCAAAGAAAAAATTAAATCTGATTTTCGAGTATTTCTATCTGTCATCTTCTATCAATCTCAATCAATAATTAACGCAAAGGTAACGAATTATGCGTGAAAAACTCTACAGTCAGACTGATTAAATCTGACTGTAGAGAAAAATCGATTCCACAACAAATTATGACACACTTCACTGCTACTAAAATGGAATTAAATTTGATTAAAGTTTACGACTCAACCCTGTTAAGCTCTTCAAAAGTTTACCAAATCAACGGTACACTTTCTCGATATTTGGGAGATGAGGGTAGTATACAACATCCACAGTATCTATTTGTACCTCTGCCAAATCAAAGAAAAAAAGCCAGCTTTCGGCTAAATCGAAATAAACTTATGACTCGCTGTTATGAAGTCGAAGGTATGGTCTATGAGAAGCCTGCGGTACAGGATAATTCACAGCAACTTCAGCTATTTTAAGCCATGTCAATACATAAACCACCAGTCATAAACAATACCTTAGCCAATTTACGAGGGTTCAATGCCTGTAGAAACGGGATGAATACGTCCTAAACAAGTAAGCTTGGCAAAAATCTGGGTTAATAAAATAGGCTCAGGCATTTCGGGAAGCATTTTTAAAATTTCACGGACATACCGAAAACCACGATAGTGAGCTTTAAGGTCAAGTATGCCGGAGTCGGGATTAAGGAGACGAAAATCAGCGAGAAGATGATGGGATAAATTGACCATAAAGAATGCTAGATTAACAGCATTAGTGACAGCAGTTTGACTTAAATTCATAAAATCTTCCAATCCCCAGAACTGCTTCGCATCACGAAAGTTAAACTCGATTTGAAATCGCAGTTTGTAGTAGTCGATTATCTTTTCATAGGACAAATCCGGGTCGCTAGAAAATAGAATTACATGGCTGCGAGCATTAGTTTTAAGATTGGTTTTGACTAAAATAACTACATTGAGAGCCTGGGCAAATTCCTTGTGGAGTAAAGTAGCTTGGTAAATGTCAGTTTGGATCTCATCCTCAATGGTACTTTTACATAAGTAGTCATTAAGTATGTTACAATAATCGATTTTGTCACCGTATTTACGACGAGAGCGACTATTGGAGTCAGGCTTTTGATAAGGTATATATAATGCCGAATCGTAGCGGAGTTTGGAAATTATGTGCAAGTTAACTTGCCGAGCCATCTGTAAGGCATTATTGTTTCCAAAATGACCATCTAATACTAAGTAGGTAAGAGGAATAAAATCACCTAATAACTTGAAAAGCGAATTAATCATTTTCTGAATACGTAGTAATTCAGATGTTAAAATCACCTCCGTTTTATTCTTGTTTTTACTTCCTTTTGGTCGTCCACGTTGACGTTTTTCTTGAGATTTTACCTCTGGGGGTGGTAATGGGCTACTTTCTTCTACATCACTCTTTATCACCTGTTCTATCTGAATCGGAAACGAGTGCCTTTGTTCAACACTTACTAATGATAATGTAAAGAAAGATAGCCCTAATATTGGTTTACTTACTAGGCTGGAAAAGAATCTATCCAATCCATAAGTCTTTTTACCTGATTTACTCACTACAACTTCATCTCCTGCAAGCAAATATACCTCATTCGCACGGAACAAATGCTTGCGGAAAAATAGCCAAAACAACGTCGCCCAAGGGATTACTGTATGAAAGAATCTCAACATCGTCCGATAACTACCACCAACGCCTGCCCAACGAGAGATTCCCAACATCGTGACTCGCCCGCTCATTGCTAACATGGACAGGATTATTTGGTTAAATTGCCGCATAGTTGTCGCGTTGATCTGCGGTAGCAGGCATTGTAACAGTGATAAGATATCGGGCATGGGCTGCTTGTAGTGTTTGAGTTGTCGTTGTGAGAGACAATAACTCTACTACGGCAGCCCTATCTCTTCATACTCTTTTTTTGGCAAAGGTATTGTAACGTAGAAGGGATTATTGTTGAAACTCCTGAGATTGGTAAGTGGAAAATTGAGGTTATTGCTGAGGTTCAACAGGAGCAACAAGATTATGCTTTGGTGATCTCTGGTGGAGGATTGTTGAGAATCTAATATGAATTTAAACGATCTCTGTACAGGCTCCTCTTATTTTGAGTTCTAGAGTAGGTCAGTCAAAAGCTAAAAATTCCCAGGAATTCTTTTATAGTTGCTGTTAAAGTCATTTACAAAAGTTTTCGATATACTGAATTTGAAACCAATAAAAATAAGCCTGCCATTAGCGGCAAGCCTAAATGTATTCATTTGCTAAATCTAGGTAGATGTTTTCAGGATTAACCACCAGCAACAGCAGGAACAATACTGACTTCATCGCCATCTTTCAAGGCTGTGTTGATACCATCTAAATAGCGGATATCTTCACTATCGACGTAAAAATTTACAAATCGACGTAGCTTGCCTTCTTCATCGCACAACCGAGATTTAATACCAGGAAAGCTTTGTTCTAAGGAGTCTAACAGTTCAGCAATGGTGCTACCGTTGGATTCTAGACTAGCTTGATTATTAGTCAAATTCTGAAGAGTTGTAGGAACTAAAACTGTTACAGCCATAGAAGTACAAAGTGAAGAGTTAAAAGTGAGAAAAACAATTTAAGAGTTAGGAGTTATGAATAAAAAACTCGTAACTCATAACTCCTAACTAAACGAGGACTTGTTGCCATTCCAAACGATCCAGAGTACGCGATCGCTCTAGCGCACGTTCAAAACTATCCAGTTTAGCATCAATAGTCAAGGGTTCACCAACGTAGCCTTGGATTGCTTCTTGGGTTTTCAAACCATTACCAGTGATGTAAATCACGGTAGTTTCATCTGGATCAATTTTGCCAGCTTCTACCAGTTTTTTCAGCACAGCCACAGTTGTACCACCAGCCGTTTCTGTGAAGATACCTTCGGTTTCTGCCAGCAACTTGATGCCATCAATAATTTCTGCATCATTGACTGATTCAATGTTACCACCTGTCTTCTGAGCTAGCTCCACAGCATAAATACCGTCTGCTGGATTGCCGATCGCTAGCGATTTCGCAATTGTATTCGGTTTTACTGGCTTAATAAAGTCGCGTCCTTCTTTGAAGGCTTGGGCGATTGGCGAACAACCTTCAGCTTGAGCGCCACTGAAACGGACGCTTTTGTTTTCTACTAAACCAACTTCGACAAATTCTTGGAACCCTTTATAAATTTTTGTAAAGAGCGAACCAGATGCCAAAGGAGCAACCACATGATCGGGAAGTTCCCAGCCTAGTTGTTCTGCAACTTCAAAACCTAGCGTCTTGGAACCTTCAGAGTAATAAGGACGCAGATTAATGTTGACAAAACCCCAGCCATGTGTATTGGCAACTTCCGAACAGAGACGATTGACTTGATCGTAGTTGCCTTTGACGGCCATCAGGGTGGGACTGTAGATCAAGCTACCGAGAATCTTACCGGCTTCTAAATCTGCGGGGATGAACACACAGCAGTCTAAACCGGCATGAGCTGCGATCGCAGCTGTAGAATTTGCCAAGTTACCAGTGCTAGCGCAAGAAACAGTAGTGAAACCTAACTCCCGCGCTCTAGATAGAGCGACTGACACCACCCGATCCTTAAAGCTCAGGGTGGGCATATTCACGGCATCATTTTTTATATAAAGTTTATTTAGACCCAGGCGACGGGCAAGACGGTGGGAACGAACTAAGGGAGTCATACCAGTTCCCACATCTATTACATTGTCAGCTGCGACAGGCAAAAAGGGACGATAGCGCCAAATTGAATTGGGCCCAGCTTGAATTGTTTCACGAGTGACAGTCAGACGTAGGGCGTTGTAATCATATTTAACTTCTAACGGCCCAAAACATGACTCACAAACATTACTGGCTTTGAGTTCATATTCTGCACCACATTCCTTACACTTCAAGGCTTGAAAGTAGGCAGTGCTGGTTTGGGTTTGGGTTTGGGTTTTGATTGCCTGAGTCATAAACTAGCTTTAATAAGTTTGTCTGTCACTTGTCGCCTGATACTAACACGAGCAAAAATACCAGTCAAACATACCCGACTAAAAATATCGGGTATGCTTGGTAGTGCGAGGAATAGTTATTGTAAAACTTTAATACTAGTAATCTCTATTTTTAGTATTTACACAGATATATTTAATGTTAATAAAAAATAAAATAGCTTCACTTACTCAGCATTAACACGTAAATTTATATGATTTGATTGCATTAATTTTATGATAAAACTGCATTCAGTGAAATTAATATCCTACTTAAGCGATCTAGATTGCTTAGTTAACTTTCAACTTTTTTATCTAAATAACTCTACAGAGCAGTATACATTTCCGACAGCAAAGACTCAAAAGCATTTATATATATAAGTTGTAGTGTTTTCAGTATCTGATTAAACCACTAAAAATGCTATGTGTGTTGCCAAAATAAAGTTAATTTTTCAGCTTTGATGCACTCATTCACGGCTAGAGAAGTTACTTATTTCTACGGTAGACTTTTTTTGCTTTAAAAGCTACATTGCTATTTACATCTCTAATCCCCAGAAATACAGTAAAAAATTACACATATTTGCGATTGCCAGCTTTGATTATTAAAGATAAGCGTAAAACAAGTAGACAAGTTATTTCTGGTTATTGTCTCAATACAGTTTTTAAGGAGTGTCAATAATTTAACTTCTTAAATATGCATTCCCAAAACGTTGAAATTTTGGGCAGCTATAATCGGTAATTCCTAAAAGGGAATTGCCGAACTTTATCCTGTCTCAAAATCCGAGATACAAGTTCAGCAAACAAACTATTTCTATGGTAAATCGAAATCAATCTGTAAATAAGCAGCGTCAACTTTACCAATTTCTAGTAGCAACAGCATTATTAACTGGTAGCCTTTTCCAATTTCTCGCACCTGTATTAGCTGACGGAACCACTGCGGGTACATCTATCAGTAACACAGCGACAGCAACCTACGAAGATCCCAGCAATCCAGGGACAACTATAAATTCCACCTCTAACACTGTCACCGTGACTGTAGCAGAGGTTGCGGGTATTACTGTCACAGCGTCGGGTGTTACAGATAACAACGGTGGCACTGTTGGAGTTAACGATTTACTAACCTACACCTACACCCTAACAAACGTAGGTAACGACCCCACCAAATTCCATATTCCGAACCAAGCAACAACAACTGGGCCTGGTACAGTTTCTGGTGTACTTCCTGCTGATAAAAATGGGGTAACACCAGCTAGTGGCACATTGCAATATAGTACTGATGGTGGTGCAACTTGGACAAACGTAACAGCCGGTGGTGTAGATACACCCTCAATTCCGGTTAATGGTACTGTGTTGGTGCGTGTGCCAGTGACTGTACAGACTGGCGCTCAATCGGGCGACGTAATTAAAGTTACCCTTGGTAACACTCCTGGTGATGCCCAAAACCAACTGCGGAGTCCTGATGGTGGTGACGTTTATACTGTAGATAATGCTGATAACGCAGGTGGCGGGGAAGTTCTTGGCACACCAGTTAACGGTACACGAGAATCTAGTATTACCCAGCAAATTCAAGTAGGCAACACAGCTAAAACTGTTGCTCTAGCCACAATACTAAAAACTCGGACAGCCTATAACGCTGGTAACACTTCCGTACTCAATGATGATGTGCTGACTTATGGTTTAAGCTTGCGAGTTGAGAGTAACGACGTAACTAATCGTGGGCTAACACCCGCAGCTTTAGCTGGTACAACCATCAATGTAGACGGTAATCCAGTTACTCGCATCTTAGTTTCTGATGCGCTTCCAGCATTAACAACTCTTAATGGAACCCCAACCGCTCCTTCAGGGTGGATAGTGGTTTACGCTGGCGAAGATCCTACAACTACAACTGCCAATCAGGCTCTGTGGAAAACTAACAGTGCTAATGTAACAGGTGGTGTAGTTAAACGGGTTGGTTTTATTAACGATCCTAACTCTATCTCTTCAGTTGCCACTGGGACAACCGTTACAGGTTTTACAGTACAAGTAAAGACCACTGGAATCACAGGAACGACAGCGACAAATGTTAACAACATCGCTCAAGTGTTCGGTAAAACTGCTGGAGATCCAAATAGCCTTCTACTCTTTGACGATTCAGGTGATCAAAATCCAGATAACATCAACCCTACTAATGGAGCCTTTCCTACTACAGTAGACTCTGGCTATTATCCCGGTACAGTTCCCGCCAATCAAACTGACACAGGTAATAACAACCAAGGTAGTAATTCTGTTACAGGAAATGTCAATGTCTACACCGTTTCAGTCGCCCAAGCAAACTCAGTTTTAAACGGGCCGAATAATGCACCTGATGCTGTTGGTCCAACAGATAATAACGACGACTTCACAAACAAATCCTCTTTTGTTCCTCCTAACACATCACCTGGTAGTACGCTTGACCCACAATCAGTTGGTTTCACTAACACAATTAAGAACAGTGGGACTAACGCTAATGACATTACAATAGTACCAACAGTACCAGCTACAGCTACAGATTTGCCCAATGGTACAAAGGTGACTGTTAGCTATAACAGTCAATCTGCTGTCTATACTTACAGCATCACCAATAACGTTGGCACTTTCACCCTAGCAGCCAATAATACACCAGTTAAAATCTCTGGTGTTGCTGCTGGAAGCAGTGTAAATTATGGTGTAGAAGTTGACCTACCAACTGGTACGCAACTATCGACTGATATCAATAAAGGCTTCCCAGTACCCATTACTGCCTTTATTGACACTAATAATAATGGTGTAGTTGATGCTGCTGAAATCAACAACATCTCCATTGATCGCGTGTATACTGGCTTCCTGAAACTGCTGAAAGTGTCGCGAGTCTTACAAGGAACTGGGTCTGTAGTCCAGGGGAATGATGGCACATTCAGTACCGATCCGAAGAAGCCTGCACCAGGAAACATTATTGAGTACCAAATTCAGTACAGCAATATTTCCGATCCTCAATCTGGAAGCGGGAACGTAATTTTGAACGCTAACAAAGTTGTGATTGTTGAAGATGGTACACTAAGCCCCAATAACTGGGCACGAGACAACGATGCCAGTGGTCAAATTGATACTAGCAACATTGTTGGTTCAGCTAAGGATTCCGGGAGTGCAACCATTCAATTCTTCAGTGGTAATCCAGCTACTAACTCTGGCATTGACCAGACTGGAACTACGGTAAATACTGATGTTGCTAAGTATGTGGATACTGTCACTGGCACGATCGCACCGGGTATTCAAAAAACGTTTACCTTCCAACGCAAGGTGAACTAATTCTTTGGGATTGGGGACTTTAAAGTTTGCATCTGGTACAGAAGAGTCTGCAAACCATTTGACCTTATCCCCAACCTCTAAACATCAAGCAAATAGGGGAGTGACTTTTTCTGAGGAAAAGCTGGGAAAGATAAGTCAACAATTCACATTCTGAAAGTTTTTTGAGGTTATTTATATGAAGCGTGTTTCTCTTGCAGGTTTAGGAGCATTCGCTCTCATTGCTACAGTTCCATTTGTCGGTCAAATTCCGGGAATTGCAAATGTATGGTATTCAGAAAGTGCTGTTGCTCAGAATATCAAAACTCAAGGGCAAATTCAATTGCGTTTAGAAGCAGAAAAGCAGGTGGTAGCACAGGATCGGCAGGGTAAGCAAAGCCAGAAATGGGAACCCTTGAAAGGTCAAGTTGTGGTGCGACCAGGAGATGTATTGCGATATACCTTGAGTGGTGAAAATAAGAGCGATCGCCCAGTGAAGAATTTGATTTTTAATCAACCTATTCCCAAAGGAATGGTCTACGTGCTGAATTCTACCAATGTCGCAAACAATGCCAAAGTTATTTACAGCATTGATGGCGGGCGTAGCTTTGTCGAAAATCCCACTATTAAAGTTACTCTTCCTAGCGGCAAAGTTGAAACAAAACTAGCACCAGCCATTGCTTACACTCATATTCGTTTGCAGATTCCATCACTTGCAGCGAAGACAACAATCAAGGCGACTTATCAAACCCAAGTGCGCTGATTGGGATGCAAGGAAACACCGCCTTCCTGACTCGAAAAAGAGCCGCAATCAACAAGATTTCCAGATAAAACCTGAAAACGAGATTTTTAAAGGGTTTTAGTTTAACTGGATTCCCTAAATAAATAGATGCTTTTATTAACAACAAGCTTGACATTTCAGAGGAGATGTGTTCGGTGAGCCGTCCTCAAAACCAAAAGCAAATTACTTCTAGCGGTAGCTGGTGGCGACGGTTAACAGCTACTGTTCTTCTGGGAAGTTTTTTGCATACTACTATATATATGCCAGCGATCGCGCAACAGACTAACAATCTGGTTGCGTCTGTGCCATTAATAAATCAAGCTACTTATACTTATACGGATTCTGCTAGCAATTATCAATATCAAGGAAATTCTAGTCAAATCAATGTTAGTCCTAGCCCATTACTCGATCCATTAGGACGGATATTAGGTTGCGCTGGGACAATTCTACCTGACTATACAGGTTTTTCAGTTGGGGTATACGAACCGAACTCTAGCGACCCAACGGGGACAGAATTGGGCAGCTTAGTTTCTCTGACTAGAACAGAGTTGCCAGATATTTCTAATAACAATGTCCCTGGTGGTAAATCTCCAAATACCGAAAATAGTAACCCCTACTTCGTTACGAATAACCCTGCGGGTGTTTACAATTTCTTACTCGATCCGAATAAGGGTCAAACCGATCCAGGTAGAACCTACATATTTGTAGTTAATCCACCACCAAATTCTATCTATAAACAGCGGCGGATCAAGATTGAAATCCTTGCTAGCAGTGGCACACAAGGTAATGGTGTCGTGCGATATGTTGCTAGTTCTCTGGATGGTCAACCAATTAGTCTTACAGGTGAAACCAGGTTAGAGCAAACAGTTGTTTTAGTTCCCAACGCAGAAACGGTAGGACTGGATTTATTAGCCTTTGAATTCACCACAAATTTGTGTCAAGCCAATCAGTTACAGATTATCAAAACAGGCGATCGCGCTACTGCTGAACCTGGAGATACGGTAATCTACCGCCTGTCGGTAAAAAATCTCGCTGATGCTGGTTTGAGCAATATATTTGTCACCGACAACCTACCTTTAGGATTTCAGTTTTTGCCGAAATCTGTGCGGGGAGAGCTAGATGGTCAACTAGTCACGATCGCCTCAGAACGCAATGGTAACACAGTGACATTCCGCACAGACGTCACAATTCCCCCAGAGAAAGTCTTGAATATTGCCTACGCTACTCAATTAACAGCCGATGCACTGCGTGGTACTGGTCGCAACACTGCGTTCGTTAATGCCCAACGAGCTGATAACCGTTTTAGTACTAAGGATGGCCCAGCAACCCACCAATTGAAAATTCGTCCAGGAATCGTTTCTGACTGTGGCACGATTATCGGTCGGGTGTTTGTTGATAAAAACTTTGACGGTGAACAACAGCGTGGTGAGCCTGGAGTACCCAATGTAGTGATTTTTCTGGAGGACGGAAACCGCATCACAACAGATCCTAATGGTTTGTTCTCCTTAGTTAATGCCTTACCTGGATACCACACAGGTGTACTAGACCTTAGCAGTGTAGCCGGTTACACCCTAGCTCATAATGAAAAATTCCGCGAACGAAACAGCCAATCTCGCTTGGTGCATTTAGAGCCTGGTGGCTTAGTACGCATGAACTTCGCTGTCACCCCCACATTTCAGGAGCCAGTCAAGAAATGAAACCCAGACTGCACTGTATAACTACATTTAACCTGAAATTGATCGGGGCGATGCCAGTAGCTCTCTGCCTTGTTTTGTACCCTACAATTGTCAAAGCAGAAATCACTAGTGAAAAACTCCTTTTCCCTGATTCCCATTTGCAAGCAGATAAGGGTGTTAAAGATTCTGACTTATCACGGGATTTGGAAAACCTCTCTCCAAACCTCTCCCCTAAAAGGGGAAAGGCTTTGAATACTTCCCGTTCCCTTCTAAGCAGAAAGGGGTTAGGTTTCGCTTTGGTTTTTGCACATGACGTGAAAAGTCAGGTCGAAGATCAAGCCGATCGGAATAAAGTTGCTGAAAAAAGTATGGATTCAAATTCTTCTCATCTCTTGAGAAGTTCCGAGCAGCATTTTCTACCTCTTGAATTTGCCTCAACTTATAAAGCATCGGCTCCTGAAATTCCAGATATCCAGCCAAGTGAAACGGAAATAGACCCATTTCAACCAGCAACTTCTGTTGATTTGCTCAGTGGCTCACGCAAAATAGTAGGAATCAAGAACGACGGAGGTAAAGATACTGAGACACTGTTTCATGCTTCTCCAACGGAAATACAACCATTTCAACCAACAACTTCTGTAGGCTTGCCTAGAGGATTAGGCAAGATTGCAGGAGTAGAGGAGGCAAAGACAAAGGGACAAGAGGTGAATGAAAATCTTCCTGTGTCCCCTACTCTCCCTATATCTACAGCAATCAAAATCCTGACTCCGACGGCTGACAGTGTTGTAGATGTACAAGCTAGTACGGTGATTGTGCAGTTTCCCGCTGGTAGTCAAGTGGAATTGCGGGTAAATGGGGCGTTGGTAGACCCTTCTTTAGTAGGACGGACGGAAACTGATACTACCACCAATTTGGTAACGCAGACATGGTATGGTGTCTCGTTAAAAGAAGGTGCAAACACCATCTCTGCACAAGTTGTTGGAGGAACAGAACCCCCTGTAACAGTACAAGTCGCAGTCCGGGGAGCGCCGCAGCAATTAACTTTAGAAACAGTTGAGTCTCGTATCCCGGCGGATGGACGTTCTACGGCTACAATCTGGGGTCAACTCATCGATGCAAACGGTAATCGCTCGAATCGTGATGCTGTTGTCACCCTTATACCCACTGCTGGGGAGTTGGTTGGGAAAGACTTCAAACCTGATGAAGCCGGATTTCAAGTGGAGGCGAAAGGGGGACAATTTACAGCGACGTTGCGATCGCAACTGAAGGCCGAAACTGTGACAATTCGGGCGATCGCGAATGATTTAGAAGCCTTCACCCAACTACAATTTGAAACCGCACTGCGTCCAAGTTTAGTTACTGGAGTAATAGATTTACGTTTGGGCGCTAGAGGTACAAATTATTACGGTAGTTTCCGTGATTTCCTCCCTCCTGACAAAAACAACGGAACCCAATTAGATTTCCATTCAGCGATATTTGCCACTGGTGTGATCGGAGAATGGTTGTTTACAGGCGCATATAACAGTTCTCGTAGCCTCAATGAAGATTGCAACTGCGATAATCGCCTGTTTAGAACTTACCAATTCAGCGAGCAAGACTATCCTGTCTACGGCGATAGCTCGAAAGTTGATGTAGTCGCTCCTTCCATTGATAGTGTATTTTTGCGTTTTGAGCGTTCAGCTCGTACCCCTGGCTCCGATCCTGATTATGCTATGTGGGGTGACTATAACACAGAAGAATTTGCGCGGCGATCGCAGCAATTTACTTCTATCACCCGTCAACTCCACGGTTTTAAAGCTAACTACAACTTAGGAAACCTACAAATTACAGGTTTCTATGGCGACCACTTAGAAGGGTTTCAACGAGATACCATTGCTCCTGATGGCACTAGTGGTTATTACTTCCTCTCTCGCAGACTATTACAAGCAGGTAGTGAAAATGTCTTTATCGAGTTAGAAGAACTCAATCGTCCTGGGACTGTATTAAAACGAAAACAACTTAACCGAGGCCCAGACTACGAAATCGACTACGATCGCGGTACTTTACTATTCCGCGAACCTATTCTACGCACCGATATCGATCAAACAGGACAAGTATTGGTACGTCGGATTGTTGTTAGCTATCAATATGACAGCGAAGACTCTGACGGGAGTATTTATGCTGGTCGTTTGCAATATAATCTTTCCCGCAAACTTAACTCCGAAAGTTGGATAGGAGCAACTTACGTTCAAGAAAATCATGGGGTGCGCGACTTTCAACTCTATGGTGCAGATGCGCTGATTGCTTTCGGTGACTACGGTAAGTTAATCGCAGAATATGCCCATTCCACGAATGATTCTGATGTTGTGGGAAAGGTCAGAGGTGATGCTTACCGTTTAGAAGCTGAAGGAAAGATTACTAATAGGATTCAAGGTCGTGCCTATTATCGCTTTGCTGATACGGGTTTTGCCAATAATGCCACTATCAGCTTTGTCCCAGGACAAACCCGTTATGGAGCGCAGGTTACAGCTAAACTCACTTCAACTACCAACGTCAGAGCGCAATACGACCACGAAGACAATTTTGGGATTGCTCCCCAACCCCTAGACACCTTTGAAGAACTGTTTGCACCACGTTATGAGGCGATACCTGGTAGCAAGGTTGATAATTCGCTGACGACGATTTCTGCTGGAATTCAACAACGCCTGGGTAGCGCCACTATCGATCTGGATTTGATTCATCGTCAATTGGAAGACCGCATCCCTGACAGTAGCTTGAGTAGTAATTCCGATCAACTGCGATCGCGTTTTTCAGTTCCTCTAGCTAAAAACCTGACATTCCAAGCCCAAAATGAACTCAGCTTATCTTCCCAAAAAAATGCTATTTACCCAGACCGTACCATTTTTGGGTTGAATTGGGCAGTAATTCCTGGTGTCAACGTCAGTTTAGCCCAACAGTATTACAGTAGCAGTCAATATTCGGGTAATTCCATTACTAGCTTGAGTGTCAACGGCGAACACAAACTCGGATCGGATACTACCTTAACTGGTCGTTACTCAATTTTGGGTGGTGCTAACGAAATGACTACCCAAGGAGCAATTGGTCTAAATAATCGCTGGACTATTGCTTCTGGATTGCGGCTGAACGTTGCTTATGAACACGTATTTGGCAACTTCTTCGGACGCACTTTGGCGGGTCAACAATATGCCCAACCCTACGCCTTTGGTCAAGCTGCATCTGCGATCGGATTTGATGGTGGCGATAGCTACAGTGTGGGTCTGGAATACAGTGATAATCCGCAGTTTCAAGCTAGCATCCGTTACGAACATCGTTCCTCTTCTGGTGGTGCTAATACAGTAATTACCGCAGGTGCTGCGGGTAAAATTTCTCCGGCTCTCACCGCTTTGGTACGTTATCAACAAGCCGGTTCTTCCAATCAAAAGCTTTCAGGATTGGGAGATACTGCTAACCTAAAGCTGGGTTTAGCCTACCGCGATCCCAATAACGATAAATTTAATGCTTTGTTGCGTTATGAATATCGCCAAAATCCATCAACCATCCCTGACACCATCCTGTTAGGAAGTGGTACGGGTTCCCAAGACCATACCTTTGCTTTAGAAGCAATTTACGCTCCTAACTGGCAATGGGAATTCTACGGGAAGTATGCGTTGCGTAACAGTACCTCTTACATAGCTAGTGATTTAGCTGGTACTAGCACAGTCAATCTGGCCCAATTACGCGCTACCTATCGTTTGGGATATAGCTGGGATTTGGTGGGTGAGGCTCGTGTAATTAGTCAGTCTAGCTACAGTGAGACAGGCTTTGTTGTGGAAACAGGCTACTACCTCACGCCTAATCTGCGCGTTTCGGCTGGTTATGTCTTTGGTAAAGTTGATGACCGGGATTTCTCAGGAACACGTTCTGCGGGAGGCGCGTATTTAGGCTTTACAGTTAAGCTCAACGAATTGTTTGACGGCTTTGGACAGCAAAAGCCTGTAGCGCGTCAGCCACAGGAATCGGCGATGAAAACTTTGGTGGGTAAACTCAAGGCTGCAATGAGGGGGATGCAAAGGCGTGAAATATAAAACGGTTATTTGATGTAGAGACGTTCATTGCAACCTCTATGTACGAATTTAACCTTTCCCCGTGGGAATACTATTGTCGTAACGATTTTTTATCCGCTTT
Source organism: Nostoc sp. LPT (assembly GCF_017115165.1). Classification (GTDB taxonomy): domain Bacteria; phylum Cyanobacteriota; class Cyanobacteriia; order Cyanobacteriales; family Nostocaceae; genus Nostoc. The sequence goes on along the minus strand of NZ_JABXKF010000071.1, from coordinate 4,354 downwards.
AAATCTAGTGCAAAAACTTTTCAATTTTAATTCCGGTATGTGTATATTTATGAACTCAATATTATTACTTACATATTATGTATTTTTATTGGAACTAAATGATGAAATCTTTATTTAAGAAATTAAGAGTGATCGCCACAGTAAATATTGATAAAAATGATAAATTTTTTGTGATTGCGGGCAACCCAGTCAAAAAAACTGTGGAAAAGCCATTAACAATTAGCCGCCAAAAACTATGGCTGAGTAGCTTGGGCTTTTTTTTATGTATTTTCGGAACTAGTATCCAACCTAGCTTGGCTGAAGGCAGCAAAGAGTTAATTTCTGATGGCGGATATAGACCTTACCTGGAATGGTCAGATTTAACAGCAGCAGGTATTATTCGGAAAACCACACTCAAAGTTTATGTAGAGGCGGGAGAAACTGTTAATCTTGGCTCTAGTGTGAATACTAGTTTCTCAAACCCACAAGATATCGTTTACCGCAGTCCCTTTGGTAGTCAAAATGGCTCTTGTGATGTTCTGAATTCTAATCCTGGTTTTGGTTTTATTGACACTGTTGCCAAAGAGACAGCCGGCCCTTTACCTAATCCCGGTGGCTATACCCCTTGTAGTTTCGTCGCTACAGAAACAGGTATTTACGAAGTTGAATTTCATTCTTCTGATAAAAGTGGTACTACAGGCAATCCGCCCCCAAGAACCACAACAGCGGTATTTCCTACAAATGGTACTCAACTTTCAGGGGTGGCGGCTTGGGATATCACAGTTCGAGATAGTAACGGCGCTACCAAAAAAGGACGAGTATTTACTAACTATATTGCTATGAATATGGGAGGAAATGCTGGGCAAAATGGCGCTCCTGCTGGTTTAGGACTCAACTCTAAGCTTTATATTCAAACCAAAGATGGGTATCGGTATGAAACTGACATGAATGGAGTCGATCCTTTTGGCTTCATCTTTTTTGCTAATAGCCGGGGATATATTGACAGTAACGGTTCTACACTTTATCACTCTATCAATTCTCCAGCAGACCCAAACAGCACACTCAACTTTTATGGCAATGTAAAAGTTCAAAGTCCGAATGTCACTGATACCATAACAGACATTACCCACCTAGTTTTCTTTAATCGACCCGACACTGCAACCCTCAATGCTTTGAGTATTCCTATTGCAGCTAATATTCCGATAGTACCGACTTCGTTCAAATTTACCGGGGGTAATGGAGGTAGTGGGAACCAAACTTCTGTGGGTGTGGGAGGCAATTTTAGCTTCAATGCCAGTTCAAGTGGTAGCTATCAAATAATTATTGATACCAATACTGATGGCATTTATGATCCTAGTAGCGATAGAGTACTACAAAATGTGCTATCTCTCGGTTCAAATGTGGTGCTTTGGAATGGAAAGGATGCAAGTGGGACAAATCTCCTACCTCGACCAGGAAACTTACCATACAATGCCATAATCACAACACGATCGGGTGAATATCACTTTCCCATGTTGGATGCCGAAAATAATCCACAGGGGTTTAAAATCACAATGGAAAACCCTCCTGCTGCTTTTCCTAACCTTGTAGATCAAAATGGACAGCAGATTGGCTCGACGACCGTTTATTACAACGACAACAATTATACTACCGCTAACGGCACGGCGATTAACTTAAATGGTACGGGAGCTACTAGCCCACGTAATGCTGCTAGAGGGATTAATAGTGTGTCAGGAGAACATGAATTTAGTAGTAATTATGGTGACTATAAGGGTATAGATACTTGGACATATTTCCCAAGTCAAGCAATCAATACTCCCTTGGTAATTACTACTAATACTCAAGCAAATGTCACAGGAACCAAATCTGTTCGCTTCCTCGCAGACAATGATAATAGTGGAACAGTGACTGTAGGCGATCGCATCGAATATACTATCACTTACTCCAACCTAAATCCAGGTAATAGCAATGCAATTAACTTTGTCATTAACGACTCATTACCCTCACAGTTAAACTTTGTGAGTGCAGCAATTACTGCTGCAACTTCAGGGAATAATATCACAATCAATCCCAGTTACAACGGTGCTGGTGTTGTTGCTGTGACAAATTCTGGAATTCTCCGTGTAGGTGATACGATTACCATTAAAATTACTGCCACAATTAATAATGCCAATGGCGGTAATCCAATTAGTAACCAAGCAAATGCTACTTTTAACACACCCGATAATCCTACAGTAACTGTTGGTACAGTGTTCACAGATGCAGACTCTGCTGGTGCTACCAATAACCCACCTACTCTTGGTAATTCGTTCTTGCAAATTACTGATAATGGTGTAAATATCGGTAATAATCCTGCCAGTACAGCAGATGATGACCCCACTTTATTTACAGTAGTAAATATTATTAGTTCTAACCCTAAATTACTGTTAATTAAACGCATTACCCGCCTTAATAACCAAGATTTAACTGATATTGTGGATGGTCGCAGTGACGTTGCTACTAATGCCAGCAACTATGTACCAGAACCTTATGCTACTGATGATAGCGATCCTAAATGGCCTGTTGGCTACTTGCGAGGATTAATTAATGCTGGCACTGTCAAACCAGGAGATGAATTGGAATACACGATATATTTTCTTTCCAATGGTCTTGGTAATGCAACTAATGTGAAATTCTGCGACTTAGTTCCGACTAATGTTAATTTTATTCCTACTGCTTTTAATGGTATGACTCCTAATGATGGTGGCTTACCAGGAGCAGATCGAGGAATTGCCCTAGCTATTGGTTCTACTACACCTACGCTTTATCTCACTAATGTAGGAGATAGCGATCGCGGGCGTTTTTATACAGCTAACGACTTAGCCACACCATCATACTGCGGTACTAACACCAATGGAGCAGTAGTGGTCAATATTACAGTCCCAAGTTTTCCCAATCTACCCGCAGCCACTGGATCTGGCACACCAGCTAATTCTTATGGTTTTGTCCGCTTCCGCACTAAGGTGAAATAGTTTTAACCATCCCTAACTAGTGGAATTAACGGCATTAAGAGAGTTCCGGCTATTTGCTAACGAGGCGATCGCAGCTTGTTCACCGAAGCATCACAGTTTGGCAAAAATATCTTTTGAATAATCCGAAAAATAGCAACTTCAGTTTGGAGATTCAGCATATACCTACAAATAAGTCATGGTAAATATGAATCTAAAACTGAGATTTAAACCAGTTTCTCACAGTTGGGTTGCTCTACATCCAAAGCCTAAAGGAGTAATTCAATTTATTGCCGGGGCTTTCTTTGGTACATTTGGCCCGATGCTTTTTTATCGTTATCTGCTTCAATCTCTATTTGAGCAGGGATATACAATTATTCTTTTGCCGTTTAATTTTACTTTTAACCATTATGTAGAAGCTGGTTTTCTCATGAGAGAACAGTATGAAATTCTGCCAGAGCTTGTGAAAATGGCAAGTGTTGCAGGATATGATTATGAAGCCTATCTAGATGATAATAATTTTTCTTGGATTGGACATAGCCTTGGCTGTAAATATATCTCGCTGTTAGAAGGATTTACTGCTCTACCTCCAGAGCCTCAAGATAGAGAGCAGTTTCTTCGGAATTTACTATCTAAAACTTCGGATGAGTCCCAAATAGAAAGTGTTATTGCAGACATTAACATTCTCTTTGATGAACTAATGCGAAAAAGGGATGAAGTTAAAAAATTAATTTATACTTATGTGCATAAGAATATCAAAATTAACAATGTCTTCATTAAAGGACAGGTTTCTATCCTCTTAGCACCTGCTATTGCTGACACAGGGAGCGCAATTCGTCCTCAATTTTTAGCGGATATCATTGATAATCTTGGTTGGGGTGTGAAACCAACTGTTGAAGAAACCCAGCATTTAATCAAGGATAGTGGGCTATTTAATATCATGGGTTTAGTCTGTTTCAAATCAGACAATATTGCTAAATCAACCTGTGAATGGTTTACTAATATTCTGCAAAAGCCACCTCAAGATTTTTGTAAAACTGTAGCAGGTGGACATTTAAGACCTCTAGGTATTCAGCTAGCTAAGTATGTCGTTAATCTTTTTGAGAAACCGTTAATTGAATCAGTTCAAGAGCGAAACAAAGCATTTGAGCATAATGTAATTCAATTGCTTGAGGAACTGAAAGAAAAATCAAGATAATGGGCATGGGGCATTGGGCATTGAGAAGAGACAAGGTAAACAAGGAAGAGGGGGGAGATAAGGGAGAGATTTATTTAAGAATTCCCTCTCATCTCCCCCTGCTCCCCCTGCTCCCCACTCCTCACTGCTTAACTCTCTTTCACTCTAAACTATTGAGGGATTTGAACAACCTCTCAAGAGTTTAAAGTTT
>NZ_JABXKF010000156.1 GCF_017115165.1 Nostoc sp. LPT | reverse complement strand
GAATTTCTTCTTAAATCCCAAAGATTACCTACTTAATCGCAGTGATGGTTAGGGTGGGGTAAAACTAAAGCTAAAACCTTAGTAAATCAGGTTTGGGGTGAGGTTTTGAGAATTTATGCAATAAATATATTGAATTCGGGTGGTCGTTTATTGAATTCGGGTGGTCGTTTATTGAATTCGGGCGGTCGTTTATTGAATTCGGGCGGTCGTTCATTGAATTCGGGTGGCCGTTCATTGAATTCGGGTGGTCGTTCATTGAATTCAAGCAGTGGTTAAGGTGGGGTAAAACCCAGATTCAAAGAACAACGTAGAGACTTGTGTGTACATCGTAGCCCGCTCTTCGGGAGGGGAGACAAAGCGTAGCTTTGGCTCTTTGGGGTTCTTAGGGTTTTATAAGTAATCAAGCGGACATGATATTACACCCTCACCTGCTGCCCAGAGCTACATTGACCGCATTCGGGAAATTTCTGCTAGTGAACCAGCCTTATAGCTAGGTCATGCCTACACTCGCTACATGGGCGATCTATCTGGGGGTCAAATGCTACAAAAAGTTGCTTAGTCAACCCTGAAGCTTTCTAGCTATGAAGGCACATCCTTTTACAACTTTGAGCAAATTCCTGACAAAAAGGCATTTAAGGATAAGTATCGTTAGGCATTAAATGCATTGCCTGTTGATGATATAACAGCAGAACGGATTGTTGCAGAAGCTAATAATGCCTTTGGGTTCAATTTAAAGATGGCTCAAGAGTTAGAGGGAAGTTTAATTAAAGCACTCGGTCAAATTTTCTTTAATAGCTTAAGTCATTTGTCATTTGTCATTTGTCGTCATTGCTTATTTCCCTCTTGCTCTCTACTCCCGACTCCCCTCATTCATTGGAAAGCAACTCAATGGTTTTTCTATTACCTGGTGTCAAGTTTGATCTGAATCTGATTCAAAAGTACGATACTCGCGCACCTAGATATACCAGTTACCCGCCCGCTACAGAGTTAAGCGAAACATTCACTGAAACTGATTTTAAGGCCGCGATCGCCGCCTCGAATCAACGCAAAACTCCTATGAGTTTATATTTTCATATCCCCTTTTGCCAAAGTGCTTGCTACTTCTGCGGCTGTAATACGGTAATTTCCAACAACAAGAATATTGCTAAACCTTACGTGGAGCATTTGGTTCAAGATATTAAAAACACCGCAGCTTTAATCGATCCAGATAGAAAAGTACTGCAAATCCACTGGGGAGGTGGTACTCCTAATTACTTAGAGCATCACCAAGTAGAATTTTTATGGAAAAACATCAATCGCTATTTCAACATCGATCCCCAAGCAGAAATCTCAATTGAGATTAATCCCCGCTATATCGATAAAAACTACATTTTTTTTCTGAGAGAGATTGGATTTAACCGCATTAGTTTTGGCATTCAGGATTTTAATCGCCAAGTTCAAGTAGCTGTAAATCGTGTCCAGCCAGAAGAAATGCTCTTTGATGTCATGAGTTGGAGCAAAGAAGCTAAGTTTGAAAGTGTGAATGTAGACCTAATTTATGGTTTACCCTATCAAACTCGCGAGACATTTCAAAAGACCCTGAAAAAAACGATTGAATTAGATCCCGATCGAATTGTCGTCTTTAACTTCGCTTATGTGCCGTGGCTAAAACCGACGCAAAAAAATATTCCTCAAGAAGCGCTACCTCCAGCAGAGGAAAAGTTAGAGATTCTGAAAATGACTATTGAAGAATTGACAAATAACCAATATCTATTTATCGGGATGGATCATTTTGCTAAAACTAATGACGAATTAGCGATCGCTCAACGTAATGGTACTCTCAAACGCAATTTTCAGGGCTACACTACCCACGCCGAAACAGAATTATTTGGATTTGGTGCAACATCCATCAGTATGTTAGAAGATGCTTATGCTCAAAACCACAAGGAGTTAAAGGATTATTATCAGACACTGGCAACAAATAGTTTACCTGTTAGTAAAGGTATCAAACTCACTCAGAATGACATTATTAGACGGGATGTGATTATGGGTATTATGTCGCACTTTCAACTTTATAAGCAAGATATTGAAAACAAATATCATATTAGTTTTGATGAATATTTCTCTGAAGAACTAGAGGCGTTAAAACCACTAGAAGCCGATGGTCTAGTCAGTTTATCAAAAAATAAAATCCAGATTACAGACATCGGTAGATTACTAGTAAGAAACATTGCTGTCATATTTGATACTCACACAAAAACGCGACAGACAAAGTTCTCCCGCGCTATTTGATATCGCTTCTGCAAATCTTTACCACATATTTTCCTCTCAATCTACCTTAAAAATAAAAGTTGAGGGGATCTTATTAAAATTATAGTAATCCGATTTTATTTTTGAACTTATTTACGTGGTGCATAAATTGCAACGGAAGCGTGATAGGCAGTCAAAAGGTAATTTCAATAAACTCGTTAAATAAAAAATGTATAAAAAGCTTGGTTAATTATTGATATAGATAAGTAATGATGAATTATCACGAAATTATTCAAAACTTTTATGAATAAATATTTTTAATATATCCCTACAAAGTTAGATATAAACTTTATGTCTTAAGATAGAGATAAAAGAGAATAAATTGATTGAATAATATTTAGGTTTACAGAAAATAATTACATCTCTAATGAGATATGTTGTTAATAACTCCTAACTTAAATATGCAAAAAATTGCGGTTAATATTAAAATGTAAAAATGGCAATTATCATCTAATTTAGATGAAAATCATTTTGTATAACTTTTGGATTTAACATTTACCCCATCTGGTAGAAATAAATTGGAATTAGACTTGATAACTTAGATATAGGTGAGAGTGTTGAGGCGGTTATGAGTATTATTGCTTGGATAGTTTTAGGACTTTTGGCAGGTGCGATGCCTATGGCGGGCTTACACCGACGCTAAAGCTATTTATCCTCGCTATCAAGGTGGTGGAATTCTCTCCACAATGATTTTGGGTATTATTGGTGCTTTCGTTGGTGGAAGTATGTTTACCTTGCTAGGAACAGGAACTCTGCAAATTACTCCGGCTGGCGCTGGTTTAATCCCTGGTATTTTAGTAGCTGTGCTTGGTGCAATTGTTACTATTTATGGGGATTAATCAGAATAAGCAGGAATGCATAATCGCTGATTGGCAGTTATCAACACTCACGTAAATACTGTATTTTATTAGTCTTTTAGTTCACCAATTTGAAAAGCTATTAAAGATTCAGATTAGCTCTTATTGGAAAAAACTAAAAGACAATAAAATAGCCGATCCTTTCTGTAACATCATAATTTTGGGAAGTGTAAATCTATGTTTTTTCACAAGAAAGAGCTTATTCATTCAGTTAACATTAGTGAACCAAACCCTCGTTTTGCTCAGTTACTTTTAGAGCAGTTTGGCGGAGCTACTGGAGAACTTAGTGCAGCACTTCAATATTGGGTACAATCATTCCATGTCGAAAATGCTGGCATTAAAGACATGCTCCAAGACATTGCGATCGAGGAATTCGGCCATTTAGAAATGGTTGGGAAGCTCATCGAAGGTCATACCAAAAATGTTGATCAAACAGAGGCTTATAAAAGTACTCTCTTTGCAATTCGAGGGGTTGGGCCTCATTTTCTAGATAGTCAAGGTAATGCTTGGACTGCAAATTACTTGAATGAAGGTGGAGATGTAGTGCGTGATTTAAGAGCTAACCTTGCAGCCGAAGCTGGTGCTCGTCAAACTTACGAAGAATTGATTAAGTTGGCAACCGATAAAGGAACCCAAGAGACTTTAGTCCATCTGTTAACACGAGAAATTTCTCATACCCAGATGTTTATGAAAGCTCTAGATTCGCTAGGTAAGTTGACAGATCCATTCTTTGGTAATGTTAAGCCAGATGAAACTGTTGCTCTCTACTACAACCTATCTACAGACGGAGATGGTAAAGATGAGCGTGGTCCTTGGAATTCTGAGCCAACATTCAAATACGTTGCTAATCCGCTAGAAAGCCACTCTTAATTGCATAGGTTGCAGTTAGAGTATAGGTTGATTTTGAGCAAAGAGATTTTGGGGAATTCTGAAAAATTCCCAATCATCTTCTGAGTAAACAGCCCACCTTATTTAGCAATTTTTGGGTTGTTTAGCTACATCTAGTAAGCAAAAAATAATTCCCGACTTTTCTAAGAAGTCGGGAATTTTCGCTGAGTATTTGGCTATTACACTCAATTGAAAATAGCTATAGCTATAAATATTCAGCTACTGAAAAAGTTAGAGCGATCGCTGCTTCAATTTCTACCCCGACATTTCTGACTTCAGAAATTAATTCAACTCAAAATTCAAAATCAGGAGATTGACTTGTGATTGTCAACGCTACGCCAAATGGTTGGGAAGTCATTTATCATCGTGCCCATGCTTTATTAGCAGCTGAACTAGCGGGACAATGGCGACGCAAAGATGCTCCAGAAAGGTTATATGAAACAATAGCTGCAATTTCCCATCACGATGACCTAGAAAAAGAGTGGGAAGAAGATATTCTGACTGAAGCGGGTGCACCGAAGGACTTCACCCTATCCACAAATGCCGATCTAGATGCAGGTGTCGAGAAATTGGCTAATTTGGCAAAGAATGCCCTTTACCGTGGACGATGGGTGGCTCTATTAATTTCCATGCACATCAGCCGTTTAAATGAGCCAAGCCGGGGTAAGTCTGCAAAATTAGACAAACTTTTAGACGAGCAACTTCAAAACCAGCAACATTGGCGTAAAGAATTAGGCATCAAAAAGGAGAAAGTTGACGCGGCCTATGCATTTATGCAATGGTGCGATCGCCTTTCGCTTATTCTCTGTCAACAAGAACTACCTGACGATGAGCGGTTTTTAGAAATTAGCAAGGGCCCTGAAGGTGAGCGCTATGACATCATGCAGCGTAGTGATAACTTAGTTGTTGTCAAACCCTGGCCCTTCCGAGACGATAAATTCACGGTCAACGTCGAAGCCTGCGACCTCTCCCAGGTGAAATTTGAGAGCAGCAATGAATTATCTCAAGCACTACAAGAAGCCCCGATCAAGGTACTAGAGTGGACATTTGTTAAGAGTTAGATGCATACAGCTTACAGCTATTTAGCTGAAAATAGCTGTAAGAAAACGAGGTTATGCGATCGCAATCCTCTATCAAATCCCTACATATTCTTACAATGGCGATCTCAGTAAAGATTATTGCAGAGGGTCATGCTGTGGATATAATCCAAGCTGCTGAGATACCAGAAGTAGCGATCGCATTTACTACTAAAGGCGTAAAATCAGTTTTTATTATTCTAATTTTTATCTAAAGATGTACTTTTAAGGCAGATTGTTATTACTTGTGATAGTTCCTTTTTATCATTTCGATCGGTGAAAGTAAATATACTTAATAACTGAGGTTCAGAGCATGGACTCAACAGGTAAGGTTCAAACTGTGGACTCGTCCTGGTCTCTTCCACTGCCGTTGAAAGAGTATGCAATGAGCCGAATAACTGTCTACTTTTATAGCGACAGATGGGTGCCAATTAAATATTGTTCTTTGGGAAAGGCAATTTTGCTTCACCAGAAGGCAAAATTAGAAGGCAAGGAAATTTTGTTATTTCCTGCAAATGTAGACCCTAATCAATTCTCAAACTCTTTTAACTAAAATGCATTGAAGTAGACTATTTTTCAAATATCTTGGCAACAAATGAGTCGGCTATAAAGGCGTACATAAGTACGCCTTTACTTGTGAATGGGATTGAAATATTTACTTATATTGTTTACCTCATAAAAACATATTGTCAAAGAATCGTATAGGCTGTTATCGCACCAATGGCTTTATTTTGTATTTTGCTGCATAGGTCGGTTACTGCTTAGTGCTACGATTGCTAAGTCCAAATATATACGCAATAAAAGTTGTTTGAGCTACTAGGATTCCCAGCGCTGTACCTCCAAGTGCTACTTGAGCTTGGAAACTTCCAAGCTCATCAAGCTTGTGGGTTTCAATATATACTCTGGATTGCGGATAGAATTGCCATCTTGCTGCTTCTGAATTGACGAGTAAACTTAGAGGTAGACTTAGAATATAGCCAAGAACCGTAAATGCTAAAGCTGTAGGAATAGTAAGCTTCAAATTTTGAAATATTAATGAGCGCATGGAAAAAAATTAGCTAACTTTAAAGTTATTACAACTATTTTGATAGTTGTAAATACTACCATAAGGTTGAAATTTAGTATTTTGAAAGTTGCAGATACAGTAGGGAACGCTACGCCTAGTGTTCCAGATATTCGGTAGTAAAGATTTGAATTTATTCTGACATCAAACCAAGCCAGAACGCAGTGCCACAACTGCTGCCTGTACCCGATCATCCACTGCTAATTTATTCATAATCCCTCGGACGTGAGTTTTGATGGTGTTGGGACTGAGATAGAGTTTTTCGGCAATCTCTGGGTTACTCAAGCCGTCTACCATCAACTTTAAAACTTCTAACTCCCGCCCAGATAAGTTGGCGGTGTTGGTAGTGGGTGAAGGCGGTTTGAGATTATCAATTACTCGCCGCGCAATTTGGGGATCGAGATAGGCTGCACCATCAACTGCGGCTGCGATCGCACTTAACAATCGTTCTACACTAGCACCTTTTATACAATATGCATCTGCACCACTAGACAGTGCCGCAATAATTTCTGTCTCTGTTTGATGAGATGTCAACATCACTACATGAATTGCTGGTAGCGCCGCCTTAATTTGCTGTGTTGCGGCAATACCATCCAATCGCGGCAATCCAATATCCATAACCACCAAATCAGGTTTCAGTTGCAGTGCGGCTTGAACTCCCAAATAACCATCTTCAGCTTGTCCAACAATCTCTAACTGAGGATGAGCCATTAACGATTGCTCTAATCCCAATTGCATCATCGGATCGTCTTCGACAATTAACACGCGCAAGGGCGGAGCATTGACGGGTAAATTTAAGGGATAGCGAGTTTCTAAAGACATTTTTATTAATTATTTGTCATTTGTCCTTTGTCATTTGTCCTTTGTCATTTGTCATTTGTCCTTTGCTTTTTTTGCTTGCCAATGACCAATGACCAATGACTAATGACCAATTATTATTCTTCTACGCGATAGCCTAACTCTGCTAAACTAATCCGCGACTGTCGCCATTTTGGCTGGACTTTCACAAATAATTCGAGATAAACTTTGCCAGCGATTAATTTTTGGATTTGTTCGCGGGCTTCACTACCAATTGCTTTGAGCATTGCTCCACCTTTGCCGATGAGTATGCCTTTTTGGGAATCACGCTCGACGTTGATGGTAGCAAGTACGCGGGTAATGCTGGGAGTTTCTTCTACTAGGTCAATGGCGATCGCAACTGAATGGGGTACTTCTTCACGAGTCAATAATAAAATTTGTTCTCGGATTAATTCACCCATAATAAAGCGTTCTGGCTGGTCAGTTACTAAGTCTGGAGGATAATATAATGGCCCAATTTCTAAATGTTTAATTAATAATTCTTGAAGTTGCGGTAATCCGGTACTAGTTTTGGCAGAAAATTTCACGATTTCCCATTCATGAGACTTGGCCATTTGGGCGTAACTATCATCTATAAACTGGGAATCAGGTGGTTGTTGGTCGATTTTGTTCACGCCCAGAATTACTGGTGTTTTGCTGCGACTGAGCAACTCGGCAATATAGCGATCGCCCGAGCCACAAGCTACAGATCCATCTACCACAAATAACACTACATCTACCGATTCAATAGCAATTTTGGCATTTTGCACCAATACTTCGCCCAATTGATGATGGGGCTTATGAATTCCTGGTGTATCTACAAATATTAACTGCGCTTCTGGTGTAGTTAATACACCGCGCAAACGGTTACGTGTAGTTTGTGCTACTGGTGATGTAATGGCAATTTTTTGTCCTACTAACTGATTCATTAAAGTAGATTTACCGACATTTGGACGACCAACAATGCCGATAAAACCTGATTTGAATTCAGGAGGAGCTTGGGGAATTGTTACTTCTCCTGAAAAAGAGAAAGTGTAATTTTCAATACTAGTCACCTTTGGCTCCACCCTCATATTTTATAGCTGGGATAACTTGGTTTTTTCTTAGACACAAAATAGGCATAAAATTACCCTGGCATTTTTAAGGATTGCTTTTGCCGAGGTTTAATCTACTACTGGCTCTACACTTATATTTTACAGCTGAGATAACCTTAGTTGTAGTATTCAGGAGTCAGAATTCAGTAGTCAGAATCTTAAAAAAATTAAACTCCAAGTTTACCTTATTTCATCAGTAATCATACCAAACCCACATAAATTCTGATTTCTGGCTCAAGAGTTGCGGAATTTTTAGACTTTGTTTTGTTTTTTGATACAAAAGAAACATAAAATTACTTTGGCATTAACAGGGAGGACTTTTGCTTAAGTTTAATCTGCTGCTAACTTTGGCTTAAGTTTCATCGACTACTTAATATATACATTTGGATCAAAATGTCAATAAAAAATGTGGGAGAACCCAAACGCATAGGAATTCTTACAAGTGGAGGTGATTGTTCTGGCTTAAATGCTGTAATTAGGGCTGTAGTAAATTGTGCTGTAAATACTTACGGCTGGGAGGTTTTGGGAATTCGTCAAGCGACTCTAGGATTAATGGCGCGTCCGCCACAATTCACCAAGCTGGAAGTCGATCAAGTTGACTCGTTGTTAACTGCGGGTGGCACAATGTTGGGGACAACCAATAAAGGCGACCCTTTTGCCTTTCCGATGGCGGATGGAAGTTTAGGCGATCGCTCTGAAGAAATTATTGCAGGTTATCATCAACTAGGTTTAGACGCTTTGATTGGTATTGGCGGCGATGGGAGTTTGGCAATTTTGCGTCGCCTTGCTCAACAAGGCGGTATTAATCTAGTAGGTATTCCCAAAACCATTGATAACGATATTGGCGTTACCGAACACGCCATTGGTTTTGATACAGCAGTAAATATTGCCACAGAAGCACTAGATCGGTTACATTTTACCGCTGCAAGTCATAGCAGAGTTATGATTTTGGAAGTAATGGGGCGTGATGCTGGACACATAGCCATAGCTGCGGGAATTGCAGGGGGAGCAAATGTAATTTTAATTCCCGAAATCCCTTACACAGTTGAGCATATTTGCCACAAAATCAAAGAACGCCAAGATAAAGGCAAAAACTATTGTTTGATTATTGTTTCCGAAGCAGTTCGTACCCAAGGCGGCGAAAATGTGACGATTACCAATCGCTTAGGTCAATCTCGATACGGGGGAATTGGCGAATATTTAGCCGATGAAATTATTCAGCATATTGATGTAGAAACGCGAGTCACCGTTTTAGGACACATTCAACGGGGTGGAACTGCTTCACCACTGGATAGATTAGTTGCAACAGCCTTTGGCGTAGCAGCAGTTAATCTGATTGCCGAAGCTAAATACGATCGCATGGTGACATGGCAAAATCGCCAAGTATTAAGTGTACCAATTACAGAAGCGATCGCTCAATATAGCGCTGTCGATCCCAATGGTACTTTAGTTAAAACTGCTCGTGGTATGAGTATTTATTTAGGAGACTGAAGTGAGTGCTGAGTGCTGAGTGCTGAGTGAGGAGTGAGGAGTGAGGAGTTAAAAAACTCTAAACTCCCAATGACCAATGACCAATAACTAACTAATAACTCCCAATACAAACTCGCCTTCATTCACAGCTTGATTGGTTGCAACATCATAAACCAATCCATCTTGTTGGGCGCAGACATCTATTACATTAGGTAATTGCCCTTCTTTATTAAAACTGAGAATTTGATACAATTTTTCTCCCGCTTTTACAAAACTACCTAACGCTATTCTCGATTGAATCATCCCACCTGCGATCGCATAATATTTTTTCCTGTTGCTGCTAGATGTGAAAGTCATATCATGGGTTTTTGTATCATCCGATAAATCAGGAATTTGCAGTATACCTTTTTGCGCTAAATAGTTTTTCACACCCCGTACCCCTTTCGCGACTGAATCAGGGTTCATTTGCATTCCTGTTCCTAATTCCAGTGTCCAAGCTTCTACATCAAACTTGATTTCTCTACCCAACTCTTTAAAACAAGCTTCCAATGCTAACCAAGGTTTGATAAAAGCTTCATCAAAAGCATCACCATCGTATTTATCAAGTAAGATTCCAAAATCAAACCCGAAGTATTTCGCACTGTCTTCTCGATTTCGGAAGTAATAAAGGTACTCTAAAGCTTGATCTGTAGAACTATGTAAGTCAATTAAGTAGTCTGCATCTAAACTCAGATTTTGTAGTTTATAGCCAAAAAGCTCAGTATATGGCACTGCACCAGGAGAATTAATTTTTTCTAAAATTTTTGTGAATTGTTGCTTAATTATAGTTAAATAATTTTGTCGAATGACCTTTAGATCGATATGAAGTTGAGATTTAGTAAAAGCTACTAAATCATCAGCTTCTTTCTCGTAGTCCCAAAATATGCGATTCCAGTCTTTAGCTTCGTAAACGCAGTAACGGCCAGGGGAAAAATGATGAGCGCGTTCATTCGTCCCCATTGGATTACAAACGGGAACTAGCCAAATTTCTCCAGTTAAATCTGTATCATTTATTGTTAATAAAAACTCAATTAGCTGGTGAATAACAGCATTGCCAGCGATTTCTGCACCGTGTAGGTTAGATTGAATGTAAACCTTTTTACCAGGTTGAGCGCCGATGAATTTGTATAGTTGTAAGTAGAGGCGATCGCCCGAAGCCATTTGACGTAAGACAATAGTTTCAATAACTGGCAGCATGAAATAACTTGGTGATGATTTAAGTAAATTATCGCTGTAGATGTAGCTATTGATTTACTACCTTAGTCAACTTTTATCGGCTGAATACTGTACTAGCAATGACTTCAAACTGTTTAACAGTAAAGATTTATGATGTATCGGGGAGTGGTTCATCTGGTGTCGGTAGTTGTTGATCAGGTTGGAGTAGTTTGGATAGAGGCGGAAATTGCGGTGGTGGAGAAGGTGTTAGTGGTATTTTGGGTGAAGGTGGTTGGACAGCAGTGGCGGGAGTTGCAGAAGCGAAGGAGAATTGTTTTGGGGTAGTTGTACGCTGACTACTGTCTGCGCCCTGCTGGATGTAGTTGTCAAGCTGTTGAACAACATAAGCAGGCAGGATGCAGTAAAAGTCTGAATAACTTTAGCTACCATGACATTGAATTGGGTTCTGTCTGGAAGTATTAAGAGTAGCGGTGGATGAATTAGCACTGAGGACGATTTGTCCAAAAGCGTTTAGCGTCGCACCTGTTGCTTCAACAATGGGTTTGGGGATAGAGGTAGTTGTTTTATTGGTAACAGGTGGTAAGGAACGGGTGTTGTTGCTGGGTTTAAGAGATACCCAATCTATTTGTGGCGTATCTGGAGTGAGAATGTCTTTCGGATTGGGTGGTAAACCGCCGCGTCCAGCGATCACAAATCGGTTTTGGGCGTAAGTAGGACTATAGCAACCTTGTGCAACCTTGGTGTCAACTGGTATTGTTGGCAATTCAACTAAGCCACTGTTGGGGTTAATCTCAGGTGTGTTTAGTTCTACAGTGCCTTGTGTACCAAATTCTGAACTAGCAGTGATGTCACTCAACACAGTTGGACTTTCACGGAACTCAATACCATAAATGCCTAAGGTTTTGATATCCACTCTCCCACCACTACCTGTAAAAGCATTGGCAGTGATGTCACTATTTTCACTAGGCACAGCGAGGATGAAGCCTGATCGGGCATCAATATTAATGTTGCCACCATTACCCCCAGCTTGTGCTGTGCCTGCGGTGGTGGAAATGGAAGCGCCACGACGCAGAAGGAGTAAATCAGTGTGTAAGTTGATGTCGCCACCATTACCTGATGCAGATTGGGCTTGAAGTGTGCCACTGTTATCTAGGGTAACTCTAGGTGAGGTGACGATAATATCTCCAGCAGTACCCGTCGTACTTTGGGAGTTAACGAGCAAGCCAGTGATAAAGTTTGAACTGCTACCAGAAATAGTGAAAAAATCAGTAGTATTAAGTTTAATTGTGCCTGCATTCCCTTGTCCAGATGTTGAGGTAGAAAGAAAAGCGCCATCTCGTAACGAGAAAGAACCAGAATCGATAGTAATGTTACCCCCATTGCCAACTGTCCCCGTATCCACAAAGCTGCCAATCTCACTAAAAAAACCGTTTTTCTCCCCAGCAATATCAATTTTCCCAGTAACATTAATATTGACATTTCCCGCATCTCCCCGTCCTGCTGGCGCTGTTGCAGATGCACCACGAGTAATGGTTAACAGTTGAGCGCCATCAATTAGTGATAGTGTTGCAGCGGAGATATTGATATTGCCACCTTTACCTACACCTCCTGCTTCCACCGTGCTGAAGATGTAAGCATTATCTGCAAGAGAAACAGCATCTGTTGCCCGCACTGTCATATTCCCCGCATTCCCAAGTCCACGGGTTAAGGCTTGAAGTTGAGCGCGATCGCGTAACGAGAATGAACCAGAATCGATAGTAATGTTACCCCCATTGCCAACTGTCCCCGTTTCCACAAAGCTGCCAATCCCACTAATAAAACCGTTTTTCTGCCCAGCAATATTAACAGCGCCAGTAACATTCACATTCACATTCCCCGCATCTCCCTGTCCTGGTGGCACTGTTGCAGATGCACGACGAGTAATGGTTGCCAGTTGACCGCCATCAATTAGTGATAGTGTTGCAGCAAAGATATCGATATTGCCACCTTTACCTACACCCCCTGTTTCCACTGTGGTGAGGATACCAGCATATTCCAGTGAAACAGCATCAAGTGTCTGCACAGTCACATTCCCTGCATTCCCTTGTCCAGAAGTTGAGGCAGCAAGTTGAGCGCGATCGCGTAATGAGAATGAACCAGAATCGATAGTAATATTACCCCCATTGCCAACTGTCCCCGTATCCACAAAGCTGCCAATCGCACTAACAGAACCGTTTTTCTCCCCAGCAATATCAATTTTCCCAGTAACATTAATATTGACATTTCCCGCATCTCCCCGTCCTGCTGGCGCTGTTGCAGATGCACCACGAGTAATGGTTAACAGTTGAGCGCCATCAATTAGTGATAGTGTTGCAGCGGAGATATTGATATTGCCACCTTTACCTACACCTCCTGCTTCCACCGTGCTGAAGATGTAAGCATTATCTGCAAGAGAAACAGCATCTGTTGCCCGCACTGTCATATTCCCCGCATTCCCAAGTCCACGGGTTAAGGCTTGAAGTTGAGCGCGATCGCGTAACGAGAATGAACCAGAATCGATAGTAATGTTACCCCCATTGCCTTGTGAACCGAAACGCACAAGATTACGAACCCTGCTCTCACCAGCAACTTTGATTTCCCCGGTAGCATTAAGCGTAATATCTCCCGCAACAGTTTCAGGTGTCCCCAAACCTTGCCCAATACCAGCACTTAGGACACTTCCTCCTAAAATCTCTAGATTCCTGGCATTGACTGCAATATCACCCCCACCAGCAGCTTCTACAAAAACACCAGCGCTATTAGTAAAAGATATATCTGCTCGCGTCACATTATCAGGAAATTTCAAGCTGAGATTATCACCATCTACACCCAGCGCTACACTACCAGGTTCCGCCAATCCTCCTAACTCAACTTGCCCACCATAAGCATTTAATCGTCCCCCATCCATGCTGACATTACCACCTACTAGCAGTAAGCTCTTACCATCTGGTACTTGTAAACCAAATGTATTAAAGCCTGCTGGATCTTTTCCTGCGAGTGCAACTGAGTTATTTTGAATATCTCCGTTTTGATTAATCTGATTAAACAGCAATGCTGAAGGATTAATAGTCAACAACGGTGAAGGGATATTTTTCGCAGTAGCGCTAAAAAATCCGATATTTCCAAATTGCAGTGCATTCGCTGTACTCGCCACAAAAGAACCTTTAACATCCAGCCTCGCACCCTGGCCAAAAATAATCCCATTTGGATTAATCAGAAACAGATTAGCTGTACCCAACGTGCGAATTAACCCATCAATCTTAGAAGCTGACCCACCCGTAACTCGGCTGTTGTACAATTGGCACTTTAGCACGAGGCGACGGGTGAGGAGTGCGCTGGAGAGGTGGGCGAGGCAATTTGGGCAGCACGAGAGAATAATTCGTAATGACGCTCTCTACCTTGCGCTGCGCGTAGCTTGCTTCTCCGTAGGAGTACGCGGACTCGCTACCGCTGCGTTCGCGGAGCGTCTCGGTGAGAAGACAGTAATTTGTAATTGGGAGAAAGCGTTTTCTTTCTGTTGGGCTGTTTTGCGAAGATACAATTTCCAAGTCGCTAGGTGCAAGATTTATTGCCAACATCGAATCATTTATAAGTTTTGTTTAAGCATTGCTAGCGATCGGACGCAGCGCACTACCCTAAAGAGCGATCGCATAAGCTTTTGTCAAAAAGTTGTAATGTTAAGGCTTAATGTCGTAACCTTAAGCCTTAATCTTATGATGCTGATGATTAATGTTGTAATTGTTAAGGCTTAATGTCGTAACCTTAAGGCTTAACATTATAGCGTTAAGCCTTAATCTCGTAACGTTAAGGCTTAATGTTGTAATGTTGGTGACGACAAGACATTCACTTATAACTGCGATCGTTGATTCAAGAACTAATAAATTCTCTCTAGGTAATTTTCTAGAAGATATCGATTCTGGTAAATAGAATGTAGGTTGGGTTTCGCTCCGTTCAAACGCCACTTCACTCAAGTCGGGAAACCCGCCCACATGAGTGGCTCCCCAACCTACGCATCTGTTTTATTTTTTTCTGGAATTGGTATTAATCACAACAAGGTAGTTATTCAGAAGTGCGATATCTACGGCGGGCTACGCCTACGCAATATTTACGCAGTGTTCTATCCTAGAAACAAAAAGGAGCAGAAGAATGCAAGCCTACAAGCTCAACGCCACAATTGATGAATCAGGTCATTTAATTATTGACGAACCTCTGAATATTGCTCCTGGAAAAGTAGAAGTGATTATTTTGCAGCCAGTTCCATCCTTGGAAAATTTTACTGAGTCACAGCCAGATAAGCCGAAGAGACAAATAAAAATCAAAGCTTTGCAAGGCTGGTTTGAAAAAACACAACCTACGCCTTCTGATTTTGACCCAGACCAAGCTCGATGGGAAGCCCTAAAAGAGAAACATAATCTGTGAAATTGCCTGAAATATTATTTAATTATATATAGATGAGGAAAACCAATATGCAAGCCTACAAGCTAAACGCAACAATTGATGAATCCGGTAATTTAATTATTGACGAACCTCTAAATATTGCTCCAGGGACGGTAGAAGTGATTATTTTGCAACCAGTTCCATCCTTGGAAAGTTCTAGAGAAAATCAAATTCAGTCCCAGCCTGAAAAGCAAAAAAGAATAGTGGAATGCTCTATACCCATTTTGAAAGAGTGGTTGGAAAGTACAGAGCCGACTCCTTCAGATTTTGACCCTGACCAAGCCCAATGGGAATATTTGAGGGAGAAACATAATCTGTGAGAGTATTACTAGACACTAATATAATTTTGGATTTTGCTCTTGAACGCCATCCCTTTTACAGCAATACTATACAAGTATTCTCATTTATTTATCAAAAACAAATAGAAGGTTATCTTTCTGCTTCTACTTTTAGTGACCTCTACTACATCATTCGGAAAGATAAAGGTCGAGCATCTGCTCTATCCCTTTTAAATAGAATTGTAACCTTCTGTTAAGTTGCAACAGTAGAAAGTACCACAATCAACATGGCATTAACTGCTAACTTTAGAGATTTTGAAGACGCTATTCAATACAGCAGTGCGGTACTCAATCACTTAGATGCTATTATTACTCGCAACCCTAGAGATTTTCCAGTTGCTACTCCCAGAATTATCAGACCTGAAGAGTTAATTCAGGAACTAACAAATACTCCATAAATAATTAAGTCAAATATATATGAATGCCCAATTAACCTCTGTCGAAATCTAAGAACTTCGGCAACTTCTCCAAAACGACACCCCAGCGCAAAAAGCACTTACTACCCTACAGCACCACAACGGCAATCTAGAAGCGAGTTTTGATGCACTTTGGCAGGAGAAAGTAGGCACAACAGATTATAGTAAGGGCAAAAAATCTATTTTGCAGCTGACCCTCGACGAAATCCGCGCGGAAATCTGTGGTGATGATGGTTTACGGGGCAAAATCAAAGAATACACTAATAACCCTGGTAGTGCTTCTTTGTTCAACAGCATCATTGGCTCTCTGGTTGCCGTTGCAGCAGTACACGGAATACCGATTGATGGTGCGTAGGCGTAGCCCGTCGTAGACATCGACACAATTGTCGTGTTATATATTTTGGAAATTGGGATAAACGTTTTATGCAAATATACTGAGCCAGAGAGTGAAGGAAAGCAAAGGAAAAAGAATAACTCCTAACTCCCGACTTCTTCATGTCCCCGGTAAATTTCGCAACCGCTCATCCAAATGAGTACGGTCTGCCAAAACCTTTAACAGCGGGCCATGTGAACTAAATTCTACAATACTGATCGAAGCAACAGGACATCCCAAACGAAAACGGAAGCGTCCGACATCAATCCCTAGTAAACTACACAGAATAATTCTGATAGTTGCCTTGTGGGAAACAACTAAAACATTGCCACTACTGTAATTTTGCTTGATTTCTTCAATTACCTGCAAGGCACGATAAGCAATTGTAACTGCCATTTCTCCACCATTTGGTGCATTCCAAGCGGGATCTGCTGACCAGCGAATATAATCATCGTGATATTCACGACTAATTACTTCTGGGGTTTTTCCTTCCCACAAGCCATAGTTGATTTCCTTCAAACCATCCCTAAGTTGTGGTTCTATCCCTATTGCTTCATACAAAGGTTTTGCTGTCAATACAGTTCGCTGCATTGGACTACAAAATATTGCTGTCCAATCCATAGAACTATATGTGTCTGCAAAAGCCTTTGCCATCTCCAAGCCTTCTGGAGTGAGTTCTGAGTTTATAGAACCGCAAAAAGAATTATTGCGGCTGCATTCTGTCTGTCCGTGACGGAGGAAATAAAGAGTTAGATTCACGGTACGTTCTCATCGATTGTGAATTTAAGAGCGCTAACAATCAGATGTAGCTGAAAATAGTTAATGCCTGTGGTATATTACTACAATTTTTGATATTTGAAATGAGTTTCAGATTGAGCAAAGTTGTCATAGCTACGCTCGTCGTAGACAGATTTGCAACGGAAAATTACTTTAAAGGAAGTTGGGGTATTTGAGTGTGTAAGTTTTAACTTTAGAATATGATACGGTTTAGTTTAAAGTGATTGGTCTTTCAAGAAGCGATAAATCGCGTCTCTACATCAGGTTTTTGTTGCTCATTCTGAACTCTATTGCTTTATAGTTATAATAATTATAAAAATAAATTAAGAATAAATTAAGCATAAACAAACATAGAGACGTAATTAATTACGTCTCTATAAAATTTCTGTCAATCAAGCTAGTCCTTTACTTTCAAAGTTTGCTAAGAAAAGAATAAAGGTATATAGCATTGAATCTTTAACGTTTCATAATTTTTTCTTGCAAAAATGGAATCCACCCCATTTATATCCCTAAAGTTTCTGCAAAAAAAACTATAAATTGTTAGTCAATCTTTTTCTTGACATTGTCTTTCACATCTTCAATGCCGTGACGTACTTCGCTTTCGGCTTGCTTTGCTTTACCTTCGGCTTTATCTTCTGGATCTCCAGTCACATTTCCTAATGCTTCTTGAGCTTTACCTTCAACATTTTTAGCAGCAGCCTTTGTGCGATCTTCTATGCTCATTTTGATACTCCTGATTAAATTAAAAATTAATTTCAAAGCTATAAACTAACTTTGAAATTCTTTGTTATTACCTTTACACAGTAACTTAAAGTTTTTGCTAAAGCCTTCCACCATAAGGCAGATTCAATAATTCGGAATTCGTAATTGGTAATTTGTAATTAAGAAAGTTAGTTGTAGTAAGCGTTCTGGCTGTTGGTTGAATATAAAATAAAGTGAGAATAGTTTAGTTACCTATGCTAAAAGACATAGAACAAATGTCACAGATGGTGATTTTTACTTTGTTAAATAAAAAAACCCAGTTTCGTATAGAAAATGGGTTAATAAATTTATGGGGATGTTTTTTGTTTAATCTAGAAAACCCATTAGGCTTTCAGAATTGTCAACCTCATTTGATGCTATCGGACGGTTCCCAAATGTTGAATAGCTTTCATCAATTACCAATAAACTTGAGCCAATTGGACGAATCCCAGAGAGATTCATACTTTCAACGACTTGGAATGTGTTAGCACCAATTGGACGGATACCCATTGAGTTATAGGTTTCAACTACTTCCAAACTACTGGTGCTAACGGGACGCACCCCAGCCATTGAGAGGTGTTCAGCAACTTCTAAGTCGCTAGCGCCTATGGGACGAATTCCAGAAATGGCGAGTGTTCCAGAAGCTCCTACAGGCAGTTCATTGACTTCCTCGACTTTATCTGCATTCAAGCTCTGGTCTTGTTGATTTTCAACTTGCTCTGTAGACTTGGCATACTTCTGCCGAGAACTGGTTGCTTTGCCAGTGTTGCTAATAGTCATAAACGAACACCTCTAGTTTGTTAACTGAATTTTACAATAATTAAGGAAAGATGAAATTTTTTCCCATATACTTTAGAGTTTAACCTTAAAAAACCTCATATAGATATAAGAATCTTTAAAACTAATACATAAGTAAATTTAAAGCAAGAACTTTTGTAAATAATTATTACTATTTATTTGATCTAATAAGCCAGCTACAATAGATACAGGGCGGAATCGTCACCATGAGATAGGGTATTTACAGCAAAATTGTATGACAGAATTTTGTCTTCAAGCTCCCTTTAGTCCCACAGGCGATCAACCACAAGCGATCGCACAACTAGCTGCTAGCATCCAATCAGGCAATCGTTACCAAACTTTACTCGGAGCCACTGGAACTGGTAAGACATTTTCGGTAGCAGCAGTGATTGAGAAAATTGGCAAGCCGACTTTAGTACTAGCGCATAACAAAACCCTGGCTGCACAGCTTTGTAACGAGTTGCGGGATTTCTTCCCCAATAACGCAGTCGAGTATTTTGTCAGCTACTACGATTATTATCAGCCAGAAGCGTATATTCCCGTCACCGATACTTATATTGAAAAAACGGCGGCGATTAATGATGAAATAGATATGTTGCGGCACTCAGCGACGCGATCGCTTTTTGAACGCCGTGATGTGATTGTCGTTGCTTCCATCAGCTGTATCTACGGTTTAGGAATGCCAGCAGAATATCTGAAAGCTGCCATCCCCCTTCAGATAGGTATGGAAGTTAATCAACGCCAAATTTTACGCGATTTGGCAAATGTTCAATATAGCCGCAACGACATAGAAATGGGTCGGGGAAAATTTCGCGTCCGGGGTGATGTCTTAGAAATTGGCCCAGCTTATGAAGACCGAATTATTCGTGTCGAATTCTTTGGTGATGAAATAGATGCGATTCGCTACATTGACCCAGTGACAGGTGAAATTATCAAAAGTTTAGAAGCGGTAAATGTCTACCCTGCACGTCACTTTGTCACTCCAGAAGAACGCTTAGAATTAGCTTGTCATGACATTGCAGCCGAGTTAAAACAGCAAAAATTAGACTTAGAAGAAGCAGGGAAATTATTAGAAGCGCAACGTATAGATCAACGTACACGCTATGACCTAGAAATGCTGCGGGAAGTAGGTTACTGCAACGGCGTTGAGAACTATTCCCGTCACTTAGCAGGAAGACAAGCTGGAGATCCACCAGAATGTTTAATTGATTATTTTCCTAAAGATTGGCTGTTAGTTATCGATGAATCTCATGTTACCGTGCCTCAAATTCGCGGCATGTATAACGGCGACCAAGCGAGAAAAAAAGTTTTAATCGATCATGGATTTCGTCTTCCTAGCGCTGCTGATAATCGGCCTTTGAAAGCCGAGGAATTTTGGCAAAAAGTAAATCAGTGTATTTTTGTTTCGGCAACTCCTGGAAATTGGGAATTAGAAGTTTCTGAAGACCATGTAGTTGAACAAGTAATTCGGCCAACTGGGGTGATCGATCCAGAAATTTCCGTGCGTCCCACAGAAGGACAAATTGATGATTTGTTGGGAGAAATTAAAGATAGAGCCGACCGCCATGAACGAGTGTTAATTACCACACTAACTAAGCGGATGGCGGAAGATTTAACCGAATATTTGCAAGACCACGGTATAAGGGTAAGGTATTTACATTCCGAGATTACTTCTATTGAGCGCATTGAGATTTTGCAGAACTTGCGCGAGGGTAAATTTGATGTTTTGGTTGGTGTGAATTTGCTGCGGGAAGGTTTGGATTTACCCGAAGTTTCCTTAGTGGCAATTATGGATGCAGATAAAGAAGGTTTCTTGCGAACCGAGCGTTCATTAATTCAAACTATTGGTAGAGCCGCGCGTCACATTCAGGGACAAGCAATTTTGTATGCTGATAATCTGACAGGTAGCATGATTAAAGCCATTGATGAAACAGACAGGCGGCGTGGTATTCAAACAGCACATAATCGACTGCATGGGATTACACCGCAACCAATTGTGAAAAAATCGAGTAATGCGATTTTGGCTTTTTTAGATGTATCTCGGCGGTTAAATGCAACTGACTTGAAAGTAGTAGATGAACATCTAGATGAACTGCCATTAGAACAGATTCCCCAATTGATTACTCTGTTAGAAGCGCAGATGAAAGAGGCAGCGAAGAAACTGGAATTTGAAGAGGCGGGTAAATTGCGCGATCGCATTAAACATCTACGGGATAAAATGTTGGGGCGTTAACGTGAATCTACTGAGTCTTCAATTGGAGTGTAATTGAGGGAACACTGATGACCGATTGTTAATTGTAAATATCACGGCGATGCCCAACTTGATGAATTGTGGATCTAACAGAGGAACAAATTAACGTTGCTCTGGCTTACATTGAAACCAATCGTGCAGAGGTGGAAGCTGAGTATCAGCAAATTCTCAAAGAAGCCGAAGAACTCCAGCAATACTACCAAGAGCAAAATCGTGAGCTAGTTGCCCGAATTGCAGCACAACCGCCGAAACCTGGAACTGAAGCCGCGTGGGAAAAACTTCGGACAGCTAAAGCAAAGCGCGAGTCTAAGATATGATTTTTTTGATTGATCACAATCTCAAAGGTTATGCCCTAATTTTCTTTGGTGCGATCGCCAGTCATATCAAATCCGGTTAAATGCACACAGTTAAATTGTTGTTTGTTTCTGGCCACCAGTGGTAATAAGTTAGACCACGAATTAAATCACGCTCGTTAGATAGTAGCTTGCAACGTTGAAATAAAACGGACTCTAGCTCATCTAAGGAATCAAATGACTGATTAGCGATCGCCTGATTCGTGACAGGACATAAGGGACTTCCAAAGAATAAATTATTCCAAGAAAAACAAGAGACAGGATTTTTCAATAATGATAATCATTTTAAGGGGGGAGAAAAGGGGTTGCCGAGGGCAACCCCTTTTCTCCCTCTCATCTGTGCATGAAGAATCTATACACTTGTCGTCTGCTTTGAAGTTAAACAGTGTAAAATTAATATGTTTTGTAGCTAAATAAATGCTGTTATTAAAATCAAATAACTTTTGTTTTACTACAACAAATATCAATAAACCAATTACCTAAATTTGGGAAAACTTCATTAGTAGAATCGGTTAGCCGCTCAATCTGTTTTTCAATTTGAGCCATCGCTTTTTTTGTAAGCTTTATCCCATTCTCATAAGTTTTGTGTACTAGTTTAACTACTGGATGAGAACCTTTCCATTTCATAGTACTAGCAAACTTTAAAGCCGTCTCCACTTCATCTAAAATGCTGCCATTCCAATGGTTCTCTAATATTGCCCATGTCCTTTCTATCGGATTATATTTACTATGATAGGGCGGATAGTAAGCTAAACGTATATTTACTTGATGTTTTTGGGCGAATTCTACTATACGTTTCATAAATTGGGTACACCGTGAACTGTTCTGTGGCCCATTATCTTGATTGAGAAGTAGGGTTTGAATATCGGAAAAACGATGCTTTTGTTCTAACCAAAAATCTTCTAAAATATCAACAATAAAATCGCTTGTAACTTTCGATTCTGTAAAGTATAAAAATAGCGATGTCTTGCTCTGGAAGAAATATACCATAGGGAGTTACAGTTGTTTTCGGATTATAATCATGGTCATCAGCTTTCGCCCCATCGCGGCTTTTACCTCCTCTGTCAAATGAGCCAATCTTTACACGGGCTTTTCCATCCATGCTTAGACGTAAAACACTTTTATCTTCCGAAGCATCAATATTAACTATGTCTAGTTGCTCAAAGATTGCATCAGTTTGTGGGATTTTTTTTGAGGTTGAACTTTCTTGACTCTTCTGAGCTTGTAACCTAAATTATTTAATTTAACTCGAATTGTTTCTGATGTATGTAACTTTTCATCACTGTAACCATACTTTTCGATTAATTGCTTTCTGACTTCGGCTGCACTGAGTCTAGTATATAGTCTTTGACTTTTAAAACTCGGATCGGTTTGACTATAGAAGTCAACTAAATTTTTTATATCTTCTAAAAGATTTGGCAGGTGTTCTTCTGCTTTATAACGTCCTTTACCACTCATGTTATCAACACAAGTAATACCACTTTTTAATTCTCTTACTCCTTTGCGAATTGTGTCTCTATTCCATCCTAATTCTGATTGTGCAAGCCTTTGCCCTCCTAAACCTAAGCCCTGAACTGTCTGTGCCATGAATTTGCGCTTTGCTGCACCTTTTAACTGAGATGCAGTTTCAATCAACAACTTTTTGAGAGAATCAGTTAATACTATGGACATCTGTTACCACACTCAAAAACAAGCATCATTATTCAAATTACTACAAAAGGGGAATGAAGGGGCTGCCGTCGGCAGCCCCTTCATTCCCCTTTAAAATGATTATCATTCTTTTTTAGGGAATAGTTTATTTTCTAGAAGTCCCTAACAGCCACAAGACTTGCAACTCCAATTCCAATAACACCGCCTGTGATGTCTGGATGCTCTTTTACTATCTTGAGAACATCTTCTATCTCTGGCGATTGAGGTGGTGGAGATATGCTAGGTGTTTGAGGTTGAGGAGTAGGCGAGGGTTTAGGTGATGGACTACGATCGCTCTTTGCTATTTGTTTTTGTTCTTGAGAGCGATCGCGCTGAGTTTCAGGTTTTTTAGATGAACTAGAATTAAGTTGCAGCGCTTTAGGTTGGCACTCTTTTGGAAGTGTACCAGACTAGTGAATCATGGGATGGCAAGAATGTTGAATCTGCAAAGTTTCTATGACTAGAAGCGGTGTCTAAACTAAAAAACATACAACTAGGATTATTTGGAATTGATCGCGAAGCCATCGGTCGATTAAACTGGGAAAGTTTGTAAGAATTTGCATGATGTAATTTGCGATGTTTTGCTTAAAGTGCGTTATTTACCTGCTCTACTAAGATATGCGATCGCATATCTCTCTCACCTTTTTTATCTCTCCAGTTTCTTCTATCTCCCTCCTCCTAATTTGACTGATAAATCTCAAGAGCCATATTTGTAGACTTCCCCAAAAACCTATCGAAGTAACAGTTTCAGATTCAAAATCAGATAGTTCGGAGGATGTTCGTAAAGTCTAATTTATTACTCGCTGACCTACTAGAAGTTGCGCCTACACAAGACTTTACCCACCTTTCCTACGAAACGCTGCGCGAACGAACGGAATGCCAAGAGCGAACGTGGGTTAACAACCGGAAAGTTCTCTATGAGAGGCGATCGCCAGAAACCATTGGCGAGATAAAATGCTGATTAGCTTAGTGCTTGGTAAGGGTAGAAATTCAGTGAATGTCGAAAGTTACAATATAACGTTAGTTCGTAAAAATACTATCAGTAGTGTACTTAACTACAAAAGGCGCTTTTTTATCATAGAATAGAGTCTTTTGTTACTATGAGTTGCATAGCAGATGGCATCCCAACGAGAAGCTATTATTTTTGTTCATGGTTTTTATCTTGGCAGAGATAGAAATCACTTTATTGATTGTTTATCCGTTGGTCTTACAGAGGTTTTAGAGTTCCCCAGAATTCAGGAAATAGGAGAGGAAAAGATAACAGGACACATTGGAAAGAAATTCAAGTTATATTTCGGTAAAAATATCTCTAGAGAAATTGATGTTTATGATGCTTATTGGAATGACTTATTTAGTAAACCGCTAAGTGGTAGCAACTTAAAAACCCAAGTGTTTCGTGGGATATATATATTGTTCTATTGGTTCTTTACAAAAAACCTACTTGCACTGAGAAACTCTCCTCCTCTACTAATAGGTTTGGGAACATCCTTAGTATTGTGGATTTTTTGGTTTTATGGAATTGTTGGACTTGCATTTGTAGCACTGGGACAAGAGCCAAGCTTTTTAGGATTTCCCATTCCTGAAGATTGGTCAAAGCCAATCAGTTCTTTTGGAAAGCAGATGACTAATTGGTCGGTCTGGTTAATTGTAAGTGGCATCTTCAGCTTTGTGCCAATCAACCTAATTGCTGATGTTGCAGATTTTTCTACACGATATTTGGAAGAGAACTCTGAAGGTAAGATATTGAAGGCAAAGATCCGAAAGCAGGTTGCAGATAAATTAAATGCTGTTATAGAGACAGGGCTTTACGATAAAGTAACTATTTTAGCCCATAGTTTCGGTGTTGTTATCGCAACTGATGTACTTGCAGATTATCAAGAGGATCATAGAGTTAGATATATATCTATGGGGGGTTGTCTAAAATTTCTATCATGTAAATCCAGACAATAGGAAAAGGAAATTAGCAAATGTCTTGACAACGAAAAGATAGAAGCTTGGATTGATTTTTATTCAGATCAAGATTGGCTGTGTACAAAAACACCTATTCCCAAAAAATCTAGTTATCAAAAAATACAGCAGAGAGAAACCCGAACACCCTTCTCTCTGTGGAAGCAGCTTACTGGTGAATCTCACGATCACTATTTTACAAATGAAGAAGTTCTGAAAGCAGTACTGAATCTGCAAAATTAAATATGTGGTTCAGTATTTATCGGAAGAGGTGCAAACGCCTCCTCTAAAAAACCAGTAAATTTGGATACACTCAAAGTAAGTTCCTAATTAGATAAACAACCTTTGTACTAAGCTAATGCGCCTATATATTGCACAAACTCTGTATAGATGGTCATTAATCATTTGTCATTTGTCATTTGTGTTTCTAAGGACAAAGAACAAATGACAAAGGACAACCCTCACTAGTTAATGTGCAATTTTAATGCGTAACAGCTTAAAGGTTTTGTACCTTTCCCTTTCTAGAAAGTTTAATTATTTACTATTGAGCAAATCAAACCCATCCTCGCAATTTTTTATGTACCTGCGCCAAATACCACATATAATCATCAATTTTGTAATTATCAGCAGCTTTAACTATATACTCTTGAGCTAAATCAAGATTATTTTCAGCTTCGTAATATAATCCCAAGTAAAGATGACTGTAAAAATTTCCCTTTATCTCTTCTGATTGACCAACAGTTAAAACATCATCTGGTCTACAATCTCCCGCATACAAATCATATACGCGTTGCATAACACGTCGAGGGTCATTTTTCACAGTTAGTAAAGAATGACGCGCCTCTTCAACACCTAACGAACGAGCTATGCAGAGATATCGCCATACTGTTTCTTCTACATGTTGGGCGTTTACAGTCAAATCTATTTCAAATTGTTCAGCGCCCTCAGCAAATCTTTCTGCATAATAATACGATAATCCACGTTGCCAGAGGTAGGGTTTGATACGGGCATCCAATTGCTCTGCCATGTCAAAATCTTGAATAGATTCATCAATTTTGGCCAGTTAAAAGTTAACCATGCCTCGGCGAATGTAAGCATTAGGGTTTTTCGGCTGATTGCGGATGGTTTCGTTCCAGCGCTGGAGTTGATTTTCTAGAGAATTTGAAAAAAACATGAGTTTGCCTAGCTAATATGCATTCAATAGAATATTTTCAGGCTTAAGGAGAACTCGTCAATCCCTAAAATGAGTCAAGTTTTGTCATACTAAATTCTTGGTGTTATATTTCCACTTTTCCATGACCAGCGTGATTGAGTTTCCTTGGCAGCAAGAGGCAATTATTCTCCACAGTCAATATCTAATAAATAGTTTTCAGCATTGGACGAGAAATTCTTTGCTGGATGCCAATGGTTCACCACTTGAAACAGCACAAGCGCTATTTGAAGCACCATTTGCCTTAGTTTCTCACGGCACGGATTCAGACCCAATTTTTAACTATGGTAATCGCAAAGCGTTGGAACTATGGGAGCTTTCTTGGGAGGAATTTACCAGAATGCCTTCGCGGAAATCGGCTGAAGAAGTAGTGCAGGAAGAACGCGATCGCTTATTATCAGAAGCAACAACTAAAGGCTTTATCACCAACTATTCCGGTATCCGCACTTCTAGCAATGGTAAACGTTTTTACATAGAAGATACTATCCTATGGAACGTTTTAGATGAGCAAAATCAGTACTACGGTCAAGCTGCTTTCTTCTCTACGTGGAAATTTCTTACATAACTACTGCATCACAGACTTTTTGAATTAATTGCTCTTGCTTGCAATTTTGTTAACCAATCTTGATAGCGCTATTTAAAGAGTGCAGTTTCCTTTGCCTAAGTCTTACTATAAATCTCAAATCTTAAAGCGAGATCCATCCACGGGGTAGAAGAAACTACTTGTAGAATTCAGTATTGTGATACTACTATCTTAAAATTCAGGAAAAAACGCCCGTGGTTCCCATTAGAGATAATAATCCGACAAAAATTACGCCTTATGTAACCTATGGACTGATTGCTGCTAATGTCCTCGCTTTTCTTTATGAAGCAAATCTTCCCCCCCAAGCATTAAATGGGTTTCTACACCTTGCGGCTGTAGTTCCACGAGAACTAACTTTAAGCTTTGGTGGTGTCTCTTTACATCAACCAGTGCCAGAGTGGGCAACTTTAATTACCTCACAATTTTTACATGGTGGTTTCTTGCACTTAGCAGGTAATATGTTGTTTCTCTGGATTTTTGGTAACAACGTTGAAGATAAGTTAGGTCATGCCAAATATTTACTGTTTTATTTATCTTGTGGAGTTTTGGCATCCTTGACCCAGTGGTTCTTCGCTCAAGATTCTAGCATTCCTTCTTTGGGTGCAAGTGGTGCGATCGCAGGCATTCTCGGTGCATACATTCTCCGCTTTCCCAACGCTGAAGTTCTCGGCGTAGTGCCTCTAGGATTTTTCTTCCCAACTTTCCGTGTCCCGGCATATTTCTTTTTAGGATTCTGGTTTCTCGAACAAGCTTTCTACGGGCTTGCCAGCCTCGAAGCACGTACCAATATCGGTATGGAAAGTGGCGGTATTGCCTACTGGGCCCATGCAGGCGGGTTTATTTTTGGGGCAATTCTCGGCCCATTGTTAGGTTTATTTAGCGATAAATCCCAGGAAGAATCTTGGTACAAGTAATTCTTAATGCTATTGTATCCTCAATTATACTGTTTGATTTAATAGGTGAAATTGTCTAAACTTCGCAACTGCTAGCCTTACAAGCTATATTGCAGTTAGTCATTGACACTCTTATCACTAAAGTGACTGAGATTCTTGATTCAACGAAGTCACTTGCTCATACAGGATTACTCCAGCAAGAGTAGAGGTGTCTTCTCCACAAGCGTTACTTGCGTCAAGCGCAAAGGTTCCGATATGCCCTACCGTACCCAATCCTAAGTTAAGGATGTTTATACCAGCATTGTGATCTCTATCCAACTTGCATCCGCATTGACAAACGTGGGTGCGAGTAGATAGACTTTTCTTCACAATTACGCCACAGCTAGAGCATTCAGCAGAGGTATAGGCAGGATTCACCGCGATAGTAACCCTCCTAAAAACCTTCCCGAAATACTCTAACCAAACTCTAAATTGATACCATCCAGCATCATTGATTGACTTTGCTAGACAGTGATTTTTAACCATGTTCTTGATCCTCAAATCTTCATAGACGACTACATCGTTAGATGTGATTACGCACCGTGCCAATTTCACAGCATGGTGCAATACGATTGTCTACTTATTTTGAGGTGAACTCTACTTAACTTGGTTCTAGCTTTACGTCTGTTGCTAGAACCTTTAACCTTGCGAGAAACAAGTCGCTGCGACCGTTTCATCTTCTTTTCCCCAGTTCTGTAGAACCGAGGATTTTCAACTTTTAACCCAAGTGAATCAGTAGACCTCTTGCAAAAGTCACTCAGGAAGATTTGATTTTGGGGAGACAAAGCTCGTAATTGTAGAGAGCAGCAATCAGATTAAACCTTAAACTAAATCTTTTTCGACGATTTCTATAAGTCAGGGACAAAATTTTAAAAACCTTGAGTTTCCGATTTATATGCTCACCTAAAACTCTGATTGTGGCTAATTCTTGATTCCTCTTTTTATCTTCATAATTTAACTTACCTCCTCTGGGCTTTTTTTTAGGAATCCAACTATTGTTATGCAGTTTCTGAATCCCTTGATAACCTTTATCTCCTAAGCACTCTATGTCTTCTCTGAACCTAAGTTTACTACTTTTAAATATACGAAAATCATGCTCTCTACCCTTGCCATGAGCGGTACAGATGATTTTACCATTCGCCTGGTCTACCACTACCTGAGACTTCAATGTATGCTGTTTCTTTTTCCCACTGTAGAACTTTTTTTGTTTTTTTTAGGACGTTCAATCGGGCTTTCAGTAACGTCAACTATCACTACCTGTAACTGATAATCAGAATTTGTCAGTCTTTTCTAGCCTGGAAGAGTGAAAGTCCTAGATTTAGTCAGTGTGTCTTCTATTTTTTGGATAATTCGGTAAGCTGTAGACTCGTTTACTCTCCACGATTGACCAATATGAAAGTATGTGCGGTATTCTCTCCAATATTCCAATGTCATTAACAATTGGTCTTCCAAACTGAGTTTACCTGGCCGTCCTGTTTTTTGTTTTGTTCCCTGTTGCGAAAGCCCGTCCTCTAGCATCTGGTTAAAAGTCTCCGGGCGTACACCACACAAGCGTTTAAACTCTTCTGGCTTTAGGCTCTTTACCTGGTCATAGGTCATAAATACTACCCAACTTTAACCTACTTGTCTCACGCATCTGGGACTTTTGCAAGAGGTCTAGTGTAGAAGCTCGTCGTACCAGCATCCAATCCGATGGTTTGATGCGTTGGTTCAATTACCTCCTTTCGGTCAACAGATACGCAAAATTGCACATAGTAACCATCCGCACGTTTCACCAACCTCACTCGCTTAATTTAGTTAGGCTGATAGAAATGCAAGTCACGAGTGCCTTTAAGCTTCAGCTGACCGATACGATTCTTGTCGGTAAAGGTTATTGCCTTACGATCATCTCTCAACTTCCATCCAGACGATTTGTATTCTACACTCCTACAATTTTTCTGGAATTGGGGGTAGCCTTTTTTCCCCGGAATCTTTTTCTTGCAGTTGTCGTAAAAACGAGAGATGGCAGCCCATGCTCTTTCAGCAGCAGCTTGCCTCGCCATTGAGTTTAGCGAGTCAGCAAAATCAAATTCATCTGCTAAAACTTTGGTGTATTTATTGAGATCAAAGCAAGACTTTGCATTCCCATCTATCCAAAAACGTAAGCATTTATTCCGAATAAATTGTGTGGTTCGGATTGCTTCATCAATGGCGTTGAACTGGGTAGCTTTGCCGTATGCTTTAAACTCAAAAACTAACATAGCATACCCCCTCTTATGATAGCATATTCATCATAAAAGCCAATAAACCTGACTAAGCCCCTTCGGGGCGGGTATAGGGGTGTAGGGTAATTAGCCCCTTATGGAGGGTACAAGAAAGAGTTTTTAAACATGGAATAAAGTTAAAGATGTATTTCGAGATACGTAGTACGAGAAATACGGCGTCCTTGCATCAAGCCCCTCAATTTATTGATGGGGTTCCCTTACACCCCTACACCCTTACCCCCTTACACCCAGCCCAAAGGGCACTGACAATTGAACTGTAGGACTAAAGTCCCACGAGTCGCTTATATCTCAGCCCTAAAGAGACTGAGTTTTACGCTTACCGAGTGTTTCTATAATTTAGGAAAAACACCTGTGTTTCCCCTCTACGACGAAAATCCGACGCGAATCACCCCGTATTTCACCTACGGGTTAATTGGCATGAATATTTTAGTTTTTATTCACGAGGTGAGCCTGTCACATGCACAATTGAGTCAGTTTTTAGGTGAGTATGCGGTAGTGCCTCAACAGTTAACTACCAATTTGAGTGGAGAGTGGATAACGTTATTTACGTCACAATTCTTACACGGCGGTTGGTGGCACTTAATCTCGAATATGGTGTTTCTCTGGGTTTTTGGCAACAATATTGAAGATCGATTAGGTCATGCCAAATATCTGATTTTTTATTTAGCGTGTGGTGCTTTAGCTGCTTTGTGCCAATGGTTTATTGGGATGAATTCTGAGATTCCTTCCTTGGGAGCAAGTGGTGCAATTTCTGGAGTTTTGGGTGCGTACATTATCCGCTTTCCCCACGCTCAAGTCATGACTTTAATATTTTTGGGGATTTTCATCACCACAATCAGAGTTCCAGCACTAGTCATAATTGGACTTTTCGTTGTGCAAAATGTGATATCCGGTCTTACTACTCTACAAACAGCTGCTAATATGACCGTGCAAACTGGTGGAGTTGCATATTGGGCCCACATCGGTGGTTTTGTATTTGGGGTAATTCTTGCTCCCCTGTTTGGCTTGTTTCGGCGCGACTAAATACAGCATTTCCTGAAACTTGTAGCAAAAAATTGCTACCTTTCAATCCTCTGCGTATCCTCTGGGTTAGAATTTCCACATTTGAAAACTATTAGTTTTTGTTAGCACTCGCTGAAACTTCTTCAGATTCTTCTACTTCAGATGTAAATGTTGATGATTTTGCAACTTCTTCAGGTACAGAAACGATGATATCAGCACCATTGATAATTGCTCCCAATAACCCCAGTTCAGATTCAACCAATTGATCGATAGCTTCAGCTAGCATATTCTCTTGCGTATAGTTTGGTCGCGCCACTAGTACGATCCCATCGCTGTAGGGTTGAATTAATAAAGGGTCATTGGATGTGCTGAGAGGACTAGTATCTAAAATAACTAGGTCAAACCGTTCGCGGACATCTTCTATCAGCCGCCGCATTTCGCTGGATTCAAGAATAGCAGCGGATTGCCGCACTGGGCCAGGACTGGGAAGAATGTATAAATTTGCCACATCAGGAACTAAACGAATACATTCACTCAAATTAGCGTAATAACGTAGGGGTTCAATAGTGGCTTCAGGGTCAGGAATTACTTTCAAGGATGTACAACGGGAAGGCGATCGCAAATCTGTTTCGATAATCAAGGTTCTTTTACCAGCACGGGCGGAAGCGATACCCAAATTATAAGCACTTGCCGTTTTACCCTCTAGGCTACCGGTGCTAGTAATCAATACTACCTTTAAGTTTTTACCACCAATCCGGCGCATATTACTACGGAATTTCTCATAAAATTCTAAATAAGGAGAATCTTGAGAAAATACCACCGGCACAGCATCTGGCCCCAAATCATCAACTGGCATTAAAGGTAATTCTCCCAACAGTGCCACTTCTCGTTGCTTGAGGCTCTCGCGGATATCCTCCCTGGTTTTGAAAGTCCCTTCCAATGCTCCTAACAAAAATATCACCCCGCCACCAACCAATACACCTAAGAAACCGCCGACAGCAAGGGTAATAGGCACACTCTTCGGAGATTTGGGATCGATAATGACTGCGGGGCGTCTGGCAATGCTGAGGCTGCTAGTAGTTTCTGCCTCTGCGGTTTTCGCATCGGTTAGCTTCACCTGCATTTGGTCATAGATGGCTTTTTTGAGTCCAACCTCCTGTTCTAAACGCGATCGCTCTAATTGCTTATTGGGTATCAGAGAATACTCTCGCCGTAGTCGCGCTTCTTGTTGAATTTCTTGAGCTAGTTGTTGTTGCAGTGTCTCCCTTTGGGTTTGTAAAGCCACCATTTGGTTTGCCAATTGCTGGCGTGTTGGATCTAAGCTGCTTTGAGTGCGAATACCTGCAACGCTACCCTGAAGCGGAGCCGCCGTCCCACCACCACCTAAAACTTCAGCCGCACGTTGTTGTAGTAATTCCTCAGCAGCTTGTTTCTGACGCATTAACTGCACCATCGTTGGATGTTCCGGCCGCAAATCTTTTCTGAGTACAGCGATTTGCGATTCACTTTGATAAATTTGCGATCGTAAGTTACCAATAATTGGATCGGCACTCAAAGCAGAAGAAACATAAGCCTGTCCGACTGTTAAGCCTAACTTATTTTGTAAACTGCGAACTTGACCATCAACCCCAGAAATAGTTAATTGAATTTGCCGTTGTAGATTTTGGCTGGCAGTAATGGCGCTTAACAAGCTACCATTCTCTGCTGCTAATATTGCTGTTCGCTCTATGCGATCGTACTGTTCCAGCTTCTTTTCAGCAATTTGCAATTCCCGTTTAGTTTGTGGGGTGCGATCGTTAATCTTTTGAATAATTGCTTGTAATCGCCCAGTATTGATGTCACTACTCAACTTGATCATTGCTTGCATCAATTCCGTCAAGACCTGTACAGATCGTTTGGCGTCAGTATCTACATATTTCAGTTCAAAGAGAGGAGATTCTAATTCTCCACTTTTAGCATTTTTTTTAGGTAGAGAAAGGGCAAGACTTGCGCCGAGTTGTTTCGGTTTGACACCGACTTTCTCTGCGACGCCTGCAATTATCTGGTTTGATAGTAAAACATCCTCATTCAGTTCCTTTCCTTGCTGTTGGATTTCATTACCAGTTGTAGAGAAAGAAACTGGTGGGCCATTATAACTAAGTGCACCAGATGCTATATAGCTAGTAGGTGGCTCTGGTTGCATAGCCACCACAGTTGACCCTGCAATAACTAAAGCAAAACTAGCTAGTCCAATCCATTTATATTTATCAAAAGCAATCAGATAGCGCTTAACAATTGGTGGGGTCATGGTCGCTTCGCTCCAATTCAAAATTTAAAATACAAAATTCCAAATTTAGGAAGTACCAAACAAAGATAGTGGCTTTGATACAAGGACGCTATCAACTTCCTATTGTATATATCGGTTGATATCTTTAAGATTTTTCCATTAATGAATTCAAAGATAAGTTAAAGATATGGCTTCCTATACTCCAAAATATTTCCAGCTTGTATACTTCTTTTAATGTTACTAATATCTACCACCGACGTTGTCAAAAAACCGGAGAAAGGATTGAACATTGAAGAAAGGCTGGGTAATAGTGGTCAGGAAGTTAGTAATTCTACCAATGAGGTTCCGACCAACAACAATAACATCGTTATCTTGAAGTGCCACATTTTGAGATGCATCACCGCTTAAAGCTTTTTTAGCATCAAGTTTTTGGGTAACAGCTTTGCCTCGTTCCGAATCAAAACGAACCAGAGCGATATCTCTCAAATTAGCAGTGTCTAGATTTACTCCTCCCAAAGCATCTACAAATGTACTGCCGTTAGGCAGTGCTTGAATGGAAAGACCTCCCGCAGCGTAGTTTAAAACTCGGACTCTAATCTGTGGTGTGGCCAAGGATGAACGTGCTACTAAATTGCGGTCATAACCGTCCTCATTACCGACTTCGCGACGGGGCACGAGTATCGCATCTCCGTCTTGTAAGCGTAAATTCGGGATTGAACCGCCATTTTGCAGTGCTGCATATAAGTCAATAGTTTGTGAAATCACAGAACCATCGATTAACTTCCGGCGTACTTGCACCTGTCGCAGGTCTGCATTCAACGTTGAACCACCAGATATTAGCAAAGCATCAGCAACGCGGGGTGTTGGTGAATTAATTGGATAAATTCCTGGTCGAAATATTTCCCCGCTAATGGTAACTTGAACTGGTCGCGTTCCTGCTAAGGATACTACCACGATTGGATCTGGGAAAAAGCGACTCAAGCCCAAGCGAATTTTTTCTTGAGCTTCTTCCAAGGTTAAACCTTTTAATGACACCGTTCCCACTTGCGGCACGATGATGTTGCCTTCTGGACTAATTACAGCTTGAAAACTGAGGTCTTGACGCTGGGTTACTAAGGCTAAAACTATTATTGGATCGACGACATAACGATTTAAACCTAAGCGAATTTTTTCTTGAGCTTCTTCCAAAGTTAAACCTTGTAAAGAAACTGTTCCCAATAACGGCACCGCAATATTACCTTCTGGGTTGATTAAAGCTTGAAAGCTCAAATCTGGAAAGCGCTGAACCGAAACGCTAATTCCATCTCCTATGCCTAAGCGGTATGGACCTGGAGGACGCTGAAGCACAACACCAATTGCATCTCCTGGCCCCAAGAGGTAGCGACTGAGTTGCGGAGAAATTTCTTCATTCGTACCTGGAGGTATAACCTCAGTACCTGGCAAAGGCGAAGGGAATAGCCCTGGTGATTGTCTTTGAGATGGAAAAGGCTGGGCAACAACAAGTTGGATAGGTGTTGTTAAGAAAACTCCTACTTGAAGACTGACAAAACACAAGGCGCTGAATCCACGCATACAAGAACTGGGATCTATGAACATTGGTGCAGAAAATATTGATATAGAAATTAGTCGCACCGAGTGGTTATTTTACTCTAAAAATGCCTTCAATGTCTCTTTTATCTACAAGTATTTACCAAGAGAAAGAGAATAATTTTGCTAAATTTAATTTCTAACTTCATGTTGTTAACATCATTTTAGGTGAGTTTCAGCTTGAACATAATTTATAGACATACTCTTGATAAATTTCTGCACAAGGGCATCTATAACAAGCTCTACAAAGGACCTGCCATTAATGCAGCTTGCACTGTTTCCCCAATAGACTGAGCTAAAGACCAAGATGTTTCTACTTGCCCCAAAGGTTCCATTGGAATCAGAATGCTCACGCCAACCCAAGGAGTGCGTTGCTTGCGCCACTGTGCCAGTTGATCCGCCAAGAACCAGTAAAAAGGTGATGGATTTCCGCCGTCTGGCATAGCATACCATTGCAAAACAGCGAAGGTTTGCTGTGGTGTGGAGGCGCGAAAAAACCTAGCTTCTACTTTAGTTTCGACATTAGAAGCCAACTTTGCAGATGGTTTGACAGTAAATTCCGCAGAACGAGATTGAGCTACATCCCACTTTCCCCAGCGTGATCTTCCCCAGCCGTTAACGTCTGTCCACTCTACCTCTGGTTGATCCATAGGCCCATTTTGCGGCAACAAAAGCAGGATTGCTTGGGATTCGGAACCTTCTTTTTTAATTACCTGCAAAGACCAATTATGTTCGCCAATTTGCTGTTCAGCTTGTTCAATGGTTTGCCAACCAGGAAGGGTTAACCCAGTCTTGCGGATCTGTTTTAATTCGTGGAGGGTAGTAACAGGGGGCGGCTGTTTCCATTGCCAGTGTCCTGTCAGATATCCGGGAACCCCTGCCATTGCTAGCAGCAGTAGCAATAACAAAAGTGCTGCTACCTGAGTCAATTGGTTTTCCTTGAAAAATTTAGATAAGGAAATCATCAGTAAAATTTGCAATACTTAGGCAAAATTTTACTTTATAAAATCACATTGTGAGTTCAGTAATATTTAGGACTTACGTATAAATGATGAAAGATGAAGGGAGTTGGGAGTGGGGAGTAGAGGAGATGAGGGAGCAGCGGGCAAGGGGAGATGGAAGAGTGAGGGAAAAGAATTAATAACCAATGCCCAATGCCCAATGCCCAATGCCCAATGCCCAATGCCTCTAACTTTCTACTTCTTGCTCAGTTTCTAGAGATGCTGAAAAATAGGTGTTAATCCAATTCAGTAAGGGCACTAGTGACACCAGCATACAAGCAGAGTAGAGATCGCCACCCCAACCCTCATGCAGCCATTTAAAAGCCGCTTCTTGACCTGTGCCGTGAAAGAAAGTCAGTAAAGTATTACGAATGATATTGGCACTAATACTAACGATCGCAGCAAGAGATAAAAACGATATAATTGTCCGCCGTGAAGATAAAGCATCTGTCCAATAAAGCAGCATCAAACCAACGTAGAGAGTCGTAAACAACATTTTCAGCCCTGCACAATAGGGAGCAACTTCTACAATCCGTCCTCCCACGTAAAGATTGATCTCATCTACGGTTACTTCCATACCAAATTGATTCAGTATGAAGCCTGCTGTGCCAGCGATGAAGCTTTGCAGAGGCATGGTATAGGGAGCAATGAGATAGGGTAATGCTGTTGGCGTAGCTAAAAATACTAGTAGTAGGGGGAATCCTTGTAATCGCAAACCTGCTATTCCCTTAAACCACAAGCATAATCCGACTAATATAACGGGCAAGGAAAGGTTAACCCACTCTGTAACACCGCTAAGATAAAAAACTGCCCCTAATAACAATAAAACAGCGCCCAAAGGATTGATGGTATCTGGCAAACGTCTCCACTTTTTCCGGTTCATCCAGCCCAGATAAGCCGCAAATGGTAGACCAATAATCCCGTGGCTGAAATATTCGTGTTCTGTACTAATATTTTTGTGCAGC
Organism: Nostoc sp. LPT; assembly: GCF_017115165.1. Lineage (GTDB taxonomy): Bacteria > Cyanobacteriota > Cyanobacteriia > Cyanobacteriales > Nostocaceae > Nostoc. Next base: position 38,275 of record NZ_JABXKF010000156.1, on the reverse strand, counting down.
CAACCATCCAACCAGTGTAGCAATATCGGGGCATAAAGCAGCAGCAAAACGCCTAAAATAGCTATATTTAACAAGCCTGATGCTTTTATATTTTTAACCTGTTGCTGGAGTGCCATGATTTTCAGTATTAGTCATTGGTCATTAGTCATTAGTCATTAGTCATTGGTCATTAGTTATTGGTCATTAGTCATTAGTTATTGGTTATTGGTCTATTAGTCATTGGTCATTTGCAAAGGACAAAGGACAAATGACAAATGACAAATGACAAAGCACAAAGGACAAATGTCTAATTGTTAGATGCACATTAAGTATGAATTAACTTCAGGCTACCACGCTGCCAAGGTCAGCAGGAGATAGATTATCTGCCTGATAACTTGTTGAGACTGCATTGGCGATCGCTGCTACAACTTCTTTAACTTGGCTACTACTCAAACCAGGATACATCGGTAATGATAATATTTGCTTTGACAACTTTTCTGCTTGGGGAAAATCTCCCGGTTGATAGCCTAAGTTGGTGAATGCTGGCTGGAGATGACAAGGAATTGGGTAGTGAATACCAGTTTGAATTCCTGCTGCTGTGAGTTTTTCCTGGAGTTGCTGGCGTTCTATTGGGCAAGAATCATCAACTTTAATCACATAGAGATGATAAACGTGTCCTGTACCACTTTGATTTTCTATAGGGATAATCCCAGCAGTTGCCAAGCGTGCTAGCTCACTATCATACTGCTGGGCAATAGTCAGGCGATCGCGATTCCACTGGGGCAAATATGGGAGTTTTTTGTGCAAAATAGCTGCTTGTAAAGTATCCAAGCGGCTATTTGTACCTGGTTCAGTATGAAAATACTTTTGTGATGCACCATAATTTCGCAAGCGCACCATCTTCTGGGCTACATCTGAATCTCGTGTCAGCAGCATTCCCCCATCCCCAAATGCTCCCAAATTTTTGCTGGGATAGAAACTAAAAGCTGCTGCTATTCCTACTGAACCAGCGTAATATCCGTCTCTTTGGGCCAGATGTGCTTGGGCGGCATCTTCAAAAATTAGTAGTTTGTAGGTATCGGCAAAGTTTATTAGATCGCGTGGTGATACCATCTGACCATAGAGATGCACAGGGATAATTGCTTTGGTTTGAGGCGTAATTGCCTTTGCTGCGGCTTCTAAGTCAATTAAAGCTGTTTGGTGATCGCAATCTACCAAAATTGGTTTGGCGCCAGCACGTAATACCCCAATTAAGGTGGCGATAAAAGTATTTGCGGGTAAAATGACTTCATCGCCAGCACCAATATTACACGCTTGTAATCCCAGAGCGATCGCATCTGTTCCTGATGCCACACCAACTCCATAAGCTGTACCAGATACTGCCGCAAATGCTGCTTCAAAATCTGAAAGTGCTTGCCCTAAAATAAAATCTCCCTGTTCCAATACAGATTGGATTGCATCTTGCAATTGCGTTTGAATTGGTTCATGTTGTAACTTTAAATCTACAAAAGGAACTCTAATAGTCATTTTATTCATTACCAGTCGTCCTCAAAAAATGTTTCCTCACATGGAAAAAATAGAAAACCTTGTACAATTTTCGGCATGAAACTGTAATAGATTTAATCTATTGGATAAAAGCTTAGATCAACTATTTAGTCGGTTATGGTTAATTCAAAATCACGCCCTCTTAATGTGAGCGCCCGAAATTGCCATCAGAGTTCTCTGAAGCCGCCACTCCAACTTCTCTCAAAATTCAAAAAGTTTAGAAACTGGGCTTTTCAATAATTTAGTAGCTTGCTAATCCGTAGGGATATGATTGGCCTATTTAGGTCATTCTGCACTAGGATTATCATCTCTGGGTGCTAGCTGTTATCAGTAAAATGTCTATATTTAATTACACTAACATCTATTTTTTTAAGTAAATTTACTTTGAATGTTCCAGTAAAAATTTTCCTTTATATACATAAATAATGACAGCCCCTTTGTATTGTATCCTTAGCATTAGCTTACCCTGGCTGAATCCAAATCTAACGCAGTCTGATTGCAAAATATCAAGCAATAAAGACTACACCAGTGCTAAATAAACAACATTCAGCACCAGTAACTAGTAACTAGCAGACACCACATCTTGGCTTAATGGAAGGGAGAAAAAATTTTTGCCCTAAATTTGTTTGTCAGAGGCAAAATTAGGGAATGCTTAAAAATAGCAATTGATAACCTAGAAATAGGACTTGGATCAATTACAGAATCGAGAAATTATTAAGGTAACAGTGGCAATGATAGAGCCTGAAAACAAATTATTTGCCCTAAAGGATGGTTGGGATTCTCATGAATCAAGAGAACAGCAACGCCTCAAAGCTTTGTCGGATTTAGGTTTGCGGCAGTCAGAAACGATTCCGGTTTTTGAAGAAGCCACACAGACTGCCGCCCGCTTTTTGGAAGCACCAATTTCCATATTGGGATTTGTGGATCAAGAACGCCATTGGTTCAAGTCGGCGGTAGGCTTATCTAGGCTGGGACTAATGAATCATTTGGCACAAAGCCGCCAACTACCACGCCGGGAATCCTTTTGCACTCAGGTAGTAGAGAGTTTTCAAATATTTGAAATTAATGATACACATAAACTTACCGACCCAATACTTGCTAGTAGCAAGTTGGTACAAGATTATGGTATTCGTGCTTACTTAGGAGCGCCACTGATTGATGCTGAGGGAAATTGTTTGGGTGCATTGGCGGTGATGGATTTAGTGCCGCGCAATTTTAAACCCCAAGACATTGAGTTTTTACAAATCATCGCTCGTTGGAGCATGAGTGAATTTGAACGTAACCGACTCCTGCAAGGGAAACTCGAATCAAACGCTTCCAAGAACGTTCCGATATTTTCACTAAATGAGGAACGTAACACTGAGATTAAAATCACTGCATCCACTCAAGATAGCGACTCTGTTTCTACTAAGCAACTGAAGCTAGAACTTTTGAGTCAGCTAACTCAAGAGTTACGCACACCTTTAACATCTGTACTCGGTATGGCTAGTGTTTTAGGACGTGAGATTTATGGGCCTTTGACGACTAAGCAGAGAGAATATTTGGAAATTATCCAACATAGTGGTCGGTACTTACTTTCCCTAGTAAACGAAATTACCGAACTTGGAGCTATGAATGAAAACTCAACTGTGCTAAATTTAGCTCCCGTGGATATTGAAATGCTATGCCAACAAGCTATCAATACCCTCGAAGAAGTAGCTAATCGCCGCGAGCAAGATATTCGCCTGTCTATAGAACCGGGACGCAGTCGCATTTGGCCTTTAGATAAAGACAAGGTGCGGCAAATGCTTTATCATCTAATTTTCAGTGTGATTCAACTTTCGGCTACAGGTAGCATTGTTCGCATTCATGTTTCTTACAAAGAAGATACGCTCAACATTACTATTTGGGTTTCCCATCCCTGGTTAGGGGATGGCATAACAGAGGTAGATCCTTACTTCCGTCTCAATTCTTTGTCGCTGCTGGAGCTTACAGGTGAGGTTGCAACTTACAATACTTATACAGAAAGACAAGAGCAACTAAATACTTCATCAGTAGCAGTGGAGAATTCCAAAAACCTGAGTGATTCCCACTCAAATTTCTTTGCTACTAGTTCAGGTATAAATTTAGCTAAATCACATGGAAGTCTTTCTCGTGAAAGCTTGGGTTTATTACTAAGTTGTCAACTGGCAGAATTGCATGGCGGACATATTTTGATTCAAGGTTCACCAGAGTCAGGATATCGTTATGTGCTTTCTTTGCCGCTCCAACTGGCGACTTCCTCACCAGCAATTAGCAATGTCTGATGATCGTGGGGATTGGGGAAGGTGGGGTCTCCTCTGGGGATAAGGGGTAATGGAAATTGGGAAAGACGTATTTTCTATCTATATTTCATTAATTCGTAGCGAATTCTCTGTGTGCTTCTGCGCTTACCTATGCCTTTAAATTTCAACCCTCAATTCGCCACCATTTTACGTCAAGCTGTACTAAGTATATGAAGAACTATCTTAACTTCGTATTGGCTGATGGCTAAGAATAAGAGCGCCATTACGCGATCTGCAATCTCTGTTATTACCTTTTTATAGCTATAGGCATTATGATCGATTCCAAGTTCTGCGTCGGCAGGCTAATTGATCGCAATGTTTTTTATGAATTTAGTCTGGCAACGATTTACTCTATCAACTTTACCGCTCAAAGAATATCTTGCTACCAGTTATGTACACCGCTCTCTGGTGGGGCTGCTAAGTTCTTGGCGGCAAACTAGCGTCTTGCTCCAATGGGGAGATGCGATCGCAGCAGCTTTACTCAGCTTAATATATGCTCTAGCACCTTTTGCTTCGAGTACATTAGTGGCTTTTTTGCTGGTGGCTTGTGTCGGATTTTGGCTGTTGTTGACTTTATCTGATGAAGTAACACCAGCAAATGTCTCGTCAGTCACTCCGATTCACTTGCTGGTATTGCTCTACTGGGGAGTTGCCGCAGTCGCAACAGCATTATCACCAGTGAAAAAGGCGGCACTTAACGACTTGGGAACTTTGACCTTGTATTTGCTACTATTTACCCTTTGTGCCAGGGTATTAAGGTCGCCTCGCCTCCGTTCTTGGATTATCATCCTTTATCTGCACGTATCGTTAATTGTTAGTGTATACGGGTTGCGCCAATGGTTTTTTGGAGCCACAGCACTGGCAACTTGGGTCGATCCAGAATCTCCTCTTTCTAAGACTACAAGAGTCTACAGTTATTTAGGCAATCCCAACTTATTGGCTGGATATCTCTTACCAGCAGTAATTTTTAGCTTAGTGGCAATTTTTGCATGGCAAAGCTGGCCTAAGAAAGCCCTTGCATTAACGATGCTAATTGTCAATAGTTCTTGCCTAATTCTGACTTTTAGTCGTGGTGGTTGGATTGGACTAGTGGTGGCAGTTTTAGCTGTGATGGCTTTGCTAGTTTATTGGAAAAGCGTGGAAATGCCTCGTTTTTGGCGTACTTGGTCACTACCGATTGTTTTAGGAGGTTTGATTGGCGTATTGGTGCTAGCAGTGATATTTGTAGAGCCAGTGCGGCTGCGAGTATTCAGTATTTTTGCTGACCGTAAAGATAGCAGTAATAATTTTCGCCGCAATGTGTGGGATGCTGTTTTTGAAATGATTCGCGATCGCCCGATTTTCGGCATTGGGCCTGGTCACAACTCTTTTAATAAAGTTTATCCCCTCTACCAACGCCCTCGTTACACTGCTTTGAGCGCCTATTCGATATTGTTTGAAGTGACTGTAGAAACTGGCTTTGTTGGTTTAGCCTGCTTTCTCTGGCTAATAATTGTCACATTTAATACGGCACTTTTGCAAGTGCGACGGTTGCGACAAATCAGAAGTGTAGAGGGATTTTGGTTAATAGGAGCGATCGCTATTTTGTTGGGTATGCTAGCTCACGGCACCGTAGATACTGTCTGGTATCGTCCTGAAGTCAATACCCTCTGGTGGCTCATCGTTGCCTTAATTGCTAGTTACTGGACACCTTTAGCTCAAAACCAGACAAATTCAACTAACTTAGAACCAGCAACAAACTAATATAAATTAAGTTGTCAGTTGTTTTCTTACCGAACAACTGACAAATGAATGAATTTTAAATAGTCTAATCTCTGTAGGTAGTGGTACTTGGGGCATTAGGATCACGATAAGCTACAGGTTCGTTAGCGCGCTTTTTACCAGCCAACCCAGCTAGACCAAATAGACCAATTAATCCTAGCCAACCCCAATCAAAATCATTGCGATCGTCAGTGGTCGTTGTTGGAGCAGTAGTACTAGTAGTGGCTCCGGAGTCATTAGTTGTCTGAGCTTGTGCAGATAGAGTTAAAGGTAAAATTCCCATACTCAAGCTGAGAACGCCAGCGCCAACAGCGGTAATGAAATTACTTTTCATAAGTTGTGAAAGTTCCTGATGCTATCCGAAGTTACTCACCACTATATCGGGTCTCAACCTTAACAAAATCAATCTGCGGCTATAAACTAGGCATTTTAATAACTCACGCTGTAGACATACAACATGGTTTTCACAGCAATCCTGTTTCTTACTCTTGCTGTGGTAGTTTAGTAACACCGATCCTCAATAACTTTTCATTGCCCGTTGAATATCACGCTGGTCTTGGCGTCGTTTCAGGTCTTCTCGTTTATCGTGGAGCTTTTTACCCTTGCCAAGGGCTATACTCACTTTTAGCCAGCCTCGTTTAAGATACATTTTCAAAGGGATTAAAGTTAAACCCTGCTGTTCGACTTTGCCAATTAGCTTACGGAGTTCTTGACGATGTAATAGAAGCTTGCGTGTACGCCGTGGTTCGTGATTAAAATATTGTCCACTAGCGTTGTAAGGCGAGACATGCACATTGATCAACCATGCTTCGCCATTGCGAAGCAAAGCATAGCCATCTTGGAGATTGACTTTACCCGCACGAATCGACTTCACCTCTGTTCCTGTCAACTCAATTCCAGCTTCGTAAGTTTCTAGAATTTCATACAAATAACGGGCTTGACGGTTGTCGCAAATAACTTTGTAACCTTCGTTCTTGTCGCTCATTGATAATTTTGTGTGCTTTAAATGTACCTAAAAAATTATTTTGATTGGCTTGTAAATTATAGAGTGTATCTTAGAACCGCTATAAATGGTGAACTGTATATTACTAATTTAGCTTTTTTAAGTTCAAAATTAAGGTTTTCTGGCAACTTTAAGTTAGCTGATACCAATTACCTCTGAGGTTTCATAGAACAAGTTGCTTGAACAACTTGTCTGACCAAGCCTGATTTTGTGCAGTTTCACAAATAGGACTTACACATCAAGTAGGGGCAATACCCTGTGGGAAGCCGCTTCTCTAGAAAAGACTCCGCGTAACTTGCTTCTTTGCGTTTACATGAATTGCCCCTACAGAAAATCAAGATTTTTACTCCCTTTTGGCATAAGTCCTGACAAAGAATTGGTATGACGCTAATGATGATGAGTTGTTACAAATTACAAAGCTCTCTATGCCTCCTAAGCACAGGGAGTCTAAGGTAATTACACTTCGTTAACCTTCCTAATGATTTAAGATTTTCCTTATAAATAAACCCTGAGAGCAGTCATTAACCGGTAATCCTGTCATAGTATGAAACATAAGAACACTATTATTGTCTGTGTTCACTAACGGAGTAGATAAAAGCAAATATTCTGAGTAAAAAAATGCTAGGGGTGTATAATCCATGCCCTTGACGATCCTTGTAGTGGATGATGATTTGGGCACTCGTCTGTCTGTTAGCGACTATCTTGAACTGTCTGGCTACTCAGTGATCACGGCTAATGACGGTCAAGAGGCTTTGTTTATGGTGGATGAGTATCATCCTGATTTGATTGTCACGGATATTGTTATGCCACGGATGAATGGTTATGAACTGGTGCGCCGGGTGCGTCAACAACCAGTGTTTCGTTTATTGCCTGTAATTTTATTAACGGCACGCATTAAGACCCAAGAAAGAATTCTGGGCTACCAGTCGGGGTGCGATTTATATTTACCCAAGCCTTTTGAACTGGAAGAGTTAGCAGCAGCAATCCGCAATCTTTTAGAGCGATCGCAAATTATCCAATCAGAATATCGTTTTTCTCATAAAGACAGTTTGGGCATTTCCGGCTTGATAAAAGCGGAGGATGCCCATAATTCTCTATCCACTCAAATTCAGAAATCCCATCTGCACTCAGCCCTAACTCATAGAGAACAGGAAGTCTTAGAGTTATTGACTCATGGTCTTTCTAATGCCGAAATGGGTCATCAGCTACACCTGAGTCCTAGAACCGTGGAAAAGTACGTTAGCAGTTTATTGAGAAAAACCTCAACCAGCAACCGCGCGGAATTAGTCCGTTTTGCGATGAAGCATGGTTTAGTGGAATAAAAGTTAGGAGTTCAAAGTGAGGAGTGAGGAATTAAAACTCCTAACTCCTAACTCATAACTCTTGACTTTTAACTTTTGTGAGCAGGCCTTCACAAGCATCGATCAGTAAATCAATAACCTGATTAAATCCCTCTTGACCACCGTAATAGGGATCTGGAACTTCCTTTAGAGTGTATCGAGAGCAAAACTCGCATATCAAACGCACTTTATGCTGATATTGCTTAGTTCGATCAAGACTGAGGATGTTCTCATAATTTTCTCGATCCATAGCCAAAATCAAATCAAAGTCTTGAAAGTCTGACTTTTGAAACTGGCGTGCTCGACCACGCAGTTTAATTCCCAACTTAGTAGCGGCCGCAGCACTCATGCGTCTGTCAGGTGGGCTACCAACGTGATAGCTAGATGTACCAGCAGAATCACAGAGGATGCGTATGCCTTTGGGGTTGGCGGAGCCATCGCTTAAACCAGCCTGCTCAATTAGATGATTCATGATATTTTCTGCCGATGGCGATCGGCAGATGTTACCTAAGCAGACAAACAGCAACTTGTAAGGCATAGATTTTCTTTGTCAATAGTCAATAGTCTTTTGTCAATAGTCAATAGTCATTTATCCTTTGCAAATGACCAATGACTAATGATCAATGACCAATAACCAATGACTAATGACCAATGACCAATGACCAATGACCAATGACCAATAATTAATGACTAATGACCAATGACTAATGACCAATGACTAAAATCCAGGTAACTCCAACCCACTGGTTAATTCTTCCATACGTTCCCGCATTGTTGCTGTGGACTTGTTGTAGGCTTCTTTCATTGCCACTGTTACAAGATCAGAAAGTACTTCTGCACCTTCTGCTAAAGCATCTGGAGAAATTTCTACTCGTTTTGGTTCTTGGTTCCCACTGACAATCACCTTCACCAGACCACCGCCAGATTCTCCTTGAATCTCCATTTGCTCCAATTCTTCTTGGAGTCGCTTTGCGCCTTCTTGAACTTGCTGTGCTTTCTTAAAAGCTTCGGCCAGTTCCTTCATTTTTCCTAAGCCAAAGCCGAATCCCTGTCCTTTTCCTATCATAATTATTTGTACGCCTGTGCGTTGAATAACAAATCAAATTCAATTATAGATGCGGTAAGTAATTTGCCTCTTTTTTTACCAATAATTAATGCTTCATAGAATGGGGCATGGGGGAGGCAGTGCGGTCTTCTCCCAAGGGGAGACGCCAAGGGCGATAGCGAAGCGGTAGCGAGTCATCGAGCGTCTGGAGTTTCCCCAAGTGGAGCAACTGCCGTCATGGGGCACTTGTACTGAGCGTTTAGCGTCTCTAAGAGTTGCCGTTGGCGCAGCCTTCTCCAAGAATTGTATTGGGCATTGGGCACAAGAGGCAGAGGTACGGAGGGGAAAGACTTACTGCAACTGATCCTCTGCTTCCCCTACTCATTGAATTGAAAGTTTCAACAAGCACCTTGAAACTCTCCGAGCATTTTAACTTCTGGCTCTAAATTAATAGACCAACGTTCTTGTACTTGATGTTGGATGTAGCGAATGAGACAGAAAATGTCACTAGCTTTTGCTCCACCACGATTAACGATAAAATTAGCATGGAGTAGCGCTACTTGTGCTCCACCAATTTGGTAGCCTTTCAGACCAGTTTGTTCAATTAACCAGCCAGCACTGTAAGGTTTGGGATTGCGGAAAACACTGCCACAACTGGGGAAGTTGTATGGTTGGGTGCTTAACCGATGCTTTTTGTGTTCTTTGGTGATTGCCACAACTTTTGCGGGGTCTGCACCTGGCGCGAGTTGTAAGGTGGCTTGAGTGACTATGCGATCGCCACCTTGCAATAATGAAGTTCGGTAGCTATAACCTAACTGTTCCGGGGTAAGAGTTTCCAACGTACCATCTGGTGAAAGTACCTGGGCACTAACTAACATATCTGCGATACAGCTATTATGTGCCCCCGCGTTCATTACCACTGCACCTCCGGCTGTTCCAGGGATACCAACAGCCCACTCCAATCCTTGCCACCCTAATTCTGCTGCCGCCAATGCCAGGCTGGGAATTGATTCTCCAGCAGCAACGGTTAATTGACCGGTTTGGGGGTCAAAGTTGCTGAAGCGGAGATGACGAGTAGCAATGACTAAGCCTGATATACCACCATCGCTCACCAGCAAGTTAGAACCTGCTCCCAGTGTTGTCACCTTTAAATTACGTTCTTTTGCGTATTTAAGACTTGCTTGCAGTGCTTCTAAGTTTCGGGGGGCAACGTATAAATCAGCGGCTCCCCCAACTCTATAGGAAGTAAACGCTGACAAAGAAGCCTGGGACTTGATCGCACAATCAGTACTGGGTAAGTAAATTACTTCGCTCTCCACTGAATTAGCTGTTTGATGTTTCTTTGTATTCAAAGCAGGAACTGTGCAGACGTTTCCAGCTGCCTGGGAAATGGTCATCTTTACTTTGTTTTGGTAAAATTTTTACATTAATTTACCGCAAAGACACGGTAATCGAATTCACAGATGAAACCGTTGCTAGAGGGGCACTTTGTTTGGAAATAAAACTTCGCAAAGTTTCCACTTAGGATGTGGCTTTAGCCGGTTCACAGAGTGTCGTAATTATTTCAGGAATCACCTGGTTCAAATTTCCCGCTCCCAAAAACAGCGCCAAGTCTCCTGGGCGTAGTGTTTGTAGCAAGTACTCACACACTGCGGGTAAAGTTGGTTGATAAACTACCTGCGAATGCTGTTTAGCAATTTCCGCCGTTAGACATTCACCACTAATTTGCCCTAAATTAGGTTCGCCTGCACTGTAAATATCAGTCAGCACAACCAAATCAGCATGGGTAAAGGACTCGGCAAATTCTTCTAAAAAGGTCAGTGTACGGCTATAGCGATGAGGTTGGAAGATGGCAACCACTCTTTGCCCTGGTCTTGCCTGTAAACGTGCTGCGGCAAGAGTAACGCGAATCTCGCTGGGATGGTGAGCATAGTCATCGATGAAGGTAATGCCATTGACTTCACCTCGGAACTCAAAGCGTCGTCTTGCTCCTTGAAAGGTGGCGATACCTTTGGCAATTGCTCCAAATTCTAAGCCCAAAGCACGACCAACAGCTACTGCGGCTAGGGCATTGCTGAGATTGTGCCGACTGAGCAACCGCAACGTCAATACGCCCAAAGCTTTGCCTCTTTCCCAAACCAAAGCCGTGGTACCATCAGCACGATAATCAATATTAGTGACGGTGTAATCGGCGTCGGTATCTGAGTGTAAGCTGTAGCTGATTGTGGGTTGCAAGCGATCGCGCACTGTAGCACAGTCAATACTACATATTAACGTTTTACAACCCTTAGCAAATGTCTGGAAGGTGTCAATGACTTCTTCTAATGTATCGTAGTGGTCAGGGTGATCGAGTTCAATATTGGTGATAATACCAATTTCAGGAGCGTGTTTTACTAAAGAACCATCTGATTCATCTGCTTCGGCTACCAAATATTGACTTTGTCCCAATCGAGCATTACCTTCCCAAGCATTCACTTCGCCACCGACTAAAATCGTTGGGTCTAGACCTGCTTCCAGAAGCATATAGCCAATCATACTACTGGTTGTAGTTTTGCCGTGTGTTCCTGCCACTGCAATACTGTAGTAATCGGCAATTAAAGCTGCTAGTACATCTGAACGATGTAAAACTGGACAACCTAATTCCAGCGCTGCTTTGTATTCTAAATTATTAGTGTTAATTGCTGTTGAACAAATGACTTGAGGCAGTTTTGACTTACTATCAGCAGGTAATTGTTCTTGTGAATTTAATACTACTGAATTAGCCAATACCTGAGGGTGAAAGAATTCGAGATTGCTTGCCTCTTGTTTACCAAAAATATGAGCACCGATAGATTCCAACTTGTGTGTAATGTGATTAGGACGAAGATCCGAACCTGATACTGGAAATTGACGCTTCGCAAGAACGTACGCCAGAGCAGACATACCTATGCCACCGATGCCAATAAAATGAAATGGTCTACCACTAAAATCTACAGAATTAGTCATTTATTGCTCCTCTTACACCACACCACACCATAATCACAAATGACACGCGTATCATAACAGGAATTTGATTTTTACCGTAACTACTCCTGTATCATGTTCATGTTTGATGCCCAAATGATGTTTCTGCTCTGGTTTTCCTGGTTGAGAATGATTTTACCTTGGTTGGAAGTTTTTGCTATTTCTGAACTGTTCTTAAGATTATTCTGAAAATTTTGGCTGCATCGGGAAAGAAATTCTTGTAATGTCAAATACATATTTTTGGCTACCTTACTGGAATTGGCTACATAATACATTGTTTAGTGAAACTAATTTGAAATTGCATTAAGTTTAGGCGTGAATTGAGTACAATAGTACATTGGTAATGAAACTATTTTTCAATTGCATATAAACCAGGCTTATCTGGATGCAGCAACTAGCAATTTTTGGTGGCACATTCGATCCAATTCATTGGGGACACCTGCTCGTAGCCGAGACAGCTTTGCATCAAGTATCCCTTGAAAAGGTAATTTGGGTGCCATCCCTAAATCCTCCTCACAAAGAAGCAGCATTGTTTGAACATCGCGTGCAAATGCTGCAATTAGCCATCAAAGATAACCCAGCATTTACTGTCTCACTAGTGGAGACTAATCGCTCTGGGACTTCTTATGCCATTAACACCCTGATTGACTTATCTGCTTGTTACCCAAATACTCACTGGTACTGGATTGTGGGCTTGGATACTTTCCAAACCTTACCCGGTTGGTATCGGGGACACGAATTAGCACAAATGTGTGATTGGTTAATCGCACCCCGACAGCTAGGTGGTGAGACTATAACTCAAAGCAAATTAATCTGCAAGCAAGTGGAGCAACAACTTAGAGAGCAGTCATATAACATTCACTGGCAACTCTTGAATATACCTTTAGTAGGAGTTTCGTCAAGTCTAATTCGCAAATTTTGCCGCGATAACTTCGTCAACGCCAAGGGCGAACGCCAGTCAATTCGTTATTTAGTCCCGGAATCGGTCAGATCATATATCACTAACAACAATCTCTACTCTTACAAATCTGAATAAATTATGTGTTTTTTTATTGATCTAACACTTTATGGTTAAAAGTGCCCCCCCCCTTTGCGATATGATTGGGGTCAACGATATCAACATATAAGCATAAATACAGAGGGCAAGACACTGTGATTAGAGTTGCAATCAACGGTTTCGGGCGGATTGGACGTAACTTTGCGCGTTGTTGGGTGGGTAGAGAGAATAGTAAAATCGAACTTGTCGCTATTAATGACACTTCAGACCCTAGAACCAATGCTCACCTGCTGAAGTATGACTCAATGTTAGGCAAGATCAAAGGTGCTGAGATTAGTGCTGACGATAACTCTATCATCGTCAACGGTAAGACCATCAAGTGCGTATCCGATCGCAACCCAGAAAACTTGCCCTGGAAAGATTGGGGAATTGACCTAATTATCGAAGCAACCGGGGTATTTACTAGCAAAGAAGGAGCGCTCAGGCACGTAAATGCTGGAGCCAAGAAAGTTCTGATTACCGCTCCTGGTAAAAACGAGGATGGTACTTTTGTGGTTGGTGTGAATCATCATGACTATGACCACAACAAACACCACATTATCAGTAACGCTAGCTGTACTACCAACTGCTTGGCACCAATTGCCAAGGTGTTGAACGATAAGTTCGGCATCATCAAAGGCACGATGACCACCACCCACAGCTATACAGGCGATCAGCGCTTGCTAGACGCTTCTCACCGGGATTTGCGACGGGCGAGGGCCGCAGCGATAAACATTGTACCTACTTCTACTGGCGCAGCAAAAGCAGTGGCGCTGGTTATCCCAGACCTCAAAGGCAAGCTAAATGGCGTTGCCTTGCGCGTACCAACCCCGAACGTCTCAATGGTAGATTTCGTAGTTCAGGTTGAGAAGCGTACTATTACTGAAGAAGTTAACCAAGCTCTCAAAGATGCTGCCGAAGGCCCACTTAAAGGGATTTTGGACTACAGCCAACTAGAACTAGTATCTTCCGATTATCAAGGTAGTGATGCTTCTTCGATTGTCGATTCTAGCTTGACTTTGGTTATGGGCAATGACCTAGTAAAAGTTATGGCGTGGTATGACAACGAGTGGGGTTACAGCCAACGAGTCTTGGATTTGGCAGAATTGGTAGCCGAGAAGTGGCAATAATTAATTTGTCATTAGTCATTAGTGATTAGTCATTGGTCATTAGAAAAAGGACAAAGGACAAATGACAAAGCACTATTGACCAAAATGTTGAAATCCCTGGCTAAGATTGAGAACTTGGTCGGGGAATTTTTTTTGCTCGTCGTGCAATATTACTGTCGATCCGGCTGTAATCCTGCCTGCGATCGCAGCACCTTCTCCAAGATGTTGCACTAAGGCTGATGCTAATTCTTGTGGTAAACACAGCACTAATTCAAAGTCTTCACCACCATATAAAGCATATTTTAGCGCTTGGTCTGGTGTCAGCCAATGGTTAAAAGTTTTTGGTATGGGAATTTGTCTGTGTTCTAAGACAGCGCCAACGCCACTCGCGCGGCAAATTTGGATTATCGCATCTGCCAAACCATCGCTGCTATCCATACCAGCAATGGAAAGTTGAGAGTTAGGAGTTAAGATTTTCCAGAGGATTGGTAAGACATCTAATCGTGGCTGTGGGCGTTGGTGTGCGAGGATTAGAGCTGTGCATTCTGCATCTTTGAGGTTCTGTACTAATTCGGGATGCAAGAGCAGTTCTAAGCCAGCTTTTGAGGCTCCATGAACGCCTGTAACGACGATCGTATCCCCCACAACAGCAGCAGAACGGCGAATAATTTGGCTAGGGTTCACTTGACCAAAAGCGGTAATTGCCAAAGTCGTTACAGGCGATCGCACCACATCACCCCCAACAATCAGGGTATTGTATTTTTGCAGGCATTCTGTCATTCCCTGGTACAAGCGTTCTACCCAACTCACCCTAAGTTCACCAGGTAGTCCCAACCCGACAGTGATTCCCAATGGAGAAGCGCCCATTGCTGCTAAATCTGATAAATTGGCAGCCGCAGCTCGCCAACCAGCATCTTCTGGGGAAGTGGTGAGATTACTAAAATGCACGCCATCAACCAGTACATCTGTAGTCACTACCAAAGATTGCCCTGGTACAGTCTCAAGTACTGCGGCATCATCGCCGATAATTTCTGGAGGACAGAAGCGCTGTAATCTTTCCAAAAGACCTTGTTCGCCAATATCTTTTACTTGTTGAGAAGATAACTCACTGTTCACAATCGGTTTTCCGTGTTGCAATACTCCAGACAGTTTTAAGTTGAGCAATTAGACAAGAAAGCTATCGATCCATTAGGGTGCTGATTAGAAGAAACAAGCACTCCTTACGATAGCTATATGGAAATTGTACAAAGCCTGCTGGGAAAAATGGGTATGTTTGGCAAACCTCAACAGCATTGCTTAATGAAACGCTGCACTAAATCGTGTAACGGCTCTTGATTGCGCTAGAAATTGGTGTAGCACGGGCGAGGTGTTTGCACTTCGCCAAACAATTGCTAACTTGACATAGAGCGTTTGGTCTTCGAGTGGTTTGTAGACAACCCCTGCTCGTTGCAAATTCTGGAGTGAAGCTGGGACAAGCGCAACCCCTAATTCCGCTGCCACTAAGCTGACAATAGTTTGCATCTGAATTGCTTCCTGAGTTACTCGGGGAATAAATCCTGCTTGTTGACACAAACGGATAATCTGATCGTAAAAGCCGCTTCCTAGATGACGTGGAGATAAAATGAAGGACTCCTCGGCGAGTGATGCTAATGACAGTTGTGTTTGCGTCGCAAGCGGGTGTGCTTCTGGCAATACAGCGACGAACGATTCTTGTAAAACCGTTTCCACGCTGAGTTCGTCATCGCTGATGGGCGGACAAATAAAGCCAAGCTGAATGCGATCGTCATGCAGTGCTTCAATTTGCTCGCTCGTGGTCATTTCATGCAGCATCAAACGGACATCAGGAAACTGACGGCGAAATGACCGCACGGCAGCAGGCAGCAGGCTACACGTGGCAGATCCAACAAATCCAATCGCTAAACGACCCACTTCGCCTCGACTTGCACGTTGGGCTACCTCAATCGCTTGCTCAGATTGCACGAGAATTTGTCGTGCCTGCTGTAAAAAGGCAAGTCCTGCTTCAGTAAGTCGGACTGTTCGCTTTGTCCGATACAGCAACTCGACACCGAGTTCTTGTTCGAGTTGACGGATTTGTTGACTGAGTGGCGGTTGAGCGATTTGTAGTCGTTGCGCGGCGCGACCAAAATGAAGTTCCTCAGCTACAGTCACAAAGTAACGCAAGTGTCGAAGTTCCATTGTCAATTAATACGTTTTAAGTCTTAGTCTAAGACAAAAATCATATTGGACATATTTATTCAGGTTGCTTAATGTGGAAAGTAAGTTACAGAATTGCAGTTGCGCTTTTAGCGAATTGCTGTACTTTTCGCTTCGACCGAGAGATACACCAGCTTGCTCTCATCGTTTTTGTATTGGAGAAAACAAATGAACTCAGACAAAAATCGTGTCGCTCCTAAAGTTTGGTTGATTACAGGATGTTCAACAGGGTTCGGACGGGCCCTAGCAGAAGCTGTGTTGAAGAAGGGCGACTACCTGCTTGCTACTGCTCGCAAACCAGAGCAACTTCGCACTTTGATTGAGCATTATCCAGAGACCGCAAAGGCTGTACGTCTGGATGTCACGTTATCCCAAGACATACAAGCAGCCGTTGATACAGCGATCGCTACATTTGGTCGAATTGATGTGCTGGTCAACAATGCTGGACATGGACTCATTGCCGCACTCGAAGAAGTCAGTGATGTTGATATTCACCGATTTTTTGAAACCAACTTCTTTGGGGCGCTCCGTCTGATGCAAACAGTCTTGTCTGTGATGCGTCAGCAAGGCAGCGGTCACATTGTCAATATGTCATCCACAGCAGGATTAGTGGGATTTGGTGGAAGCAGCCTCTATTGTGGCGCTAAATTTGCTCTGGAAGGTACGTCTGAAGCCCTAGCTAAGGAGGTTGAATCCTTTGGAGTTAAGGTCACTTTAATTGAACCTGGGGCATTTCGCACAGATTTTAACGGACGCTCTCTGGCAGCAGCAGAACTTTCCATTGATGCCTATGCGACCGTGAGCGGTGCTTCATTGCAGTGGTTCAAACAGATGGATGGTAAGCAACCTGGCAATCCACTTAAAGCGGCACAAGCCATCATTCAAGCTGTGGAAAGTCCTCATCCACCGATGCGACTGGCATTAGGCACCGATGCCATGAGCCTGATTCAGGAAAAACTGTCAGGGGTCAAAACGGATTTGGATGCTTGGCAGCAGGTGACTGTAAGTACGGATTATGTAGATAGTAACAGTGAGGTAATAGTTGGGTAGCTAATACCAGTTCTCTTTGAAGGCGCACAGAATCGTAGGTTGGGGAGCCACTTGCATGGGCGGGTTTCCCTACTTGAGGAGCCAGTGCGTTGCGGAGGTTCCCTCCGTTGTAGCAACTGGCGTCAAAGTGGCGTTTGAACGGCGTGAAACCCAACGGTTCGGAAGATAGATAGAGCCAGTCTACCCTCTACCCTTTAGGATGTTATGCAGAAACTTTCGACCTATCCACCCAAATGAGCGTATTATGCGCAAAGATTCGGCTTAAACAGCGGCTTTGGAGTATTATACAGAAATTTTCTGTCTATCAATTGTTAGTCCCTACTGCGTATCCTTCACCACACCGCTTATGCCAGATCAACCTGCACTCCTAATCGAACTGCTTTGCGCGGCCTACGCGGCCTTTAACGCGCGGGACATTGACGCCGCCCTCGCCCTCATGACTCCGGATGTGACCTGGCCGAGAGCATTCAAAGGCGGTTTTGTCCGTGGATCTGAAGAAGTCCGTGCTTACTGGACGGAGCAATGGAGCGAGATCAACCCGCACGTGGAGCCGGTGACTTTTCACCCGGAGGAGGCCGGGCGTATCTTGGTCGAAGTGCATCAGGTCGTGCGCGACCTGGCTGGAGTTGTTCTTGCCGATGAGCACGTCGGTCATCGTTTCACCATTGCGCAGGGCTTGATTCAAGCCATGCAAGTCTGTCCGCTTCCATCGTCCGCCCACACAGCCTAACACGGCGCTCGAGCGAACGCTTCAGGGCGGCCACCCCGGTTCCGTTCTTCACACCAACAGGCGCCTTGAAGCGTCGCTCAGCTTTGATCCGTTAGCTCACGTTATAAAAGTAACCTCCAGATTTTGATGAACGTCGTAAATCCATTCCAAGCAAGATAGGGGAGCAACCAACGAAACGCCATTTTTGACTCATACCATCAGCATTAATTTATAAGCACCAACATGGCTGGCTCAAGCCGCCTTTCCAATTATGAAACAGCAAAACTACGGACGGATTGTGCTTACGACTTCGGATAGGTTTTTGGTGGGAGAGCAGTTGAAAGGAGGTGTTGCAAAACTACGAAGAAAACTGATGATTTATTTTACTGTTTAAGATAAAGATATCGTCTAGGAGTCAGTTGGAATGGTAACAACACCAGTAACCAGCATTACGTTTGAGGAGTACTTAACCTATGATGATGGCAACGGTTTCCATTATGAACTGGTGGATGGGAAGCTAGAGTTAATGAATCCACCTACTATTGAACATTTTCTGATTGTCGATTTTTTGGATACTGCCTTGAAAGCAGAAATCAAACGTTGTAACTCTAATTGGCTGACTTTTCGGGAAAGTGGGGTGAGAACGGGTAGAAATAAATCTAGGTTGACCGATTTGTGTGTAGTGACAGTGGAACAAGCCAGAGAATTGTTGAATGCTTCAGCAGTATTTGAATCACCACCGTTACTAATTGTCGAAGTGGTCAGTCCAGAGTCTGTTAAACGGGACTATCGTTATAAACGCTCGGAATATGCGGCGTTAGAAGTTCCTGAATATTGGATTGTAGACCCACTAGAAACAAAAATTTCAGTGTTACTACTGGAAGATGGATTTTACGAAGAAACAGTTTTTACAGCTAATCAGCAAATTGGATCACGGATTTTTTCAGAATTTAATATTGCAGTTGAAGAGGTGTTGAATGCAGGTTATCTGGGCTAGTAGACCATAGATAGTAGTCGTCTTTTAATCGTGATTAGATTAAAAACTCTTCAGCGATGCTGAGTTGAAAAATATTGAAGATAAATTCATGCTAAATTCCCAATCACTTCAAGGAAATTTTTCAAAATTATAGGTACATGATCACTTCGCCAAACAGCAACGATTTCTAATACTGGTGATTGTCCTTGTATAGAACGATAGACTACACCACTTCGTTGAAGATTTTGTACGTTTGCCGGAAGTAGTGAAATCCCCATTCCACCTGCAACTAAACTCAGAACAGTTGATATCCATGCTGCTTCTTGTCTGACTTTTGGCTGAAAACCTGCATCCACGCAAAGCCTATTAATTTGATCGCGTAAGTTATATAACAAGTTATGTGGTGGTAAGATAAATTGCTCATTTGCCAGTGTTGCAAGTGAAATGCTAGTTAGCCTTACGAAACGATGGTTTTCCGGTAAAACAATGACTAGCGATTCTTGAAGAATAGGCATAGAAGTCAAAACATCATCATTATTGCTTTTGATATTTTGTAAATTATGCAGATGAAAGAAACCTAAATCCAGTTGTTGGTTTCGCAACTTCTCAATTTGGTCATAGGAAGCTATTTCCTGTAACACCAATTTTACTTCTGGAAACTTCTCATGAAATGCTCGGAGGATATCGGGTAGTTTGCTGTTGGCGATGGATGTATTGATTCCTATAGTTAATCGTCCTTTCTCACCACGACTTAACTGTTGACCTGATTCAATTGCTCGTTCAACCTGACTGAGAATTTGACAGGCTTCTTGCAAAAACTCATTTCCCGCATCTGTTAATTTTAACGGGCGCTGGTTGCGATCAAATAGTTGAAATCCAATTTTTTTCTCCAGCCGCTTGATTTGTCTACTCAGAAATCCCTGATCGATTTCCAGATATGCAGCAGCGTTGGTAAATCCTTGCTTTTGGGTTACAGCGATCGCATACTTCAGGTGACGCAGTTCTAGTTCATCCCAATTTGACCATTTGTGAGAGGCTAAAGATTCTTGTTTTTTCAGCATTATGACGTTTTAGTCATGGAATGTTGCATAAACAAGGTGATTATATCATGGTTTCCCAAGATATCTTCAGAGCAATACAACCACTTGCAATTAGGGAACCAGAAATGAAATTTAAGAGCCAAATCAATCGAGTATTGATTGGAGGTGGAACTCATGGGAACGAGTTTACTGGAGCATACTTGATCAAACTTTTTGAGCAATTTCCTGAGCTAATTCGTAAATCCAATTTTGAAACACTGACATTGTTGGCTAATCCTAAAGCATTTGCAGCAGGAACACGATACATTGACAAAGATTTAAATCGGTGCTTCTTGCGTCAAAATTTAGAGGATTCAACACTTTCTGATTATGAAGATTTACTAGCTCAAGAAATTGACCATCTGTTTGGTCAAAATGGTAAAACTCCTGTTGATTTTATTTTGGATTTACATAGTACAACCGCCAACATGGGTGTAACCATTATTGTCGATAATCATCAACCCTTCAATCTGCAATTAGCCGCCTATCTCAGTTATGTTAATCCTTCAGTCAAGGTTTATAGTTCTGGAAACTCTGGTCGAGGTGATAATTCGCTGCGATCGCTTGGCAAATTTAGCGTTGCTATTGAGGTTGGCTCTGTTCCTCAAGGTGTTTTGAATCCAGATATTTTTCTGAAAACTGAAGCCATAATTTACACAATTTTAGATTATTTAGAACTGTACAACCAGGGAAAAGTACCAGCGTTCTCAAATACTCTTATCTTCTACAGATATATAGAAGCAATTGATTATCCCAGAAACGAACACGGAGAAATTCAAGCCATGATCCATCCTCAGCTTCAGTTTAAAGATTATGAGGCTTTAAATCCTGGCGATCCTATGTTCTTAACATTTGACGGTCAAACAATTCCCTACGAAGCCAACTCAACTACCTATCCTGTTTTTATCAATGAAGCAGCTTATTACGAGAAAGGTATTGCCATGTGTTTTACCGAAAAACAAATAATTACTGTTGAGTAAGCCAAAATTAGGACTTACGCAAACAACTTTCAAACACTCATCCACTTCCTCTGTCGTTCATTCTATTACCTGTATGTTAGTCTTGACAATTTAACTTTTAACACTTTAAAGGAGTTACTAATGAACACTCAACAGACAGAGCTTTATCAAAATATTCAAAAATTTTCTCTAGATGATGCTGATGCAGTTTTATCATTTACTTATCGATTAGCAAAAGACAACGGTTGGACAACTAAATACACCCAACGTGTTATTAACGAGTACAAAAAGTTTGCCTTTCTTGCCGTTATCGCTGGGCATCCTGTTAGTCCTTCTGCTCAAGTGGATCAAGTTTGGCATTTGCACTTAACCTACACTCACTCATACTGGGATGAGTTTTGTGGTAAAATCTTACATAAATCATTGCATCATCATCCTAGTAGTGGCGGTTATAGCGAGCAGGAAAAACATCGCAGGTGGTATAACGAAACGCTGATTAGCTATGAAAAAATATTTAATGAGCGCCCACCGATTGATATTTGGCAGTCATCAAATATCCAATTCGATAATAATGTTCAGTTCACACGAGTAAACACTCGTTGCTACTGGATTGTACCCAAACCATCCTTTACTTTTCTTCGATTGCCTGCGTTGAAATCGATGCTAATTGCGCTGTTATCATTTATGCTAGTTCTAGCAATGAGTAGCCTTTTCCCACTGATTGCTAATACTCATAACTATTCAAATAATTTGAATAGCTCTGAACTTATGATGTCTCAGGTGGCTGAAAATACTCCACGTCCTGGCAATAGACCAACATCTACCTTTGAGAATAATCACACTACCTCGGACAAAGCTTCAGAGTGGTCTTGGTGGTGGCTTTTGTGGTTGCCTATATTAATTTTTTGTTTCTTGAGCCGTGGCGGTAACAGTAATGGCGGTGACAATAATAATAATTGCAATAGTTGTGCCGGCTGTATGTGATGAATCTGTTAGTAATGACTCCAATTTATAATAGGAATATGGCTGTTTTTAATAGGAACATGGCTATGCCAAATTTATGGAGTATTGATTCGTTCCAAATTTCCCACCTTGAAAAGGCTGAAATCTAGGACTTACGCATTGACAGGAAAGACCAAATATGTATCGATGATTTGAAAAACCACATCTATCGTAGGGGCAATTCATGAATTGCTCCTACAGCGCGGGTTTATTTACCATCAAAGAATGATTAATAAAAACCTGAAACGATGTATTTACGTTGATACACAACATGATTCTTTTGTACAGTGCGTAAGTCCTAAATCTATTAGGCAGCTTGCGGCTCAACTAAATTTTCTATTCCTTGAACGACTGTTGCCGATTCTATTTTGTCACCCGCCTTTAGCTTATCCAAAACTTCTTTACCTTCGGTGAGATAGCCAAAAACGGTATAGCGACCATCCAATAGATTGCGTCCGGCGGGGGTGAGTTCTGGTTCAAACAAAAAGAAGAAAAATTGTGATGAACCACCATTTACTTCACTTTCAGGACGAGCCATCACTACTGCACCAAAGGCAGAGAAGGGTAGAACTGGCATATCAACGTAACGACCAGCTTCTTCTAAAGTAATGCCATAAGTAGGTGCTTTATCGCCTTGAACTAAGATTTCTAAGGGAATAGCACGATATTTTCCCGTTTTGGGATCAATGAAGCCTACATCTTTCCCAGCAGGATCTCCAGTTTGGAGAAAGTAAGATTCTTCAGAACGGGTAAATTCTAAGCCATTATAAAAACCCCTCTGTACCAAATCGACAAAATTACCAGCAGTCACAGGAGCGCTGTAACCGTCTACGACAAGAGCTAAATCGCCTTTGTTGGTTTTAACTTCTACAGTGGCACGACCTTTAAGTTGCGGCAGGTTGCTATATTCAGCAGGCACTTTAAAGGGAAATTGTTTCACCATTGAATCTTCTAGCTGAGTAACGAGATTTAGTAGTTTACTTCTCTCTTGCAGAATTTGTTCTTTATCTTTGCTGTTCGCCAATTCTTCCAATTTACCAACCCCAGCTTTCAACTCGGTAATCCAAGCTTCAGCTTGGGGTTGGCGTTCTGCGGGAACGCTTGTTAAGATTTGGGAAGGTTTATCGAGAATGCGGGATGCTTGGCTGATGTCTTTGGAAATAGCACCCCAACGTCGATTCGCCCGCAGTTGGGCAGAGATGTCCTCTAAGCTGCCTTGTAGTTGCCGTACAGGTTTGTTATCTATCGGGAGTGCATACCGCAACAAAGCCTTACCGTCGGTAATTGCATTGCCGGCTGGGAGTGCGGCGCTACTGGAGGGAGTCCACCCAGCTGTAGTTATGCCTAAAAATATTGTTATCAGCAGTATTGCCATTAGGCTCTTCTTCAGCCAGGATTTTAATAAGTTAAGCATGGGATAACTCAAATGCAGCAGTGAATTGTTGACTGGATGTAACCCATAAATAATCTTCCCACGTTAAGGGCGGAGGATAAATGACAAATGACTAATGACAAATGACAACTAACTAATGACAAATGCCCAATGACGACCCTAGAAGGGTACAATAAATGCCGATTGTCTTCCAAAATTTGAAAGTTTCATGATCTCCAGTAACGACTTTCGACCCGGTGTTTCAATTGTATTGGATGGGTCTGTATGGCGAGTGCTTGAATTCTTGCACGTCAAACCAGGCAAAGGTTCCGCCTTTGTACGAACTAAGCTAAAAAATGTCCAGAGTGGGAGCGTGATGGAAAAAACGTTCCGAGCCGGGGAAACAGTGCCGCAAGCCACTCTAGAAAAAAGTACGATGCAGCATACCTATAAAGAAGGCGATGAGTTTGTCTTTATGGATATGGAAACCTACGAAGAAGGCAGATTGACTCGCGAACAAATTGGCGATCGCGTCAAGTACCTCAAGGAAGGTATGGAAGCCGAAGTTATTTGGTGGGGCGAACAGGTGCTAGGAGTAGAGTTACCTAAGTCTGTGGTTTTGGAAATTGTACAAACAGATCCAGGTTTAAAAGGTGATACCGCCACAGGTGGCTCAAAACCAGCAACTCTGGAAACTGGTGCAGTTGTGATGGTTCCTTTGTTTATTTCCCAAGGAGAACGCATCAAAGTTGATACCCAGGAAGATAAATATATCAGCAGGGAATAACTTTCATCTCTACGGAGATGCTTGCTCCCGATTGAAATCCCTACATAGGGATTAATTCCCTGCCGCACTTAAAATGCTAATTTACGGATAGGTCGAGGTAATAAAAACTGTGCCATTGGACTTTAATGAAATCCGCCAACTTCTGGCAACTATCGCACAAACAGATATTGCAGAAGTCACGCTCAAAAGCGATGATTTTGAGCTAACAGTCCGTAAGGCTGTGAGCGTTAGCAATCAGATGTTGTCGGTAGGTCAAGGGACTTTAGGCGGTGTGGTAGGTTCAGGCTTGACATCGAGTTCATCTGGGGGAAACCAGATGAGCGGAAGTCAGCTAACAGAGGTGTCCACATCTCGTGGATTTGAGAATACTGGAACTAGCACACAAATGCAGTTATCAGTAAATCCTCCCTCAACCATTGACCAGAGATTAGTAGAAGTGCCTTCCCCAATGGTAGGAACGTTTTATCGCGCTCCTGCACCTGGGGAAACGGCATTTGTGGAAGTGGGCGATCGCGTCCGCAAGGGTCAAACAGTCTGTATCATTGAAGCCATGAAGCTGATGAATGAAATCGAAGCCGAAGTCTCTGGACAGGTGATGGAAATTCTTCTCCAAAATGGCGACGCTGTAGAATATGGTCAACCTTTGATGCGAATTAACCCTGATTAAGTATTAATGTATATATGAAGTGAGTCATTGTTAAAATTTTCTGTTCTTGCGGGTTAACCCTGATGAAACAAACGTTGCCTTTACCACCAGAGGTGGTGCAACAAGTAGCTGAATACTTCAGCCTGTTAAGTGAGCCAATGCGCCTACGGCTGCTACACTTATTACGGGATGAAGAAAAATGCGTGCAAGAGTTGGTAGAGGCAACACAGACTTCTCAGGCAAATGTGTCAAAACACCTGAAGGTAATGTGGCAAGCAGGTATTCTTAGCCGCCGCAGTGAAGGAACTTGCGCCTATTACCGGGTGGAAGATCAAATGATTTTTGATTTGTGTAATCGGGTTTGCGATCGTCTCGCCACAAGGTTAGAGCAGCAAGCCCGTAATTTTCGCGTGTTAAATAGCAAACGGTAAGTCAGTTGTCATTTGTCCTTTGTCATTTGTGAATGACTAATGACCAATGACCGATGACCATTGACTAAAGTGGATAATCTTTCTGGAACTGTTCACGAGTTAGGGGTTGTTGTAACTCTACACCCTCGCCGCCTAAAACATCCAACGGTTTGCCGTTCACGTCAATGTACACCTTGGCTTTGGGATTTAAACTTGTCGCAGTATAAACAACTTGTCCGACGCGGCCCATCATTGAGGTGCTACCACCACCACTGGTAAAATCTTCAGATAAATTAACGTGAACCTCATTATTTTCCGCCTTCAGTCCCAATAGCTTGGTTCCTTTAGGGATAGTTGTCGAATCTGTCCCTTCTGTTGGGCCTGCTAACAAACTCTGGAAAGCTGCTTCTAAAGGCTGGTTAGGTCGAATAGAAGCGACTTTAACAGGTTGGGGAACCAAAGCAACATTTTTGTCTTTTGGTCTGAGCCAATAAACATTAGGGGTTTGCTCATTAGCTGGCTGCCTAGTTGATGGCTGTGCTGATTGTTCAATGCGCCCAGAGGGGTTTGACGGTGTGGGAGTATTGCCAGATTGTGTGGTAAACCAAGCTACACCGCCACCCACCGCTACAACCGCTGCTGATACAGCTGCAATTACGCCTGAAGAAATACGATTAGATCCTTGTTGGTCTTTCATGTTCAAAACCTTCCTAACTGAGGGCTGATATGGTAGTTATGTGAGGAGCAGCCTGGTTAACGACGATACTTGTAAGTGAAGAGTTTCCCATAACCGAGAGGAGACTTTGGTGCCTCAAAATGCATTAGTCCCGTGAGTCCCTGATTCAATTCTAGAATTTTTACTTCTAGTCCGTCACCTGCCAAATTATGTAAATCTCGTTCTTTTTGGAGATGATTAAATTTACAACGCATAGGCGCTTCGCCTTCTTGCAGGGTAGGAACGTTGAGGTAAACGCAGAGGAACGCAGAGTAAAGTATTTATTCCTCTGCGTAAGTATTACTGTTTAATTTTTTACCTGAATGGCGGCGGTAATCCACTGTTTAAGTGTTGTTGTAACTTCCTCAATGACTATTTCTTGAGATTTGCGGGTTGCTCTTTCTACAACTTCGACTTTGCCATTAGCGATCGCTCGTCCGGTTACAATTCTATAAGGTATGCCTATCAAGTCAGCATCTTTAAATTTCACTCCCGCACGTTCATCGCGGTCATCTAGTAGGGTTTCAATTCCCCTGGAATTGAGTTCTGTGTAAAGTTTTTGGGCGATTTCGATTTGTTGAGCATCTTTAATGTTAGGAATTGTGACGATCACGTGGTAGGGTGCGATCGCAACTGGCCAAATAATCCCATCTTTGTCATAAGATTGCTCTACGGCAGCTTGTGCTAATCGTGATACACCGACACCGAAACAACCCATAAATAACAGCTTTTCTTCACCCTGTTCATTGGTATAAGTTGCTCCCATCGCTTGGGAGTATTTAGTGCCTAATTGGAAGATATGACCTGCTTCAATTCCACGGGCGCTGAAGAGAGTTTGTTCTGGGTTATGGATAGCGCGATCGCCTGGTCTTGCCTTTCGTATATCTACTACACCACTTGGTAACTTAAATTGCTTACCCCAATTAGCACCAACTACGTGATAGCCAGCTTCATTCGCGCCTGTAACAAAGTTTTTTAAATCAACGGCTGTTTGATCTACCAAGCGCAAAAACTTGGGATGAATCTGTTTATTAGCCGTAATATACTCATCTGCGATATCTGGTGCAATGTAGCCTAAAGGTAGAGATTTAGCTGTCCATGCTTGCTGGGCTTCTACATTTGGTACATCCAAACTAATAATAGTTTTAGCGCCATACTCAGAAGCTAATTTGGTCAATTCATTTTGCAACTTGACTTCATTAACTTCCTGATCGCCTCGGATGCTCACCAAAACTAACACCGTTATACCATTATCATAAACTGTCTGATAAAGGACATTTTTCACTAATTGAGTGGGAGAAGAGTTGAGGAGTTGACAGACCTTTTCAATGGTTTCTGTTCCAGGTGTATCGCGTTTTTCATAGGTTGTAAACCGTGAGGTTTCCGCGTCAATTGGTAAAGAAACAGCCTTTTCTACGTTAGCGGCGTATTTACCATCCTCAGTGTAGAGAACTTCATCTTCGCCAGCTTCCGCCAAAATCATAAATTCTGTAGAACCAGAACCACCAATTGCACCCGAATCAGCCTCTACTGCCCGAAAAGCTAAACCAGAACGCCGTAGGATATTGCTGTAGGCTTTATACATATCCTGGTAAGTTTCTTTGAGGCTGGCTTCATCGGCGTGGAAGGAGTAGCCGTCCTTCATGATAAATTCCCGTCCGCGCATTAAACCAAAACGGGGACGAATTTCATCGCGGAATTTGGTTTGAATTTGGTAGAGATGCAGTGGTAGTTGGCGATAAGAGCGAATCATATCACGAGCGATCGCTGTGATGACTTCCTCATGAGTTGGGCCTAATCCTAATTGTTGCTCCCGGCGGTCAATCAGCGAAAACATAATGCCTTCAGCTTTGGTGTAAGTATCCCAGCGTCCCGATTCCTTCCATAAATCAGCAGGTTGCAATTGCGGCAAAAGACATTCTTGTGCGCCTGTAGCGTTCATTTCTTCCTGCACAATCTGAGAAATTTTTTGCAGTACCCGCCACATCAGAGGTAAATAAGCATAGATACCGCTACCGATGCGACGAATGTAGCCTGCACGGAGTAATAATTTATGACTGGGAATCTCAGCATCAGCCGGATCATCCCGCAGTGTAACAAATAACATTTGTGAAAGTCGCATCTTTATTCCCTTTCCAGAATCTCTAATTTGTTTATAAACCACCTGGCGATTAGAAATCGCGCGCCAGTCGCCTCAAGTCGGGAAACCCGCCCACGGCGCTGGCTCCCCAACGCACTGGCTTGGCTACACAAACTCTCTTTGCCTGTGCAGACTAAGAAGGCATCCTAGTTTTTGAACTTGTGTGGTGTGCGATCGGCATCTTACATTCATTAAGATATGGCATGATATAATCTTTGCAACTATTTAATCTAGGTCTAGGTTATGAGTCCTTTGACATTAAAACTAGACACCGTTCACCTGAGTGACGAACAATTTTATCACTTATGTCAAAATAACCGCGAATTGAAATTTGAACGCACTGCCAAGGGAGAATTAATCATCATGTCCCCCGTTGGAGGTGAAAGCGGCAATCGAGAAGCAGATTTAATTATTGATCTGGGAATCTGGAATCGGCAAACTGGCCTTGGTTACACTTTCAGTTCTTCTACTATATTCAAATTACCCAATGGTGCTGACCGTTCTCCAGATGCTGCTTGGATTCAACGAGAACGTTGGCAAGCACTTACACCTGAACAAAGACGCAAATTTCCCCCCATTGCACCCGATTTTGTCATTGAATTAAGGTCAGCAACAGATGATTTGGAAATGTTACGTTCCAAAATGCAAGAATATATAGATGCAGGGGTGCAATTGGCATGGTTAATTAACCCCCAACAGCAGCAAGTAGAAATTTATCGCCAAAAACAAGATACGGAAGTGCGAAATCTACCCACACAATTATCGGGTGAAGATGTATTGCCAGGATTTAGCTTGAGTCTTTCTTGTTATTAAGATTTGCAAGTGCTGGTAAACCTCCACTATCTGCCAACACTTTCCATTGCAGTAGAAAATACTTTATAAGTCTGCGTAAGTACGCTTCATTAAAATAATCTACGTAGGCGGACTAAGAAGGTATCCTAGTTTTCTAACCTGAGTAATGTGCCAAGCACAGCGCAATAGGCAGGTTTTACCTCAACTTCATTACTCAGGGCATATTACAGCCGTTAGGATATCTTAAAAGAAATAACCATCAGGCGTTTAGAATCAGGGCATCTTTAGGAGAAACTACTTTGGCAAATGTAATTTATCAAGCACAGCCACCCTTAGAATTTATTCCTCCCGCGTTTAACCCTTTATTGCTACGAGTTGTCCATCTGTTGCTACCCAGTTGGATAAAATGGCAAACACCTATTACTCAAATTGAAGCAGACAACGTAGAGGTTCTGGTGGATCTCTATCGCCAGTTTCAGGAGGGTAAGATCCGTTTTATGCTGGCATTTCGCCATCCGAAAACAGACGATCCGTTTTGTTTGGGTTACTTGCTGTCTCAACTCGTGCCAAAGGTAGCACGATCGCAAGGCACAGCACTACAACTTCCGATTCACGCTCATTTTATCTACGATCGCGGCATTCCTCTCTGGGCAGGTGACCACGTTGGCTGGATTGCTTCTCATTTAGGTGGGACTCCGATTCAGCGAGGTAAAGCTGACTGGACGGGGTTACGTTCGGCGCGTGAGTTGTTCGCCAATGGAAAATTCCCGATGGCGGCTGCGCCAGAAGGTGCAACCAATGGTTTATCAGAGAATATTAGCCCGCTAGAACCTGGGATCGCCCAATTAGGCTTTTGGTGTGCTGAAGATTTGCACAAAGCGGGAAGCGACCAACAGGTTCTAATTGTACCAGTTGGGATTAAATATAGTTACGTTGATGCTCCTTGGGATGCGATCGCTAATCTTTTAAGTGAATTGGAAGCGGCTAGTGGTTTACCTGTGAATCCAGCAGAAAATGCTTCTGTGGAGTCGCTTTATCCCCGATTGTTGACTTTGGCAGAACATTTACTTTCGTTGATGGAAAAATTTTACACGCGGTTTTATCATCTAAAGCTGCCAGATATCAAAACAGTAGTAGGAGAAATTGAAGATATAAATGAAGCGTTAGCAGTTCGTTTGCAAGCTTTATTGAATGCAGCGCTACTAATCTCAGAACAGTATTTTGATTTGCAGTCAAAAGGTACTTTGAGCGACCGATGTCGGCGGGTAGAACAAGCTGGATGGAATTATATATTTAGAGAAGATTTTAAGGATGTAAAAGGGGTATCTGCTGTTGAAAGAGCTTTAGGCGATCGCGTTGCTGAGGAAGCGAATGCGCGGATGTGGCACATGCGTTTGGTAGAAAGTTTTGTGGCAGTTTCTGGTAATTATATTCGTGAAAATCCAACAGCAGAAAGGTTTGCTGAGACGACTTTAATTTTATGGCAGATGATTGCTAAAATCAAAGGCAATAAAACTGTGCAGCGTCCACAATTGGGTAAGCAAAAAGTCAAAATTACTGTGGGTGAACCCATATCTATTTCTGAGCGTTACCCAGCGTATAAGGAAAATCGTTTAGGTGCTAGACAAGCTGTTGCTGATGTGACAAATGATTTGCAACACGCCTTGGAAGTTTTAATTTGATTGGATGGTGAGGATCTTTCTCTTTTTCACTATTGCAGTCTATAAAATTTCTTGAACTGTTAATTGCAATTTGAGTCTGTAGTTCTTTATAATTACAGAAAAGGCCGTGGTAAATGCTTCAGAACTGTATCTTGGATGCATCTTTATCACTCAAACCTTGAAAAAAGGTCATCCCAAAGAAAAATAATGGTAACAGTGTAAGTAGTAGTAAGCAAAACACTTTAGATAAATCTAGAAACAAATAATGTAAAAAGTAAAGACGCGATTAATCGCGTCTTTGCTCAATCTGGTTACTTTAATTTTTTATCGGCTCTAACAGAAAATCACGACTATTCCTTAAACTTAGGTAATATACTTGAGGAACCTTTTGCGAATTTGGGGGACTTGGAATTACCGGAAATTCTTAGAGAACCTATTCGTACCGTATCAACATTTGAAGAATGATTATTTTTGATACAAACGTTTTGTCAGAATTAATAAAACTTAAAAAGTCTGAAATAGTTCGTAGTTGGGCTGTTCAACAATCGTTAATAAGTGTGTTTAACACAACAATCACTCAAGCAGAAATTAATTAACAAGTTTGCAGTTGGAGAGGTTAATTATGGAAACTACAACTAAAATACAAGAGTTGTTAAAAGCAATAAATCAAAGATTAGAACAAGCTTATGAAGATACTTTAGAAGATGTTATAGAACTGTTAGATATTAGGAAAGCAGAGGATAAAGAGGACATTAAAGCCTTTGAAGAAGCTAAAAATGAACCTACTATTACTTGGGAACAGTACAAACAAGAATTAGAATCGTGACTTATCAAATAGAAATTTCAAGCAGGGCTGTAAAACAATTAAAAAAAGTATCTACTGATATTCGAGATAGAATTAACGAGAAAATTTTAGAAATGGCTGAAAATCTGCGTACTATCGGCGTTGTCAAGCTAGAAAATACCGAGAGTAAATATCGTATTCGTGTTGGCAATTATCGTGTTTTATATGAGATTCAAGATGATGTACTGATAGTTATAGTTGTCAGCGTCGGGCATCGTAGAGATGTTTATTGAGATGAGTAGATTGTAAACTTAATTCTAAGCTGTTATTTTTTACTAATAATTTTATGACTGCAAAGTAATTGGTTGTTGTCCTCGCAGGGTTGCGCGATCGCCTACTAGTTTATATAATTCTCGCTCTAGGCGTGTTTCACAAACAGAGTGCGGTGTACCTTTTGCTGCCATCTGGATTATTATCACCCTTAATTAGCTCAACTCGCTCATTCTCCTCAAAAAAGCCGAGTTCAGCTAGACGGTGATATTCAGCGATAGTAAAGCGTTTAGCAGTAGTAAGGCTCATAACAACTACGAGAATGCAAAGTTATTTTTATCTTAATATAGCTGTAACTGATTAAACTTCTGCGATGGAAGATGGTGAGGTGTCTAAGTCTTCTTCTTTATGAGTTTCTGTAACTGTTTCTATACTTACACCCTTCCAAGGAAAATCAAAATATTGTTCCATAGGGGTAAAATTTTTACCCCTACAAATTTATCTATTATTTTAAGAATAGCTAGAGAAGTTTATTGCTCTGAAGTTAAGTGACTTTCTAGCAAAGATGCGATCGCTTCAGGATGAATATTCTTGTATTTCTTGTTACCAAGCTGTAAAACACAGTTGGGAGCGCTGCCACAACATTTTTGGCAACTTGTATGTTCAATGGTAACTTTGTCTAATAAACCGCGCTCGCACAAAGTTTTTTCTAAATCTGATAATAAACCTTTACCACCACGTTTCAGGCAACCGCCCTTTTGACATACCATAATCCTCGCTTTGGTTTCAGGTGGTAAATCTTGCTTTGGACACACATCAATTGGTGTCACTCGATAGGCTTTGATTTTTATTTTACTTGTGCGCGAGTCTACCTTACTATGACCACAAATGCGAATTTGCTGACCAGGAACTAAGGATGAACTTAGTAAACGACGCAACTCTTTAGGCAGTTTAATGTCTACATTTCCAGATGGAACTGCCAATTGTAAGTATTTATATTTTCCTGGTTCACCACCAACAAAACCTAGTAACTGTCCTTCAAGGTTTAATTCTGATAACGTCAAATACTTGTTACCCATGATTGATAAAAAGTTATTGGGGATTGGGAATTGGGGATTGGGGATTGGGGATTGGGGATTGGGAAAACTCTTACCTAGTCCCCTAATTTATCGGGGGCTTAGGGGGATCTAAAAAGTTATGGGGTAAAACGAGTATTTTGAAAACACGCCCTAGTCCCCAGCCCCCAGTACCCAGTCCCCTTACGCGAGGCGTTTAGCTTCTACAGTTTGGGGTAAATTCGCTGCGTCTGGCAAATCACGAAATTCTAATTCCCAACCATTTGCTAGGGTGAGAATCTTGCCATCATTTCCATCAGTTTGTTTGACGACTTCTTCTTCCAGGTCTTTTTTAGCAACGTAAACTACTAAAATGCCGGCATCATTCATCCGTAGCATTACTTTCATGAGATTCCTCAACAGATTCTAGTTCTTTTTTCATACAACCGACGACGAACCCTGTTTCTAAGAAATGCACAGCATATATATAGGAAGTCTGCAAATATGTGCCTATACTTGCTATGTAGCCAATATCTCCCTTGTTTACTAAAACTTGGCCGACTTCCTTACCAGGAAAGGTACCATCGTTTTTCAGCAGTTTACGAACTCTGACTTTTTCACCAATTTCAAAAGCAGGTGGCAAGTTTAGTTCTAATTCATCGCGTTGCATGAGAGTACCTCTGTTCTCTGACCAAATTCAATAGTTCTTCTGTCGTCAAACTGCGTTTTTTCTGTACCGATTGATGGCGCACTGCGTCTAAAACTGATTGGGTTTCTTGAGGATTCAAGAAAATTCCATGCTGTTCTAGCAAGTTAGCAACTAAATGCCGTCCAGAATGTTTACCTACTACTAAACGCCGTTCCCAACCCACTTCTTCGGGTGCAAATGGTTCGTAGGTAATGGGATTTTGCAATACCCCGTGAGCATGGATGCCAGATTCGTGGGCAAAGGTATTTTCGCCAACGATCGCTTTCCAAGGTGGTAAATCTGCACCGGATGCGGCTGCAACTAGTTGAGATAGTTCCAGCAAACTGGGTGTGTCAATGCCCAAATCAACGCCGTAGATGCGTTTGATCGCCATGACAACTTCTTCTAATGCGGCATTTCCCGCCCTTTCACCCAATCCGTTAACTGTGGTACTCACGGATGAGGCTCCGGCTTTGATACCCGCAAGGGCGTTGGCAGTTGCCAGACCAAAATCATTATGCGTGTGGATTTCTAGGGGAATCGTCAACGCTGAAACCAATCGTTGGACTTTGGTGTAGGTGGTGAAGGGGTCGAGAACTCCTACAGTGTCGCAGAAGCGGAACCGGGACGCACCCCATTCTTGGGCATAAAGTGCTACATCTAAGAGGAAATTATCATCAGCCCTGGAAGAATCTTCGCCGCCGACTGCTACCCAAAGACCTTGATCGAGGGCGAAGTTGATTGAGTCTTTGAGTTTTTGTAAACTTACTCGCCACTGACCGTGAAACTTAGCGGCAATTTGGATACCAGAGACGGGAATAGCAATATGCACCCTGTCCAAACCACAAGCGATGGAAGCCTTGATATCTGAGATCACAGCACGGTTCCAGCCCAAGAGTTTTGCTTGTAAACCCAAGTGAGAGATTGCGGCGATCGCCCGCGTTTCTTCGTCACCCATTGCTGGTATACCTACTTCTAATTCTGGTATACCAATGGCATCGAGAAACTTAGCGATCGCTACTTTTTCCTGTAGAGTAAAGGCAACACCTGCTGCTTGTTCGCCATCACGTAATGTAGTGTCATTAATTATGATTTGATTCATTGCAAATATCCCTCTCTTGGAAGTATTCTTAATATCCTTTCCCTCTACAATCCCCAGCGATGGCAAATGCTAAAAATATCACAATTCATAATGTAGGATACATGATCCTTAATTATTGCCCCATTAGTAGCATTACATCTGTATGGCAGGGAACTAAAACAATGTATAATTTACTATTCGTTTTTACCGAGGTCATTTGAAATGTCTTCGATTAGCAATGAACTAATATAACTATTAGCAAATCCCGAACAAAGTAAGACACAGAATCCAGCAATTAAGGATGTAATCATCTTCATAACCTCATCTTTTCTAGTGCATTTGGGTGTAATTTAGGCAGGTGATGGTACTACAAAGCTAAGGCGTACAAATTTGCTAACTTTGGTCTGCTAGCCAATCATAAATTTTTCCTAGCTGCTCCAAATCAACGAAACCGTACTGCCAGAGGAGCATTGGTAGTGGGCCATTTTCTGATTCACGGTGTCGCAGAGCTACAGCAATATCGGCATTTGAAAGTTCAAGTTCATTGTGCAAAAAATTGAGGAGTTTTATATCTCTGTTCCGAGTCGGCATAATCGAACTTTCAATTTTTTAATTTTGGAAAAGATTAAAAATCAGAAATTCCAATTTATATTTGGGAATTTCGCCTTTTTAATTGTCGCTATATGTCAGGGAAGTTTCAGATTTAGTAGACCTAACAAAATCTAAACCCCATCTAATCCATCTCAGTCTGCAACAAATTCTCCTAGGGGACAGTAGCTTCAAACTCTAAACCTATTTGAGCTTTGTGCATCAGTGAACAAAAAGGATGAAGTCCAGTACTTGCGTCATGAATTCAAGATTAATCGTCTCTGAATTAGGTCTTTTTGAAATAATCATGACTCATCACTATAATGCCAGCAACGCTCTAGCCACTCTAATAATTCGTGACGAGAAGCAAGAAATTGCATAACTGTACTGCGAATCAGAATTGCTTCGACCAAATTGTTCACTTGCACTCGCAAAGAACCATCGGGGGGACAGTAGCTCTTAATTTTTAACTCTTGCAAGCGGTGATAGATTCGCCAGCGATCGCTCAAAGGAATCTGCAAAATGTGATTTGTCATTTGTCCTTTGTCATTTGTCATTTGTCAGTTGTCCTTTGCTAATGCCCCATGCCCAATGCCCAATGACTAATAACTCTTAACGCCTAAAGTTTGCAGTTGTTTTTCGAGTTGCTCGATACGTGAGAGCAAAGAACGAATCACGGTTGCTTCTAAATCAGGTAGCTTTCCATGTTCTAAAGGAGAAAGGCTGGCGCTTTCGTTGCGAGAAATAATTCGGCCAGGAACTCCCACAACTGTGCAGTCGTTAGGGATATTCCGTAAGACAATGGAACCAGCACCAATACGGACGTGATCGCCAATTTGCAGATTACCCAAAACTTTCGCACCCGCCCCAATCACTGCATTTTTGCCAACTGTGGGATGACGCTTACCAGTTTCTTTACCAGTTCCGCCAAGGGTGACGCCCTGATAAATCAGTGTATAGTCGCCGACGATCGCAGTTTCACCAATGACTACACCCATTCCGTGGTCGATAAACACACCCTGACCAATTTCTGCACCTGGATGAATTTCAATTCCGGTCAAAAATCGCCCCAAATGAGAAATTAAACGGGGGATAAAACCGACTCCTCGACTATGTAACCAGTGAGCAAGACGATGCAAACAGAGTGCGTGCAATCCTGGATAGCAAAATACTACCTCTAGCCAATTCCTTGCTGCGGGATCGCGCTCAAAGATAATGCGAAAATCACTCAATAATGGCTCAAAAAAAACGCCAGAGAGGAGATTTTTCAGCATGGATGTGTGGGCAGAATCCTGCGTTTTGGTAGTTTGGCGATCGCTAATACTGTCTAAAGACTGTTGCATCGGTAATGTCTATCTGGTAAAAAGAGTCATCTGCTATTTTTATGCTTATATCAGGTGACTTCCAACTCAATAGAAAACCTAATGCTGATTGGATTTATTGGATTGATTGAGGTTGTACTCAAACGCCGAAACCCCGACTCAAGATAAACTTAAAATTTGTCTTGGGGTAGGGGCGCTAGTATTTAATGATGGGGGTACTAGTATTTTTGGGGCAGGGGTTAAGAATTTATGTTCACGCTACAAGAAACTTTACCCGTAAGCATTTGCTAAGATTTTATCAAGATATTTTGCAATATATTAAGCTGTACTCAGATGTACTCAAGTATGAATTTGATAAGGCTACAAATCTATTTTCTGTATATCCTATTACTATTAGTATCTTATTATTGGGTAAGACAAAAGACAGGTTTCTTTATTTTCTTTTAGGATTTGCTGTCTGTATGTATGTATACGTTTCAAAATATAGTTATCGCTCATCATGTCTGTTTTCTTATTATATAGATGTGTGGGAATAGCCAACACAAAATCTTAGAGCGGCATAATAGGTAGATATTCTCATAGCAGTTAAATAATTGCTGATTGCTGTAGCGGCGTAAAGCTATGCTACTTTAGCCACGAAACTTGTAGAGGTTTACTAATGAAGTTCAAATACTCTTTAACGGAGTTCAAAGGCTGATTAATGGAGTTCAAAGACTGATTAATGGAGTTCAAAGACTCATTAACGAGTATCAAAGACTCATTAATGGAGTTCAAAGGCTCATTAACGAGTATCAAAGGCTGATTAATGGAGTTCAAAGGCTGATTAATGAGTATCAAAGACTCATTAATGGAGTTCAAAGGCTCATTAACGAGTATCAAAGGCTGATTAATGGAGTTCAAAGGCTGATTAATGAGTATCAAAGACTCATTAATGGAGTTCAAAGGCTCATTAACGAGTATCAAAGGCTCATTAACGAGTATCAAAGGCTCATTAATGGAGTCCAAAGACTCATTAACGAGTATCAAAGGCTCATTAATGGAGTCCAAAGACTCATTAACGAGTATCAAAGGCTCATTAATGGAGTCCAAAGACTCATTAATGGAGTTCCAAGACTCATTAATGAATATCAAAGGCTCATTAATGGAGTCCAAAGGTTCATTAATGGAGTTCAAAGGCTCATTTATGAGTATCAAAGACTCAAGAACTAGATGCAGCTTTAGTCGGTCTACCTTTGATAGCCTTAAAGCGTTCGCCTAACTGTTCAGCGACAGTCTTTAAACCTGGAGTCTTTTTCGATGCAGTCTTCACGTAATCATAAACTGTCAAACTGCCAGTCATCGCTTCACTACCGACAGCCATTAGGGTATCATCTACCTGTTCGGTGAGTTGCTGCATGGAGATTAAAAGTTCGGTAAGCACAGCTGCTAATTGATAATCTTGAACCAGTTCCTCAACGTCAAAAGTGGCTGGAAGAATTTCGCGGTTAGACTGAGCAGCAGTAATGCTATTATTCACAAAAGCTAGGCTTTTATCGCCCATTTTTACTAACTTACGCCGTTCTTCAGTGCTGAGAGTAATCAGAAAGGGCAGCTTTTTTTGGACTGTCTGTAGCGCGGCTTTAATTTCTTGGATATCTTGTGGCGAAAGGGTGGCTGCAATATTTTGATAGGACATTGTATATTTACCTTGGGAGTTCTAATGGTGAAGTAGCAATAGTTGCTAAGTATAGAATTCCCATTGGTGGATGCGATGTCTACGACGGGCTACGCCTACGCACATCATAACCTATTTATTTCTAGCGTGGTAAAATTCACTAGAGAAGACGACTCTCTAGATTAGCTAAGTAAGCC
>NZ_JABXKF010000096.1 GCF_017115165.1 Nostoc sp. LPT | reverse complement strand
AAAATCGCTACACTCCACTATTTCTCATGCTTCCGCCTCCTTGTCACCCCTTCAGCCCTAAAGATTAATCCTAACTTGGCTGAAGTCTATGCTAATCGAAGTGTTGAGCGTTCCAAGTAGAGAGATAAATGTGTAATAGTTTTCATGAATTGGTATAACTGCTTACCCAATAAGTGCGATACCTTCTGTGCAAGACGCTACGCGTAGCTTGCTTCCCCAAAGGGGTACGGTGAGCTACGCTAACGCAACTTCCACTTTTCATTCGCTGATTTCGAGCGGGTAGGGTTTATCTTTATTTAAAGAGAGAGATTAAATCCTATAAACTATACAAAAAAGTAGCTATGGCAAGCGGTGAAGTATTTGATACCAAAACAAAATCCCTATCTGTGCCAAGGGTAAACTTGCTGACCATGTTCCGGCTGGGTTTATTTCAGATGGGGTTGAGCATGATGTCCATTTTGACTCTGGGGGTACTCAACAGAGTCATGATTCAAGAAATAGCAATTCCGGCGACGCTGGTATCAGTAGTTCTAGCACTGCCTTTATTTGTTGCTCCTTCCCGTGTCTGGTTCGGTCAGATTTCCGATGCCAAGCCGTTATGGGGTTCCCACCGCACAGCTTATGTTTGGGTGGGAGCAGCAATATTTGCGATCGCAGCATTTTTAGCTGTACAAGTAATGTGGCAGATGAATCTTGCCGCTACTAGTGCAGGTGGTTGGGCATGGACAACCCAAATAATCGGCTGGACAGCGCTTTTGGCTTTAGTTTTCGCTGTATACGGTCTAGGAATTTGTGCTAGCAGTACTGCTTTTGCTGCTTTGTTGGTCGATATATCTGAAGAAGATAACCGTTCTAAAGTAGTCGGTGTGGTTTGGTCGATGCTAATGGTGGGGATTATTGTTGGGGCGATTATCAGTGGCAGCTTGCTAAAACAGTTAACGCCAGAAGCAACCGTAGAAACCTTGCAGGGAGCGGTCAACAGGTTGTTTACTATCGTCCCAGCAATTGTATTTGGTTTAGCGATCGCAGCCACATTTGGCGTAGAAAAAAAGTACTCTCAATACTTAACCCGTTCCACATTGGTGAACCGGGAAGATAGCATCACTCTAGGCAATGCTTGGAAAATCTTGACAGCTAGCCCACAAACAGGTATATTTTTTACCTTTTTACTGGTGATGACTATCAGTTTGTTTATGCAAGACCCAATTTTGGAACCTTATGCGGGTCAAGTGTTTAAAATGCCCCTAGCGGAAAGTACCAAATTAAATATTTTTTATGGAACGGGTCTACTGATTGCTTACGGCGTTACGGGCTTTTTCATAGTGCCACGATTAGGTAAGCGCAGAACTGCACGTCTAGGCTGTATGTTGGTAGCATTCTGTGCAATATTGCTAGGTATATCAGGATTCACAGCTAATGCAGCAGTTCTCAAACTAGGTTTGGTATTGTTCGGTTTAGCCACAGGTTTCTTAACTACAGCAGCAATTAGCTTGATGTTGGATCTCACAGCAGCGGAAGCCGCAGGTACATTTATTGGAGCATGGGGATTGGCGCAGTCTCTCTCTAGAGGAGTGGCGGTAGTAATCGGAGGTTCAGTTTTGGATATTGGCCGCAAGCTGTTACCGAGTCTAGAGTTAGCTTATGGACTGGTATTCGTTCTAGAAGCCGTGGGAATGGTGGTGTCGATTTGGTTTCTGAATCGGGTGAACGTCACAGAATTTCAAACAAGTACAAAACTTGCGATCGCATCTGTTTTAGAAAGTGATTTAGATTAAGGCTAAAACTAGCACCACTGAGATTAATTCACTCAAACCCGATTCGTGACATCTTTATGCATAAAACAATCTTTTTGTCATCTACCTATTTAATTACGAATTAACGCGGTGTGCAACTTTCTCTCAAACCTAATCCCCAACGCTTTCCCTACATTCCCGCAGCCAAAGACAAGGGGAGTAATATTTAAAGCTTCTCCCCAAAGCAAAGAGGCATGGAAGCGGGGTTTTAAAAAGAAATCGCACATCGCCTGAATTACGAATTAGTAATTATTTGATCAAATTCTCAAATTATAACTACCAAGAATTTGCATTCTGATCGTTAATCTTCACCCAATAGCGCATATTTGGAAGGGGACTGAGATTATCAATTGCATGCGGACTCAGCCCATTAAATTGATCAGCGGCTTGGGCCCAAAAAGTCCATCCTGCCCAACCAAGTGTGCCATCATGAAACTCCGCCATCCTGAATCCAGATAGTTTATAAGCACGTATACCTTCTGTCTCACACAGCTTATCTGCATAATCTGGCGATAGCAAAGACTTACCCACAACGTTAGGAATAGCGAAGACTTCTCCACCAGACCAAGTGTTCTTAGATGCACCACCAGGCGTAATGATAGGGTAAGCATAAGATGGAATCGGATTCTCGGCTAACTCTGGTGATTTGCGAATGCAAAGTAGCGACCGAGCCTCATTTACATCTGTATCACCAGAGTAGGGATCTGTTTGATTATCATACCCAACATGGATGTAGGTTTTTCCGTTAGACAGCACGGCTGCACTACGACTCGTCCAAGTCATGGCTTTCTTAACAAATTGCGGTTGTACCGGAGCCGGGATAACTTTGTCAATTTCTACCTCATCTGAGATGACTCGGTAAATTTCTGCCTGAGCCGGGGATGCAACTGCGATCGCAAATAATCCTAGAGTAGTAGCCAAAGCTAGTTTCTTGAACACAGATAAAAACCTCAATTTTTGTAGATTCAAATTTTGTTGCAAGTGAATATTTTTTGGCAACATGACTATAAGTAGCTTTTAATACCTAAGCTTTTTGGTAAAAGTTAGCTTTTGAATTAAAAGTTCATTTTTTTTAATCGTCAAAATAAATAAGTTTACTCAAAAGAACTTTTATTTAATTACTTTGGAGAGATAAAATAAACCGAATTCAGGTAAAACAGTATTATGGCAACGCGGCTGAATGTGGCAAAATTTCAAACCAGTACAAAACAGATGCGATCGCTTCGATTTTAGAAAGCGATTTAGATTAAACTGTATAGGGCATGGGGCATGGGGCATGGGGCATTGGGCATGGGACAAATGACAAATGACAAATAACCATGAATGATTTTTGGACAACAATTCTTGATTTTGCCCAAACTACCACTACCAGAGTGGGCAAGCAACTAATGCAAGATTTTGGGCAAGTACAGGCTGACCAAAAAGCTGATGGTAGTTTGGTGACGCAAGCAGATAAATGGGCAGATCAGGAAATTCGGGATGCGATCGCTTCTAGTTTCCTTGGCTACGGCATTTTGAGCGAAGAGAGCGATAAGTCATTTCCCGGTACGGAGTGGTGCTGGGTAATTGACCCTCTAGATGGTACAACCAACTTCACACGCGGTATTCCCATCTGGACAATTTCTCTGGGTTTACTGTATCGAGGTACACCCATTTTTGGTTATGTTTACGCACCAACCTTGA
Source organism: Nostoc sp. LPT (assembly GCF_017115165.1). Lineage (GTDB taxonomy): Bacteria > Cyanobacteriota > Cyanobacteriia > Cyanobacteriales > Nostocaceae > Nostoc. The sequence goes on along the minus strand of NZ_JABXKF010000096.1, from coordinate 4,072 downwards.
ATCAAGCTTTTCATGGTTTCTGGGCAGGTTTATCTGGTTTAGCAACACCAACAGGAGCATTTCTCAACAACCACCCCATCCACACTAGTATAGATAGTCCCAGCAACAATCACTTTTTTAACCTCTGTTCCCGCAGCACCGCAGTTATCCAAAACGACTTTCCCTGCAAAATTCGGATGTTGGGTGTGGCTAGCTATAACTTTTTGACAGTTGCTACTGGGGCTACTCTAGGTGGTATTGAAGCGACACCAAAAGTTTGGGATTTAGCCGGGGCTTGGGTAATTGTCCAGGCTGCTGGTGGGGTCTGGTCATCGCTTAAATCAGAACCATTTCCCTTGTCACCGGGAGAAGATTATAGCGATCGCTCTTTTCCCACCCTTGTAGTTAGTCGTCCCGAATTAGTTTCGGTATTTCAACCTTTTCTCAAAGGCATAAAAATTTAATTTGCAGCTCATCCACTTGTAAATAGTGATTTTCTCAACCAGCCTAGTGGACAATACTATACCCGACATTAAACTTAACAAAACCCTAGTCAAACAAAGAATTGAGTATAAATAAAGCTAGTAATAATCCTGGTTTAAGCACAAAACCAGTGTAGTTATTCATTTAAGTAGTGTTGTGGCTTTCATCACACTGGTTAATTTAATATAAATAATTTTATGTTATCTAATCTAGATTTAATTCGAGAGTTTGTGCAAAACTCTATCCAGAAAAAAGACGTTTTGTTGTCAAATCCTGCTTTGACAGCGCAAACAGTATATAAAACTAACCAACTGACAGCAAAATCTGAAGGCGTAATTGCCACTGCTCAAATATCTCACACCCTATCTGAATTCTCGATTTCTCCAAAATCAACCCAGTGGGAATTGATAAATCAGGCATTAGCAGAATATAGTTATATCCTCAAAGGAGAAGTAGATAGTCGGGGTTTCTATCAGTATAAATACTGCGAAGTTCCCAAAGGCTATGAAATGCACTGTACTAAATGTGTCATTCTATGGCGAGCTTGGTGGAAATATTGCAAGTATACTTCAAGACCAGGGATTCGGTTGGAACTTCTGATTAGAACACGAGATTCATGGTATCCAATTAGAGATTTAATTATCAGTGATGGACTTCTCTATATCAAAACCTTGGGAAGTGAGATTGCACTTGGCTCAGACGACTTAGTTACTTGGTTAAGCAAAGTTGATGTAACCAAAATTAAAGAAATACCTTCTACAGAGACATAGGTGTGGGTATGAAGGTACAGATATATGCCTCTATATTTGTAAACATTTTTCAAAGTAGTATGACAACATAATTAGGTAAAGGATATGAAGAGAAATGAAAGGACTTTGGCTCGAAAATAACCAGTTGCAATTACGTACAGATATTCCCCTTCCTGAACCACCACCAGGAGAAGCCTTAGTACGCGTCTTGCGTGCAGGTATCTGTAACACTGACCTGGAACTACTCAGAGGCTACTATCCCTATACTGGTATTTTAGGGCATGAATTTGTCGGCATTGTTGAACGAGGGCCAGAACACTTAGTTAACCAACGCGTAGTTGGAGAAATCAATGCTGTGTGTGGGCATTGTCGGTTTTGTCGTAGTGGACAACCAACTCACTGCGAAAATCGTACAGTTCTGGGTATTGTCAACCGCAACGGGGCCTTTAGTGAATATCTTTGTTTGCCCGTGGAGAACCTGCATCCCGTACCTGATAATGTGCCGACAGAAGTAGCAACATTTACTGAACCTTTAGCAGCAGCTTTGGAAATTCAGCAGCAAGTGCCATTGCATCCAAATGATCGGGTGCTAGTGGTTGGAGATGGCAAACTAGGGCAATTGGTAGCCCAGACACTAGCCCTAACTAGCTGTGAACTCTTAGCTGTGGGGCGTCATCGAGACAAACTGGCTAACTTAGAAACACGGGGGATAAAAACGAGTCTGACCGACGCTGTTACAGATGGATATTTTGATATCTCAGTAGAATGCACCGGCAACCCAGAAGGATTTGCGATTGCCCGCCGCGCCCTACGTCCCCGTGGTACTCTTGTACTGAAAAGTACTTATGCTGGCAACCTCAGCCTAGATGCTTCTTCTTTAGTAGTAGATGAAATCACCCTCATCGGCTCCCGTTGTGGCCCCTTTACTCCGGCTCTCCAGCTACTAGCCACAGGAAAAGTTGACGTGCAACCTCTGATTCATGCCACCTACCCTCTTATTGAAGGGCTTGCAGCTTTTGAACACGCTCAGAGTCGGGGTGTTTTAAAGATATTGTTAGAGATTAGTTAATTGTCATTAGGCATGGGTTATTCCTCTTGTCTCTCTTGTCTCCCTCATCTCTACCAGTCCCCAGTCCCTAATACAGATAAGGATTCGTCTTCGGTTGATAGTCAGAACAATTGATCGCTTCTTCTGTATTGGCAATAGATGGACGTACAGTGCATTTAAGACGGTAATTATCGGTAAAAAATTGACAACCAGTACAGGGGATTTGATGCATTTGCTTGGCTGTAGTTACACTATCTCGCGCCGCCGACCAGAGACTCAAAACGGCGAGAATAGTTACAGTCCAAGCAACGATAAAGCAAATCGGGACTAATAAAGGTTGAATCCCATGAAGAAGAAAAGACATCAGTTCTAACACAGTATGTCCTAATACTAATTAGGAGTTAAAAGTATATTATCTCTTAACCGGAGGCGGAGCGTCTCTGCCTTTGCTCTTAATTCCTAACTATTTCCTTATAAAAGTATAAGTTAAACGCCAGCATGACCCAGTGCTAAACCTGTTACCAGCATTCCCAGAACAAGGAAAGGTTGGGCGCTGGCTTGGTACTTAACATCATTTTTCACGGGGTCACGTAAGAAATACATATCCTGCAAGGTGATTTGCGGGATGATTAACAGTACTAGTATTGCTGCATACAAATTCTCGTGGATGCTGACGAGATAAGCTGCAATCAATCCTTGAAAGACATCAATTGTCACTACACAAATCCATGCTGCGGTGGTGATGCCAAACATTACGGGTAATGAATTTAATCCTAACTGGCGATCGCCTTCTACACTCTTGAAGTCATTGACAATGGCAATACCCAATCCAGCCAAGCTGTAAAACATTGTCAAAATCACAATTGTGGAATTGAGTTCACCAAACAAAGCGTGTCCGGTAGACCAAGGTAGGGTAATGTAGCTTGCACCCAAGGCGTAGCTACCTAGCCAGCCATTTTGCTTGAGTTTCAGGGGAGGTGCAGAATAAATATAGGCGATGAAAGAACCGATAATCGCGATCGCTGTAATTGTCGGAAATTCATGACCAGACCACACATCTAGCACAAATGCCAAACCAATACCAGCAATCAGTAATACCCAAATCTGAATAATTACCTGGGGTAGGGGAATTGCTCCAGAGGGAATGGGGCGATAAGGTTCATTGATGGCATCAATTTCGCGATCGTAGTAATCATTGAGAATTTGGGTGTAACCTGTCATGAATGGCCCAGCCAGTAACATACAGGCTGCTACCTTCAACACATTTTCTAGCGTCCAGGTATAGTTACCAGAAGAAGCCGCACCACAGACTACGCCCCAAATTAGGGGAATCCAGGTAATGGGCTTCATGAGCTGCAAACGAATTTTCCAAATTGAAGTTTCCCCAGGCGCTGCACCTTTCATCCCCAGCATCTGCCTAGTTTTTGCACTGCGATCGGCAGATGTGTTCGCTTGCTCATTGGCATTATTTGCCACTAAGTCTAGTGCTTCAGATGGGTTAGGGTCTGGGGGAATGGGAGTTGATTCTGACATAATTTTTACTAATTAATTGGGCATTGGGAATTGGGCATTGGGCATTGGGGAGCCAGCGCCGTGGTGAGGCAGTCCGGTCTTCTCCCAAGGGGAGACGCCAAGGGCGATGGGGGTTTCCCCCAGGAGGAACTGCCGAAAGGGTTTCCCGACTTGAGGCGACTGGCGTCATTGGGCATTGGGAATTGGAAATTGGGAATTGGGAATTGGGCATTGGTTATTAATTTTTCTCCCTCATCTCCCTCATCTCCCTCATCTCCCTCATCTCCCTCATCTCCCTCAT
>NZ_JABXKF010000122.1 GCF_017115165.1 Nostoc sp. LPT | reverse complement strand
CATGAGCTTATGCGTTTAAAGCCCAATAAATTACCCTATTTTCAGAAGGGTCTGCGTGCTATGTTCCTTATCCAATCTGCTTTTTAGCTTCTTTGTCACCCCTTCAGTACCAATTCAATTAATGACTGCAACACATCCTTAGGTAAAGACGCGATTCATCGCGTCTCTACAAATGGTCTATTTGTCACATTTTTTTAAATTGGTATAATCTACAAATTTTCTTAACCGAGCAGTATTGTTCCCGACCCTATACCCCACAAAAAAGAATAAATTGTTTTAAAGCGTTATCAAATAAAGACTTTGGTCATTGAGTACATTATTAATACATATTAATAGATGCAGTATTGCAGATGAGATATTAATAGATGCAGTATTCATTGAAAGTTAATTTAAGAGCCTAAAGCTATCCTTTAAACACGGAGTAAATCCTACCGTTAAATCTTTAATGCAGATAATACACTTACTTTCTAGTACTGGCTATTTCTGATTCTTATATTCACGTGTTCTGATAATGCAGCTTAGAGGCGGGGACAAAAATCATATTATGAACAAAACCTTTGCAACCATCGACGGGAATGAGGCCGTTGCCCGTGTTGCTTACAAATTAAATGAAGTGATTGCCATTTATCCTATCACCCCCTCTTCAGCAATGGGTGAATGGGCTGATGCTTGGTCAGCAGAAAATCGTCCTAACCTCTGGGGTACTATTCCCAGCGTCGTGCAGATGCAGAGCGAAGGGGGAGCGGCTGGTGCTGTGCATGGGGCTTTGCAAACAGGTTCCCTGAGTACCACCTTTACGGCATCTCAGGGATTATTGTTGATGATACCCAACTTCTACAAAATTGCTGGTGAGTTGACTAGCGCTGTAGTTCACGTTGCCGCCCGCTCCTTGGCTACTCATGCTTTATCAATTTTTGGCGACCATAGCGACGTAATGGCAGCTCGGGCGACTGGTTTCGCCCTGCTGTGTTCCGCTTCGGTACAGGAAAGTCAAGATTTTGCTCTCATCGCCCATGCTGCTACCCTAGAGGCGCGAGTCTCCTTTATGCATTTCTTTGACGGCTTCCGCACCTCCCATGAAGTGCAGAAAGTCAAATTGCTCTCAGATGATGATTTGCGATCGCTAATCCACGATAACTTAATACTCGCCCACCGCAGCCGCGCCCTCACCCCAGATCGTCCAGTATTGCGCGGTACTGCCCAAAACCCCGATGTTTACTTCCAGGGACGTGAAGGCGCTAACCTTTACTACAATGCTTGTCCAGAAATTGTCCAGCGGATCATGGATGAATTTGGAGAACGCACGGGAAGGCATTATAAAATCTATGAATATTACGGTGCTAACGATGCCGATCGCGTTATCGTTCTTATGGGTTCAGGTTGTGAAACTGTCCATGAAACAGTAGATTACCTTAACGCCCGTGGTGAAAAACTTGGTGTAGTCAAAGTGCGACTTTACCGCCCCTTTGATGTCCAAAGGTTTGTTGCAGTATTACCAACTAGTGTAAAAGCGATAGCTGTTCTCGACCGCATCAAAGAAGCAGGTAGCGCTGGTGAGCCTCTCTACCTTGATGTAGTTACAGCTTTGTATGAGGGGTGGGGAGCAAGGGAGCAGGGGAGCAGAGGAGCAGGGGAGAAATTAGGATTAGATTCTCCTCTGCCTAAAATTATCGGTGGGCGTTACGGTCTTTCTTCTAAAGAATTTACTCCGGCGATGGTGAAGGGCATTTTTGACAACCTTGCTCAAGCTAAACCAAAAAATCACTTTACGATTGGGATTAATGACGACGTTAGTCATACTTCTTTGAGCTTTGACCCTAATTTCTCTACAGAATCGGATAATGTTGTTCGGGCAATGTTTTATGGGTTAGGTGCTGATGGTACAGTTGGCGCTAACAAAAACTCTATCAAGATTATTGGTGAAGAAACCGACAATTACGCCCAAGGCTACTTTGTCTTTGACTCAAAGAAATCTGGCTCAATGACCGTTTCTCACCTCCGCTTCGGTAAAGAGCCAATTCGCTCCACCTACCTAATTGACCAAGCCAACTTTATTGGTTGTCATCACTGGGGATTTCTAGAACGCATAGATATTTTGAAGGCTGCTATTCCTGGGGCGACTTTGCTGCTTAACAGTCCTTATGATGCAGATACCGTTTGGGAATATCTGCCGCTGAAGGTACAGCAACAAATTATCGACAAGCATTTGAAGTTATATGTGATCAATGCTAGCGAAGTTGCTCGTGAAAGTGGCATGGGTGGCAGAATTAACACGATTATGCAAGTATGCTTCTTTGCCTTGGCGGGTGTCTTGCCGCAGCAAGAAGCGATCGCTAAAATCAAACAAGCGATTGATAAGACTTACGGTAAAAAAGGCGCAGAAGTTGTCCGCATGAACTTGCAAGCTGTAGACAACACCTTAGACAACTTACATAAAGTAGATATCCCACAGACAATCCAAAATCCCCACTTTCCACTCTCTACTACCCACTCTCCACTTAACTCCGCTCCCGAATTTGTGCGAGAAGTTTTGGGTAAAATCATGATTTGGGAAGGTGATGATTTACCTGTTAGCACACTACCTGTTGATGGCACCTTTCCCGTAGGCACTGCCAAGTGGGAAAAACGTAACGTTGCCGAAGAGATACCTGTGTGGGAGCCGGATGTATGCATACAATGTGGTAAGTGTGTCATGGTTTGTCCCCATAGCGCCATCCGTGCTAAGGCTTATCAAGCCGATGAGTTAGTTAATGCACCAGCAACCTTCAAGTCAACTAGTGCAAAAGATAAAGACTTTGCCAATCAAAAATTTACCATTCAAGTTGCCCCAGAAGACTGCACGGGATGCACGATTTGTGTAAATATTTGCCCTGCTAAAAATAAATCTGAGCCATCGCTGAAAGCGATTAACATGGCACAGCAGTTGCCATTGCAGGAACAAGAGCGGAAAAACTGGGATTTCTTTTTGAGTTTACCTAATCCTGACAGGCGATCGCTAAAATTAAATCAGATTCGCCAACAACAACTGCAAGAACCATTATTTGAATTCTCTGGTGCTTGTGCAGGTTGTGGTGAAACACCTTATTTGAAATTATTAACACAATTGTTTGGCGATCGCGCCGTCATCGCCAATGCTACGGGTTGTTCCTCAATTTATGGTGGGAACCTCCCCACAACTCCTTGGACAACCAACGCCGAAGGACGCGGCCCCGCATGGTCTAATAATCTATTTGAAGATAACGCCGAATTCGGTTATGGCTTCCGCCTTTCCCTCGACAAACAAGCTGAGTTTGCGGCAGAATTGTTGCAAGAATTGGGGAGTGAAATAGATGAAAACCTTGTCTACTCCATCCTGAAAGCTGAACAAAAATCTGAGGCTGACATTTGGGAACAGCGCGAAAGGATAGAACTGTTGCAGCAAAGGTTAGATGAAATTGTAACTTTCGACCCCAATTTCAAATCCAAAATCCAAAATCTCAAATCTCTTGCAAATTACTTAGTGAGAAAAAGCGTCTGGATTGTTGGCGGTGACGGTTGGGCTTACGATATTGACTTTGGCGGTATCGATCATGTAATTGCTAGTGGTCGAAATGTCAACATTTTGGTGATGGATACAGAAGTGTATTCTAATACAGGCGGTCAATCTTCTAAAGCCACGCCACGAGCCGCAGTTGCTAAATATGCCGCTAGTGGTAAGCCAGCACCAAAGAAAGACTTAGGGATGATTGCCATGACCTACGGAAATGTCTACGTAGCGAGTGTAGCCCTTGGTGCTAGAGATGAACATACCCTGAAAGCATTTTTGGAAGCAGAAGCTTACGATGGCCCATCACTAATTATTGCTTATAGCCATTGCATCGCCCACGGCATTAACATGACCACCGGGATGAATCATCAGAAAACTCTGGTAGAATCAGGTCGTTGGTTGCTGTATCGGCATAATCCAGAGTTGCTTAACCAGGGTAAAAATCCTTTGCAATTAGATATGCGATCGCCGAAGCAATCTGTAGAAGATTCCATGTATCAAGAAAATCGCTTCAAGATGCTTACTAAGAGCAAACCCGACGTTGCCAAGCATTTATTAGAACAAGCTCAAGCTGAAGTAGATGCACGTTGGCAGATGTACCAATATCTAGCAAAACGCGACACTCTCTGAACATCAGTCCTGGTTTTAGTTATAAACATTGCGACTTTACTAACTCAAGTCGCAATTTTCGTTATAAAAACCCATTTTTTTTGTTACAAACATCAGAATTTTCGTTACAAAAAACCATTTTGGTTACTAAATTCATTATTTTTGTGACAAACATTATAAATTTTGTGAGAAAAAAACCATTTTGGTTAGTATAACTGTTATTTTCGTTACAAAATCACCATTTTAGTTACTAACACTGTGATTTAAGTTGTATTAAACCACAGTGTTAGTCAACAAACGCGCAAATGTGGGGTTTGATTTCTCAACCCAATCTGTAAAAAAAAGTGCAATGTCTACGACAGACTGTGACGCTCGAACGCGAGAGCGGGTTGCAGAGAAGATTCACTAACGCTTCTCAACAAGAGGCTGTACCTAGCTTGCTTAGACGTAAAAACACACTATCGCTGACACAAAAACTTAATATAGCACTTCCTAAAATTCACTCTAACTTTATCAGAATCATACCCAGCCTCTTGACAATGCTTAGATATTTATAAGAGTATTTAAGTGATTTAACGGTTATTAAAGTAATTTTTGCTTACAAAATCAAATAGGTTACTAGCTGATACCAAAAGACTGCTTGTAATTCGCGATTAAATTTCCTAATTACAAATTACAAGCTGACAAATTATTCAATTATCGCTTTCGCTCAGATGTGGCAGTAGAAAGGTATCACAGAGGGTAAGCAAAGAAATATTAATAGATATGCAAATCAATTTTAGAAGAAATCAATTTTAAAAGAGAGCAGGTGCGTAGGCGTAGCCCATCGTAGACATCGCCCAATCTACAACGCAATAAGAGATTACCAATCTAATGGCAGTGGGAGAGAAGCTAGGGGAGCGAATTGTATTAAGATTTTTGTGAAAAATTCTGACTGAGCAGCTAGGTACTCAGCTTCTTAGTACAGATTAGCGGGAATAAGCGATCCCTTTGAAATGTCTAAAATATTTACGCGATCGTAATTACAAACTACAAATTACGAATTACGCCTTGCAGTATAAGTATCTTTGCTAATGACTAACGACAAATACTCATAAAAACTAACACTGGAGAAATGATGGCAAATTCAATTTTTAACCTTTCGGATCTCAACGGCGCTAACGGCTTCGCTATCAACGGCATCAATGCGTATGACGCATCAGGCTATTCTGTCAGCAGTGCCGGAGATGTCAACTCAGACGGCATCGACGACCTGATTATCGGGGCATTCGGTGCCGACCCCAACGGCCTCTCTTCTGGGCAAAGCTATGTGTTGTTTGGCGGGACGAATATCGGCGGCACTCCTAAGCTCACAGCAACTCCCGGTGCAGACACTCTCATCGGCACAATTGGCAACAATATCATCGACGGCAAAGGTGGTAACGATACCCTAACAGGCAACGGTGGTCCAGATAAGTTTGTGATTCGCCCTGGCGATGGCAATGACATCATCACCGATTTTGATGGCGTAGGTAAAGGCAAAAAACCATCGCCAGATGTGATTGTTAACCCAGTCACAATTGTGGTTCCTCAAGTAGACACGCTGAACTTTACAGGTAGTGGATTGACTGCTAAGAATCTGCAATTAACTCAAAATGCCAACAATCTAGAAGTCACTTTTGAAGATACAAGCAATACCAAAGTCATCCTGCAAAACTTTCAACTAGAAAACCTGGATAATTTACCTGCGTCGGGTAGCGAACCAGCGCTCGGCAATATCCTGTTTGATAACCAGACCAACATCGTTGACAGTTTTGATGTCTTCGATGCCAACTCCACTCAAACTAACTTGTTTAACAAAAATACGGTTACATTCCTCAATGACCTTAACAATAACATCTCTAGTTTTTACAACTCCAGCGATGTGATTAATGGTCAGGGAGGTGATGACATCATCGACGCCAAGAGGGGCAATGATTTGCTGCGGGGTGGTACTGGTAATGATACTCTCATCGGTGGTGATGGCTGTGATACCCTGGCTGGCGGTACTGGTAATGACGTACTCACAGGTGGTGAGGGTTATGACATATTCCTTTACAACACCAGTGCTGCTTTTAACGGCACTGATGTTGGTCTAGATACCATTAGTGACTTCAACGGTGTATTTGATACACCCGCACTAGAAGGTGACAAGGTTGTACTGGATAAGACTACCTTTAATACAATTACTTCTGCTGCGGGAATAGGTTTTAGTAACACAAGTGATTTTGAAATCACTTCTTTAGCGGGGACTAGCACGGCGAAAATTGTCTACGATCCTATGAGTGGGCAGTTGTTCTACAACCAAAATGGCAGCACGGCTGGTTTTGGCAGCGGTGGTCAATTTGCGACTCTAACTGGTGCCCCAAATCTTACGGCATCTAATTTTATTATTCAAGCGTAATTTGCTTGGAACAGCAAACTTCGAGTTCCAAACAGCAAACTTCGAGTTCCAAACAGCAAACTTTGAGTTCCAAACAGCAAACTTCGAGTTCCAAACAGCAAACTTTGAGTTCCAAACAGCAAACTTCAAGCTCAAAACAGCAAACTACTAGCTCAGAACTTTGAAGCTGAATCCTTTAGTAACAACTCTGGGCTACTTAGATAGACGAGTCATTTCAAACAATTGCTGGGCATTATTCCCTAAAAAAGCATTGAAAAGTATCTGCTTTCCAGATTCCACTTCTACTAGATAGCGCTGGGCAATTTCATAATAAGCGTAAGTCCAAGGGATCTGAATTTCTGCGCCACTGTTATCATCTAACACTGTTAACATCTCGGTTACTGCTTGAGTTGCAGTTTGCCGCAAACCACAAGCAATATTTCCCTCTATCTCTGCTTTCATTGGTACACCCAGGTTAGCCAAACCATCGGCGGTAGTCTCAATGTCTGGATATTCTGGAGTGTTCTGTCCATTGACGTAGCCTGTGAAATGGTTGACTGCATAACCGTGCAGCAACACCCAAGCCCCATACTGAGTAACCTGATTCACCTCTTCGATAATCGAACGCTGGGGAGGTAGCCAAGGGCGGGTGAAGACTTGCTGGAGTTGTTTGGCAATAGTTTCAAGGTTCCCGTCTTTTTGTAGAAGAGTAAGGGGTGAGGTCAGTTCGTCTGGGATTGAAGATACTGTTTTAAAGATGAGTTGAGCAATATTTGCAGGCAATTCATCGACAATCAACTCGCTGATAAACAGCTTGGGTAAGTTAAATTCCTCTTGCTGTGGATGACGATAATGACGAGCGTACAAATGAGTTTGAGCAAAAGTATACTCTCCAGCCGCCACATAACCCAAAGCTTCTGCAACTTGTCCAAGGTAGTCAATTCCTAAGTTAAGTTGACCTTGTGGAGTATCTACTAATAAACGCAAAGACCGAAAGGCGATGTGGTCGTTGGCGACAGTGCCACCCGCAGCAGTAATCATTTGCTGGTAGGTACGGGCATGATTTACCCTAGCGCTATATTCTTGCCAAAGTAATTTCCATAAATCAAGGGCTATTTCGGGTTTCATAAAGTATTGGCATTGGGCATTGGGCATTGGGCATTGGGCATTGGGCATTGGGCATTGGGCATT